>CAMCWF010000001.1 GCA_945882095.1 Chryseobacterium gleum
ATATCTCGCAACTCTATCTCACCCGATAACTTTGCTTTATCAATTCATTTATTCTCATACTCACTTTTGACATCGCTATTAAGTAGTGTTTTTAAAAACCTGTCATATCCACCTACACTTTTAATATCATTGCGGTATTTGTCTTCAACTTCAGACATCATCTTGCCGTAAAAGACCCAAATTAAGGATGTTAGAAAAGTAGTTTTGCCGTAACCATTTCGTCCTGCTATTAGACTTATATTTCGCTCGGAATTTGGGTTAAAGGAAATAATATTTTCTCCTTTGTAAATTCTAAAGTCAGTTAAATTTATTTTGTGAATTTTCATAAACCTTGGTCTTTAACAAAAGATTCAATTCTGTTTTCAACATCATTATGCAAACCATATTTAGATATCAATAACGTTTTTGTTTCTTGAAGTGTAATCAGATTATCAATTAAGTCATAGTATTCCATATTATCTTGACAAACTTCACGTAATATTCTTCTTTCTGTATCATCAAGTGTTTTAATACTACTTGTATTAATATCCTTATTGTAAATTTCTTTATATAGTTGACCAACACTATATTCAAAAATCCCATCACGTGTCCAAATAACTTGTATTGCGATTAACTCTTGATTATTAATCAAGGTAACAAAAGGTTTTTCCTTTTGTACCATTTTTTGAATGGTCAATAAATCTTTTAAAATAGAATATCTGTAATGAGGTAAATAGCTCCCATTATGAGACCCATCTTCTCTAACCGCTTCTTGTCCATTTCTTCTGGTTTCTGATCGATTTTCCGTCAAATTTCTATTTTCAACCAATCTATTTCTAAAATCCATTAACGGTTGCATCCATTCCTGACCATTTGACACAAGAGCAGTCATTGATTTATCATTTTTGACTACAGTGCAAGTCCAGCATCCAAACCGACTTTGACCACATGAACCATGCTCTTTATTAACGACTACAGTAGGACATTCATAATCATCAGCACTTGCGTCGGAATAAATTTTAAATAAAATCGAGTTGTCAAACCCCCATGGAGACTTAACTGAATTAATAATATACCAAATTTCTTCTAAATGAAGGTCTCGAATTGGTGCATAAACGTATGTATTGCCAGTTGTTTGATGTTTAGATAATCGACTTCCTGTTACCTCATGTTTGCGCATCGTTTTTTCACGATTTTGACTTTCATCGTATCTGGTCCCTAGAAGGACAATAGCTTCTCCCTTTTCATCAATCTGCTCTAATAAGAAATTGGAAGTGGGACGTATTTTTAATTTATCGGTACACCACCTAAATGCGTTATTTGGAACAGGATAACCTTTTCCAATTACATTTATCCAGAATGTTTCGTCTAATTTTGGAGTCGTTTTTTGAACAATAATTGGTAAGTTTTGATCTCTTGCTGCTTCACTAATTTTAGCAAGAACATCATCAACATAATTTTCAATTATTGGATTCTCTACCATTGTATCGTTGCAAACGACATAAACAGGACGCTTTAATTGAAAAGGCGGTTCGAATTCAGTCCTAATTTTTTCTAGTGCAAGCCAAACGAGTGTTAGTAGAACTGTTGAATCTTTACCACCACTAAAACCTATAATCCAAGGCCTGTCTGACTTATCAGCGTACGCGTATTGATCTATTATTTCATCAATAATACTAATTATTTTTTTACTTTTTATGACCTTCATAAGTGACTAAAGTTTTTCAAACGATATTATTCAAAGATATAAAATGTTTATGGCTTACAACATAAAATATGTTGACAAATGTCCTCATTTTTTTATGTTTTGGAATAGAAATGAATTACTTTCATTAATTACATAGGTAAAAGCAATTGTTTTAGAAAGGCGAAATCTTCAGGAGTGATTCGGCCTAGAATTTGCCAAATAAAAGGATTTAGAGTTAAGCTGCATGATTAAGTGCCTATGGATTGCTTCAAATCTCATTATTTGAAGTTTATTTTCATTTTTATAGACATTAAGAAAAAATGTAATAAAAACAGCTCAATCCCGTTGCCCTGCGATCAAAAGTATAGCAATGAAAGACAACAGGGTATTAGACATAGAGTTCATTCGTTTACACGTCATTTATAAACATGAGATAGTAGACCTTGATATTACTAAAAGAAATATAAAGGAGTATAAAGTTTTAATGGAATTCATCGGAGCCCAGATGGATGTATCAGATTGTCAAATCAAGAAACTATTTAAAAAGTATTGTTTCTTTCGTGCTTGTAGAATGAATCCAAGATTAAATCATATTCCATCAGAGTTGATTTATGGTTTCTTTGATGCTAAGGATGGTAGTAATTAAATTGAAGGTTATGGAAGATTATAAAAAAAATACAATCCTGAAGGATGTATTTACACGCATTGTATTTCAATTAAATAATGGAATCGATTCCAATTTTGACGAATACAAGAGAGTTTATGACAAAATAAATGAGGGACACAACAAATCTTTGGAAGAAATAAAAACATCTTTCTATCAAATGGCTTTCTATATTGAGGTTAGAAAAACAACGGTTTTAAATGACATTGAGAGGGCTGAATGTGATGTATTGTATAATGAACTCCAAACTCTCATATGATAAAATGTTTTACAGAATGTTTTACAGATAGGGCTATTGTAAATAAAAAAACCCTCGTAAATACTTGATTTACAAGGGTTTTAAGGTTTTGACCTCGCGGTCTGGACGGGACTCGAACCCGCGACCCCCTGCGTGACAGGCAGGTATTCTAACCAACTGAACTACCAAACCGTATTTTCTGTCATTTCTGACTACCGCAACAGCGATATTTGAAAAACGTGTGCTTACTTGAAAGCGGAGACAAAATTAAGTCGTTTTTTTGAATTCTCCCAATAAAATAAATTTCTTTGTCCAAATTTATGATTGGGTTGAGTATTTTTGTGTAACAGTCTAACAATCTCATGGCACTTAAGCAATGGTTTAAATCTAAGTTTACTTCAAAATCGATTAAACGATTGCTTCTCATCTTGTTTGGATTTCCAACCCTGTTGTTTGCAGTACTCATTTTAATCGTTTATTTGAAACAAGATGACATTGTTCAATATTCACTCAAACATGCGAACAAAGATTTTAATGGAAAAATTAGCATCCATGGAAGTCACGTTGCACCTTTTGCTACTTTTCCGAACATTTCGATTGACCTGGAACATGTAAAAGTGTATGAAAGCAAAAATCGGAATGCCAGTGTGTTGCTTCATGTTGAAGATGTATATGTTGGATTCTCCTTGGTAGATATTCTAAGTGGTAATTTCAACATTAGTCGCATTTCATTGAATGAGGGTGCCATAGATATTATACAACACAAAGACGGCTCAATTAATTTGGCAAATGCCTTGACCTCAAAGGTTCCCACGGAATCAGCCGAACAAGATTTACACTTGGACTTAAAGTCAATTGTCTTAAAGAACATTGACATCAATAAAAGGAACGAAGCAACAGGTTTAAAGGTGGACCTCTATATTAAAAAGGCCAAATCTGCATTCAAATCCAACGCAAAACACATCGACTTTTCACTGGAAACAGATTTTATCCTGAGTGTTTTGAAGGGGAAAGACAGTACGTTTTTTAGAAACAAACACATCAACTTCAATACAGATTTTAGGTACGTTAAACAAAAGAACACCCTAGATTTTAATCAAACCACCATAGCCTTTGAAAAAACACTTTTTGATTTCGAAGGCAAAATATTATTGAACAAAACGGCGGATGTAAATTTTAAAATTAAAGGCCACAAACCAGATTTTAACTTGTTCCTGGCATTTGCCCCCCCATCTTTAGCCTCGTCATTAATGGCTTACAACAACAAAGGAAAGATATTTTTCAATGCAACAGTTAAAGGCAGTACTGCACAGGGAAAACAACCGCACATTGAAGCACACTTTGGTTGCAAGGAAGGGTTTTTAGAGAACCTGAATAACCAAAAGAAAATGAAGGACATCGTTTTCAACGGCTATTTTTCGAATGGACCCAAAAACGATATGTCCAGTATGATTTTTAAAATGACCCAAATGCACTTCAAGCCTGAAATTGGTTCTTTCGACGCTTCGTTGGTGGTCAAAAATTTTCTAAATCCCGAGGTAGACCTCAAGTTAAATTCAAAATTTGACCTGGATTTTTGGAGTAAATTTTTACAACCAAAGGGAATAAAAGACTTGAGGGGAAATGTTTCTTTGCAAATGAATTTCCATGACATCATTGATCTTAACCATCCGGAGTTAAGTTTGAAACGCCTAAATGAAGCGTATTATTCGAGATTGGTTGTAAAGGACTTCCATGCGAAGGTACCCGGTATTCCTTTTCCCATTGATCAATTAAATTTATCGGCAACTGCGCAAGGACACAACGTATCACTAAGCAACTTCTCCCTAAAATATGGACATTCCGACCTTACAATGTCTGGAATGCTCAGCGACCTTCCAGCGCTCATTCATCAATCCAATCAACCCCTAACTGCAATGCTTAATGTACGAGCAAAGCATATGGATTTAAAAGAACTCACTGCCTTTGATACAACATTACAGGTGGATGAACAAGTTAGTAACCTGCACTTTACCGTAAAAATGAATACCAATGCAAAATCTTTGTGTACATCGAAATACCTTCCTGAAGGGACCTTTGAGTTGATTAACGGGTTTGCAAAATTTAAGCATTACACCCACGCAATTCATGATTTGAATGCAAAGGTTGAAATTGATCCCTTAGACCTTACGCTAAATCACCTGAGCGGATTTATTGATCACTCCGATTTTCAGTTGAATGGTACGCTGCATCACTATGACTTTTGGTTTCAACCTAATTTAAATGGGAATGCTTCCGCACTGTTTGAATTTAATGCCAAGCAATTAAAATTAAACGAACTACTTACCTACAATGGCAATAACTTCCTTCCTCCATCGTACAAAAATGAGGTTTTGTCTAACGTGTGGATAAAATCCCATGCGAGGATCCATTTTCACCACAGTGTTTTTGAAGGCATCGACCTAACATTGGATAAGTTAAATGGGAAGACAAATACACATCCCATCGCATTAAGCGCTTTTTCAGGTCAAGTGAGCTATAAACATGATCGAATTACATTGAATCAAGTAGGGGGTAAACTCGGGCACTCAGACATTCACGTAAGCGGAGATTATCATTTAACGGATGTCAAACACAGAAATAAAATTACGCTGTCCTCAAAGACATTCGATTTAAATTCCTTGATCTTGCCATCAAAGCAAAAAGAACCAAGTCTGCATGGATCGGAACACGACAAAACAATGAGCCTATATGATTACAGCTTTCCTAACATAGATGCGGTACTTAACATTGGAAGTTTTCATTACGATGCTTACGATTTAAAAAATGTACACGTCGATGTCAGGGTGTTTGATGATCACCACATCGAGCTAAATAAAATCAAGGTAACAACCGCAGAAGGATCGATTTCGGGACATGCAGTATTTAGTGGAAGAGACAAAAAACACATTTATTTAGCACCCGATTTGGTTATTCATCACCTTAACTTAGATAAATTCATGGTACGTTTTGATAATTTAGGGCAAGACCATCTTGTCTCAGAAAACGTTCATGGCTTCATGGAAGGGACACTCTCCGGAAAAATTCATTTACATGCTGATTTGGTTCCCAAATTAGAAGACTCGGAGCTAAAGATTAACATGCAGTTAACCAAAGGACGTCTTGATAATTATGCACCTTTGATGGATTTGGCCAGTTATTTCGAAGATAAAAGTGTTTCCAGTGTTCGTTTTGACACCCTTACCAATGAGTTTGTTCTTAAAAATGGCAACATTACCATACCTAGGATGGTCATTAACTCCAGTTTGGGTTATTTGAAGATAGAGGGTAAACAAGCATTAACCAACAAAATGGACATGGATTATCACATCGGAATTCCAATGTCAATGATCAAGGAAGTCGCAAGAAACAAACTGTTTAAATCAAAAAACAAAAAGGACAAGGGCGATGATGTTGAATCGACAGAGTTTGTGGGCATAAATGACCAAACAAAATTCGTTTACGTTAGCGTAAAAGGGGATTTGGATAATTTTGAAGTGAAACTGGCAAAAAAACAGAAATGATGCAGAGGGTTGTGATTCCCGCATGTTAGATTACCCCTACTAAACAATTCACCATACCCCCCAAAGCACGTCCTTTTTAAACACTGATGGCATGTTCAGTTTCGAATCGAATCGTGTTCCAAAACTTAAATTAAGGTTTTTGTTAGGTTAACTTTAAATTCAAGAACGTAGGCTACTTTCGGAAAATGAAAATTCTATTTGTTGCCTTTTTCTTCCTTACCTCAGTCGGATTCACCCAAACGATTATTCGCGGACCCTATTTACAAACCCCAACAGACAATAGCATTGTCATAATGTGGCGTTCAAACGTAGCTACAAATTCAACTGTTTGGTTTGGGACAGACTCAACACAATTAAATCAATCAGCTATTGGCAATAACAACAACATAAACCATTCGGTCCAAGTAACGGGGTTGCAACCCTATACCAAATATTACTACGCGGTTGGCGATCTAGCGGTGTATGGCGGCGGAAGTGCCCAACATTTTTTCTATACGGCTCCCGTTATTGGCTCCCAAGATTCCATTCGCATATGGTCCATCGGTGACTTCGGCAAGGGAAATGCTGGGCAAATTGCTGTAAAAAATTCGTACTTAACATGGGCCGGAAATAAGCATACAAACGTGTGGTTATGGTTGGGCGACAACGTATACAATGATGGAAAGGACACTGAGTATCAAAGCAAGGTATTTGGTTTGGAAGGATTTAAGGATGTTTTTTCGTGGTTGCCCTTCATGCCCACACCAGGAAATCACGATTACAATGAGATTTGGGCGGAAAGTGCTTTCCTAGGTATTCCTTATTCTAACATTCCGCTCGAAGACCACCAAGGACCATACTACGACATCGTGGATGTTCCAGAACAGGCTGAAGCAGGAGGCTATCCATCCAATCTTGAGGTGTTTTACTCTTTTGATTACGGGAACGTTCATTTTATCTCCTTGAACTCGGAAGTGTACGATTTTTTGAATACTGGAACGGGTGTTCAACGAATGATTGACTACATCCATGATGATTTGTCCCAAAGCACCAGCGATTTTACCGTTGCGTATTTCCACCAACCGCCCTACTCTAAAGGATCGCACGATTCTGATGGGGCTCAAGAGCTTGTAATGAAAACCATGAGAGAAGATGTGGTGCCTATTTTAGAATCGTACGACGTGGACATTATTCTCTGCGGTCACAGCCATGTGTTCGAACGAAGTTTTTTAATTAAAAACCACTACGGAAATAGTAGCTCTTGGAATCCGGCTACGCAACTGGTCAATGGAACGAATGGTTCAATGGCTATGGGAACACCTTACGTTAAAGAAAAATTCAACCAACAGCACGACGGCTCAGTATACGTGGTATGCGGGAATTCAGGTAGTGAAAACTCTGATGGCACCATGAACCACCCTGTTTTTTGCTACGATGACAATGGTGCTGGAGTGACAGGCTCTTTTATTATGGATGTGTATAGAAACCGTTTGGACGGAAAGTATTTGCGTTCAAATGGAACCATTCAAGACGAGTTTACCATTCTCAAGAAAAATATTCCGTCGATAAACATCATCGACACCCTTTGTCTTGGAGAATCAATGACCCTTTCTGCCGTGCTTTCTGGGGGTTCAGATTCCTTAAGCTTTCTTTGGGATGGCAACGGGGAAACTCAAAATCAGATCACGGTTAATCCCTTACAATCGAATGTTTACACGTGTAACGTAATAGATCATTTAACGGAGCAGCAAACTACGTCAACCTATCAAATACATGTGCAGGAATGTGTAAACAAGGTGGAGGAATCCTTCCTTAATCCATTCATCCTATTCCCAAATCCTAGTAAGGGTAAGGTTGAAATCTATGCGGAGGAAGTCATTCAAACTCTACGCGTGATGGACGAACAGGGTAAATTGGTATACCATACATTTCCTCAGAAAAACGTACTCTCGCTGTCCTTGTCACATCTTCCGGCAGGTAATTACACCTTCGAAGCAATCCTTTCAAGCGGTACCTATAGAAAATCCTTGATTTTAGCGCCATAATTAAAAGGGCACATCATCTTCATTGATGTATTAAGACGCTATGAAGCATCCAATGTGGTCGAGGTACTTATAAAGGGTCACGTTTACCGTAAGAACATCGTCATCGCCCACTAACACCTAAACCGATTAACAAACACTAAAGCGGTTCATTAGGGAAGCTCTTTGATTAAAGACAGGAAGATTAAGAATAGGTTAATTTACAGCGCCAAAATCAATTGGATAATGTTACAAAACAGTATCTTTAAACAATTGCTTTGAAAATTGGTTATACGATTATGATTTTGAAAAATAAGTTGTTGATACTCTCTTTACTCCTCCTTCCTTTTTTTGGATTTTCTCAAACCGTTCATGAGCTTGCTCGAACCGGAACGGTTGATTCCATGAACGTCCTATTAGATAAGGACCCATCCTCAGTAAACCGTTTGTCAGAGCGCGGGATCACACCCTTTGTGTTGGCATGCTATCGTGGAAATAATGACGTCGCAAAATTACTTGCACAGCGCGGTGCAGATATCAGGTATTGCGCGGCTGAAGGCTCGGCACTTTATGGCATCATTTTTAAAAACAATTTAGAAATGCTTTCATTTGTCTTAGATCAAGGAGTTTCTCCAGACGATACCTGCCAGTTTTCACAATTTGGTAGCCCTTTGCACATGGCCATGAGCCTCAAACGCTATGAAATGGTAGACCTCCTACTTTCGAAAAATCCGAACCTGAAAATGCCCGATCAAAAAGGCCGAACGATTAAGGATTTATTATTGTTCTATCAAGACGAACGTCTTACCACTATCTTTAAATCGCATGAAAAAAATTAGTTCATTTCTTTTATTGCTTGTTTCCCTAACAGCGTTTGCTCAAACCTACACTACAGGTACCGTTACATTGTCTAGCACGGCTGGATTGGCAATGTCTGTAAAATTAGATGTCGGAGCAAATGTTACCATGACCCTGACAGGTCCTTCTGCCCGTTGGTTTGCTGTGGGTTTTAATGCAGGATCGATGGCTGCTGGTACCGATGTGGCAGCCGTTCACAGTTCTGCTACACTGACTAATTTTGATGCATATCTCTCAGGTTATTCAGCGCCAGTTACGGATGCTCAACAGCATTGGACCATTGGTTCAAACGTAGTCGCGGGAGGAGTAAGAACCGTAATCGCAACGCGTGCGCTAAATACGGGAGACGCAAACGACCATGTATTTACAGCTGCTCCAGGTTCTATTTCGTTCATTTGGGCCAGAGCGAGTTCAAATACCTTTTCTTATGCTTATCATGGAAATACAAACCGTGGGATTTCCTCAGCCACATTTACCTTGGTTCCGGTTACTGCACCACCTACAGGTAATTCACCACAAACCGTGTGTGCGGGTGCAACACTCAATCAGCTCCAAGTAACAGGCTCTGGCATTCAATGGTACGCCAACGCTTCTGGGGGTATTCCCTTATCCAATGCAACAAACTGTGTAAATGGAACTACCTATTATGCTTCGCAAACGGTCTCAGGACAAGAATCACAAACGCGCTTGGCGGTTACGGTTAACGTAATTAGTGCGCCAATTAACGCACCGCAAACTGGAAACTTCCCTCAGAATATTTGCAGCAACCAAAACACGATAGCGCTCAACGCAAGCAATGTGCAAGGGGCAACAGGATACCAGTGGACGGTAAATGGCGTGAATTCAACAACCCAACAACCTGCCTTAACGATTACTCCTCAAGCCGGAGTTTCATTGATCAATATTCAGGTTGCGGCAACGAATGCCTGTGGAAATGGACCAACATCTTCCGCACAGGTTCAGGTGGTTCCGACGTATACCGTGAACCAAACCTTGAGCGCTTGTGATTCCTTGAATTGGAATGGTCAGGTCTTAACACAATCAGGAAATTATACTTTTCAAGGACAAACCCTCTCGGGTTGCGATTCCGTAGTGACTTTGCAATTGACCATTTTATCGAATACACAAAGTAATTTGCAGTTTTCGCAATGCATTCCCTTAACCTTGAACGGACAAACGTATAACCAGAGTGGTACGTATCAACAGATTTTACCCAACCATCTCGGGTGCGACTCCATTCTGAACATTCAGTTCAACTTAACGCAAGGTGATACGGTGTTGGTACCGATAAGCAGCTGTGATTCAGTGATTATTGGCGGACAAACCTATACGAATTCAGGTATTATTCCCGAATTATTATCGAATGTAAATGGCTGTGATTCGTTGGTTTTATGGGATATAGTAATTAATCAATCGGCGCCTTTAACGGTATTTGACACCACCGTTACCAGTTCGTTTTCATGGAATGGTCAGATGTACACAAGTTCAGGTTCATTTACACAAACATTGAGTACCATACAAGGGTGTGATAGTTTAGTTACTGTGAATTTGACCGTTTTCACGGGGGGACTCACAGAGGATGAAACTAAATCACCATCTCCGACGGTGTTGCATCGGGGAGAGGAACTCATATTACCCTATGGGAAATGGGTCTTGGTAGATATGAATGGACGCGCATTATGGAAAGGTACCTTAGCCGATAACCGCTTGAGATTGGATGTGCTCCCTGGGATTTATTTCATTCGAAATGAACGAAAAGCAACACAAATCATAGTGATTGAATAAGTGTATGAATCGGTTGCGTTTATTGGGTTTTTAGTTTTATTGTCCAAGGATCTGACGGGTCATGTTAACCGTAAAAAAATCGTCATAGCCACTAATTCCTGAACCAGTTTACAAACAATAAAGGGCTTGAAAAGTTGGTGTATTCATAAACACTTAGCGCACCCGAAGATTGCAATGGAACGGCAAACGCTTGTGACTTACTTTTTTCCTCAGGCGCAGGAACCCTTTAATTGGTTACCACCGTTCCCCACTGATGTGAACGGTTCCTTTGAAATGCGCGACCAATCGCCCATCCTGGTTTTCCACCTTCACCTCATAAAGTGCTAAGGTTTTCCCCCGATGGAGTTCTTGGCATTGTACCTTCAAAACATCACCAAGTTCTACCCTTGCCGTATGGCTGATTGAGGTTTCGATGCTGTAACATTTGTATCCATGTGCATTGGCAGCAAAAGCCATTGCAGAATCGGACAAAGCGTAGGTAATCCCACCATGAACCCTTTGAAATCCATTTAACATTTCTGATTCCATTCGACATTCAAGCAAGCAGCTCCCTGCCGAAATCTCCAAAAGATCCAATCCCAACCATCGACTGTAGGCATCCTCCAGAAGCATTAAAGAAACGATGTCGTGGGGCGTTTTCATTGGATTTCATTCAAACCAAAGGTGTCCCGCAAGCGGATTCCCTTTTCGGTCATTTGTAGGGTGCAGCATTCGTTGACACTGTCATGCTCTAAAAACAAAACATATTCCTTTGCGGCTGCTTCTTCGAGAAATTTAGCTTTTTCGGTGAGCGTGATCAACGGCCTTGTATCGTAACCCATCACATAGGGCAAAGGGATGTGTCCAACGCTCGGCAAAAGGTCCGCCATGAAAACCACCGTTTTATCCTTGTACCTTAGAAAAGGGATCATCATGCTTTCCGTATGCCCATCCACAAACAACACATCGATACCTGGAAAGGCATTGGTAACAAAATCCCCATCGCGTGAAATAAACTTCAACTGTCCACTTTCTTGAATGGGCAAGATGTTTTCCGACAAAAAGGAAGCTTTCTCCCTTGGATTCGGTGCCACAGCCCATTGCCAATGCTTTTCATTGCTCCAATACGTTGCGTTCTTAAAAACAGGACGATAACCATTTTTAGCATCATTCCAAGCAATGCCTCCGCCACAATGGTCAAAATGTAGGTGGGTCATAAAAACATCGGTGATTTGGTCCTCATGAAAACCCAACTTTCGAATGCTGCCCATAAGCCTGTCCGATCCAAACAAATAATAATGTGAAAAAAACTTTTCAGATTGCTTATCCCCGATGCCCGTATCGATGAGTATTAAACGGTTTCCATCTTCAACAAGTAAACAACGCAAAGCCCATGAACACATGTTGTTTTCATCAGCAGGATTTGTTTTTTGCCATAATGTTTTGGGTACCACACCGAACATGGCACCACCATCCAACTTAAAAAATCCTGTTTCAATTGTATGTATCTTCATATTACTTAGGGTTCTACGTTGGCAAGGATTTCCAATATGACAATGCCCGGATTTGAATTTGTGAGTACGGAAATCGTTTTGTTCTGTCCACCCAATTGCGTCGACTTGGGATGAAAAGTTACCTTGATTTTATCCGAGCCATTGGGAGCAATTGGGTTTTTATTCCATTTCGGCACGGTACAACCGCAGGAAGCTTTTACATCAAAAATTTGCAATGGCTTCTTTCCAGTATTCTTAATGGTAAACTCTGTTGTATAATCCGCGTCTGCCTTGATGTCGCCAAAATCATGTTTCAGGCGGTCAAATGCGACCAGGGTAAGGTTTGACATCCGCTCTTTTTCTTCCGCTTGCACATCTGATAACTTTGATGACAATTCCTTCTCATTTTCTTCATTGGCCACGATGCTAGAGGCATATTTATTTTCTTTAGTAGCCTCATTACAGCCACAGAGCAGTAAACAAATCAATGAAAGATATAAAAATCGCATGTGTTTTTATTGAAAGTTAAAGGTATAAAAAAAGTCCCTAATTGGGACTTTTGGGAGGAAGACGGGTCTCGAACCCGCGACCTTCGGAACCACAAACCGACGCTCTAACCAACTGAGCTACAACCTCCATTTTAGGGGCACAAAGATATAAAATATATTCGATTTAATAAATACATCAGGTGGATTAATAAAGAATTGGAATTTCCACTGAATTAAAAATAATTGAACAACTTGTTCGTTTCGATTACTTTTGTTTCGTGAAGTTAGTTACCCTTTCATTTTTACTTTCCCTTGTCGCTTTCAGCTTTGCTCAAACCGTAACGGTAGAGGGAATCTGTGTAGATAAGAAAGGAAAGCCGCTCATTGACGTTAAAATCTCCTTAGAAAATGACCCGTCGATTACATTGACTACCAATGAAAAAGGACGTTATGTTTTTCAAAAGTCTTTTGGAGACACCTTGTTCCTCGTTTATAAATACCAGTCTTTTACAGAAAAAAGAAAGTTCGTCGTTAACAAATCTTTGTCCCAACAGCTACCTGCGGTGCTTTTCCAGATTCAATCAAGTGAAACCGTTGTTTTACAAAGAATCAAGGACGACCCATTTGATTTGATTGAGATGCCAAAAATAGACCTACAACAAATGGTCAGTGTAGAAAAATACCTCACCCTTACCAAACCTGCGGTTTCCAACAATGAACTTACTTCCAACTACAATGTACGCGGAGGAAACTACGATGAAAACCTGGTATATGTAAATGGATTCTTGGTCTACCGTCCCTTTTTAACCCGTTCAGGGCAACAAGAAGGAATGAGTTTTATCCACTCTGCTTTGGTGGAATCCGTAAAATTTTCTGCCGGTGGTTTTGATGCACAATATGGAGATCGCTTAAGTTCTGTATTAGACATCCATTACAAAACCCCGACCTCTTTTCGAAGTTCCGTCGCCTTATCGCTGCTCAGTGAAGAAGGTCACGTGGAAGGAAGCCTTGGAAAAAAGTTCACCTATCTCGTAGGTGCGCGTTACCGGGCGAATGGTTATTTGTTAAACTCACTGCCTACCAAAGGCGCCTACAACCCGGTTTTTGCAGACGGACAATTCTTAACCGATTATGCACTTACCCCAAAGTTAAAATGGTCGATTCTCGGACATTTTGCCTCGAACAATTACCGTTTCGCACCCCAAACCTCTCAAACGGATTTTGGTACAGCCAATGAGGCGTATTCGTTTCGAATCTATTTTGATGGCAGAGAAAGTACGCGGTTTCAAACAGCCATGCTCGGAACGGCTTTGAAATACAGCCCCAACGAAAAAACCAACATTGACTTTTACCTAACAGGCTTTCGTTCGGATGAACGAGAGTATTTTGACATTCAAGGCCAATACTACATCAATGAATTGGAAACAGATCCTTCTAAAGAAACCTATGGAGATTCCATCGCGGTCTTGGGCATCGGAACCTTTCTAAACCATGCCAGAAACCGACTCAATGCTTTTGTTTACAATGCCTATCATGAAGGTTCGCATGTGTTTAGAAAAGACTACACTGATTTTTCGCATCAAAGGTTTGTCTATTCAGCAGTGAAATGGGGCACTGGCTATGAACTTGATATTTTCAACGACAGGATCAGCGAATGGAAAATGTTAGATTCGGCGGGATACAGCGTGCCACAAAGCAATACCAATGAGGTGGAACTTTATGAAACCTTGAAAAGTACCTTGGCACTTACAAACCATAAATTTACTGGGTATTCACAATGGGATTATAGCCGTTCAAAAACCCTTCTTGGACAAATTGTTACCCGTTCGAAGAAAATGAAAATAAACGGCGTTAAATCCTTGAAATACTTCACCGACACCCTTCGTGAAACAGCAACCAAAGTAGCCATCAGCATAGGAACACGTACGGGTTACACTTCCGTAAACAACGAGTTCTTCGTCACACCAAGGCTTTCCCTAAGTTATTATCCAAGGGCCTATATGGTAAAAAACAACAAAATCATAAGAAGGAATTTAAGCTATCGATTTTCTACAGGCTTGTATTACCAACCCCCTTTTTACCGCGAATTCAGAACCATCGAAGGTTCACTTAACACCCAGGTTCAATCCCAAAAATCCTTTCACGTAGTCTTGGGAACAGATGTATATTTCAGCATGTGGCAACGTGAACGTCCTTTCAAATTTTCCGGGGAAGTGTATTACAAATACCTGTGGGACGTCAATCCATACGAGATTGAAAATGTTCGCACGCGGTATTATGCAGAAAACAATGCAATAGCCTATGCCTATGGACTTGACCTAAATGTACATGGTGAATTTGTACCCGGCATCGAATCTTTTTTTAAAATGGGAATAATGCGAACGGAAGAGAATTTATTGGACGACAATTACAAGGAATATTTTAATGCGGCAGGGGATAAAATAATCTTTGGCATCAGTGAAGATCAAACGGTGGTTGACAGCGCAGTGGTTTATCCTGGTTATATTCCAAGACCTACGGACCAACTTTTTAATTTTGGCGCCTTGGTACAAGACCAAATGCCAGGATTGGAGAATTTCACCGTACAGATGGGATTGCAATATGGCGCTCCCCTACCCTATGGTCCTCCCGGCAGCGGTCGTTACAAGGACACCTTGCGCATGAAAGGGTATTTCCGGGTAGATTTGGGTTTTTCGTACAACCTTACCTCAAAAAAAGACACTTGGTGGCATAAACATGTACCAGAATCTATGATTTCTTTGGAGGTGTTTAATTTATTAGGCGTGAACAATGTCCTTTCAAAGCAATGGATTCAAGACGTGGAAGGAAAGTATTACAGCGTTCCAAACTACTTAACCCAAAGAAGGGTGAATTTGAAATTTATATGCAGGTTTAATTAGGGGCAAAAAGGAACTTATTTGGAGACACAAGCTGTGTTTTCACTGCATACATGACAATGCCCGCCGTGTTTTTTGCGCCCAATTTCCCAAGGATGTTTTTACGATGTGTATTTACGGTGTGCTTACTAAGGAAAAGCATTTCCGCGATTTGCTCATTGGTATATCCTTCAGAAATATACACGATGATTTCATTCTCTCTTTCCGTCAACACCACAGGCTCACAAGAAAACGCATCAAAGTCGATGTCATTGATGTCTAAGTTTGCTTCATGTATTTTCTCTAAAATCTTTCCGCAAAAAAATCGATTCCCTCTGCTTGTCTCCAAAACCGCATCCGTAATCTCTCCTAAATCACAATCTTTTTTCACATAACTCATCACCCCGCTTCGAAGGGCATCTACCAACGTTTGGGCACTTTGTTCTGCTGTAATGGCAATGCATTTTAAATCGCCATTCATTTTGATGATTTTCGGAACGATGTCGATGTCAAAACCGGGAGACGTATAATCAATCAAAACAATTCCTGCGTCAAATGACAGTACCAATTCCATCAACTCTTTTGAATCTTTTGCTTCGCCAATAATGGAAATATCCTTTTGACTACTCAATGCAGCACGCAAACCTATGCGAATCAAATCGTTACTGTCAGCTAGTATTATTTTCACTTATTTAGAATTGATTTAAACAAGGCAAAGATAGTACACCCACAGGGAATTTTAAATTTTCACGCTGTTTTTTTTTAACACGTAATAAACAAGCCCCGAGGTGGAATCAATTAGGAGAAAAAATTGTATTGTATCTTTGGACCATGGTGACTGAAATAACGACGGACCTTAGCCCAGCAATCAAAATACTTGAATCAGGTGGGGTGCTGGCCATTCCTACGGAAACAGTATATGGTTTAGCGGCGAATGCCTTAGTTGCCCAAGCAGTTTCTGAAATTTATCGAATTAAAGAACGCCCTGAAAACCACCCATTGATCCTGCATTTTGGGAAGTTGGACGATGTCCTCCCCTATGTTAGCGAATTCCCTGAAGATGCAGAAAGATTGGCTACACATTTTTGGCCTGGCCCCTTAACGCTTCTTTTAAAAAAAACGGAAAAGGTACCTGGCTACCTAACAGGTGCATCCCCCTTTGTTGGGGTAAGAATACCCGCTCACCCCTTGTTGTTAACCCTTTTAAACCAAATCTCATTTCCATTGGCAGCGCCCAGTGCGAATCCCTACGGAATGGTAAGTCCCACTGAAGTTTCGCATGTCTTGCATCAACTTGGTGGAAAGATTCCATTGATATTGGATGGTGGGCCATGCTACGAGGGCATCGAATCTACGATCGTCGGCTTTCAAGACGACAAGGCGATTGTGTATCGGTTGGGAAGTTTGGAACTTGACGACATCGCTACCGTTCTGGGTTACATACCTGAAATTGTACATGGGTCGACCGAAAAACCACTTACCTCAGGCATGGTTAAGTTTCATTACGCCACCCAAACCCCTTTATTTTTTATGGATGACTTCCTTCTGTATGAAGCAGATGCAGTGTATCTGTTCTTATTTGAAATCCCTTCGGGCTTTGAGGGCTTGAACAGCAGGATTCTCAGTGAAAATCAAAGTTTGAAAGAAGTGGCAAGAAATCTTTATGCTTTTTTACATACGGCCGATGCAAGTGGTGCGTCTAAAATTTACATTGAGCGCCCCCCCAATAAAGGAATTGGAAGCAGTATTCTGGACCGATTGCAACGTGCTACCGCAAAATTTAGGGCATAAAAAAAGGCTCACAATGGAGCCTCTTTAATATGTTTAGGGTAAACCTTATTTCATGGTTTTAGCATATCGATTCTTGAATTTATCGATACGTCCTGCAGTATCCACAAACTGCGCAATTCCGGTGAAGAATGGATGTGATTTATGAGAGATATCCAATTTTACCAATGGGTATTGTTTTCCATCTTCCCATTCAATGGTCTCTTTTGCCGAAGCACAAGATGGACAAATAAATGCATAGTCGTTGGACATGTCTTTGAAAACAACCAATCTATAATCTTCCGGGTGTACGTCTTTTTTCATTTGGATCCTTAAAATGGATTGCAAATTTAGACATTTGTTGGGAACAACCAAAAACAAATCGCAATATTTTTGCAAACTAACACATTAACGCTGATAACTAATCCAATCTTTGGTAGCGAAAAGGCAGCATCTTTCTAACTTTACATTGAGAAAACGAACCATGAAATTTGATAAACCCTACACACTTTCGGAAATCGCCTCCATCCTTTCCTGCGCTTATATCGGGGATGGCGATTTGGCATTGTTTGGAATCAATGAAATCCATCGGGTAGCCCATGGCGACATTCTATTTGTGGACCACCCGAAATACTACGAGAAAGCACTTCAATCCAAGGCCACGGCAATCATCATCGACAAGGAAGTGCCCTGCCCTACTGGAAAAGGCCTTTTGCTTTCAAATAATCCCTTTGACGATTTTAACGCCCTTACACGACATTTCTCCGAAGCGGTTGTTCCACAAGCACAGATTACACCTTCTCAACCTGCAATCTACCCAGGTGTTTACATCGGCGCCAATGTTTCAATTGGAAAGAACGTTACCCTTTACCCAGGTGTGTGTGTTATGGACGGAACCATCCTCGAGGACGATGTAGTCATAGGGCCCAACACAACCTTAGGTCACAACGCATTTTACTACAAAAAACAAGGCGGAGCCTACCATGCAATGCACAGCTGTGGCTTTGTTCACATCGAAAAAAATGTAGAAATCGGAGCAGGTTGTACCATTGACCGGGGCGTAACCGATGTGACACGCATCGGTGCAGGGACAAAAATTGACAACCAGGTTCAAATTGGACATGATACGATCATTGGAAAAAACTGCTTGTTCGCGGCACAGGTTGGCATCGCTGGATGTGTTGTCATTGAGGATAATGTAACCTTGTGGGGACAAGTAGGTGTTACCAGCGGAATCACAATCGGCGAAGGAACCACCGTGCTAGCCCAAAGCGGGATATCAAAAGACCTAGAAGCACATAAAACCTATTTCGGTAGCCCATGTGGGGAAGCGAGAGAGAAATTTAAAGAAATGGCTGCGCTCAGACAATTGCCCGAATTGATCTATAAAATGAAATGAGTGAGTTAATTCTTAAGAACTTACAAAAACAGGTTTCAATCAATGAATTGAAATTAAACGCGCTTCTAGAAATTACCACAGCAATCAACACCAACGCTGACGTTGAAAAACTACTCGGCATCTACGCCTTCATCCTTAAGGAACAATTGCTCTTTCGAAAATTTGTACTTTTTATTGACCAGGAAGGATGGAAATGCCTTCTAAAAATTGGGGTCAAAGGAAAAATAGAACCCGAACATCACCTTGAGCAGCTGTTGCGTTTCAAAGAGATTACAGTGCTTGAAGATTCCAACTCTACCCTTTTACGTGAATTCCATTCGGTCATTCCTGTACTTCACGGAGGAAAAGCCCTGGCTTTTTTACTTCTGACAGAAATCCCGTCCACACACCAAGGCATCGAAACCTCAACCCATTTAGAATTCGCGCAGACCTTAACCAATGTGATTTCCGTGGCAATTGAAAATAAAAAACTCGTCAAGACCATTGTTGCCAAGGAGATGATCAACAAGGACCTAGAAGTCGCCTCCGAACTTCAAAAGTTACTTTTCCCTGCGGAGCTTCCTTCGAATCGCAAAATGGACATCAGTGCTAAATTCATTCCCAGGCATGCCATAGGGGGCGACTATTACGATTTTATTCCTTTGGGGGATGATGAATACATTCTTTGCATTGCCGATGTTTCTGGGAAAGGGGTTGCTGCCGCTTTGCTAATGGCGAACTTTCAAGCTACCATTCGCACCCTGTTTCGCTACCAACGATTCGACCTCTCTTTCCTCATTGAGGAACTCAATAAAAAAGTCATGCTGACCGCAAAAGGGGAAAAATTTATCACCTTTTTTATCGGCCATTACAACGCCTACAATCGCAAACTAAAATACATCAACGCAGGTCACAATCAACCCGTATTACTCATGGGAAAAGAGTACCTCCTGCTCCACGATGGATGCATTGGATTGGGCATGTTGGATGAATTGCCAAACATAAAAGTCGGACAAATAACATTGCCCCCAAAAAGCACCTTGGTTCTTTACACCGATGGGGTTGTTGAATTGGAAAATGAAAAAGGAGATTTCTTTGGAATTGAAGGATTGATCAAAAACATTCAGTCCTTTTCTTCCTTGAAAATGGAGGACATGAACAACATTCTTTTCTCAAAACTGGATGAATGGAAAGGCGACTTGCCGTACAGCGATGATACAGCGATTTTGTGTTGTAAGATTTTCTAACGAATGATGTACATTTTTCCCAACCCTTTGTGGAAATAAGCATCCGCGCCTGTCGACAATTGTTTAATCTCGGAACCGTTGGCTTGAACCTTCACCCGATATAAATACACCCCATTGGCCAATAAATCTCCGTATTCATCCCTGCCATCCCATGCAAATTCTGTGATGTTTCTGCCAATTCTTAACGGACCAAGTTCGTCTTCGGTAATTTCACGAACCACCTTTCCACTGATATTCATTATCTGAATCTGCATTTGATCTGGAATTTCGGACCCCGTCAAAGTGAAAACAAATTGTGTTTTGGTAGAAAACGGATTGGGATAGTTCATGATTTGAGAAATACTGGATTCCAAACTTACTTGGAAATTGATTTTATACTCGTAATCCCCCGAAAGATTCCCAGAACGATCTGCCCCCTGAACCAGTAAAGTATAGGTACCTTCTTTGGCAAAAAGTGCAGGATAGATGATCTTAAACTTCTTATTGCTAGCGTTTGCAGGGATCCACTGCATGATGGAATTTCCTTGCCCATCGACAAAGGGAATCTTCTTCTGAATCCCATCAGGATCGGTCACATATACTGCAAACAATGCCGTATCGGCATCGCTGTTCATTACAAGGTATGGATTTTCATCTTTTAATGAAATGAGGATTTCACTTTCGGGAGATACAATGTCATTGTTAAGTATATGCTGCCCATCGAAGGTAACGTCTAGGATTGGGTTCAACTCCTCTCCGCCGACAATGAATCCCAATTGAAGAATGTTATTTATGTGGGTTAATTCGGGCTGATCGGTTTGCGAAAGGGTTTGGTCCGTATAAGGATTCACTTCCACCCGAAGCCAATTCAGTCCTTTCAAATTCAAGGTGGAGATGGTAAGGGTGTCCAGTAAGTGACCATTCGCCAGTAAAGGGGCTTGCCGCGGATATGCGATGGGGTGAACGACTTGATCTTCATCAATAATGGAATATTTCACCAAGAGAGAATCCATGTTGTATTGGCTGATGTTTCGAATGTCCACAGAAAACAACAAGGGCTGACCCTCTTGCACAGAATCGTTTTGCGCAGACCAAAACATAGCCGTGGAAGGATCTATAGCAGCTTCTGGCAAAGGCGCAAAGACAACATGCCAAAAATCCAGCTGCGCCGGCGTTTGATTGGAGGAGTCTTGGTAATAAGCATTGAGTTTAACAAATGGAAATAGGGAAGCATCAATTAAATTGTTCAATTGAATGATTGAATCATGTGGCGTCATCAAGGTATCAATCACGTGGTCCAAAGAGGCAAATTGATTGTAGACCTGAACCCGAAGCCGGGTAGAATCTCCTGGCAACGCCTCCAAGGGGTCGCGTTTCCAAAACAAAGATTGCCAATCGCTAACCGGACCAATCATTGGGGTGGTTTCAAACCCTACCAATTGAGAACCAATCAATAAGGTATCGATTAAAAGGTCTTCATTTCCATAGGTAAATTTCTCAACCACGAACGAGGGGTCTCCTTTTCGTGTGAGGAAAATAAAAGGTTTATTCACCCTTCCAGGCACGATGCTATCCGAACCTAGGTTCGCAAAAGTTTGATACAATCCCGGATTAATGGAATTCCACCAATCGTAACGGGTGGTCATTGGAGAATACACCAAGATGTAATCCCCATTTGACACAGCGTTTTCTACCATGTTTTGAAAGGCACTTAACTGCGCGGCATTGTCTTGATGAAAGGTGAAATACTTCATGGGTCTTGGTTTACACCCTGAATTGTCGTTGGCATTTCCAAAATTATGGTCAGGATTTACGACCGTTCCGTTGGGATAGGTATAACGTGTTTCCCAAGGAATCAACGTTGCTTTATCTAAAATCGCAACATGCAGTTTTGGGGTCATATTGCACACTTCGTAATCTTGTTGTTCCCCGTTGATATACCAAGCATTGTCATAAATCTGAGGGGCTGTTGTCGCGGTTTTTACCAAACATGAAATCCCTTTTTGGATCGGCACAAATTGTCGTTGCAATTGGACAGTATTCATGTTAATCCCATTGAAGGAATTGTCTACAAATTGGAAGAAATCATCTTGCCCCCAGCCTTCTTTACCCGGAATGTATTGAAAGGATCGTTTTTTCCACTGTGGAAAACCTGTATTCACGCAAACCCTCCAATAATATACCGTGCTGTCGGTAAAATGAACAGGCGCGGGCTGGTTTGTATTTACATCCGTCCATTGGTTCCAATTTACAGATTTGACACCTCCTGTACCATTGACAATTGCATAGCGCAAAAAGGGACTGTTAAAAGTATGCGTTGTATCCATTTCAAAGCGATACCCATTCATGGAAGCCAATGGATTCAAAGTTGAGGCAAATACACGGAGCGTATCTTTTGGTACTACGGCAAAATCAATCGGCAGGATGGGTTCAATGCCATCAATGTCGATGTTAAAGGTCTTTGCCACTTGGTTGTTATTGATTTCATCATACACTTCTGCATGGTACGAAGGGATGTCTGCAGAGATTGTGAATTGATTTAATCCAATGCCTATTAACGGATAAAGGGGGATTTTCACTTGAATTTGTTTTTCATAATCCAATCCATTCACCGTGAAAACATAATTTGAATCAGCCGCAGACCCTGGGAAATTCCGCAAAATTTGCAATGCAAAATCACCCGTAATGGATTGTCCAAGGTTGCGAAGTAAAATACTGATCTCAATGGAGTCGGTTGCCAAATCGATGTCATTGGGCCCGAAGGCGACGTGGTCAATGGTCAGTTCAATTTCTGGTTTGGTATGGGGATTTAATCTCAACATGGGGTCTCCATGTAGGGTCATTTGTGAAAACACGGACTCTGCGCTCAAGGGTTGGTTTGGATTCATAACAGAATCAATGGTATTTCGGATGTGCTCCCCAATGGTCCCGCCGTAATTGTGCGTACTGAACTGACGATAAAATTGATTGGAGTAGTCGTTGAGTGAACCTGAGAAACCATAGTTGATTGTCCCCAAGTATGCAATTACCCCTGCGTTTGGTGCGAGTACAAATTCCTCCGATTTGGTAGGCACGCTGTAAAAGATGTTCCCATTGTAACATGAATTCGCGATCAGCAATGGATATTTCCCTTGGTTCCCCCAATACTGCGGTTCATCTATGTTGATGTCAAATCCGCTTTGCGACGAGGTAGCATGCCCAAAAAAGTTCATAACGGTAACCCCTGATGCTATGCGGTCGGCTATTGCTTGTACCTGCACCGGTGTAAGCGGATTCCCGGATTGTTTTACAATGGTGGTTGTTTCTCCTGCAAAGTAATCACCTTCTGCGATGGCCGCCATTCCATTCAGATACGTTTGGAAAATATATTGCTCGTTTGCATTTCCGCCGCCGGCGAAATGTAAGATTTGTTTTTGCCAGTCTTTTTGTTCGGAATTGTACAACGACAAAGAATCTTGCGCCAACTCAAATGCCTGCACTTTTTGCAAGTAAACCTGTAATTCTGACAAGTTATTCACTGAAATCCTTCCCGTTGGAATCAGTGGAGTCCATTTATTTGTTCCGGGTAAATTGGAGGTCATGTTTTGATCACTCGAGGGCTGACCAAAGGAAGGCACCAAAGACATGGCATAGTTAATTGTATTGTTTCTGGTCCCAGGACCTGTCGCAAGGGTGGTTGAAACATTCGCTTCCCGTATGGCTTTCCCAATCAAAAACAACCCTATGGGTTTTTGTTGACTTATCGAGTGCATGAAATGGGCATACCTTCGGATGCCATTTACGTGTTTGCGAATCCCTCCGCCAAACTGATCAAACAACTCATCCACAGAGGATAAAATCACATTGTAATCCCCACCAGAAGGGTTACTTCTGTAATTCGCATAGTCAAAAACACCTGATTCTAACGATTTTGGGTAGACAAACAAAAGGGCTTTTTCCAAGTTGGGAACACTTGCGAAATTTGTAAAATAACCTGATTGATTTACCGGTGTCAATTGAACTACACTCGCAATTGTACTTGCTGCTTGCACGACAATTTTCTGCGTCGCATAATTTGGGTCATTTGGAATTAACGCTTTATAACTCACTCCACTTTGAACTACGGGAATTTTTTTCGGTGTGGTCCCAAAAACAAACATCATTGGAGAGGTGAGGTTTGCATTTAACAAAGACAAGTGTACCTTGGGTTGATTTAAGGCATTGTTCACACGAAATTCGGTTTTATTGGCACCCCCGAGCGACATCGTCCTGGGGTAAACAAAAGACCAAAAATTAATGCTTTGATAATCCGAAGCCACACCCAAATCACCTAAAATATTCACTTTAAAATTGGTGGCACCACTGGCAGGTAACCAACTTACAGGAAATTGTTTCTGCACAGCCACCGATGTATACCCTGTAAAAATCGTATCCAATAAAACTTGGTTGGTGACCCCAAGCGTGTGCTGGTTGTGGTGGTTTCCCGGTCCGGTATGGTATGCATTTGACCCCCCTACAACTACTGACCTGAACTGAACCAGCGGAGCATCAACACCGGAATAAAGGTTATCCAAGGTCGTGGATGAATAGTTCCAGGTATAGCCACTTGCGCCATTTTGCATGGTGCTTCCCCAACCTTCCCCGGGCACAAAAAAAGAACTTGCCGCCTGACTTGAGGTTTCTCCCTCATTGTAAGCCTGGCTATTCACTTGGGATTTTTCAAACAACAAATAATTGGCAGGTTGATAAGAAATAAAATCGATGTCACTTTCATCCGTAAATCGCAAACCAGAAGCATTGGCATTCCATGTAAAAAAGTAACGCAGGGTATCGTTGTAAAGGCTGTATTTAGGATTTCCCATCCAAGCAGGGTCGTCATACAAAGTGGAATCCAACCAACCATCGTTTCGTTCTGCATAGAAAAAAATAAACTCGTTGGTGTCCAGAACATTATTGCCATTGTCTTGAATGTAGAGTGGCTGTTCTTTTTCCTTGCCGAAAATCTGGTATGCTCCAGATGGGATCGAACTTACAGGGATCCCTGCATTCGCCAAAGATTGGTAAGAAATTTTATAAATGCCATTTTGTACAATTGGAAAGCTGAAGTACTTCTGAGAATAGTTGATCCATTCATTGCCAAACGTTTGTGCTTTTCCTGATGGGGTTGAAAACAAAAAAATTAAGGTCAGAATGAATAATTTTCTCCTCATGCCTTCTTTTTAGGTTGCTTGATTTTGAACTTAAGGGAGAAAATGTGGGTGTAATAACTTGCATCGGATGCGCCTAATTTTGTAAAGGCGTAGTCTAGGTAGAATCCTTTAATGCCAATTCCTACTCCCATGTTTGGTTGGAAGCCCCATTGAGACACGCCGTCAATGTTGGAAGATCTTTGGATGGAGGAAACCCCTCCGCGCAACCTTACAATGTCTTTGTACCCAAATTGCACGCCGAGGTGAGGGTCAATCGAAATGGGATTTAGGCTGATGGCAACGTTTCTTTTTCCATCGGTTGTAAAATCAAAATCCATTTCGGTCATGAAGGAAAATCCTTTTTCTGCCTTCCCAAGGGCATGGTTGTAGGAAATTCCTCCGATAAATCTTGGCAGGGATAATTCCAATCCATTTGCTGGTAGGTCGTTGCCCGTGGTTAAAAAAACTTGTTGCATTTCTGGTGAAAGGTTAAAAATCCATGCGTTGAACGTTGAGGTTACGTCACGGGCCATGAATCCGAAGTTCCAATGCTCATTAGGGGCATACTTAACACCTGCATCCAATCCAAACCCCCAAGACTTTGCGAAATCTCCAACACGTCTATGAATGATTTTAACGGTACCTCCAACCGAAAGTCCGACCGGTTTCAATTTCTTGGCAAAAGAACCCATAAACGCGTAGTCTCCTGCTGAGAAGGTGGTGATTTTATCGTAGTCTATACGCCCATCATTGTCAATCAATTGCGTGGTATTAGGGATGTCGTCTACCCCGAAGCGTAGGAAGGTAAAACCAATCACGCCTTTTTCTCCGAGGGAATGCGCGACACCAATGTGGTCGTATTTGGCAATTCCTGCAAAATACTCTGAATGCATGGCCGTAACTTGAAGCCACTGGTTAACCGATGTCAATCCCGCAGGATTCCAATAGGCCGCACCTACATCATTTGTCGAAGCAACGACCGCGTTTCCCATGGAAAAGGCATCCGCTCCTACCCCAAGGTGTAGGAATTCATTTGAATATTTCGGGGCTTGGGAAAAGGTGAAAATGGAAAGACAAGTGAAAAGAATCGCAAAAAGGTTTCTCATTGTAAATTTTTGAGCCACTAAACCCATATTTCTCATTAATATTTTAGTTGCGACCATTTTTATTTCGAAGCATAAATATAAAGTATTTTGCTGTAAATTCGCCAACCTTCGAATCTATTTAGGTAAGTTATGTTCAATCTCCCAAACTTAATTACTTCCGGAAATTTTCTCTGCGGCATATTGAGCATCCTTTGCGCTTCTTCAGGACAAATGGAGATTGCCATCGCGTTATTGTTCATTGCTTTGGCGTTGGATTTCGCCGATGGATTTGTGGCAAGAAAACTTAACATCACCTCTGAATTTGGAAAACAATTGGATTCGTTGGCAGATATTGTTTCTTTCGGTGTTGCGCCTGGCGTATTGATGTTTATTACCATTCGGTGGAGCCAACATGATGCGAATGTGCTTTTCCGCGACCTAGCCGACGCATCCCAATGGTATGCATTTGCAGCAATGAGCATTCCTTTTTTCTCCCTTTTCAGGTTGGCGAAATTCAACCTTGACCTACGTCAAACCGATAAATTCATCGGAATCCCTACCCCTCTTAACACCTTGTTTTTTCTCTTTTTTCCTTTGTATTCCTTAACGCTTTCTCCTGAAATGGCTGAGACATCGCCTTGGTTTTTAAATCCTGTGTTTATGGCATCCCTTTCCCTGTTTTTTCCCCTGCTATTAATTGCAAACATCCCCTTAATTGCCCTAAAGTTTTCACACTTTGCGTGGAAAGGAAATGAGTTCAGGTATGCATTGTTGGCGATTTCGTTGATAACAATCTTGTTTTTACAGATGTACGCGTTGCCAATAATTGTACTTTTGTATCTGTTATTATCTTTCATAGATTATTTTATTACCAGAAATCATGAGATTCAAAGCTGAAATTGATGTAATGCCCATGGAGGCACTCTTAGATCCCCAAGGAAAAGCAGTAACCCTTGCCATGTCCACCATTGGACTTTCCGAAATTCAAGGCGTACGCATTGGCCGTCACATTCGCTTGTTTATTGAAGCCGATTCAATGGAAAATGCCACCCAAAAAGTAGATCAAGCTTGCAAACAAATGTTGGCAAACCAAATCATGGAATCCTACGAATTTTCGATCGAAGTTGCCTAACCCTTGATGCCCGGATTTCAGTCTTTCAATTGCCGTAGCGGCAAGTCCAACCCAACCCTTTATCATTCAGATTCCTTAGAATCCCTGGGTCTCTGCTTAACTTCTTCAGTGGAAGCTCACGAATCAGGCGCATTGAAAGATAATCAAACGCGAATTCAATTGCTTCAGACCATCCTCTCCCATGCAATGGCGAAAAAGGAGGTCATTGCCAAACATTATTGTGAGGAAAGCAGCCTCGACCTTGTTCGTTTCGAAGTGGAATTCGAAAGGAGCCTTGAACAAATTTCCCATTTTATTCAAAGTTTATTGCATTTTGAGCCATCGATTGACCTTTTATCGGACCGTAGAATTGAAAAACGCACCATCGCAATTGGTCCCGTCGCTGTGCTTGGCGCATCAAACTTTCCCCTGGCTTACTCAACTCTGGGTGGAGATGTCATGGGCGCGCTTGCGGCAGGATGCCCTGTAATTGTTAAAGGACACCCATACCACCCAGGAACCAGCCTGCTTTGTGCAGAAGTTATTCACGACGCGGTTGCAGCATTGAACCTTCCGAAAGGTGTTTTTAGCCACGTTTTAGACGATGGTTTCAGCTTAGCAGAATCCCTTGTGGCAGACCCAAGGGTCAAAGCCGTTGGATTTACCGGAAGCTTTGAAGGGGGAATGGCACTGTTTCGCTTGACACAACTAAGAGAGGAACCCATTCCTTTCTTTGCAGAAATGGGGAGTTTGAACCCCGTCATTATACATCCCAGTGTTTCGGGACTTGAAAAACATATAAAAAATTTGGCATTGGCCGTTGCAAACGAAGCAGGACAATACTGCACGAAGCCTGGTTTGGTGTTTTGCCCTGAAGAAATATGGAACGAAGCGCTCGGTTTGTTTAGCGCATTTTTGAAAGGTATTGAATCACATCCAATGTTACATCCTGCCATCCATTCAAATTACGTTGGACACCTGGCACGGTTAAAAAAACTTGCAAACGTATCCTTTGAAACAGAAACCTTGCCGGACCATTTTGGTCAAAAAGCATTTTTATGCTTAGACATCCAAGAATTTGTCGCAAACCCAACTTTTTCAGAAGAAGTTTTTGGTCCTTTTTGCATTTGGGTGCGCTACACATCCGAAGAAAGCTTGCAGGGCGCTTTCAAGAAATTAAAAGGTCAACTAACGACAACGTTTTTAGGGGATGAAGATTCCCTTCATCCCCAATGGCGAAACCAACTTGAGAACCGGTGTGGAAGACTGGTTTTTAATGGGGTGCCCACGGGGGTTAAAATCGTGCAATCCATGCACCACGGAGGACCTTTTCCCTCCACCACAGACCCAAGATTTTCGGCTGTCGGAATGGATTCTATGAAAAGATTTCAACGAAACATTGCCATACAAAACAGTTTGTGGTGACGTATTTTTTTTCTACTTTTGTTATAAAAAATCACGCAAAATGTCTGAGAATCAATCAAAATCATCGAATTTACTTTACCTCGTTATCATCGGTTTATTGCTGGTTAGTTTGGGAGCTGTCACCTACATGTGGTCGAACAAAAGAACCGAACTTAGCGATTGTAAAAACGACAATTTGGTACTCAAATCCGATATGGAAGGGATGAACCAAATGTTGGAAGGATATGTGGGTGGACTTTCGCATGATTTAAAGACGGATTTCAAGAACATGTTGGATACCTATGACAAACTGATTGAAATGGATCACAGTAAGGCTGATAGCCTCAACAAGCAAAAGGCAAACATCAATGCATTGTTGAAACAAATGAATACCAACAAAAAACTTTCCGCAAGAGACTTAATGAACTTGAAAAAAGAAAATGAGGCTTTGCGTTCAATCATGAGAAGTTATGTACGCCAAATTGATTCATTGAACACCTTAAACATCAAACTTACCTCTGTCTTGGACGAAACCAACACCAAACTTACGGTGACTACTACAGAGCGCGATGAATTCAAAAGAGAGTCGGAACAAAAAACAGAACAAATCAAAAAAGGATCTAAGCTTCAAGCCTATGGATTTAGCACGGAAGGTCTTCGCATGAAAATGAACAATACGACAGAACCATCCACCAAAGCGAAAAACATTGTTCAAATACGTTCTTCGTTTACCATTGGGGAAAACCAAATCGCGTCGACAGGCAGGAAGGTGGTTTATCTACAAATCACAGCGCCAAGCGGGGCCGTTCTCCAATCCAAGTCAAATTATGTTACGGATACAGATCAAGGCCAACAAGCGTATTCCGACAAAAAAGAAATCGACTACAACAACCAAGCGATTGACCTTACCATATATTACGACTTGAAAGGTCAAGATGCAGAAAGAGGAAATTATAAAGTTCGCATTTTCTGCGATGGCCAACTCATTGGAACCGATAACCTTGCTTTGAAATAATGACAAACACCGAAGGGAACGTTAGCATCGAAGTTGCTGACAACATTGCAACCATAACATTCGGTCACCCCGCCAGCAATTCAATGCCGGGAATCCTGCTCCAAACCTTGGCAGAAACGATTTCACAAGCAAATCAAAATCCGCTGGTTCATGTGATTGTATTGAAATCAGAAGGAGAGAAACCCTTTTGCGCTGGGGCAAGTTTTGACGAATTGATCTCCATTCAAAACCTAGAGGAAGGCAAGAAATTCTTCTC
Organism: Chryseobacterium gleum; assembly: GCA_945882095.1. Classification (GTDB taxonomy): domain Bacteria; phylum Bacteroidota; class Bacteroidia; order Flavobacteriales_D; family Crocinitomicaceae; genus UBA952. Next base: position 30,000 of record CAMCWF010000001.1, read on the forward strand.
CGGATTCGCAAACGTAATCAACGCATGTCGGACTGCTGATAAACTCATCCTTGGAAGAATTCAGGGAAAGGCAGTGGGAGGTGGCGTAGGCATTGCTTCCGCAACCGATTATTGTTTTGCGACAGACAAGGCAGCGGTAAAACTTTCCGAGCTGGCCGTTGGGATTGGTCCTTTTGTGGTGGGTCCTGCCGTTGAAAGAAAAATAGGGCTTTCCGCAATGAGCGAACTGGCCATCAATGCGACAGAGTGGCGATCAGCAGAATGGGCGCAATCAAAAGGTTTGTATACCGAAGTTTTCACCGACATCACATCCATGGACAACGCGATCCAAATTTTAGCCCATAAATTGGCGCATTCCAATCCGGAAGCCATGAAATCGCTAAAGAAAATATTTTGGAAAGGCACTGAACATTGGGATACCTTGCTAATGGAGCGTGCGGAAATCAGCGGAACCTTGGTTTTGAGTGATTTTACAAGAAATGCAATTCAAGCATTTAAAGCGAAATAAATTTTAAGGAATTTTCAGATTCGCTTTGCATTATTAAAACTTAACGTCTATCTTTGCACCCCCTTAAATTTGGGAAAAAGAACAAAAACGTTACACAGTGGATACTTTAAGTTACAGAACTATTTCAGGAAACGCTGCAACCGCAAACAAAAAATGGTTTGTTATCGATGCAGAAGGTAAAACCGTAGGTAGATTGGCAAGTACAGTTGCTAAAATCATCCGAGGTAAATACAAAACCAATTTTACGCCGCATGCAGATTGTGGTGACAATGTCATCATCATCAATGCAGAGAAGATTTCATTTTCGGGAACGAAACTAAGTCAAAAAGAATATATTCGCTATTCTGGATACCCAGGTGGACAACGTTTCACTTCTGCTGAAGACATGTTGAGAAAACATCCTGAAAGATTGATCGAGAAAGCGGTAAAAGGAATGTTGCCAAAAAACACGTTGGGCAGAAAACTGTTCACAAATTTAAAGGTATACAAAGGTGGGACGCACAACCATGAAGCGCAACAGCCCGAATTATTAAACTTAGACACTATTAAATAAGATATGGACATTATCAACGCTTTAGGTAGAAGAAAAACTGCAGTCGCAAGGGTCTATCTTTCAAAAGGAAACGGAGAAATTTCTATCAACAACAAAACTTTCACGGAATTTTTTCCGGTGGATGTTCTTCAAACTAAAGTAAACCAACCCTTCCAACTTACAGGGACCGCAGGAGAATACAATGTGAAAGCTACCGTAAACGGTGGTGGAATCAACGGTCAAGCTGAAGCTGTTCGTTTGGGCATCTCACGTGCATTGGTTGAAATCAATGAGGAATACAAAACATTGTTAAGGGCAGAAGGCCTGATGACAAGAGACCCGAGAATGGTAGAACGTAAAAAACCAGGACAACCCAAAGCAAGAAAAAAATTCCAGTTCTCCAAGCGTTAATCACTTGGATTTGGAAGTTTAGTATCCAAATTGTTGAGCACCTTATCCCCTCAGCAATTGCTTAAATTAGGAAAGTAAACAAAAACATATGTCAAAATTAAAATTCGAAACGCTTTTAGAAGCTGGTGTTCATTTTGGACACTTAAAAAGAAAATGGAATCCGGCCATGGCGCCTTACATCTTTGAAGAAAAGAAAGGGATTCACATCATCGACCTTAACAAAACCATTGTTCATTTGGATCAAGCTTGCGCTGCCATGAAACAAATTGCCAAATCTGGTAAAAAAGTTTTGTTCGTTGCAACCAAAAAACAAGCGAAAGAAATTGTAGCACAACGCGTTGCCAAAATCGGAATGCCTTATGTTACAGAGCGTTGGTCTGGTGGAATGTTGACCAATTTTCAAACCACACGTAAATCCATCCGTAAAATGGCGACCATCGACAAAATGAAGTCTGATGGTACTTGGGATACTTTGAACAAACGTGAAAAACTTTTTAAAACCCGTCAAAGAGAAAAATTGGAAAAAACATTTGGTTCCATCTCTGACATGACACGTCAACCTGCCGCCATCTTTATCGTTGATATCCTTAAAGAACACATCGCGTTGGCTGAAGCAAAAAGACTGAACATCCCAACGTTTGCGATTGTAGATACGAATTCCAACCCAAAACTGGTTGATTTCCCTATCCCAGCAAATGACGATGCGACGAAATCCATCTCTTTGATTCTCGAAGAAATTTGTTCTGCCATCCAAGACGGATTGGAAGACCGTAAAAATACCAAGGGAGACAAAGAAGATGCCTCAGAAGCCTCTGATGATGTAGTTACAGAAATCAAGACTCCTAAAGTTGAAGTAAAAACAGCTGCAACCGTTGTTGAAGAAGTAGCACCTGAAGCCGTTGTGGAAGAAGTAGCTCCTGAAGCCGTTGTGGAACAAGCAACTCCTGAAGCCGTTGTGGAAGAAACAGCTCCTGAAGAAGTTGTTGAAGAAGCAGCTCCTGAAGCCGTTGTTGAAGAAACAGCTCCTGAAGCCGTTGTGGAAGAAGCAGCTCCTGAAGCCGTTGTTGAAGAAGTAGCTCCTAATGCCGTTGTTGAAGAAACAGCTCCTGAAGCGGTTACCGAAGAAGTTGAAGCACCTGCAGATCAAAAAGACACACACACTGAAGAAAATTAATTCGTAACCATAAACCTTTATATCATGGCAATAACTGCATCAGACGTAAACAAACTAAGACAGCAAACTGGCGCTGGAATGATGGATTGTAAAAATGCATTAACAGAAGCAAATGGTGACTTCGAAACTGCAATTGACATCCTTCGCAAAAAAGGACAAAAAATCGCCGCAAAAAGAGGTGAAAACGAAGCGAAAGAAGGAATCATCATTTCTCAAGCATCAAACGACGGAAAATCAGGGGTAATTTTAACCTTAAACTGTGAAACCGATTTCGTTGCGAAGAATGATGGATATGTTTCTTTGGTACAAAGCATTGTGGACATCGCCTTGGATAAATTACCTGAAAATGCTGAAGTGTTAAAATCGCTTCCATATGACGATCGTTTAACCATTGACGAAAAAATCACTGAGCAAATCGGTGTGATCGGTGAAAAATTAGACCTATCCAATTACACGGTATTGAAAGCAGACAAAGTTGTTTCTTACAATCACCCTGGAAATCAATTGGCTACATTGGTAGGACTTAACATCAACACAGAAGAAGCGGCAGAAGCGGGAAGACAAGTTGCAATGCAAATTGCTGCGATGAACCCAATCGCGCTTGATAAAAATGGCGTTGATGAAAGAACCATTGAAAGAGAAATTGAAATCGGTAAAGAGCTTGCAATCCAAGAAGGTAAACCGGCTGAAATGGCAGAAAAAATTGCCATGGGAAGGTTAAACAAGTTTTTTCAAGAAAATACTTTGTTGAGTCAAGCGTTTGTACGCGACAACAAACTCACTGTAGAGCAGTTTCTCAACAACACTGAGAAAGGCCTCACCGTCACTGACTTTAAAAGATTTTCATTAAGTTAATCAAAAAACCCCGAGCCATCGGGGTTTTTTTTTGCCTATAAAAAGCGTTTTTAATTATCTTTGACCCATACGAATCATGAAATATAAAAGAATCCTGCTAAAACTGAGTGGTGAATCCCTCATGGGCGACAAGCAATTTGGCATCGACAATCATAGAATTTCCAGCTACGCGGAACAAATCAAGGAAATCCATTCCATGGGAATTGAAATCGCCATTGTCATTGGAGGCGGTAACATTTTCAGGGGTGTACAAGCTGAGCAAGGCGGCATGGACCGTACGCATGGCGATTACATGGGCATGTTAGCTACGATGATCAATTCTATGGCTTTACAAGCGGCCCTCGAAGCCATTGGCATGCAAACAAGGTTATTGTCGGCCATAGAAATGAAGGCCATTGCCGAACCTTTCATTCGAAGAAGGGCTGTAAGACACCTCGAAAAAGGCCGTGTCGTTATTTTTGGTGCAGGAACCGGTAACCCTTATTTCACTACAGACTCTGCAGCTTCATTGCGTGCCATTGAAATCAACGCCGATGTTATCCTCAAAGGAACGCGTGTGGATGGCATTTATACGGCAGATCCTTTCAAGGATCCGAGTGCAACAAAATACGAGGAAATCACTTTCGACGAAGTGTATCGCTTGGGATTGAATGTCATGGACCTTACCGCCTTTACCCTTTGCAAAGAAAATGACCTCCCCATCATCGTGTTTGACATGGATACACCAGGGAACTTGAAAGCCTTAATGAACGAAGAAAAAGTTGGTACTTTAGTACAAAATTAATACGCTTATGACGGAAGAACTAGACTTGGTTTTTGATGAATTCAAATCATGCAGCCAAAAAACCCTTTCTCACCTTGAAGTTGAATTGACCAAGGTACGCGCAGGAAAAGCAACCCCAGCAATGCTTAACGGCGTGATGGTAGAATATTACGGATCCATGACGCCCTTGCAACAAGTGGCCAATGTCTCTACCTCAGATGCCCGAACCATCATTGTGCAACCGTGGGAAAAGCCCTTGTTGAACGACATCGCCAAAGGCATTATGAATGCGAATTTGGGATTAAATCCACAGAGCAACGGAGAGCAGCTGATCATTTCTGTACCCCCACTAACGGAAGAACGTCGCCGCGACTTGGTGAAACGTGCGAAATCAGAGTGCGAAAACGCAAAAGTTGGAATTCGCACCCACCGGAAAGACGCCATGGACATGGTTAAAGACCTGAAAACAGATGGCTTGTCTGAAGACATGGCAAAAACAGCAGAGCAAAGCATCCAGGACATCACCAATGGCTACATCAAACAAATCGACGAAGTATTTGAAGGGAAGGAAAAAGACATCATGACGGTGTAATACCGCAGCACCAACCCTCCGCGCAACCTACTTTTAGGAGAAAAATCTCAAAAGCCTTTTTCTCACTCTCGTTTTTAACGATCTCAATAACATCTGCGTAGTTTTCAAAACGAAAGTGGGCAATAGTGAACCTTCCGAAAAAACATGCCTCAACACTTAAAAAATAGTCGCATTTTTGCATTACATACCTTGACAGCTGCGCAATCACATGAAACCAGTACGCCTTTTAAACCATTTTTTTGAGAATGAAAAAGCATCGGGACTCATTTTGGTTTTCGCGACCGTGGTTTCGCTTGTGCTTGCTAATTCTACCTGGCAAACAGACTATCTCAAATTTTGGCATTTCGGCTTGGGCGGCCAGAGCCTCGTTCATTGGATAAATGATGGACTCATGTCTGTCTTTTTTCTGTTGATTGGCTTGGAATTAAAAAAAGAGTTACGTCATGGCGAACTTTCCGACAGAAAAAATGCCACGTTGCCGTTCTTTGGCGCTTTGGGTGGAATGCTCCTTCCGGCAGGATTGTTTTTATTGCTCAACTTCGGGACCAACACCCAAGCGGGTGCGGGAATTCCAATGGCCACAGACATTGCCTTTGCCATTGGCATCTTATCCCTTTTAGGCAACAGGGTGCCGACATCATTAAAAATCTTCCTTACAGCCTTGGCAGTACTGGACGACTTAGGTGCTATTCTGATCATTGCCATTTTTTATACAACGTCAATTTCTCTTCTGCATCTATTCACTGCCATTGCTATTTTCGGATTTCTACTCATTCTTAATAGACTAAAAGTTCGCAACCTTGTTCCGTATTTGGTTGGCGGGTTACTTATGTGGTATTTTATGTTGCATTCAGGCGTTCACGCCACCGTAACAGGGGTGTTGTTGGCATTTGCCATTCCATTTGGCAACAATGGAAAAAATTCTCCATCCGACAGGCTTCAGCGTTTCTTACAAAAACCCGTTGCTTTTTTTATCCTTCCATTGTTTGCCATAGCCAATACATGCATTGCAGTGGGCGACAGTTGGCAAATGGGTATGAGACATACAAACACCTTGGGGATCATGGCAGGACTTATCATCGGAAAGCCTTTAGGCATTTGGCTCTTTTCATTTATTGGGGTTCGCACGGGGCTTTGTGTGTTGCCCAAAGACTTGAAATGGAAAAACATTGTGGGTGCCGGTTTTTTAGGCGGTATTGGCTTCACCATGTCAATCTTTATAACCCTTCTTGCTTTTGAAAATGAAGCGCTCGTAAACCATTCCAAAATTGCCATTCTCATTGCTTCATTCATAGCAGGAACAATTGGTTTCACCTTCCTGAAAATGACGCTTAAAAAGTAATTTTACAATATGAAAACAAACGCAACCCTTCAACCAACGCTTCTCTTGTGCTTATTTCTGTTTTTCCAAATGGATTGTTTCGCTCAAAACTACTTTGTCACCTCGGCAAAAGACACCGTAGCATGCAGCCAAATTAATTTTTTCGATACCAATGCGCAAGGAAGAATGATTGACCTTGAATATGTCAACCAAGCAAATGAAACCGTTCGATTGAAGAAGGATGCCATTCCGGAAATCACAATGCTTTGCCAAGACGGTGCTATCTATTTAAGAATGCCTTTGAATCTAAAAAAACCTGACGGGTATTACCGTTATGGAAAACGTATCGTAAGCGGTAAAATCACAGTGGATGTCTTTGACGATGTTCAGACAAGCTACAGGCTCAAACAAAATTTTGATGGATCCTTCAACGGACAAGGGGTGATGAAAGAAACCAGGGAAGGCATGTACATGCGACACGTTAAGATGCCCGACGGTACGATTTACGAAGTCTCCGGGCTTGGAGGAATTAAAGCAGTGAAATCCATCAGGGGTTACATGTTTGAATGTGACCTATACGAAAAAGAATACTTTTCAAATCCCAAATACCAAAGTTGTACCTTCGAAGAAGCAGTCATTGATTACAATAAGATGTGCCCTTGATTCCCTTGTAGGCACAAAACGTTCAGGAAAAATCTAAATTCACCCTCCCAAGTTGGTTTACCCATCGTTCGGATTTACTTACAATGACATCAATCGCTTTCCTTAAGTGATCTAGGTAAAAAAAATCCGATGGAATCTTGTCTTACGCAAGATATTTATCGTAATATTGCAATATAACAATTTACTATGGGGGCTACCAAGTCCGAACATTTTACAGACAATCAAAATGCAATTGCGCTGCTCGCCAAAGCCTTAGGGCATCCAGCAAGAATAGCGATTTTAGAATATTTAATGAAGGCAGAGAATTGTATTTGTGGTGACATCGTGAATGAATTGCCATTGGCGCAACCCACCGTGTCTCAACACCTAAAAGAACTTAAAAATGCTGGACTCATCAAAGGAAATGTTGAAGGAAATGCAATTTGTTATTGCATAGATGAAGAAGCCTTGATAAAACTTCAATCCTATTTCGCTTCGATTTTGGGAAAAATAAAACAGAACAAATGCTGCTAACCCATTCAATTTACCAAAATGCAATGATCACAAATCGATTTACAGCTCAATCAATCTTAATAAAACAATAAAATGACACTTGAACAAATAAAGAAACACCTAGGCTCAGTTCAAACCTTAACATTTGAGCTTCAAAACGGAACGCTTGTTCCCGAACATTTCCATGTAACAGAAGTTGGTGTTGTCACGAAACACTACATTGACTGCGGCGGTACCATCAGGATGGAGAAGGTAGCAAATTTTCAATTATGGGACGCCAATGATTATGATCACCGTTTAAAACCAGGAAAATTGCTCAACATCATTAAACTTTCAGAAGAAAAAATAGGCATGGAGAATTTGGAAATTGAAGTTGAATATCAAAGTAAGACCATCGGGAAATATGATTTAGGTTTCAATGGGAAAAACTTCATTCTTCTTTCCAAAAAGACAGCCTGTTTGGCCTCTGACAGCTGTGGCATACCAAAAGAACAATTAAAAGAAAGTGTACCAGAATTACCCACTCAAAATGCTTGCACGCCAGGGAGTGGCTGCTGTTAACGTATGAAACAAATCATCGCTTATTTAGGCAGACACAAAAGATTTCTGTTGATCATCCTCGGGATTGTCACCCTTAATTTTGCTTATGGTTTTGATGCAAGATTCACCATCATAAACCTTCTTTGGATAGCAATCAGCGTACTAAAAATAGACAGATGAAAAAAGTATTGATTTTATGCACCGGAAACAGTTGTCGAAGTCAGATTGCCGAAGCGTACCTGCGAACTTTCGCGGGGGAGAAAGCAGAAATTTACAGTGCAGGAGTTGAAACGCACGGGGTGAATCCCCGCGCAATTGCAACCATGTTAGAGGACGGCATTGACCTTTCAAAACACACTTCAAACAACGTTGAAGAATATTTCAACATAGACTTCGATTTTGTAATCACCGTTTGCGACAATGCAAAGGAACGTTGTCCGTACTTTCCTACAAAAGCATTAACGTTCCATCAAAACTTTCCCGATCCTGCAAAGGCAATCGGAACGGAAACTGAAATTTTAGCACAATTTCGCAGCGTGCGAGAAATGATAAAAACCTTTTCACGGCGATTCGTGTCCGACCATTTGACGGAATGACGCAGAAGGTTTTAAAACCAAAGTTTTCTTAACGGGAATGTACTCGAAGCAAATAGACCTTGCTTTTCCTGTCGAAGCAGCGACCTGTTAAAGTGTCCCTCTGTTGTCCTGTTCGCGCTCTATCGCTTCAAACAATGCCTTGAAGTTTCCTTTTCCGAAAGATTGGGCACCCTTGCGTTGAATAACCTCAAAGAACATTGTTGGTCGGTCCAAAACAGGTTTTGTAAACAACTGAAGCAAATACCCTTCGTCGTCTCGGTCGATCAAAATGCCATGCGACTTGAGCAATTCAATGTCTTCGTCAATGGCTCCTACCCTTTCCAATAGGTCATCGTAATACGTTTCTGGAACGTATAAAAATTCAACACCCCTGTCGCGCATTGCGGACACGGTAGCCACAATGTCATCCGTTGCCACTGCAATGTGCTGAACCCCTGGTCCATTGTAAAAATCGAGGTATTCCTCAATCTGTGATTTCTTTTTTCCTTCTGCAGGTTCATTGATTGGGAATTTGATGCGGCCATTCCCGTTGCTCATTACCTTCGACATGAGTGCTGTAAATTCTGTTGAGATGTCATTGTCATCAAAAGAAATGATTTGGGCAAAGCCCATCACTTTTGCATAAAATTCCACCCATTGATTCATTTCGTTCCAACCAACATTACCTACCATGTGGTCAATGAACTTAAGACCCACCGGAGCTGGATTGTAGTGGGTTGTCCATTTTCTAAATCCGGGTAAGAAAACCCCCTCATAACCTTGTCGTTCAACGAAAATATGTACGGTCTCACCGTAGGTATAGATGCCAGAACGTACCACATACCCATGTTCATCTGCTTCTCTGGTTGGTTCCATGTAGGAAACCGCACCTCGTTTGATGGTTTCTTCATAGGCCTTGGTAGCGTCTTCTACCCAAAGCGCAACGACCTTAACGCCATCCCCATGTTTAAGGATGTGTGCATTGATTTCACCTGTTTCTGTCAAAGGCGTAGTCAATACCAATCGAATTTTACCTTGTCTTAATACATAAGAAACCCTGTCCTTCATCCCTGTTTCTAATCCGGCGTACGCTTCCGATTGAAATCCAAATGCCGTTTTGTAATACAGTGCCGATTGTTTTGCATTCCCAACGTATAACTCGACATAATCAGTCCCTAACAACGGGAGGAAATCTCCCGCCTCGTCAAAGATTTTTTTCATGCTATACTCATAATTGGCAATGTCCTTAAGGTTTTTTATTTCTTCGCTCATGCTGTTTTTTTTACAAAGTTATTTATTCTAGTGAATCCAAGATTTTTCATATCCTTCCACTTTCAATCCTAGGGCTTGGGTTGTGAGTTTAAGGGGGCGAAAGGTATCGATCATCACGGCAAGTTCTTGCGTTTCTGTCTTACCAATGCTTCTTTCATAAGCGCCTGGGTGAGGACCGTGGGGAATTCCCGCAGGATGTAAAGTGATTTGTCCTTTTTCGATGTTGTTTCTGCTCATAAAATCACCATCCACATAATACAGTACTTCATCAGAATCGATGTTGCTGTGGTTGTAAGGTGCAGGAATGGAATCCGGATGGTAATCGTACAATCTTGGAACGAACGAGCACATTACAAAACCTGCCGTTTCAAAAGTTTGGTGAACAGGAGGCGGTTGGTGTACCCTACCGGTGATGGGTTCAAAATCATGTATGGAAAAGGCGTACGGATAATTATAGCCATCCCAACCAATTACATTGAAAGGATGGTGGGCATACACATAGTTGTAAACCATATCTTGCTTCTTAATTTTGATTAAGAAATCGCCGACTTCGGAATGCGTTTCTAATTCATGCGGGGGACGTATGTCACGTTCACAATATGGAGAATGCTCCAACAGCTGACCAAACCAATTGCGGTAGCGTTTTGGGGTATACACCGGACTGAAGGATTGAACAATAAAGAGTCGATTGTTTGCATCGTTAAAATGAATTTGATAAATCATTCCCCTTGGAATCACCAAGTAATCTCCGTAGGCAAAATTGATGTTGCCCAACTGGGTTTTCAACACGCCGCTGCCTTGATGTACGAAGAAAACCTCATCGGCATCCGCATTTTTATAAAAGCAATCGGTCATGGAAGCAGTAGGGCCAGCCAATTCGATGTAACAATCTGAATTTACCAATAAGGGTGTTCTGCTTTTCAAAAAGTCGGCATTGGGTTCCAATTGAAAACCTTGCAAGGAAAACATCGCTAGGTTCTTATCCACTGCGATTTCTGGAGCAACAGATTCTGAACCCAAAATTTCTTTCACCACGGTAGGTGGATGAACGTGGTACAATAGGGAGGACATGCCTTCAAATCCTACAGTTCCAAACAATTGCTCGTGGTATAATTCACCATTGGGTTGTCTAAAAACCGTGTGTCTCTTTGGTGGAATTTGTCCAAGCTGCTTGTAAAATGGCATATGTACTATTTTATGTTAATGATTATCCAACCAAAAATACCTCAGTTCAAAGCAACGCCCAAATGATTTTAATCAGTTTTTTAAAAAAAAACAATTTTAGAAAAGAACTTACTTAAATTTGTTCTACTCATTATGGCAAAAACAATCATCATAGGCGCATGCGGTCAAATAGGTACCGAGCTCACGTTGGCACTGCGTCAAAAATACGGAAACGATCAGGTTATCGCGGCAGATTTGAAAGAAACCTGTCCTGAAATCCTCAACGAAGGCCCTTACGTTCAAATGGACATTTTGAACAAGGAATTTGTATGTGAATACCTTAAAAACCATGAAATCACTACGGTTTACTTGCTCGCCGCTTTGTTGTCAGCGACCGCTGAGAAAAACCCGGCTTTTGCATGGAAATTAAACATGGAAGGACTGTTCACCATTTTGGACCTTGCCAAAGAAGGGTTTGTTAAAAAAATCTTTTGGCCCAGTTCGATTGCAGTATTCGGTCCCACCACCCCAGCAGACAATACGCCTCAGCACACCATCATGGAACCCTCTACCGTTTACGGAATTTCAAAACAAGCAGGCGAACGTTGGTGCGAATATTATTTCAATACATTTGGCGTGGATGTCAGGAGCATTCGCTACCCAGGTTTGATTTCCTACAAAAGTTTACCCGGTGGAGGAACGACAGATTACGCGGTCGATATTTTCTACCAAGCAAAAAAGACTGGGAATTTCGAATGTTTCCTAAAGGAAGACACCGCCCTACCGATGATGTTTATGGAGGATGCCATCCATGCAACCCTGCAACTGATGGATGCCCCAAGTGAACAAATCAAGATCCGTTCAGCATATAACTTGGCTGGTATCAGCTTCAATCCGAAGACGCTTTCCGATGAAATCAAGAAACACATGCCTGAATTCGCCATTTCCTATGCGCCCGATTTTAGGCAAGCCATTGCAGACTCTTGGCCGAATTCTATAGACGACAGCTACGCTCAAAAAGATTGGGGATGGCAACACAAGTATGAATTAGCTGCTTTGGTAGATGTCATGCTGAAAAATGTATCCGTCTAAAAAAAAAAAATTCATTTTGTTTAATATTTTTTGTGATTTGTTAAACACATTTTGTTTAACTTTGTAGCATCATTGTTAAACAGAATTTATGTCAACCATAGAATTTAACGAAGCACTAACAGACCTTCAGGGGAATTTACAATCCTTTGCGTACAATTTCACCAGAAACCAAGAAGATGCTCAAGACCTTACCCAGGAAACTTTGCTGAAGGCGATATCCTACCGAAGTTATTACACGCCCAACACGAACTTTAAGGCATGGGTTTTTACCATCATGCGAAACATTTTCATCAACCAATACAGGAGAAAAGTTAAGTCGAGAACCATATTTGATTTTTCAAACGACGGGTATTTGATGGCGAACAACATGAGTACGCATGAATCGCCTTTGGAGCAGATTTCAGTAAAAGATATTTTACAAAAAATCGAAGGTTTGAATGACGAATTAAGGATTCCTTTCGAGATGCACTTCGAAGGATTCAAATATAAAGAGATAGCAATTCACTTAAATTTGCCAATTGGAACAATTAAGAGCCGTATCTTTATCGCGCGAAAAAAACTGATGGAACAACTTCCAGGTTATCATTTTTCGGCAAATTAATATGAGCAAAAAGGCAACAGTATTAGGGGCAGGGATTTCCGGATTGTCCGCAGCGTCGTTTATGGCAAAAGCAGGTTGGGAAGTTACCATACTGGAGAAAAATTCCAGCATTGGAGGCCGCGCCCGACAATTCACAGAAATGGGGTTTACCTTCGACATGGGTCCAAGCTGGTATTGGATGCCCGATGTATTTGAAAGGTTTTACAACCAGTTTGGGCACACAGCCTCTGACTTTTACGAACTCAAACGCTTGGATCCTTCTTACCGCGTTTACTGGCCTGACAAAACCTACACGGACATTCCCGCAGAATTATCCGCCTTGTGCGTTTGGTTCGAATCCCTTGAAGCCGGTAGCGCAAAAAAACTGGAGGCTTTTTTGGCTGAGGCAAAATATAAGTATGAAGTAGGTATGAAAGATTTGGTATACAAACCCAGCTTGAAACTTACAGAATTTGTCGATTTCCGCCTGTTGAAAGGACTTTTTTCAATGGACTTAACAACCTCCTTTTCGAAGTACATCCGAAAGTACTTCTCCCATCCAAAAATACTATCGCTTTTGGAATTCCCTGTGCTGTTTTTAGGTGCTTTGCCTGAAGAAACACCTGCCTTGTATTCCCTTATGAACTATGCTGACATCGAATTGGGGACTTGGTACCCAATGGGAGGGATGTATAAATTTATAGAAGCGTTTGAAAAAATTGCCGTTTCGCAAGGGGTTAAAATCATTACCAATGCGGAGGTGGTCGACATTGAAAAAACAGGAAAAAATGCAACTGCAGCAGTACTTGCAGATGGTACTCGGTATGAAAGTGATGTATTCATTTCCAGTGCGGATTATCACCACACAGACAAAAACATTTTAAAGGATGCGTCCAATTATTCTGATGCCTATTGGGATAAAAAAACGATGGCGCCTTCTTGCTTGATTTATTACATCGGACTGACGGAACGCGTAAAGAATTTGGAACATCACAACTTGTTTTTTGACAAGAGCCTCGCAGTGCATGGAAAAGAAATTTACAAAACCCCGATTTGGCCAAGCGATCCTTTGTTTTATATGAGTGTGCCCTCCCTTACAGACCCTACCCTTGCGCCTGAAGGAATGGAAAACCTATTTTTCTTAATTCCGATTGCACCGAATTTACCAGACAACGAAGAAACGCGTCAACAGTATTTTGAAAAAATTACAGAAAGATTGTTTGAACTCACCGGCAATGACATCCGAGGTAAAATCGCTTACCAAAAAAGTTATTCGATTACGGATTTTAAGAAAGATTATCACGCCTTCAAAGGAAATGCGTACGGATTGGCAAATACGCTAAACCAAACCGCCATCTTCAAACCCCGCATCAAAAGCAAACATTTGAAAAACTTCTATTTTACAGGCCAACTTACCGTACCAGGTCCGGGCGTGCCACCGTGCATTGTTTCAGGAGAGGTTGTTGCGAATGAAATTAATAAAAACTTTCGCCTATGAAAATGACTTTCGATGAACTGAGTATCGAAATGAGTACACTGACCACAAAGAAATACAGTACCTCTTTCTCATTAGGAATAAAAACACTGAACAAAGACCTACAAAAACCGATTTATGCAATCTATGGCTTTGTTCGATTTGCTGACGAAATCGTAGACTCATTTCAAGCATACGATTCCCTGGTTTTGTTAGAAGATTTCAAAGCGCAAACCTACCGTGCCATTGAACAAAAGATATCCCTCAACCCCATCTTGAATAGCTTTCAATGGGTGGTAAACAAGTACCAAATTCCGATGGAGTTAATTGAGACCTTTCTCGCTTCCATGGAAATGGACCTTACCGAACATGACTACGACGAAGAAAAATACAAGCTGTACATTCTTGGTTCTGCGGAGGTTGTTGGCTTAATGTGTTTGAAAGTCTTTGTCTCCGGCGATGAACAAGAATACAACAGACTGAAAGATGCAGCTATGAAACTTGGTTCTGCCTTTCAAAAAATTAATTTTTTACGCGATTTAAATGCAGATTTCCACCACCTCGGAAGGGTGTATTTCCCTGGAATTGCGATGGAACATTTTAACGATGAAATAAAAGCATCCATTGAAGTTGACATCGAAAAAGATTTTCAAGAAGGCTTCTTAGGCATTCAACAGTTGCCAAAAAAGGCACGCGCTGGGGTATATTTGGCGTATCAATACTATTACAAACTTTTCCTGAAAATTAAAAAAACGTCAGCAGAAGTTATCCTGAACGAACGCATTCGTATACCGAACAACAAGAAAATCCAAATCCTTCTTGCTTCTTACTTTAAGAATAATTTAAACCTACTATGAGCATGCAATCCGTCATCTTGGTGGATGAACATGACAACGCGTTAGGCTCCATGGAAAAAATGGAAGCCCACCACGAGGGAAAGCTTCACAGGGCGTTTTCTGTCTTTATTTTCAACGGTAACAACGAATTGCTTTTACAAAAAAGAGCATTAGGAAAATACCATTCTGAAGGATTGTGGACCAACACTTGCTGCAGTCACCCCTCACCTGGAGAAACCGTAATCGAAGCCGCAAACAGAAGGCTACAAGAAGAAATGGGATTGCAAACCTTTTTGACAACACTGTTTCACTTTACCTATTTCGCTGAACTTGACAATCAATTAATTGAACACGAACTTGACCACGTGCTCATTGGCCATTCGGATGATGAACCCAAGCTCAACCCATTGGAAGTTTCTGAATATCGTTGGGAATCCGTAGATGCAATAAAGAAAGAAATGGAGGCTAATCCTGAACAATTCACAGTATGGTTTAAGAAAATCATTTTGGAATATCAACAAAAATTTAAACAAACAACATTCGCATGAAAATCGTAAGAAGAGTAACATTCAACTCAGCACATAGACTTTACCGCAAGGATTGGAGTGATGAAAAAAACCAAGAAGTATTTGGCCTTTGCAACAACCCGAATTTTCATGGACATAATTATGTTATGGAAGTAGGCATTGAAGGACCCATTGACCCTGAAACGGGATTCATTTTAGACGTGAAAGTCATCAAACGCATTCTTTCGGAAGAAATCATCGAGCGCTTCGACCATCGCAACCTCAACCTAGACTGTCCAGAATTTCATTCTTTAAATCCCACGGTTGAAAACATTGCATGTGTATGCTACGATCTACTGGAACCTAGGTTTTCTCAGTATGGAAAGCTGTCGCTTAAATTGTATGAAACCGAAAGCAACTGGGTAGAATACGCCGGGAAATAACCTGTAACTTCTAACCGAAAACATAAGCTCGCCAGGGTTGTTAGTATGCTATGACAAAATCTATTTTTTGGCACCGTAGAGATTTACGCATCGAAGACAATGCCGGATTGTACAAAGCCTGTACTAAGTCCGAAGCGGTGCAGCCTGTGTTTATTTTTGACACACAAATTTTAAGTGAATTGGAACCCAACGATGCAAGGGTTGAATTTATCCATGAACAAATTGAAAGGCTTGCTACAGAATATAAAAACCTTGGGGTATGTCTTCAAGTAGAAATAGGAAACCCGACAGAAATCATTCCTCGCCTCGCTGCGGAACTGAACGTAGATACAGTCGTGACCAACCGCGATTACGAACCCTATGCCTTGCAGCGCGACAAACACATTCACGAATTGTTGAAAGCACAAGGAATTGAATTTATTGGCGCAAAGGACCACGTGGTTTTCGAGAAAAATGAGGTTGTTAAAGCCGATGGCTTACCCTACACTGTATTCACGCCCTATTCCCGAAAATGGAAGGAAGCCCTTTCACAACACCCTATTCAATCCTACGATTCTGTCGCATCACTGCGTTCGGTAAAGGGAATTGCAATGGAAAAACCAATACCCACCTTACTGCAATTGGGATTCACCCCTTCTGGAATTTCTTTTCCAACCACCCGCGTCGAGGACCTTTTGATAGAAAAATACAGCGACCAAAGGAATTTTCCCGCCATTCCAGGAACCTCTAAACTTGGCCTTCACTTGCGATTTGGAACCTTGAGCATCAGAAAACTTGTCATGCGCGCTTGTGGTTTAAACGAAACCTTTTTGAACGAACTCATTTGGCGAGAGTTTTACCAAATGATCATTTTCCATTTTCCACATACCGTAACCAAGGCTTTTAAACCCGTATACGATGCCATCGTTTGGGAAAACAATCCCAAGGATTTTCAGCGCTGGTGCGAAGGAACAACTGGCTATCCACTTGTAGATGCAGGCATGCGAGAACTTAACGCGACGGGGTTTATGCACAACCGTGTACGCATGGTAACCTCAAGTTTCCTAACAAAGCATCTTTTGATTGATTGGCGTCAAGGAGAGGCGTATTTTGCCAAAAAACTACTCGATTTTGAACTGGCCAGCAACGTCGGTGGATGGCAGTGGGCAGCAGGTTCTGGCACGGATGCAGCGCCTTATTTTCGTGTGTTTAATCCTACTGCTCAACAAGAAAAGTTTGACCCCAAATTTGCCTATGTAAAAAGGTGGGTGCCAGAATTTGGTACACCCGCCTACCCAAAACCCATTGTTGAACATAGCTTTGCAAGAAATAGAATTTTAGAACGGTACAAAAGTGCATTAAACCCATAATCATGTTAAAAATCGGAGACCCCTGTCCTACTTTCACCTTGGTGAATCAAGAAAATAAAGAAATCAACCTTGCAGATTTCATCGGAAAAAAAATTCTTGTCGTGTATTTCTATCCAAAGGACAATACGCCTGGATGCACGAAAGAAGCCTGCAGTTTCCGGGACCGTTACGAAGATTTCAAAGACCTTGGATGTGAAGTTTTTGGCATTTCTTCGGACGATGCGAAATCTCATCAAACCTTTAGCACGCAATACAACCTACCTTTTTCTTTGCTATCCGATTCGGACCAAAAGGTTAGAAAAGCATTTGAAGTGCCCACGAATCTTTTTGGACTTTTGCCGGGCAGAGTCACCTACATTATCGATTTAGCGGGGAAAATTCAAGGGATTTACAACAGCCAAACGCAACCGGTGAAACACATCACACAAGCGTTGGACAAAGTGAAATCCATGATTGCCTAGGTTCTGGTAATTTTAAAACGGGGCTTCGACTAAACGCTCAGCCGCCGTTTTAGCACCTAGGGGAAGGGATTTACGCCGTCAAAATTCCTCTGGAAATTACAATCTTTTGCACTTCTGAGGTCCCTTCATAAATCTGGGTAATTTTGGCATCGCGCATCAAACGTTCAACGTGGTATTCTTTTACAAAACCATAGCCACCATGAATTTGAACGGCTTCAACGGTTTGTGTCATTGCGACTTTAGAAGCATACAATTTTGCCATTGCACCCGATTGGTCATAGTTTCTACCGTTGTCTTTATCCAACGCTGATTTATACACCAACAGTCGAGCAGCCTCAATTTCAGTAGCCATATCAGCCAACTTGAAAGCAATTGCTTGGTGCTTGTAGATCTCTTTTCCGAAAGCCTTTCTTTCTTTTGCATACGCAGCCGATAACTCAAATCCACCAGCGGCGATTCCCAATGCTTGGGCAGCAATCCCGATTCTTCCACCGCTCAATACTTTCATCGCGAATTTGAATCCGAAACCATCTTCACCGATTCTGTTTTCTTTCGGAACCTTTACATCATTGAATAACAATGTATGGGTATCACTTCCGCGAATTCCCAATTTATCTTCTTTCGCACCTATGATAAAACCGTCCATACCTTTTTCAATGATCAAAGCATTGATTCCTTTGTGTCCTAATTCCACATTGGTTTGTGCGATCACTAAATAAATCGAAGCGGTAGACCCATTGGTTATCCAATTCTTAGTACCATTCAACACATAATGATCTCCGTGGTCAATTGCTGTGGTACGCTGTGAAGTTGCATCTGAACCTGCTTCGGGCTCGGAAAGGCAAAACGCGCCAATTTTCTCTCCTTTTGCCAAAGGAACCAAATACTTTTCTTTTTGTTCTTCGGTACCAAAAGTTTCTAAACCCCAGCATACCAATGAGTTGTTTACAGACATGCATACAGAAGCAGAAGCATCGACTTTAGAAATCTCCTCCATCGCCAACACATAGGAAAGGGTATCCATACCACTACCGCCGTATTTCGGATCTACCATCATTCCCATAAATCCCAATTCTCCCAACTGTTTCATTTCCTCTGTTGGAAATTTTTGCAGGTTGTCGCGCTCAATTACGCCTGGTTTTAATACGTTTTGGGCAAAATCTCTCGCCGCTTCTTTCACTGCTAAATGCTCCTCGGTTAATTCAAAATGCATATTAATCTTGATTAGATTTTTACTTTTACAAAAGTAATTGAATTTTCGTTTTGTAACCACATTTATGACTAAAACCATAAGGCTTATCGGATTGATGTCTGGAACTTCACTCGACGGATTGGATGTCGCGCATGTTGAATTTAACATAACAGGTGAACACTACACTTTTCAACTCATACATTCAAAAACCTACGAACTTCCTGTATCCATTAAACACCAACTCGAAAGCATACCCAACGCATTGGCACATTCTGTTTTTAAACTGAACCAAGAAATAGGAAGTCATTATGCCGATTGTGTGAATGCCTTTATCTCTGAACATCGCATCGAAAAAAACACCCTTTCAGCCATTGCCTCTCACGGCCAAACCGTCTTTCATCAACCTCATCTTGGTTACACCGTCCAATTGGGTTGTGGTACCACACTGGCCTATCGCACCGGAATCCAAGTGATAAATAACTTTCGGGCTTTAGACATTGCTGCAGGTGGACAAGGCGCACCGCTCGTACCGATTGGAGACCATTTGCTTTTTCAAGGCCTTGCTGAAGGATTTTTAAACATCGGGGGATTTGCAAACCTGTCTTTTGTGCGCGACACAAAAAATGTTGCCTATGACATCGGCCCTGGAAATTTACCTCTAAATGCCTATGCCCAAAAACTGGGCTTTGCTTACGATGACAATGGACTATTAAGCAAATCGGGAATCATAAATCAAGCCCTGCTTACTGACTTGAATAACCTGGCCTATTACAATTTAGCTGCACCAAAATCCTTGGGTACGGAATGGTTGATGAATTCCTTTTATCCTTTGATTCCAAATGACCTAGACCCTCACAGCGTAATCGCAACCCTGTGTGAGCACATAGCCCAAAGGATTGCCCGAGAAATAAATCACCACAAACTGGAAAGCATTTATGTTACCGGCGGCGGCGCTCACAACACGTATTTGTTGGATAGAATTCAAAACTACACAAGCTGTAAATGGGTCATTCCCAACAAGGAAATCATTGATTTTAAGGAAGCCATCATTTTTGCTTTTTTGGGTTTGCGCTATTTGGAAGGTAAGCACAATGCCTTAGCCTCGGTCACAGGAGCCCAAAAAAATGTGTGTGGTGGAAGCCTACATCTCCCTTTCTAAGGTTTATTCACACGTGTGATGTTGGAAAAATATCCAACACTCGGAAAATCAATGGACATTCAAAGTAACTTTATCCTCAGAAAAAACACAACCACGCCATGATCGAATTATTAAAAAACTTTGAGAACAAACGTCCAGAAATCGTTTTTGAATGGAAGGATCCCGAAACCGAAGCTGTTGGATGGGTGGTAATCAATAGTTTACGTGGCGGAGCAGCAGGGGGAGGCACACGGATGCGCATTGGATTAGACAAACGCGAGGTTGAATCCTTGGCAAAAACCATGGAAGTAAAATTTACCGTTGCTGGTCCTGCGATTGGCGGCGCGAAATCCGGAATTTGCTTTGACCCCAACGATCCAAGAAAGGAAGGCGTTTTGCGGAGGTGGTTTGCAGCGGTTACGCCTTTACTCAAAACCTATTACGGTACAGGGGGGGATTTAAACGTAGATGAAATTCACGAAGTAATTCCAATCACAGCATCCTGCGGTGTTTTACATCCCCAAGAAGGTGTATTCAATGGCCATTTTAAACCGAATGATACCGATAAAATGAACCGCATCGGTCAGTTGCAAAAGGGGGTGCTAAAAAACATTACATCAAATGTATTAAGTCCAGACCCTTCGCGAAACTTCGTGGTAGCGGACATGATAACAGGATACGGTGTAGCGGTTTCCATTCAACATTATTACAGAATTTGGGGCGGAGCGCTTAAAGACAAGAAGGTCTTAATCCAAGGATGGGGGAATGTGGGTTCTGCAGCAGCATTTTACCTATCTCAAGCAGGGGCAAAAGTAGTTGGAATCATTGACCGAGTGGGTGGTCTTCTCAACGAGGAAGGGTTTTCATTCGAAGAAATACGCACGCTTTTTCTGGAGAAAAATGGAAATACCCTTTCGCATCCCCATTTGCTTTCCTACGAAGAAATCAATGAGAAAATTTGGGACATACCTGCAGATATTTTTGTGCCTTGTGCAGGAAGCCGCATGATCACAATGGACCAATTAAAAAGAATGCTAAAAGGTAAAGTTCAGGTAATCTCTTCCGGCGCCAATGTTCCTTTTGCAGACCCAGAGATTTTCTTCGGCGCCATAGCAGAATACGCCGATGCACATTTGTCACTCATTCCTGATTTTATTGCCAATTGCGGAATGGCCAGGGTTTTTGCCTATTTGATGGGTACAGATTTACCTGAATTGGAAGAATCTTTGATATTCAACGACACGGAGAAAATCATTTCCGATGCTTTAGAAAAGGTTCATGCAGCGAACCCTTCTTCTCGTAAGATCGCGAATGCGGCCTTTGAAATCGCATTAAAGCAACTAACGTAAATGAAAATCGTAACCTTCAGGCAAGCCAATGTTGTAACTTTTTAATTCTAATGACGATATAACCATTATGGCCACAATTCAACCTAACCAAAACTGGTATGTTCAAAGCAATCCAAAAGATGTCCGTAACAGTCTTATCATTTCGACGGGATCTATTTTGTTGTTGGTTTTACTCTTGTTTCTCATTACCTACACAACCCCTGACCCTCCGCCCGTTGCGCACCTTTTGTTAGAGGAGGAGGTTTTACAAGATGTTGAGGTTGAAGCTTTGTTAATTGCAGATGGTGGTTCAGCAGAAGGTGGGGGGACTCCTTCCAACGATGAACGTTCTGAACCTATGGAACAAACCGAACAACTTTTAACGTACAAAGGGCAAGAACCCACTCAAAGTGGGAAATCAAACCACACCACAGGCAACAATGCCAACAATCCTTCAAGTTCACCACACAAAGCAAACAATCCTTTTGGAGACGGAGGCACCGGAGGGGGCGAAGGCGGTGGAAATGGCGATTTATTTGGAAATGGACATGGTACTGGTGGCGAAGGAAATGGAGAAGGCGATGGATACGGCGATGGCCGCGATAGAATTCGAATCAATGACCCAGTTCTCCCAAAATACAATACAGACATCGACCTTAAGGTGCATTTGAAACTTACCGTTTCAGGATCAGGTGATGTAACCAATGCTGTCTGCATTAAATCCAAAACCACCACAACCGACCAATCCATCATAAACGATGTGGTTCGACAAGTAATCAAGCAAGTGCGTTATAAAAAAGACGCCAAAGACCGTCCAGCCTTTTGCTTTTTCACCGTGAAAGTGAATGCCAACTAAGTATTCCATTTCCATTCAATGGTTATTCCAACAATTTCCATCTTACCAAAACCTTGGAGCTCAAGCGTATAAACCCGGACTCGAAAACACCCGGAACATTTTAGCGCACTTTGAAAATCCTGAAAAAGACTTAACCTTCATACACGTTGCGGGGACCAACGGAAAGGGATCAACGTGTGCGTTTATCCATTCTTTTCTTCAACAAAAAGGGTTGAAAGTTGGCCTGTTTACTTCACCTCACTTGGTAGATTTTCGGGAGCGAATACGCATCAACGGAAAAGCAATATCGGAAACAGCGGTCATTGATTTTATTGAGCAGGTTCGTCCATTGGAATTGGACCTTTCCTTTTTCGAGATCACCTTGGCGATGGCTTTGGTTTATTTCAAAGAACAACGATGCGATTATGTCGTACTCGAAACCGGGTTGGGGGGTAGGCTCGACGCTACCAATGTTGTTACCCCTGCCCTATCGATCATCACCAACATTGGATTTGACCACCAGGCTTTTCTTGGGAATACCTTGTTGGAAATTGCGGGAGAAAAAGCAGGAATCATTAAACCTGGCGTCCCTGCGATTTGCGGAGAAGAAAATCCAACGCTTCAATCTGTATTCAAACAAAAAGCAGAAGCAGAAGGAGCGACCATTTACTTCAGTAACCACAGAATCACAGACGAAGAAAATTTACTCCCCTCCTACCAACGTAAAAATGCAGCCTTGGCAATGGAGGGTCTTTCCTTATTGGGATTCGATGTGATGGCATTTGATGTCATTGAAACCTGGAAGACATTGTTTCCCCAAACCGGCTTCATGGGCCGTTTGTTTCCATCACCAACCCTACCGAACGTGTGGTATGACGCTTCACACAATGCAGAAGGATTCAATACAACCATAGCATCATTGGTACAAATGGGAATCACAAAACCGCTCGTTGTTTTTGGGGCATCTAACGACAAATCGCTTGCGCATTTAATTGAAAGCAGAAATAAGGTCGCCTATTGGTATTTCTCTGAATTTAGCAATACGCGAAGTTACCGCACCCTAGAACTTAAGGATACCGTTGCATCGTTGGGATTTGAAACGCATGAAATTTTTCAAGATGTGAATGACGCCATCCTCGAAGCGATAAACAAACGAAGTGAAGGGCAAGGCATTCTCGTTACTGGCAGTTTCTTTTTACTGAGTGATTGCAGAGAAATACAGCAGTTGATGCGCCATCAATTGGCCCAATGAATTACCTTTTTGGTATCAAAAAAGTCCTCTTCGAAGTGGTTTTTTAAGGGGTGTTCAACAATCTTTCCTTTAATCCCTTTGAACTCATCGCTAAGGTCCCCGCCTTTTAGGTAAAGAATACCAAAGGGAAACCCACCCTCGTCTTTGCCTTTCTTGATTTTATCCCTTACCCATTCCACAAAGACGGGCATGGCTGTAACCGCACGCGAAACCACAAAATCAAACATCCCTGGGATTTGTTCTGCCCTTGCATGATGACCTGTAACATTGGATAATCCCAAAGCTGAAGCAACTTCATTTACGACTTTAATTTTTTTACCGATGGAATCTACCAATACGAATTGCGATTCTGGAAAAAGGATGGCCAATGGAATCCCCGGAAATCCACCGCCTGTGCCTACATCCAACACCTTCATTCCGGGTTTAAACGCATATACTTTTGCGATGCCAAGGGAATGGAGTACGTGGCGTTCATAAAAATTATCGGTGTCTTTCCGCGAGATGACGTTGATTTGTTCATTCCAGAACCGATACAACGCTAACAATTCTTGGAATTGATGTCTTTGCTGTTCGCTTATCTCTGGGAAGTAATGTACAATCCTGTCCACATCAAATGGTATCCCTTGTTTTTTCCATCATGTTTGCTAAGAAATCTCTTGCGCGAAACAATTGAGCTTTTACGGTTCCGAGTGGCAGATTCAATTCTACGGCAATTTCTTCGTAACTCAATTCCTCAAAATATCTTTTTTCGACCAGTTCGCGGTACCTCGGCTTTAGTTTGCTTACCAATAAGCGCATGTGTAATACCTTTTGATCGTAGATCAAGGACTCTTCCGGGTTATTTACGTTTGCTTTCGCATCAATGCGCATGGTTCCCCCATTGGAGGTTTGAATGCCGCTGTCCATAGATAAAACATGAACTCTTTTCTTTCGGATGAAATCGATGCAATTGTTTGAAGCAATTTTAAACAACCAGGTGCTGAAGGCAAAGCTAGGGGAATATTGATCGATTCTGTTAAACGCTTTTCCAAAGGCCTCCAAGGTTAAATCCTCCGCATCATCTGAGTTTTTTACCATTTTCAGCATCATATAATAGATCGATTCTCGGTAACGATCCATCAGCTCCGCATAAGCAGATTGCTCTCCTTTTTTTGCGGCTTCAACAAGAATATAATCCTTTTGTGCTTTTTCAGATAAGTGTTCTGTCGTTACCATTTATTTTTCGGTTTTCTTAATTGCGTTACATAAACCAGTGGAATCGAAATCGCGTACATTAAATCCCAATAAGGAAAAAACAAAGCGAGTCCTTTTTCATCCAATTTTACCATTGCCTTTCCTTGGATGCACCATTTTAGCAAAAGGATAAATACCATGGCTTGGCATGAAAAAATCCAATTTTCATCCAACAACGACAAAATAACAAAGGAAACGTGGAGTAAAAACAAGCTCATCGGATATATTCCTAACAACGCTTTTTTGAAAACCTTGTAATTACCCGCTGTTGAATAATGTCTTGCCTTTTGATGCAACCAATCTTTTAATGATTTTTCCGCACCAGAGGGACAAAAGGAATTGGGGTGTATCTGGATTTTCGCTTGGGTTTTGTGAGCTGCATCCTGGACAAACAAGTCATCATCGCCTGAAGAGATGTGGCTGTGGGCGTTAAATCCATTCACCGAATCGTACACCTTTCTTGTATACGCGATGTTGCGTCCCACGCCCATATATGGAATGTTAGCCAGCGCAAAGGAAAAATAATTCATTCCAATCCATGCGGCATCGAAGCGAAAACACCTGTTTAGAAATCCTTTTTCCTTGAAAAGAGGACCATAGCCCAACACCAATTCTTGGGAATCAGAAAAGGAGGAGGCCATGGAACGCAACCAATCTATAGAGGCGGGCCTACAATCGGCATCGGTAAAAAGAAAATGGTCATATTGTGCTTGTTCAATCCCCACAGACAGAGGGTGTTTTTTTCCATGCAGCTGGGCGCTGTAGTCATTCAACTCAATCAAACGAAGGTTGGAGTGAGAGGATTGAAATTTTTCAACGATTTGTTTACTCTCATCTTGAGAATGGTTGTTGACAATGATGATTTCGAATGTGGGATAGGATTGCTTTAGCAAAATCGGAAGAAGAACGGACAGGTTTTCTTGTTCGTTCCGTGCCGCAACGATGATGCTTACTGAGGGCGTGAAAGGTGAAGCATTTGCTGTGGATTTATAAAAGGCAAGCCTTCCAAAAAGCAGTGTCACGAACAAGAATTGAATGAAAAAAGAAGTGACAAAAAGGATTTGAGACCCGGTTACCAACCAATTTGGTGCATCTAAAATCCACATGAGGTCTAGTTTTATACAAAGATGGGGGTGGTTTACAAATAGCAGTATCTTTACGCCGGGTATTTATTAACATTGTTATGCACTTTGAAAAAATTCTAACGGACACACAAAGCAAGGCGCGACTGGGGAGGTTGCATACAGACCATGGAATGATTGAAACGCCCATTTTTATGCCTGTAGGTACGGCAGGAAGTGTTAAAGCGGTTCATCAACAAGAATTAAGGGAAGACATTAATGCACAAATCATTCTTGGGAACACGTATCATTTATATTTGAGACCTGGCATTGAGGTTTTGGAAAAAGCGGGTGGACTTCACCAGTTTATGAATTGGGAGCGCCCCATCCTTACAGACAGCGGAGGGTATCAGGTGTATTCCCTAGCGGGTACACGCAAAATCATGGAGGACGGGGTACGTTTTCAATCCCATTTGGATGGCAGTTACCATTTGTTCACGCCAGAATTTGCCATCGACATTCAACGAAGCATTGGTGCAGATATCATTATGGCCTTTGATGAGTGTACGCCTTACCCCTGCGATTACACGTATGCAAAAGAATCCTTGAAACTGACCCACAATTGGTTAAAGCGATGCTTTACCCGCATGGATGAAACCGAGCCAAAATATGGGTATAACCAGACTTTGTTTCCAATTGTTCAAGGCAGTGTTTATAAAGATTTGAGGACTGAATCCGCAGAATTTATGTCTGATTTTGGAGACGTTGGCATTGCCATAGGAGGATTGTCCGTCGGTGAACCCGAAGATGAGCTCTATGCCATGACCGACATTGTCACCGACATCTTACCAAAAGAAAAGGCCCGCTATCTTATGGGGGTGGGTACACCTTGGAATCTCCTCGAATGCATTGCTTTGGGAATCGATATGTTCGATTGCGTAATGCCAAGTCGAAATGCGCGACACGGGATGCTCTATACCTGGGAAGGAACCATCAACATCAAAAATGAAAAATGGGTAATGGATTTTAGTCCGCTTCAAGAAAACAGCACGGTTTGGGTGGACCGCGTATATTCAAAAGCCTATTTAAGACATTTGATCAAATGCCAAGAAATTTTAGGATTTCAAATCGCAACCATTCACAATTTGTCCTTTTACCTCGAACTGATGGCGGCCGCAAGGAAGCACATTGCCGATGGTGATTTTGTGGAATGGAAAAATACCGTGGTTAAAAAGCTTTCTCAAAGATTGTAATGCTGAAGATTCTCGATAAATACATCATCCGTAAATTCCTAAGCACTTTTTTCTTCATGCTTGGAATCATCATGTTGTTTGCAATGGTGTTCGATGTTTCAGAAAAACTCAGTGAGTTCATTTCCAACAAAGCGCCCGTTTCAGCGATAATCTTTGAATACTATGTAAGTTTTTTACTTTTCCACGGGAACATGTTTTCTTCGATGATTGTTTTTATTTCGGTCATCTGGTTTACGGCGAAGATGGCACAAGACACGGAAATCATTCCGATGTGGTTCTCAGGAAAGCCCATTACAAGGTTTCTTCGTCCTTACATGATTGCCGCGAGTGTCCTGATGGTACTTTCGCTCTTACTGAATCATTTTATTGTACCCTCGGCCAATAAGCTGCGGTTGGGATTTGAAGAGAAATATTACCGGGATGTAATGATGGTTGAAAATTACCATGCAGATTATCCTGGGAACAAATCTGTTTATTTTTCAAATTATACGAACGAAGAAGGTAGGGTTACGAACTTTGTCTTTCAAGAATGGAGTGACACGAATCAACCGGTGTTTTTTCTAAAGGCGGATGAGGCCTACAACTTGCCGGGCACCCACAGCTGGAAATTAAAACAGGTGTATTTTAAAACCTTTGATTTCCCAAAAGGCAAATTAACTTTTCGGGCAAAAATGGACACGACCTTAGATTTTTCCATGGGCGAGATGGCCCAGCGAGAGAATGTTGCTGAAACTATGACTTACCCCGAATTATCCCGATTGATCAGTAGAGAAAAACAAAAGGGATCTTCTCGTGTGCCGTATTATGAAATAGAAATGCATCAACGTACATCCTATCCCTTTGCCACATATATTCTAACCATAATTGGAGTTTCGGTCGCCTCACGTAAAAAACGCGGTGGGATTGGTTTGAACATTGCCATCGGGCTTGGATTTGTATTTATTTACATTTTTGCGATGAAAGTCATGGCAGTTGCTGCCTTGAATGTTGGACTTCCGGCCCTTATTGCAGTATGGACGCCGAATTTACTCTTTGGAATCCTTGCTTTTTTCCTATATAGAACTGCTCAGAAATGATTCGTTTATAAGTAGTTACGCGTAGCATCATCCACAAAACTGCGTACAGCCACCCACGTAACATAGCGTAATTACCAAACACGCTGCTTGAATTTTCACCCACCTTTTTAAATGGTCTTCATCTTTGTCTCAGAAACCAATTAAAAAAAATAAAAATGAAAACCAACATCAACGCTAAACTATTTATTACAGGTTTATTTGCTCTGGCAACCTTCAATGCCAATGCACAATCCAACGCAAGAGTTTGGGCCCGGGTAAGTGACCAACAAAGCACTCCGCGCGTAACTTCGGAAGGGCGAATTGAATCCGACAACCCAGCCTTTACAAATGCATTAAATGAAATTGGCATTACCCATGTAACCCAAGCACTCTCAAATTCCAAAAATGAGAACTTGCGAAATGTATATCAATTCAATTGTAATTGCGACGAATCAACCTTGGAGCGAACGCTTAAAAACTTTCCAAGTGTTATCACTGAAATCGCCCGTGCACCAGAATACAGAACCTTATATACGCCAAATGATTACAACACGGAATTCAGTTCAAACTACGCATTGGAGTTAATAAAAGCACCACAAGCATGGAATCTTACACATTCAAATGCAAATATTATTGTTGGAATCAGTGATGAGAACATCAATCCGAATCACGAGGAATTGGCTGGGAAAATCACGCATTATGACTTCCATAATGCTGCCCCCACAGAACACGGAACCGCGGTGTCAATTATCGCAGCAGGAAAAACGGACAATGTTGTAGGATTGAGTTCCATTGGATTTAATTCTTCGATTGCGTTCTACCAAATGAATTTCAATCAATTGTTGGCAGCAAGTTACGCTGGAATTGATGTCTTAAATGTAAGTTGGTTCTCTGGGTGTTCATTCAGTCAATTCGAGCAAGATGTGATTGATGAAGTTTATGCGAATGGAACTTTTATCGTAGCAGCCGCGGGAAATGGCACCACTTGTGGCGACCCAAATGCATTGGCTTATCCTGCTTCTTATGACCATGTTTTCTCCGTTACAAGCATTGGAGAATTCGACAATCACGAGGAGTCTATTGGTGATGCACAAAGTACCCACCAACACAATTCGCGTGTAGATTTAAGCGCACCTGGATACAAAGTAAATATTTCCGATTCTCCTGTTAACTACACCTATGGATCTGGCTCCTCTTATGCCGCCCCTTACGTAACAGGAACCATTGCCTTAATGTTAAGTGTTAACCCTTGTTTAGATAACAACGAAATAGAACACATACTCAAGGCAAGTTCAGTCAATATTGATGCGCTTAACCCTTCTTATGCAGGTACTATTGGTACAGGAAGATTAAATGCAAATGCGGCAGTTTCCATGGCGATAGCAACACCAAGTGATATAGATGTTGTTACCATTGTAGATAATGCTTGTATAGAAGGACAAGGATCAGTTACCATTTCTGCTTCACAAGGTCAAGAACCATATCAAGTAAATACAACCAGCGGACAATCCGAGTTTTATTTTAGCGACCTGAATTCAGGAAGCTACACATACCAAATTACAGATGCGCATGGATGTATTGTAACTTCTACAGCAGTCGTAAGCAACGGTACACCAACGATCCAACAAGCAACTACGAATAACGTAAGCTGCAATGGTGGGAGTAATGGTTCAGTAGTCTTAATGGTTGACGGTGGAAATCCAAGCTATACATACAACTGGAGTAATGGTTTCACAACCGAAAACAACACTGACCTTGGTGCAGGAACCTATTCAGTACAAATTACCGATGCCAATGGATGCACTACCAGCGGAACGTATGTTATCGATGAACCAGCAGCTATTGAAATAACCCCTATCGTTAGTGCTGATTTTGGAAACAATGACGGAAGCATTGACCTTAACGTAAGCGGTGGAACACCAGGATACTCTTATGAATGGTCCAACGGACAAACAACGGAAGATTTGTTTGGATTAGCTGCCGGAACGTATAGTGTAATTACAATCGATGGAAATGGATGTGAAACAAGTACGTCCGTGGAAGTCGCAAACGAATCTTCGGCCGACGTAACATCTCTTGGATTGATTGCCTTAAATGTATATCCGAATCCAACCAATGCTGATGCTAAAGTACAGTGGAATGGAAACGTAACAAAAGTTATAGTTACAGAACAAAGTGGGCGGATTGTAATGGCTAAACCGACAACTAACGTTAACAGCATGCTGATTCAAAACCTAGAGGCTGGACTGTATATCATTACCGTTAAAGGGCCAAACGGATTATCTGCAACAAAACAACTGGTGGTATTATAGACACGAGATTGAATAATATAAAAAAAGGGGCTCTGGCCCCTTTTTTTTATATAAATTCATTCTAACATTAACCATCTTAATCCTAATAATGAAAACTATTTTACTTCCCATATTTTTGCTTTCTTATCTAAATATACTGTGTCAACAATGGATCGACCAACAGTATGCATACGACAGTACATTAAATGAACCTTATGGCACTTCGATTGATTTCAATGGAAACACCGTCAATTTAGCCCTGGACATCTATGAACCTAAATGTCCTGTGAATTCTCAAATTTCACGTTGGCCCCTGCTTATCGTAATCCATGGAGGGGCTTTTATCGAGGGATCAAAAAACGATGCAAGCGTTCAAGACTATTGTAAAGAATTTGCCAGAAGAGGATACGTAACCGCAAGCATTTCTTATCGCTTAGGTTTTATTTCTGATGAAAATACTTGGAGCTGTAATTATCCGAGCTATAATTGTTTGTTTGCGAGTGATACGGCTGAATGGATCAGGGCAAATTATCGTGGTATTCAAGACGCAAAAGGCGCACTTCGTTATTTGATTAATAGGAACCAACAATTCTCAATTGATACAAATAACGTATTTCTTGTTGGGGAAAGTGCTGGTTCTTTTATTGCCTTGGGTGTTGGTTTAATGAACGATATGCAAGAGCGTCCGTCATCTACTTTTGCATTACCCTCATTACCTGCACCGAATGCAAATATGTCCAACTGTACACATAATGTTGGGGAAGTTTTCACAGCGAGTATTTCTCGTCCAGATTTGGGGGATATTGATGGCGATATTGAACCATCACAAGTGCATTATACCATTAAGGGTATCGGGAATATGTTCGGGGCAATGTTCAACAACTTATTGATAAACCATCCTGCCAATGTCGCTAAACCAGCCATTTATTCCTATCATCAACCTTGCGATATAATTGTGCCAATAGATAGCAAGGAGGTTTTCTGGGGATTAGATTGGTGTATGACCAATGGATATAATTGTTACGCAATAGCCAATACTCCAATTGTTCACGGAAGCCAAAAAATCAGTGACTGGAATAATCAAGGAAATTATGGCTACAACATTCAAAACAATTTCACTGCAAACAATTTTCCAAATCAATTTGCTTTCGTATCTGGAAGTTGTTTAGATCAGGTGAACAATCCTTGCCATGCCTATGACAATATGAATTTGAGACAACTCCAAATGGCAACTTTTTTCGCCCCAATGATAACCAGTAATGAAATTTGTCAATCGCTATCGTTAATTGAACCAACTTATTATTTCAACCTTTATCCGAATCCCTCGCAGGATAACGTATCGCTCTATACAAACGTTACAGGTCAGATAACTATCGAAATTCTTGATCTTGCAGGAAAATCAATTCTGACAAATTACAACCCATCCGGTTCAATTTCACTTGTGAATTTGAAGCAAGGCATGTACCTTGTTAAGGTTGAATCCGATGGAAAAACTGTAGGGCTAATTCGGTTAATAAAAAACTAGGATGCTATATAAAGTGTTCTTTTAACTGCTTTAATCAGGCGATTCACATTGGGCAGGGCCTCATCAATTAAGGTTGGAGAAAAAGCAAAAGGGGTATCTGTTTGGGTCACTCGTTCTACGGGCGCATCTAAGAAATCAAACGCATAACGTTGCAAGTGGTAGGCAATTTCTGAAGAGATGCTCGCCAAAGGCCAAGATTCTTCAACGATTACACAACGGTTGGTTTTTCTCACTGATTCCACAACAGTTTTGTAATCTAGGGGGCGAATTGTTCTCAAATCAATGATTTCAACACTGATGTTGTCCTTTGCCAATTCTTCCGCAGCGGCTTGAGCTACTTTAATGATTTTTCCAAAAGACACAATGGTAACATCGGTCCCTTTTCTTATGACATTTGCAACCCCAATCGGAATGATAAATTCTCCTTCAGGCACTTCACCTTTTTCACCATACATTTTTTCAGATTCAAGAAAAACGACAGGATCTTCATCTCGAATGGCGGCTTTCAACAAACCTTTGGCATCCGCAGGATTTGAAGGGGTAATCACTTTCAACCCAGGAACGTGCGCATAAAATGCTTCAAAACTTTGTGAGTGGGTTGCAGCGAGCTGTCCGGCTGTTCCGTTTCCTCCTCGAAATACAATTGGGCAATGGTATTGACCGCCTGACATCTGAAGCATTTTCGCTGCCGAATTAATAATTTGATCTGCAGCAAGTATAGCGAAATTCCATGTCATAAATTCAACAATCGGTCGCAGTCCATTCATGGAAGCACCTACGGCAATTCCTGTAAAACCAAGCTCAGCAATTGGTGTGTCGATCACCCTTTTGGCACCAAACTCATCCAACATTCCTTGCGAAACTTTGTAGGCTCCATTGTATTCTGCCACTTCTTCACCCAATAGAAACACACTGTGGTCTCTTCTCATTTCTTCAGACATTGCCTCTCTGAGGGCTTCGCGAAATTGAAGTACTTTCATTTGATAAAAATTTGAATGCGCGTAAAGTTAATAATCTATTGACAAAATTCCGCAATTATGCAGCCTTTAATCGATTGAGTTTTGTCTTATTAAATGCAGCCATTGCATAGGCTTCATCCACATGAAATTTCTTTTTCTGGCTTGAGGGAAGTTCATACATAGCTTCCATAAAAATGGCTTCACAAATGGAACGTAAGCCCCTTGCTCCCAATTTCAATTCAATCGCTTTGTCGACGATAAAATCCAGGACTTTTTGGTCAAAGGTGAGTGTGATGCCATCGAGTTCAAAAACGCGGACAAATTGTTTCATCAGGGCATTTTTGGGTTCTGTTAGGATTCTTCTCAAGGCCTTTTTATCCAAGGGCTCCAAATAACTCAACACAGGAAACCTTCCTATTAACTCTGGAATCAACCCAAACCCGCGCAAGTCTGCAGGAGAAATGTATTGAAGCAGTTCATTTTGTTCCACCTTATCATCGGAGCCATTTCTAAATCCAATGATGTTTTTATTGATGCGGGTGGCGATTAAATTCTCGATGCCGTCGAAGGCTCCACCACAGATAAAGAGAATGTTTTTTGTATCAACGGGAATCATTTTTTGATCCGGATGCTTTCTTCCACCTTGGGGCGGCACATTTACAATGGTACCTTCAAGTAATTTCAATAGCGCTTGTTGTACCCCTTCGCCTGAAACGTCTCTTGTAATGGAAGGATTGTCACTTTTACGTGCAATTTTATCAATTTCATCAATAAAAACGATGCCTTTTTGGGCTTTGTCTACATTGTAATCTGCGCCTTGAAGTAAACGTGTTAGGATGCTCTCAACGTCTTCACCGACATAACCCGCTTCTGTCAGGACAGTTGCATCTACGATGCAAAACGGTACCTTAAGCAATCGAGCAATGGTTTTGGCAAGCAAAGTCTTTCCTGTACCTGTACGACCTACCAAAATGATGTTAGACTTTTCAATTTCTACTTCATTCGCGTCGTTTTGGTCCAATAAGCGCTTGTAGTGGTTGTACACAGCGACACTCAGTACTTTCTTTGCAGCATCTTGTCCAATGACGTATTCATCGACCTTGGCTTTAAGTTCTTTGGGTTTTAGGGGATTGATTTCGACCCCTTCCTCCACGCCTTTTTGGACCGTGTTTTTACTTTCTTCGGTAATGATTCGATTGGCTTGAACGACGCAAGATTCACAAATGTGACCAGAAATACCGGCGATAAGAATGGCAGGTTCGGCGACTTTTTTACCGCAAAACGAACATTCGGAAATAACTTTAGGCATGTTATTTTGGATTTCTCAACAACACCTCATCAACCATCCCATACGCTTTCGCTTCTTCAGAAGTCATCCAATAATCACGGTCTGAATCTCCCCAAACTTTTTCATAATCTTGTTTAGAATGTTTCGCGATGATATCATACAATTCTTTTTTCAACTTTTGAATTTCTCTCGCGGTGATTTCGATGTCGGAGGCTTGTCCTTGTGCGCCCCCAAGCGGTTGGTGAATCATCACACGTGAATGCTTCAGTGCACTTCGTTTTCCTTCCGCACCTGCGCATAAAAGAACCGCTCCCATGGAAGCTGCCATCCCTGTACAAATGGTTGCAACATCTGGACGAATGTATTGCATGGTGTCATAGATACCCAATCCTGCATAAACAGATCCTCCTGGCGAATTAAGGTAAATTTGAATGTCTTTTTTCGCATCCGCGGATTCCAAGAACAATAACTGTGCATTGATGATGTTGGCTACTTGGTCGTTGATTCCTGTGCCTAAAAAAATGATTCTATCCATCATTAAGCGTGAAAAGACGTCCATTTGCGTCATGTTCAACGGTCGTTCCTCGATAATATATGGGGTTAAGGAAGATTCAATGTAATGGTCCACGACCATACTGTTAAGCCCCATGTGCATCGTCGCAAACTTTTTAAACTCTTTTCCGTCAATCATTTTTGAATATTTTATTTTTCAAAATTAACCAAAAGCATTGATTGGATACGCATTTGCCTTCGTATTTTTATACAAAATGAAAAGTCCCCATTTAATTAGCAATGCACGCGTCCTCTTCTCTCCTTTAAACTGGGGAGTGGGACATGTGGGAAGGTCGATTCCACTCTTGCAGCAATTGATAAAACAGGGGAACACAGTGCTCATTGCCTGCAACGAAGACCAAAAAAGCTTTTACCAATGCTACTTTGATTCGATTCCATTCATAGACCATGCTGGGTACGCTTTTCAATTTAAAACCTCAGGTTTTTCAAAAACAACGTTTTTGGCAACGCTTCCAAAACTTATCGCAAGGCACTTTAAGGAGTTAGGCGTAACCCGAAAGTGGGTTAAGGAACACAAAATCGATTATGTGATTTCCGACCAACGGTATGGGTTTCGCTGTGCATCATGTACATCTGTCTTCGTTACCCATCAAGCAACGCTCCCCTTGCCAAGAACTTACTTCCCATTGCAAGTCCTTAACACGTATTTACTAAAGAAATTCGATGTCTGCTGGATTGTTGACGATGCTTCCAATGCTACTGCTGGAAAACTTTCAAAAACGAAGCTTAAAAATGCGCATTTCATTGGAATGTTGTCGCGTTTTAAGGGAAGACAAACCATAGAAAAAAAGGACAGTGAAATACTTTTATTGAACGGTCCTAAAGAATTTCATCCGCTCCTTTTGAACACCTTCCTTTCAAAGCACCCACAAATTGACACCCTGATTGGCGATGTCCAGAATCCAACCTTTGACCGCATACACATAATTAGGTCAAACGACTGGACGGCGATTGATAAAGCGATGGTATCGGCTAAAAAGATTTACAGTTTTTGCGGCTATTCAACGAAGATGGATGTTTTCTTTTTGGGATGTGATTGGGAGTGCATTCCTACGCCTGGGCAATGGGAACAAGAATATCTGTACAGCCTGAAAGCAAAAAAGCCCCAATAAAGGGGCTTTTGCTATTTCTATAAGGTCTTATTTCACAACAGAAGTGAAGCTTGGGTCTGCCATGAATTTAATAAACTCACGGTCTTTACCTGCTTTCTCAGCGTATTTTGCATTTTTCGCGATGGCTGATTTAAGGTTGCTAACCACTGCATCTACACCAGAATTACTTCTTGCAGCGATGATTGCTTTTAGGTAGTAGCCATCTGCAGATTCTTTATCTGAACTTGCTGCCAATGTTTTGCTTGCATCATCCAATTTGGTACTTAACACTTGTGCCAACGCCTTGTTAAATGAAGCATTCGTTCCAAAAGAAGTAACCGCAGTTGAATATTTTCCTTCAAGCACCATGATGATTGCATTATTGTATGCCACTTCAGCGTTTTTGTCTTTTACTTGGCCTAAAAGTTTTTTGGCACCTTTACGGTCACTTTGAGACATAAGGACACCTGCTAAATTGTTTTTAGAATAGTTGTTGTCTTTAAGGTTCAACGCTTTCTCCAAGTTCGTTTTGGCTTTGCTTGTATTGTTCAACATGAAAGCTGCTGCTCCTGCATTGTTAAATGCCCTTGAATCTTCTGGATACGCCATGGTAGCCGCATCATAAATTTTAGCTTTTTCATTGATGTCTTTTACAAGGGTTCCTGCGGTAAAGATCAACTCATCCGCTGACATTGCAGAAGGATTTGACATTGCTTTTTCTTTTAATTCATCGTCAGATAAACCTTGCTCTGTATAATTAACAGTCACAATGGAACGACGAATTTTAGGGAAAACATCTTTTTCCAATTGGCTAAATGTTTTTCCAAGGTCCTTCATTTGCGCTTCTCTTTGTTTCGGATCGTTGGTCATAGTTAACACTCGTAGAAACAAATCTTTGTCCGCTTGGCTAATGGTTGCTGTACGGTTCAATTGCTCTTTAAATCCTTCAAAATCCTCACCCATACCATTGGTAACATACACATTAGAATCTGCAAGGATCATAAGTTTTTGTTTTTTCATCAGTTCCATAAATGCCGTACGACCTGATTTTGACCTTGCAGCGGAAAGGTTTCCGTTGAAATCTTCTTCACCATCTGGGGATGCATATCCTTTAACGTCGATGGAATTGATTTTAATTTTTGGATTTGATTGTGCAGCGATTACCCAATTTACTAAATCTGTGATGTCTTTGTCTTTCAATTCTGTTGGACGAAGGTCAGATTTTCCTTTAAGGTAGTTGATTTCAGCAGAAACTGTTTTTTCAAATGACCTTTGGATTTCATTGGTATCGAAAAGCATTTTGAAATTCGTTTGAACCAAAAGCGGTGTAATGATGGTTGCATCGGCCAATTTAGCCTCTGGAAGTGCATCTTTTTCTTTGGTTCCTTTGAAGATTTTTCCTGTGATTTTCAAATCCGTTGCTTCCATTGATGGATTGTAGGCAACAACATCTGTAAACGTTGCGGTTCCACCTGGTTTGAACGTAATCGACTGACCGTTACCGGTAGCTTTTTCACCTTGAATTTTCCAAGTTTCCAATTTGGTATCCCCTAAAACCGGAGTTACTTCAACACTTACTTTCTTTTTAATTCCTTTTGGTGGAATGTTAACGGTAACGGAGATTGCTACGCTGTCTCCATGCATTTCCAAAGGATTTGGGGTTGTGTTATACGTAAGGTCTTTTAATTGATCACAACTAACACTTACAAGCGCAACCGAAGCAATCAAAGACAAAAGGGTAAAGTTTTTCAAATTCATAGTAGGTTTAGTTTAATTTGACGCACAAATGTAAAAATTTTATTTAACAATTCACAACGAGATGCAGATGATGTTAAAATCCTTTTGAAAAAAGCTCAATCAGAGGCAGATACACAAATTTCCGTTGGTTCCACATGGGATGAGGAACGGTTATTTCGGAATCTGAATAAGACAATTGATTAAAAAAAAGAATATCTATGTCGATCGGTCGGTCCATATACTTTCCAAAATTTGTTTTCGTCTCACGTCCTAATTTCTTTTCAATCGCTTGGGTTTGCGTTAACAGCGATTTTAAATCAAGCGGAGAGGTAAGCTTAAGGCATAGGTTACAAAATGAATGTTCTGAAACGAATCCTTCCGCCTCTGAATAAAAGTATGATGAAACCGCCACGGTTTCTCCGACGGATTCATTGAGCATGGCGATTGCTTTTTGCAGGGTCTCTTCACGGTTTCCAAGGTTGGCACCCAACCCAAGGAAGATTACATTTTGTTGTTCCATCGGAAAGATTGGATAAAAACATCCAAATCGAGTTTCAAGTAATCCAAGGTAGGTCTTAAGCTGTCGTAGTTAGGCCGACAATTTAGCAATACTTCACCCCGAATAAAATGAGAAGTAGAATCGGTGAGGTAGAATTGGTAGTTGGTCGCTACATTGCCTTTTAGAATAAAGAAAGTGCCAAATTTTCTGTGCGTAGGATCTATTATTTGTTCAAAGTCAATCCTGTCCGCTTTAATTTTATGTTCATCGACCAGGTCGTTTGCGTCATTTATTAAATTCGCCAGGGTGTCCATGTGGTCGAAACGCCGAGAATACAACAATAGGGTGCCATTGATCAATCCAAGGTCAATTTCTTGAAAACCAAAGGCTTTGTCCGATAGGTTGCGTTTAACATTAAACAACTTAGAGAGTTGCACTTGATAATTCATTACGGGATTTTTCACATTGACCTCATAATAGTCATGCTCTGGAAAATCTGTTTTTAGGTAACAAGGTGGTTTTGGAACGGGGGGATTGTTTTCGCAAGCAAAACAGAAGAGCATCAAGCAAATTCCTAATCCTGCGAACTTAAAATTTCGACTTTTATCCATTTTATTCTTCTTTTATCTGAGGACTCCACACTTAATTTCACATTGCTATGAATGATAAACTCCTTGTTTTTCAATATCCTTCCTGACCTTTCCACAATAAATCCACCCAAAGTCTCAGAAGCGCCTTTGTCATTTTCAAACGCATCGCCATCTACGTCTATCACCTTGTAAAAATCCTTCAACGCGGTCCTGCCTTCAAAAAGAAAATTTTTGTCGTCCAATCTTTTAAATTCGATGTCTTCTTCATCATACTCATCGGTAATGTCTCCAACGATTTCTTCTAATATATCCTCCAAAGTGACAATTCCGTTTGCACCCCCGTATTCGTCGACAACAATAGCCATGTGCATTTTAATGGTTCTGAATTCTTGTAAAAGGTCGTCAATTTTCTTGTTTTCAGGAACGAAAAAGGGTTCGCGCAACAAAGATTTCCAATCAAAATCTTCTGTTTGACCAAGAAAAGGGAGTAAATCTTTAATGTAAATGATTCCAATGATGTTGTCGGAGGTTTCTTGGTATACTGGAATCCTTGAATATCCTGCGTCAATCACAAATCGAATCACTTCGTTGAATTTCAAATCTTCGGAAATCGCTGCTACCTCGATACGTGGAGTCATGATTTGATCCGCTTCGGTTTTCCCAAACTTAACAATGCCTTCCAAAAGTTTATGTTCATCCTCGGAGGTACTTTCTTCCTTGGTAATGGCAATGGCGTATTCAAGTTCGTCGGAGGAAATTTGGATGGATTTCTTACCCATTTTCCCTATAAAAGATGAGCCATTGAGAAGTAGCCATTTCAACCAAGAGATCGGGGGCATTCTGCGAACGTAATTCATTGGCAAGGCCATTACACGCGCAACTTTCATGGCATTTCCCGCACCATAAATTTTAGGAATTACTTCTCCGGTTATAAGAATCATCAACGTAATTCCGAAAACCTCTACCAAAAACTTGGTGGTTTCCGACTTGCCAATCATTACATCGTCGAGGATCATGGTGGATAAAATAACGATGCCGACGTTTACAAAATTGATTGAAATGAGCAGAAGTGCAATCAATTCACGGGGATTGGAAAGCAAATCAAGAATGATTTTGGACACCTTTGAATCTTCGGCTTTCAGCTTGTCCTTTTCCGCTGGATTCAACGAGAAGAAGGCAGATTCTGAACTGGTGGTAATGGCAGCAAGCAGCAAGAGTAAAACGATTACAAAACTGTAAATGGTGTCTGCTGGAATCCAGTGTAGGTTGCTAAAAAAAGAGGATGTGGGATCGGGGGGGTCAGGCATAATTTAAATCAAAAAGGTACATTGTCGTCTGGCTTCGAATCAAAATTCGTAAGGGTAGACGATGGGTTTGGAACTTCTTTCTGGTAAGGCACTTCGGTTTTTGTTTCGCGTTCAGTCTTGGAAAGCAGTGTCAATTCATCTGCAACAACTTCCGTTGTATATCGAACATTTCCTTCTTTATCTTGCCAGCTTCTTTTTCTTAATTTTCCTTCGATGTATACCTGGCTGCCTTTGTGGAGGTATTTTCCCGCAATCTCTGCGAGCCCTCTCCAACAAACGATGTCATGCCAATCGGTATTCTCCTTTTTTTCGCCGGATTGCCTGTCTGTGTATGATTCTGAGGTCGCCAAAGGAAAGGATGCCACAACGCTTCCATTTTCTAAATGCCTTACTTCAGGGTCTTTTCCTAAATTGCCAATTAAAATTACTTTGTTTACGCTACCCATGTTTATGCTGTATAAAGCCCTCTAATGTACTATTTTTTTCTTTTGGGACTTTTTTTCGATTTTGAGACGGGTTGATTCTTTGAAATTTCAATACACTCTTCAAAAGTCAAATCTGCTGGGACACTGGTCTTAGGCAGTTTATAGTTTTCCTTGCCTATTTTAAGGTAAGCGCCATATCTTCCGTTTAAAAGAAAAACATCTTCTTGCTCAGGGAAGGATTTGATTACTTTTTCGGCATCGGATTTCTTTTTTTCTTCCACAATTTCGATGGCACGTTCAAGGGTGATTTCCATCGGGTCCTCATCCTTTGGAATGGACGCGAAGGTTTTTCCCAATTGAACATAAGGTCCAAACTTACCGATGTTCACACGAAGCATTTCGCCCGAAAACTCTCCAAATACACGCGGCATTTTGAAAAGATCCATGGCTTCTTCCAAGGTGATGTTTGTTATGGACTGGTCCTTCATTAAGGATGCAAACAATGGTTTTTCGCCATCCACTTGTTCATCCCCAATTTGAATCATTGCACCATATCTCCCCATGCGTGCTATGACTTTCCTACCTGACTTTGGATCCTCTCCCAATGCCCTTTCTCCGGTAGCCCTTCCGCTGTTTTCTAAGGTTTCTTCTACATTGGCATGAAATGGTTTATAAAAGGTTCCAAGCATGTCACTCCAAACCAAATTCTTGTTGGCAATTTTATCAAACGACTCCTCTACCTGCGCCGTAAATTGATAATCCA
Organism: Chryseobacterium gleum; assembly: GCA_945882095.1. Classification (GTDB taxonomy): domain Bacteria; phylum Bacteroidota; class Bacteroidia; order Flavobacteriales_D; family Crocinitomicaceae; genus UBA952. The sequence continues at coordinate 70,998 of CAMCWF010000001.1, forward strand.
TGATTGCTGCAAAATGTTCTACAAGAAAATTGGTCACCACGATGCCAATGTCAGTTGGAATCAAACGGTTTTTATCGGTCCCAACCGTCTCGGTAAGCGTTGTGACGGTTGTATTTTCCGGCGTCCATTGTATCTGTGCATAGGCCCTTTCTTTGCCTTCTGATTCCTTTTTCATTACATAATTTCGCTTTTGGACCGTCGAAATCGTGGGTGCGTAGGTGGAAGGGCGGCCAATTCCAAGTTCTTCCATTTTCTTAACCAAACTCGCCTCTGTGTAACGAGCAGGTCCACGTGTAAATCGCTGAGTAGCTTTCGCTTCCTTCAAGGCAATGGCTTCACCTGCCGCAACCTTTGGCAACAATTCGAACGTTTCATCTTCCTCATCCATATTGGTTACGGAATAAGCTTTCAAGAAACCATCAAACAAAATCACTTCACCTTTCGCTACAAAATCCAATCCTTGCGGTGCGCCTGCCAAGGTGATGATGGTGCGTTCTAAATTTGCTTTCGCCATTTGACTGGCAAGGGTTCTTTTTCTAATTAAATCGTACAACCTTTGTTCTTCGCGCTCTTCGGAAACCATTTCCACCGAAAATTCTGTTGGACGTATGGCCTCATGCGCCTCTTGAGCAGATGCAGATTTCGTAACGTATTTGGTAGGTTTAGAATACTCTGCACCGAAACGTGAGGTAATTTCAGCCTCCGCTTGTGCTAACGCTGTTTCTGATAAGTTGGTGGAGTCTGTTCGCATGTAGGTGATGTGACCTCCTTCATACAGTTTTTGGGCAACCGACATGGTCCTTGAGACGGAGAAACCTAATTTTAACGACGCCTCTTGCTGTAATGTGGAGGTTGTAAAAGGTGCAGAAGGACTGCGGGTAAAAGGTTTTTTCTCCACCGAAGACACCTGAAAAGTCGATGCGTTTAATCCAGATACAAACGTATTGGCCTCATTTTCATCAGCCAATTGTTTACTCAATTCCGCTTTAAAATTTCCATTTGTTGCCGAGAATTGTCCCACTACTTTGAAAAAACTTTCGGATTCAAATTTAGAAATCTCTAGTTCCTTCTCAACTATTAAGCGAACGGCTACGGATTGTACCCTTCCTGCGGAAAGACTTGGTTTTACTTTTCGCCACAAAACGGGAGACAATTCAAAACCAACGATTCGATCTAAAATTCTTCTTGCCTGCTGTGCATCAACTAAACCGATGTTTATTTTTCGTGGATTTTCAATGGCTTTAAGTACCGCTCCTTTGGTGATTTCATTAAAGGTAATTCGCTTCGTAGTCTCATCTTTTAAATTCAAAGCCTCGAACAAATGCCAAGATATTGCCTCTCCCTCACGGTCCTCATCCGTTGCCAACCAAACCATTTCGGCAGCCTTTGCAAGTTTTTTGAGTTCGTTAACGATCTGTTTTTTGTCCTCTGAAACTTCATAGACAGGTTGAAAGGCGTTTTCAATTTCAATCGACAACCCACGCTTAGAAAGGTCTCGCACATGGCCAAAACTGGATTTAACGATAAAGTCCGAACCAAGATAAGATTCAATGGTTTTGGCTTTCGCAGGGGACTCAACAATGACAAGGTTTTTGGACATAGGTTTTGAATTTCGTTACAAATTTATAACTAAAACTATGCAAAAACCCCCTTTCCCAATTAAGTAATTTCAAGACCCCTATATTTAACCTATGGTTAATTTAATTAAAAAGACACAAGTGATTTTAAAACATTTTTTTCGGACTGACATTTTGACACTCTTTACTTTTCGGTAAATTTGTACCATGAATTCTATAAACACATCCAAAGAGTTATTGGACGATGCACGGCAAGGTGAAGTGCTTCAAATGGAAGCTACGGGTACCATACCGGGAAACAAAAAGCTGTTTTTGGAAAGCTATGGTTGCCAAATGAATTTTTCTGACAGCGAGGTGGTTGCCGCAATTTTAAGTGAAAGCGGATATACCACTACACGAAACATCCAAGAAGCAGATTTGGTCTTATTAAATACCTGTTCAATTCGAGAAAATGCAGAGACCCGGGTTAGAAATCGACTGACGGAGTTCAAACATAAAAAAGCGGAAAACCCAAATCTGGTCGTGGGAATTTTAGGCTGCATGGCCGAACGCTTGAAGAAAAATCTTTTAGAAGAAGAAAAATTAGTAGACTTGGTTGCTGGACCTGATGCCTATCGAGATTTACCAAATTTAATTGCTGAAGTGGGTACAGGACAAAAAGCAGTAAACGTTTTATTGTCAAGAGAGGAGACCTACGCGGACATCTCCCCTGTTCGCTTGGATCAAGGAGGGATTTGTGCTTTTGTTACCATCATGAGGGGCTGCGACAACATGTGCTCTTTCTGTGTTGTGCCTTTTACGCGTGGCAGAGAACGCTCCAGAGACCCCAAATCCATTGTCAAGGAATGTGAAGAATTGTTCGCGTTGGGATACCGTGAGGTCACCTTGTTGGGTCAAAATGTAGATAGTTACCGATGGAATATGAGCGCCAAAGGGGAAATAAAAATAGAAAATGAACCTACCTTAAATTTTGCAAACTTGTTGGAAAACGTCGCCCTTGTTTCTCCACTCTTACGTGTTCGGTTTAGCACCTCTCATCCAAAAGACATGACCGATGAAGTCCTTGAAATGATTGCCAAACACGAGAACATTTGCAATTACATTCACTTGCCTGTCCAGTCTGGAAACACCAAAGTATTGGAAAGAATGAACAGAGGATATTCGAGGGGATGGTACCTTGAACGCATTGCAGCCATTCACAAAATCATTCCGGATTGCGCTCTATCAACAGACATTATCACAGGGTTTTGCGATGAATCTCAAGAAGAGCATCAAGATACATTATCCCTAATGGATTCCGTGGTCTTCGACTATGCGTACATGTTCAAGTACTCCGAAAGACCAAAAACCTTAGCGGAACGAAAATTTGAGGACAACGTGCCGGAGGGAACCAAAGGAAATCGCCTCAACGAAATCATTGAAAAACAAAATGCGCATAGCCTGAAAAGAAACCAAGACCAAATTGGAAAAACCTTTGAGATTTTGGTTGAGGGTCCATCCAAAAGATCAGAAGCGCAATTTTGTGGACGAAATTCGAGAAACAACATGGTTATCTTCGATAAGAAAAATGCGCAAAAAGGTGCTTACATTTCAGTAAAAATAACCCACTGTACCCAAGCTACACTTTTCGGTGAAATTGTAGCATAAACGACCTTAAAATGAACCTTCAACAAGTCAAACAACGTTTCGGGATCGTTGGAAACTCCCTTCAGCTCAACCGCGCACTTGAAATTGCCATTCAAGTGGCTCCGACAGACATTTCAATCTTGGTTACAGGCGAAAGTGGGACAGGAAAGGAAATCATTCCCCAAGTCATTCACCATTTAAGTGCCCGAAAACATAAAGAGTACATTGCCGTCAATTGTGGCGCCATTCCCGAAGGAACGATCGACTCAGAATTGTTTGGTCACGAAAAAGGCAGCTTTACAGGGGCCGCGGGTAGCCGTCAAGGTTATTTCGAGGTGGCGAATGGAGGCACAATCTTTTTGGACGAGGTCGCGGAATTACCCATGCAAACCCAAGTGCGATTGCTTAGGGTGTTGGAAACAGGAGAATTTATTCGTGTTGGGGCTTCGAAGGCAATAAAAACAAATGTTCGGGTGGTCGCTGCAACCAATGAAAACATGCAGAAAGCCATCGCCAGCGGTAAATTCAGGGAAGACCTCTACTACCGATTGAATACCATACCCATTCAACTGCCCGCTTTGCGCGAGCGAGGAGAGGACATTCATTTGATATTTAGAAAATTCGCAGTCGATTTTGCAGATAAATACAGAATGCCCGGCATAAAACTTACGCAGGAAGCCATTGAAGTATTGAATTCCTTCGAATGGCCAGGGAACATCCGCCAGTTGAAAAACATGGTAGAGCAAATCAGTGTGATTGAAACCAAAAGGGAAATTGATGCGGAACTGCTCAAACAATATTTACCAGTATTGAATCCCAAAACCCCCGCTTTGATAGAGGAAAAAGATTCAATTTCCGAGCGAGAATTGATGTACAAGTTTTTGTTCGACATGAAAAAGGACCTCACCGACCTAAAAAAATTGGTAGTGGATTTATTGGCACAATCGGGAAGTTTTCACCTATCCCCTGACCAAAATGATGTGTTAAGTAAGATGTATCATGATTTTGGGAACCTTCCCAACCCAAACAGAAGCCTTGCGGCGCACGTTCCAGAAGAAGACAACCTCTCCATACCTTCACAAGAAGAATCTTTTGTCGCACATGAGGACTATGAAGAATCGCTATCTTTGGAAGAAAGAGAAAAAGAATTGATCATCAAGGCGTTGGAAAAACACCGCGGAAGAAGAAAGTACGCTGCGTTGGAATTGGGAATTTCTGAGCGTACTTTATATCGAAAAATCAAAGAATACGAACTCCTTTCATTATGAGGTATTTGAGCTTTTTAAGTTTGTTTTTTTTACTTTGTGGTTGTTGGCCAAGCAGCGTAGGGTTTACGGATACTGGAGGAATGCCAGAGGAATGGAAAACCTTTCACATAATTACCTTGCAAAACAATGCGCCAACTTGTCCCTTGAATTACCCAGCAGCGCTTACTGAAGCGATAAAAGATGGCATTCAAAACAATACAAGACTTGGTTTGGCGACCAAAAACAAGGATGCACAAGTCCAAATGGAAGGGGTGATTCAAGGATATTCCGTTTCTCCCATCGCCTTGCAAAACGGGGACAATGCTGCAAAAAACAGGCTTACCCTAACCGTACAGTTTACCATCAATACCACGGTTCCAAAAGCCGATCAAATGCAATTTAACATTACTCGCTTCGCGGATTTTGATGCCACAACCAACTTAGCATCCGTTGAATCAGAACTTTTGACAACCCTAAACGAACAAATGGTTCAAGACATTATTAACAAATTAATGAGTAACTGGTGACTTGGAATAAATCAAACATCAATAATTTAAGCCTTTACCCCGAATTAATCGGTCAACAAGACATCGCGCAACTCAAGTCGTTATCAGAGGAATATCCTTATGCCGGTTTGTTTTCATTGGCCTATTTGGAAGCATTGCACTTGCATCAAGACATACGCCTAGAATCCGAACTGTTAAAACATGCCTTTAAGATTTCTAATCGAGAAAAACTCTTCTACATACTCTCAAACCCTATCCCGGAAAAAATCATTGAAGTTGAAACCGATTTCGAAATCCCTACCGAAACAATTTCTGAGGAGGACACTTCGAATTTAGAGGATGAAGCGGACGTAATACCTGCATTAGAACCTGAAATTCCAACAGAAACAATTTCCAACCAAGAAGCAACGGTTTTAAACAATGAAGAGGAAAAAGTACTTTCAGCAAATCCTGAAATTGAAATTCCGACAGAAATCATTCCCACCGAAATTGCACCGATGCCCAATGAAAAGGTGACCGAAGCACCTGATAAAGGTTCAATAACACTGTCCGAACCCGATCCGTTAGAAGAACTCATTCAATCCGCAGTGGTTTCTGCAAAATTTACTGCTGAGTTTTTCGCCCAACAAGAACCTCAAGTGACAACAGCGGGTCCGATCGAGAACATAGCTTCCCAACCCACAGAACCTGAAACCAAAGCTGAAACAAGCATAACTTCAAAATCCTTTTCTGGATGGCTCAATGCCAACAAGGAAACTACACATGTTGTCAACCCGGTTTCGATTCAGATTGAAAAAGTTCAGACGGCATTTTATTCGCCTCAAAAGAAAGCCAAGGAAAGCCTAGACAGTAATCGTGTACCGGTGAGTGAAACCCTGGCAAAAATCTTTGTGCTCCAAGGGAATTATCCCAAAGCGATACAAGTTTATGAACAATTAATTTTGTCTATTCCCGAAAAAAAGACTTACTTTGCAACCCAAATTAAGAAACTCAATAAAAAAACAAATTCATGATAGAAACCATTTTATCTGTATTGATTACCCTAGCAAGTATCTTACTTATCTTGGTTGTATTCGTTCAAAATCCAAAAGGAGGCGGCTTGAGTACTGACTTTGGAAGCTCAACCCAATTGGGTGGCGTAAAACAAACCAATGAATTTATCGATAAATTAACTTGGGGTTTGGCAGCTACCATCGTTGCGTGTAGCATCGTCATCACCTTACAACAACCTAAGTCGGATAATTCAAATCCTAAAACACCTGAAGCCCAAGAAAATTCAAATGCGCCTGCAGGTCAAAAAGGGCAACAAAATCAAAATTCGCCAGGCCAATAAGCTTACTTAACTTTTTATGAGTGTCAGTATGTCATTACATGGTGACACTTTTTTTTGTTTTTAAGAAATTCTGTCGCACTATTTACCTTGGTATAAATTTGGAAGCATCAGCGAAAATTAATTTTAATACTATAATTATGTCAGTAAACTTTAAACCATTGGCGGATCGAGTTCTGGTAGAACCGGCACCCGTAGAACAAAAAACAGCAAGTGGAATTATCATTCCTGATACGGCAAAAGAGAAACCCTTGAAAGGCACCATTATTCAAGCTGGATTAGGGAAAAAAGACGAACCCATGATTGTGAAGGTAGGAGACCAAGTGCTTTTTGGTCAATACGCTGGTACTGAAATTAAATTGGAGGGCAAAACCTTCTTAATCATGAGAGAATCTGATATTTACGGAATTTTATAATTTTTAAAAACAACAAAAATGGCAAAGGATATTTTATTTGATGTAGAAGCAAGGGAAAAACTAAAAAGCGGTGTGGATGCTTTGGCAAATGCAGTAAAGGTTACCCTTGGACCCAAAGGCAGAAATGTAGTCATCGGGAAAAAATTTGGCGCACCCCAAGTCACCAAAGATGGTGTGACGGTAGCCAAAGAAATCGAACTTAAAGACCCAATGGAAAACATGGGTGCGCAAATGGTAAAGGAAGTAGCCTCTAAAACAGCAGACATCGCTGGAGATGGTACAACCACAGCCACTGTACTTGCACAAGCCATCATTACAGCAGGATTGAAAAATGTAGCTGCAGGCGCAAATCCAATGGACTTAAAGAGAGGAATTGACAAAGCAGTTATTGAAGTCGTTAAGTCACTCAAACTTCTTTCCAAAGAAGTAGGGACCGACGCATCCAAAATTGAACAAATTGCAACCATTTCTGCAAACAACGACGAAACCATCGGCAAGTTAATTTCCGAAGCCATGAAAGTGGTTGGAAACGATGGTGTAATTACCGTTGAAGAAGCAAAAGGTACTGAAACCGAAGTTAAAACGGTTGAAGGTATGCAATTCGACAGAGGGTACCTTTCACCGTATTTTGTTACCAATACTGACAAAATGGTAACCGAAATGGAGAACCCACTCATCTTAATCACAGAAAAGAAAATTTCAAGTATGAAAGACCTTCTTCCTATTTTGGAACCTGTGGTTCAGGCTGGAAAAGGATTGGTAATCATTGCAGAAGATGTGGATGGAGAAGCCCTTGGAACTTTGGTTGTGAACAGGTTAAGAGGTTCATTGAAAGTAGCAGCCGTAAAAGCACCTGGATTTGGTGACCGAAGAAAAGCAATGTTAGAAGACATCGCAATTTTAACGGGTGGACAAGTGATTTCGGAAGAACGTGGAATGACCTTGGAAAACGTTACCATGGACATGCTAGGATCTGCTCAAAAAATTGAAATCGATAAAGACAATACAACGATAATCAACGGAAAAGGAAGCAAAGAAGACATCCAAGCACGCGTTGGACAAATCAGAGCTCAAATCGAAACCACTACCTCTGATTACGACCGTGAGAAACTTCAAGAAAGGTTGGCGAAATTAGCTGGTGGGGTTGCCGTACTTTATGTTGGTGCGCCAACTGAAGTGGAAATGAAAGAGAAGAAAGACCGTGTTGACGACGCCTTGGCCGCAACCCGCGCAGCGGTTGAAGAAGGAATTGTTCCTGGTGGCGGTGTAGCTTTGCTTAGGGCCATTGAATCCCTTGAGCATTTAATTGGCTTGAATGAAGATGAAAACACAGGAATCGCCATTGTAAAAAGAGCCGCTGAAGAACCTTTACGTCAAATCATCGCGAATGCAGGTGGAGAAGGTGCTGTGATTGTACAAAAAGTACGTGAAGGAAAAGACGACTTTGGATACAATGCTCGTACCGATACATTTGAGTATTTATACGCTGCTGGTGTAATTGACCCTACCAAGGTGACAAGAATTGCAGTTGAAAATGCTGCTTCCATTGCCTCTATGCTACTGACCACAGAATGTGTCATCGTTGACCAACCTGAGGAGCCAGGCGCAGGCGGAATGGGCGGAATGGGTGGTGGAATGCCCGGAATGATGTAATTACAGGGTCCTCGGACCCTTTCTCGTTTCTCTTTTACCGATTACGGATAGAGAGAAATGGCTATATACGGTCCCGCTTCGGCGGGACTTTTTTTTATTAACCCGTACAAAAAATGTTAAGTTCAAACTTAATTGATGAAAGTTAGACTTTGAAATTATGCATTGTTTATTTTTGTACCAAAATTCAACATGGAGAAGATTACCAAATATGTATTTTCAATGAAAATGATGTCATTGGGGCTTCTGATTTTCCTAGTAGCCATAGGCCTTGCAACGTTCATAGAATCCATACACGGCGTACAAGCAGCAAAAATAATGGTCTACAATGCAAAATGGTTTACCATATTATTGGTTTACTTAAGCCTAAACTTGATAGCAAACATCTTCGCGCATCGAATGTGGAGAAAAGAAAAGATTGCGATGTTTAGTTTCCACTTGGCTTTCATCATCATTATGTTAGGCGCTGCCGTAACGAGATATACTGGTTATGAAGGAGTGATGGTCATTCGAGAAGGAACAGAATCAAATTTCATACATACCGCTGAACCTAAGTTGCTGGTTTCTACCACCAACCAAAGTGACGTTCAAATTGCCGCGTTTCCAGCTTTCTTAGCAGATTGGGATTGGGTGAACAACGATTTTTCACATACCATTGGCGTTGGCGTCAATGAAGTTGAAGTCTCTTATGTAGATTTTCAATCCGCAGTAGTTGACACCGTAGTATTTAATAAAAAATATTCCTCTTCCGTCTTAGACATCGTAGTTGGACAAATGCAATCAAATTATGTCGGTGAAGGTGAAATTTTCATGGCCGGAACTTTACCGATTGCCTACCAAAAACCGATGAATTCACCTGGAGTTTTAATAAAATCAACCAAAGGACAACACTTCATAAAATGTGATGTTCCATTGCGTTACCTCCCAATGACAAGAATGGCGGAGGCCAGACGAACAGGTGCACCCATTCCCGATACTGCATACCAGATGGTTCCAATGAACCGTTGGGTTGAACTTAAAACGAAAACACTTTATCAATCCGGAAACAATCAGTTTGTGTTAAAAAACATCTTTGCCAATGCGAAAAAAACCTTTGTCAAAGCAAAAATCAAAAGCATGGGCGCAGATTACTTAACGGTAAAAGTAACTTCCGGAAAGGATTCAAAAGTGGTGAGGTTGCAAGGGGGAATGAATGTACTACCTGTTCCTGAATTCCTAACCGTGAACGGCGTGCAAGTGCAGCTTGAATATGGCGCCATTCGCAAACCCATCCCTTTTTCCGTAGCATGTCGCGACTTCATCTTGGCCAAATACCCTGGTTCAGAATCTCCTTCATCTTTTGAAAGTTACCTCACAATCATCGATAATAAAAACCATTACAAAAGCAATCGCCATATCTTCATGAACCATGTTACGGATTACGATGGATACCGCTTTTTTCAATCCGCCTATGAATTGGATAACCCGGCTACGCCCGAAAACGAAGAAGCCACGAAATTGAGTGTGAACCATGATTCATGGGGAACCAATCTTACCTATTTGGGATATTTACTTATGGCCATTGGGATGTTGCTGTCTCTGTTCGCTCCCAAAGGAAGATTTCGAGAGTTGAATTCAAAAATTAATAAACTAAAGGCATTGTCATTGCCCATGCTCTTTCTGCTTCTAGGGAATCCACTTCTTGCAAATAACAACCCACCCGATTATTCAAAAATTCACCGTGAAATAAACGCGGAACATTCCGAGCTTTTTGCGCGCGTTTTGGTACAAGACGACAGGGGAAGAATCATTCCTTTCCATACCTTGGCAGACCAATTGCTTCGTAAAACGTATGGCACAAACAGCTACAAGGGACTCGATGCAGTTCAAGTGGTTTTAGGAATGCACATGTATTCCAAATACTGGGAAAACCAACCCATGATTTCTGTACCGAAAGCCGTTAGGGAAAGGTTGAAATTAAAAAAATACTGTTCTTTCAGGGATCTTTTGGACGTCCACAACAATTATAAATTCCTTGAACTTTACCAGAAAACACACAAAAAAGCTGAAAAGGAACAAGATGAATTCGAGAAGAAACTGATCAAACTAACCGAGCGATTTGAAGTTTTTCAAGGGATATTGTCATGGCAATACATGAAGATTGTTCCCAAAAAAGATGATCCTGGAAACAAGTGGTATGTGCCCTTAAGCATGGAAATCATGGGCGCTGATTCTATTTCTTCCATTGTCACCTTGAAATACTTAACCGCCATTGACCAAGCGGCACAATCTGGTAATTACAAGGATGCTAACCAATTGCTTCCAAAAATCAAAGAAATTCAGCGTAAAATCGGATCGAAAGTAGTTCCATCGGAGAAGAAAGTATCCTTTGAGATTTCGTACAATAAGATGATGATTTTCAAAAAGGTCTTCAACGGATACATCTTGATTGGGCTTATGCTCATGTTGATTTACCTGTTATCCGTATTCTGGAGTCCAACCGCGAAATTCCAAAAGGTGCTAAAAATCGTTCGTAAAGGTTTGCTAATCTTGACTGCCGGTTTCTTTGTTTACCATGGCATTGGATTGGGTTTCCGATGGTATATCTCCGGCCATGCTCCGTGGAGTAATGGTTATGAAGCCATTCTATTCATTGCTTGGGTTACCGTGCTTGCCGGTTGGGTTTTCATCCGGAAAATCGAGGTAGTCATGTCGGGCGCATTGATTTTAGCGGCCATGATGCTTTTTGTATCTGAGTTGAATTTACTGGATCCAGAAATCACACCATTGGTTCCCGTGCTCAAATCTTATTGGTTGATGATTCACGTAGCAATCATCACGGGAAGCTATGGTTTCTTAGGGTTATCGTTCATTTTAGGGCTTTTAAACCTGGTGCTGTACTTGTTCCGAAGCCAAAAAAATGGGGAGCGTCTAAGCAGTCAAATTGCACAAATCACCCACACGAGTGAAATGACCATGACCGTTGGGACTTTCATGTTGACCATTGGGACCTTTTTAGGTGGTGTTTGGGCAAACGAATCTTGGGGAAGATATTGGGGATGGGATCCAAAGGAAACCTGGGCATTGGTCTCTATTTTAGTGTACGCCATTATTCTTCATTTTAGGTTTATTCCAAAGTTAAAAGGGATGTTTGCTTTTAACATTGCATCCTTTTGGGGCTATTCCGCCATTTTGTTTACGTATTTCGGAGTGAATTTCATGTTGGTTGGGTTGCATTCTTATGCCCAAGGAGATGGTTTGGCTAGTTTTCCAAATTGGTTGATTTATACCATTGTCGTTTTCTTCGTGTTGAGTATTTTGGCTGGCATCCGAAACCGGAGGTATACCAAAGCAAATTAATCGATGGCATTGGAACCCTCTAAAATTGTTTTTGAAGACAATCATTTAATTGCAATCAACAAAGCGCCTTCAGACATTGTACAAGGTGATAAAACCGGGGATGTCACTTTACCCGATGAAATTAAGCAGTACCTAAAGGAAAAATACAACAAACCTGGAAATGTTTTCTGCGGCGTTATACACCGATTAGACCGTCCCACCAGTGGAATTGTATTGTTCGCAAAGACGGGAAAAGCTTTGGAACGAATGAATGCGCAATTCAGGGACAAAACCATTTCGAAAACCTACATCGCATTGGTCGAAGGAAAAACAGATCCGGAAGGAACCTTGGTTCATTTTTTAAAAAAGAATGAAAAACAAAACAAGAGTTATGTAGTGAGTGAGAAAGATGGGAAGGAAGCTCGGTTGAAGTACAAAGCCATTGCATTCTATAATTTTTACACCCTTGTTGAAATTGAATTGGAAACGGGACGTCATCACCAAATACGATGTCAATTTGCGAAAATCGGACACATGGTGAAGGGTGATGTGAAGTACGGTGCAAAACGCAGCAATTCCGACGGTTCAATTTGTCTGCATGCGAAAACCTTAAAATTCTTTCATCCAACATCAAAAGAATTGCATGAATTGCAAGTGGAGCCTCCGAAAAACGAAAATTGGATACAAAAAAAAGGCCCCGAAGGGCCTTAATCATTGAATGTTCTTAATTAGTTGTTGGTTGGTGCACCAGAATTGTTAACTGGAACGCCAGATTCAGGTGCAGGACCTACTTCTCCTTTGATGCGAATCACTTTCTCTGGTTCGTTGATTGCGTTTGAAGAAATGGTAACACTTTTGTTGATAGGACCAGAACGTTTAGTATCATATTTCACACGAATGGTTCCTTTTGCACCTGGTGCAATTGGTTCTTTCGGCCATTCAGGAACGGTACAACCGCAAGATCCTTTTGCATTTGAAATGATCAATGGCTCGTTACCCGTGTTGGTGAAATCAAATGTACAATAGGGCTCACCATCGTATTTGATGTTACCATAATCATGAACTTCCTTGTTAAAGGAAATTTTAGCACCTTTTTCAATTTGGGCACTCACTTGGTTCATTGCAACCGCAACAAACATTACGCTTAAAGCAAAAATTAATTTTTTCATAGTTTAGATTTTTTTGTGACTTTACAAAGTTAATACGAGATTTTGGTTTCTGAGAATTTTAACACAACATTAACAGCAAACTATTTCGCACGTTTTTTCATGTTGTATGCAGAAAATTCGAATAAATCCATTTCAAGATGTGCCAAACGACTACGGATGTCTTTTTTCTTTTGCGCGGAGAAATTCACGTCTTTTAACAGCATGCTGTAATATTTTCGTACCATCGCGGTATCGCGAGGCTCGATAAAAACATCATAGGTGGATGCATTGCTCTCCAAAATGAAATCTCGGTTTTTATACGTTGGGAATTTTTCCAAAAGGGTATCGCCATAAGCAACAGATTTTCGGTAAGCTCCCATGTCGCTGTATTTGATTAAAACCTTAAAAAGACATTCTGCAGCATAAGGATCTTCTGGATAATTTCTGTAATAATTTGTAAGCCTATTGATTAATTCTATTTGACTTAAGCTTACTTGGGCAGGTGAAGCTTTAACATTTTGAAATTGCATTAAGGAATCCTCCATTTCTTTGATCTTGTCCTTAAGAGAATCCCGAGAGATTTTTACTTGTGACCCTTTTTCAGAAGCCTTGGAGCCACAAGACACCAAATAGGTTCCAAGCAAAATAACAATCAATATCGCAGCTTGTCTCATCTTTTAAATTTTGGAAATTTCATTTTATACTCAATGTCTATCAATCCTTCCGTGATGTTTTTCAATCTTTTTTGAATCAATTTCTTTTTCAATGGGCTAATGAGATCCGTAAAAAGTACCCCTTCAATATGGTCGTATTCATGTTGAATGATGCGAGCCGCATAACCATTGTACGTTTCTTCTCGAAAATTCCAATCTTGGTCGTAGTAACTAACCTTGACTTCTTCCTTCCTTTGGACCATTTCACGTATCTTAGGAATCGAAAGACACCCCTCTTGAAACGCCCACGTTTCTCCACTTTCACTCTCGATGATTGGATTGATAAAAACCTGGTTAAAAGATTCAATTCCGACCGCTCTTGGGTCTGGCTCCTCCCCTTCTTCATCTGCAAAAGGTTTTCCGTCTACGATAAACAAGCGAATGTTCTTTCCGATTTGAGGAGCCGCGAGGCCTACGCCTTTTGCGTTGTACATGGTTTCGTACATGTTTGCAATCAAATCATTTAATTCGGGATAATCTCGATCTATTTCTTCTGATGATTTTTTCAGATTGGGATCTCCATATGCTACGATGGGTAAAATCATAATTTTATATCAAGTACAAAAATACATTCCTTTTCTTTAATCCGCTAAATGCGCCAAATAATCTTGTAGTAAAATGGCCGCGCTGATTTTATCCACCAAACCTTTGTTTTTTAAATCTTTTTTCTTTCCGGCTAAAAATATGGTTTGACTTGCGCGCTTTGAAGTGTACTGCTCATTTTGCAAGTAGATCGGGATGTTTACAAACTGTTTTTCGATGGCTTCCTTCAAGTACAATACATTTTGGGTAACATCGGTAAAAGTTCCATCCAAAGACAAAGGGTATCCCAACACGATGCCATCGATTTTGTACTGTTCTACCAAACTTTCCAAACGCTGCATCAATTTTTCGGAGGCAACCATTTCCAAGGGGGATGCAATTATTTTCAGATCATCTGTCAACGCCAAGCCGGTTCTTTTCAAACCAAAATCAATTCCAAGTAAAATTCCCATCAAAACAAAGGTAAATGGAATTTTGAAAGTGCGGGCTTCAAATGAAATCATTGATATATTCTTTATATTTGTAAAGAATTTTCATCTGTCTTTATGTGTAATTTCATTCGTAGCATCATCTGCCTTTGTATTGTAGTTCTTTTGGTGGGTTGCCAAAACCAGAACAGGAAACGTTTGTCTTTCGACAATACAGAAATACCGGATGCTTCCAAATATGAAAAAGTTTTTTCCGATCAAGACCAATACGATTCCTTGGTTAAGAAAATTGATTCCTCAAAAGAATTTAAGGAAGTATACAGTTTGGAATATGGCGACAAAAAGGGAAACCGATGCATGGTTACAGGTCTGTTAAATTCCAAAAACTCTGTCGTAAAACTTATGCTGGAAGAGTCTCGAACTGATGGGGTTAATCTGGTTACAGATTTTTATTTTTCTGGCAAAAGCCTGTTTTTTGCGCGACAAAGGGTCAATGATTTCAACAAAGATTCCATGGGATTTGGCGAAGTTTTTTCCTATTTCGGGACAAACAAAAAAATCATTTACTCAGCTTCAAAATTGGCTAACACGGAAGCAGAATTGACAGATACAAAAGCGTTTTACGTCAAAAAAGTAGACTTCGACCCTGCGAAAGCACTTTCCATCATAAACCAAAAGGGTCCATTTGAGACAAGGTTTCAAGGATCGATCGATACAGAAGCGTATACGTTCATTATTGTGGGAACCTCTGGGAAAAACGGTCAAAATTCTGCGTTGGCGTATAATAAAAACTATCCTTTGGCAGAAGCAATGGCGAAAAACGAGTCGGAATATTTGAACAAAAAGTTAAGAATCAATTTTACGAAAGTCACCGAAGCGAACAATTTCTCATACCAAGGGTTAACAGGTATCAAGTTAATTCAAGAATAGCATTTTCATGAAACAAACCATACGGATCCTCCTAGCCCTTTTCATAGGAATAAATGTGCTTCATGCGCAAACCATTTCAATCACGGGAACCGTCTATGATTCTACAGGTACAACATCGTTGTCAAAGTCTTCTGTATCCTTGGTGAGACTCAACGACTCTCTTCTCATAGATTTTATGCGTTCCGATGAACGTGGGAATTTCAAATTCAATGCCCCCATGGATTCTTTTTATTTGCTGGTTGAACACCCGCAGTTTGCCCCTAAAATCATGTATATTTTTGGAAATCCCAGCGACCCTGAAGTTACCATTCCCATGATTCGAATGGGCATTAAGGTAAAGGATCTTGCGGAAGTCATAGTAAAAGGAAATCGAAACCGGGTTTATTACATAGGGGATACCTTGGTATATGTTGCTGACAGCTTTAAGGTCTCCGAAAATGCAGTGGTGGAAGACTTGTTAAAGAAATTGCCAGGGATAAAAATTGATGAAAACGGACAAATAACTTCCCAAGGAAGGGAGATCAGTCAGGTATTGGTGGATGGAGATGAGTTCTTTGGAACGGACCCAACCATTGCGACCAAAAACCTAAGCGCAAAAGGCGTGGAGTCTGTCCAGATTTATGAAAAGAAACAACAAGACAATGCTACTGGAACAGATGAGAAAATACAAGTAATGGACTTGAAATTGAAAGAAGACGCAAAAAAAGGTTATTTCGGAAAAGCCACCTTGGCATCAGACGCCGGGATCATCGGTAATCCGACTTCACAACTTCCATTTTATGAAGGTGAATTGCTTTTCAATCGTTTTGATAAAAAACAAAAATTCTCTGTGTTCTTGCTAACATCAAATACACCAAAATCTAATTTCAAATGGGGAGACATGAACAAATTTGGATTGGAAAACGAAAGAGAGGGTAGCGGGATGAACATGTGGGACCAAAGTGCTGTGCGGACAAATTCAGGCATTCCTCAAACCACAAAGGCAGGTGTTTACTACAATAACAAAATTGGAAAAACAGGAAAGGTTGGATTTAACTACAGTTTCAGCGAAAACAAACTCAATGCTACCCAAAGCAGTTTGTCTCAGTATTTCCTTTCGGATACCTCCTATTACACCAAAGACTCTGTATCCAATGTTTCGAAGAACATCTCACATAAACTGAATTTTAGTTATGCAACGGCTATAGATTCATTGACGTTTTTCGACATCAAACCAACATTTAGCTACGACATCGCTACGACAGAAAACAACACCAACAATGCTTTTAAAACCGAAGACTTCATTCCCACCTTCTCAACGAATGTCGCCAACAAAAATGAATCAAAAGGATACAATCTTCGGGTAGAAAGCACCCTTAAAAGACTCTTCAAAAAACCAAGAAGGGAAATTGAATTGAAATACATTTTAAACAAATCAGACAATGCCACCGACGGTTCTTTGGTAACAGAATCGATTTTTGGTGCAACATCGGTCACGGTGGATCAGAAAAAACAAAACGACAATGGGAACACATTAAATTATGGCATTCTAACGTACCGCGAGCCCCTTTCAGCAAAATGGAAAGTACAAGTTGAATACTTTTTAGAATTTGGAAATTCATACCAAGACAGAAAAACCTATGACAAAGGCACAGGGGATTATGCCACCGAGGTAGCCCTCTTTAGCAATGAATTTCAGAATATCAGGACCCAACACAGAGGAACCACTTCACTCATTTATGAATCCAGTAAACATGTTTTCAGTGCCGGGATTGGTTTTCGAAACATACAACTGGACAACAACAATTTAATCAGCGACACCAACATCTTCCAAAACTTCAACAATGTTCTGCCTCGAATGAGCTACAATTACAAACCTTCGATGGGGACCCGACTCAACTTAACCTATTTCACGAAGTCGGACCAACCTTCAATGAATGACATTCAACCGGTTCAAGACAATACAAATCCAAACCGAATTAAAATTGGAAATGCGAATTTATCGCCAAATTATGCGCACAATTTGAATTTTCAGTTTAACAAGTGGGAAGCGATGACTGGAAGATATGTCTGGACAGGGATCAATTCAAGTTATACGAACAACGCTTTTGCATCGAACACTTTTTATGACACCTTGGGGAGAACGGTCTCAAATACCATCAATGTGGATGGAAATGTCTTTGCAAACTTTTATGCAGGGGTTGGACTTCCCGTATTTAATAGAAAACTTGACATCAATCCGAGCTTAGACGGTTCCATTGTTCGTTACACCAACCAAATCAACAATACGCAAAACATTACTTTTAACCCAACCTTGGGCGGAGGGTTGGACCTTGAATTAAAATTTGATTCAATTGAAGTTTCTGTATCTCAAAAATACACCTACTCCAGTCCAAAAAGCACTTTTTCATCCATCTCCAATACGCCTTATTCCACCCAAGTTTATGGCGCAGAATTTAAGTGGACCTTGCCTTTCCATTTTAAATTTACCGCGGACGCGAAATATACCATCAATTCGCAACGGGCTTCAGGTTTCAATCGAAACATTATGGTGGTAAATGCGGAAATTCAAAAGGCATTTTTGTCCACTGAAAATTTGTTGCTTTCCATTAACGCATACGATTTATTCAATCAAAATTTGAATTTACAGCGGCAAGTGAATGGGAACATTATCACAGACAACTACACTCAGGTAATTACGCGGTATTTCTTACTGCGCTTGACCTATCGTTTCAATAAAAACAAAACCAAGGAAGATGACTTTGAAGGCTGGCATTAAATCGTATATTTTGCTCTTATTCCTCCTGTTGGAAGGCATCAGTTTTGGTCAATTTTACAATTCCGGAACCATTTACTACACGCGTCGCACCAATTTGTTGAAAAAATACACCGACCAACGGATGCGAAGATTTGTCAACGAAGACAACAAAATTAAGAACGATAAATTTTCTTTAACCTTCAACGACACCGTTTCCGTTTTCAAAAGCATCCCTTCGAATACGCCAGATGAAATGGCTTGGCTCACCAGTAAGAATGAATATTATCAGTACTTAACTGAAAAAAAACAAGTCTCTATCCTTTCTTTTTTCGGTACCCAAGTTTATGTGAGTGACAGCTTGCCCGAGCGAAAATGGAAACTTACAGAGAACAAAAGAAACATTTGCGGATTCGATTGTCGCAAAGCGATTTATCAAAAAGATGATTCTACTCGCATATATGCGTGGTATGCCCCAAACATAATCCCTTCCATTGGTCCTGAAGGATTTTGTGGTTTACCGGGTGTGATCATGGGCATCGCTACCGAAGATGGGGGCATCATTTATTTTGCAGACAAAGTCGACTTTTCAACGGTTCCTTTGGGTCAATCCCTAATCCTTGACAGCGGAAAGAACAAGTTATATACCTTAAAAGAACTGAAAGCAAAACTGGAAAAAGACTATGGAAACCAGCCTTGGGGAAAGCGTGTATTTGACGATTTGTTTCGATGGCTGTAAACTAATTACTAACCACAAGTAGACATGAAAGGAATCATTTTAGCAGGAGGTTCAGGCACGAGGTTGCACCCACTCACTTTGGCCGTTTCAAAACAACTGATGCCGATTTACGACAAGCCGATGATATATTATCCACTTGGCATTCTGATGGACGCAGGCATCCGAGAAATTCTAATCATTTCTACGCCCCACGACCTTCCCCATTTTGAAAAACTGCTAGGGGATGGAAAGGCTTTGGGGTGCGAATTCAGTTACGCCGTTCAAGAAATTCCAAATGGATTGGCCCAGGCCTTTGTCATCGGCGAGGAATTTATTGGGAAAGATAAAGTCGCCTTGATTTTAGGAGATAATATTTTTTATGGAAACGGATTGGATCATTTGCTAAAAGAAAACTGTGACCCAGAGGGTGGCGTTGTTTTCGCCTACCATGTGAGCGACCCAGAACGCTATGGCGTAGTTGAATTTGACGAGGAAATGAAAGCCATTTCGATTGAAGAAAAACCAAAAAACCCAAAGTCAAACTATGCAGTTCCAGGGTTGTATTTTTATGACAATTCAGTGATTGAAATCGCGAAAAATCTTAAGCCTTCGGCAAGAGGAGAATATGAAATCACTGATGTGAATGCCTCCTATCTATCCAAAGGGGATTTGAAAGTGGCTATTTTGGACCGAGGCACAGCCTGGTTAGACACAGGTACCTTTAATTCCTTGATGCAGGCAAGTCAATTTGTTCAAGTCATCGAGGAGCGCCAAGGACTAAAAATCGGTTGCATCGAAGAAATTGCGTATCGGAATGGATTCATAGATGATGCAGCACTCATGGAAATCGCAAAACCATTGGTGAAAAGTGGGTATGGCACTTACCTTATGAATTTAATAAAAGTCAAATGAGTTTTCAGGAGAAAAACATAGCTTTCATTGAGGAAAAGATTGCTGAAGTACAATTTCCAACACAACCTGAGAATTTATACGATCCACTGCGTTATTTTTTGACTTTAGGAGGCAAACGCATTCGTCCCTTGCTTACCTTGTTGGCCGGTGAAATTTGTGGGGTTTCCAAAGAAAATAGCATTCATGCTGGCTTGGCCATTGAGTGGTTTCACAACTTTTCGTTGATACATGACGACATCATGGACCAAGCGCCCTTGAGAAGAAAACTTCCAACCATCCATGAGAAATGGAATTCTAACATTGCAATTTTATCTGGGGATGTATTGCTGATGCATGCATTCGAACAAATTAATGTCTATCCCCCTGAAACTTATAAAAAGTTAAGTTCCTATCTTATCAAGACATCGATTGAGGTTTGTATTGGGCAACAGATGGACATGGATTTTGAGCGAGAAGATCACATTGACGAAGCAGATTATATAGAAATGATTCGGTTAAAAACTTCGGTTTTACTTGGTTGCGCCTGTGCTTTTGGAGGAATCCTTGCAAAGAAAGAGCAAGAAACGATTGATCTTTTATATGTTTTTGGAGAACAACTTGGCATAACCTTTCAGATTCAAGATGATTTGTTAGATGCTTTTGGGGATCCAGAAAAATTTGGCAAGCAAATCGGGGGAGATATCTTGTGCGACAAAAAGACGCTTTTGGTCACAGCGTTTGAAGCACTTTCCAACGAAAGTCAAAAGGAAAGCTATAAAAATCTTAAACAGGAAGTAAACCCAGCGATTAAAATAGAAAAAATTAAAAGTTTGTTTACATCGTGCGGCGTAATTGAATATTGCCAAGCCACCCAGAAAAAATACCATTCACGAGCAGAACAAACTTTAGCCACGCTTTCTAATGTGCTTGACACTACAGAATTACAATCTCTACTGGACTATTTATTTTCGCGTGAAACGTAAATAAAAAGTATTAAAAATCTTATTGCATTTATAAACCCGAATGCTTAGATTTGTCCTTAGAATTAACTTAAAATTATATCATTATGAAAAAAGTCTACGTTAGCTTTTTTGGTATGTTGGTAATTGGTGTTTCCGCGTTGGCGCAAAAACACAATGCACCAGCGTTAACTGCCAAAAAATTCGAATCGCTTGAAATGAAAGCACCCAAAGGAAACATCGCTACCACTAAAGGCATTACGCTTTGGTCTAATGATTTTTCGAATCCCGCACAATGGACACCGTCTAATTTCCCTGCAGGAACCCCTCCTCATACTTCAGGTGATTGGGCCATTACCACAAACTTGAATGCTGTTCCTGTAACGGCTCTTAAGCCTGCTGGTTTTACAACTGCAGCCAATGGTTATGCTTTGATTAATTCAGATGCAGCCGGAGCAAATGCTACCCAAAATGCAAGAATCGTTTACAACCAAAACATTGATTTAACAGGTGAGCCGGATGTATTGCTTATATTTCAACATTCTCACAGAAGGTTTATGGAAAACACCTATGTAGTGTACTCTACGAATGGTGGAAATACATGGCAAGAAATCGAAGTAAACGGTGCAATGGCAACGAATACAAATACGACCAACCCTGCTACCCTTCAATTAAACCTTTCCAACGAAATCGGTAACCAAGACAGCGTTCGTATCGGTTTTAAATATACAGGTGCTTTCGATTGGTTCTGGGCAGTTGATGATGTTAAAATTACGACACCAGACGATTTTGATTTAGCTGTAACAGGTATCTATTGGGGTTCAACAGGTACTTGGGGAGCAAGATTGCCTTACTACCAAATTCCTACTGCGCAAGTAACTGCGATTGACTTTTCAGGGATCGTAACAAACCTTGGTGCGCAAAATCAAACGGTAACCTTTGGTCTACAAGCAGGTGCATACTCTGGAACTTCTGCGCCAATGATGATCAACGCTTTTGCATTTGATACAGTTCCTTGTACTGCTTCTTTCACCCCTCCTGCTACCGTTGCTAATTACACTGTAAATGCTGGGGTACAATCTGCAAACGTAGATGCAAATCCAGCGGACAATACGGTGACGAATGCCGCAACCATCGTTGTAAACCAAAACATCTATGCGCGTGACATTGACAACTTGGCAAGTGGTTCATTTAACCAAGGGATGGGTTTTGAAGTAGGAAATATCTTTGATATGTATGCTGGAGATGACCTTTCTGCCATTGATGTTTACATTCATCCAAATGCAAATGTTGGAACCGAAATGTATGTTAAACTGTACTCTATTGACCCTGCAACTGGCGATTTCGTTTATGTTGATGAGTCTGCCCCATACACGCTAACAGCCAACGAAATTGATGCATTGATTACCTTGCCTTTACAAGGAGGTGCATTTACGTTGAATGCAAACGAATCGTATTTGGTCGTTGCTGGTTCTAACGGAGACGGTGGTGCCACAGATGATTTAGTGGTGGGTACATGTGGTGCTTCTGAAGCGCAAACTTCATACTATTACGACATGACCAATACGACTTGGTACTACACGACCTCTACACCTATGGTAAGAATGAACTTCTCTAATGCAAACATTGCTGAGAATTCTTTATTGAATGCTTTTGAAGTGTATCCTAACCCAGCAAACGGAAATACTACCGTTTCAATTTCCGGAAACACAAACGCTTCGGTTGCTGTATCTATGATGGACATTTCAGGAAAAGTTGTTTACCAAAACACTTTGACTTCTTTGAATGGCACATCTACTTTGACCGTAAATACTGAAAAATTAAGCAATGGTTTGTATACCGTAAACGTTACGTCTAACGGTGTTACTTCCACGAAAAAAGTAGTTGTTAAAAACTAAAAAATCTTTGTAATAAAGTAAAAAGAGGCTCAATTGAGCCTCTTTTTTTATACCTTTAAATTTGAATAACATTAATTTAATAAAAATGAAAAAAATCTACCTTTTTAGCACTTTTGTACTTTTCGCTGGGCTTCTCTTGGCTCAAGGAAAAATCACAGATGTATCCTTAAAAAACAAATATGCCCAGTTTGAAACGGTGGCAAAAAAATCCGCAGGTCATACAGAAAAAGGTATAACCATTTGGTCCAATGACTTTTCTAACGGCGCGAACTGGACTTTCAACAACACGTCTTCGCCTTATTTGGATTGGTGCATTACAACCGCAGCGGACACCATTCCCGTAACTGCGTTAAGTCCGGCCTTGTTTACAACGGTTGCAAATGGTTTTGCGTTTATCAATTCGGATGCGCAAGGGCAAAATGGAAATCAAAATGCAAACATGACCTATACCGGTATGATTGATTGCAGTGCATATCCAAATGTAAGTTTGGTATTGGAGCAATCCTACAGAACCTACAATGACACCCGAATTGTACGCATAAGTAACAACGGAGGGACTACATGGACAAACTTCTTCATTACAGACGGTACAGAGACAACCGCTCAAAACACAGCAAATCCTGACATCGCATCTGTTAATATTTCAGCAATTGCCGGGGGAAATGACAGTGTAATGGTACAGTTGAACTACCAAGGTAATTGGGGTTGGTATTGGGCTGTAGATGACATCAAAATCATTGAAACAGATCCCTATGATTTAAAACTTCGCAGCTTAACATGGGGTACCGATGGCGCTTTTGGGAAAAGATTGGCATATTACCAAATTCCAACGGCACAAGTGGCTCCCATCAACTTTGGTGGCATTGCCCAGAACATTGGGGTACAAAACATTGCGGATGTAATCTACACTGCTAACATAAATGCGGTATATTCAGGTCTTTCAAGTCCAACCGCGGTTGCTGCAGGTACAGAGGACACGCTTTGGTGTACAGCCACATTTACGCCAACGGCCACCGTTGCATCACATGCGGTTCAGGTGAATGTGGGTTCAAGTCAAGTAGAAATTGACATGACGAACAACACCTTGGGTGACATCAACATTTCCGTTAACAATTACATTTATGCAAGAGACAAAGACGTCATAACGGGTGGATTGTATAACTCTGGACAAGGATTTGAAGCGGGTCCTGCCTATGATATTTTTACCAACGCAACCCTTTATGGCATTGATGGTGTCATTTCTGCCACAGCTGCAGAAGGCGCGGAAATTTTTGCAAAATTATACTATGTAAACCCAACAACCGGAGATTTTGATTTCGTCGATGAATCCCTTCCTTATGTGCTTACGGCAGCAGATTTAGGCCAAAAACATACCTTTGCTTTGCAAACGCCACAAGCCTTACTTGCTGGAGAAACCTATTTGGCAATGGTTGGATCTTATGGTGATGGTGGTGCCTCGAATGACTTGGTTGTCGCTGCAGCAGGTGGCGCGCCAGTATCTACGGTTTATTATTACGACTATACAGACCAAACTTGGTACTACACCTCCTCACAAGCCATGGTTCGAATGAACTTCGACCAAGCAGCAGGCATTTCAAACGCTGAAGGTATTCAAACATTCCAACTTTCACCGAATCCAGCGAAAAATGAGGTTACGCTAACCTTAACTGCAGCAAACATGGGTGAAGTTCGTATTTTGGACCTAACAGGTAAAGTGGTTCAGTCTACCACCATGAATGGTTTAAACACTACGCTATCAACTGAAAACTTGGTAAATGGAATTTATTTTGTAACCGTTTCAAATGGTAAAAATAGCACCTCACAAAAACTAATGATTCAAAAATAAGCACAGAACACTTTTGAAAAGCCTTCCTTCGGGGAGGCTTTTTTTTTTAGGTAATTTCTTGGAAATTGTTAACGCAATGCGTCCAATCGGCCACCGTACCCGGACGTACCAACTGTAAGGTTTGCATTCCAGCCAATGAAGCGGCTTGTAATTCTGCAACCACATCAGAGAGAAATAAAATTTCTCGAGGGTCGAAGTTTAATTTTTCGGCAATGATGGCATAGGTGCCGTGGTCTTTTTTCATTCCCGTATGGGTATCAAAATTCGCTGTGAACAATGCATTCAAATCCCCTTCTTTTGAGTAGCCAAACAATAATTTCTGAGCAGATACGGAACCAGAAGAAAATACCGCCAGGCATATGCCGTCGGCTTTCCATCGGATCAGGGATGGCTTTACGTCGGCATAGACATGGCCTAGAATTTCGCCGCGTACATAACCTTGTTCCCATACCAATCCTTGAAACGACTTCAGCACCGAAATTTTTCGATCTGCCAAGGACCATTCAATTAATTTCTGGATAAGTACTTTGCTGTCTGTAATTCTTTGGTTTTCTTCCAAAAGGACGAGGTCTGAAGTTTCCTTCAAAACAGACCTAAACGCATACGATTCATTGGATTCCCAGTCCATTGCGTGGGCGCGAAAATAGGGAAACAACACCTCATAAACGAAAGACACGGAAGTGGTGGTTCCTTCAATGTCAGTTACGATGCAACGGATGTTTTGAAGAAAGCTCATTTCAAAAAATTTTTCTCAATTCCCGATTGGGTATATTCAGGAATCCATCCTGTTTCATCCATAAAAATCCGAATGGTTTTCACAAAAGGATTCTCAGCGCCTGCGTCAAACCAATGTTTTGTGCCTGCGGGAACGCTAATTAAGTCTCCTTTTTCGCACAAAACATTAAACACAGGACTTCCTTCTATGTTAAACCAAAATTGGCCTTGACCATCGACAAAAAAACGAATTTCATCTTCGCTATGGGTATGTTCAGCGAGAAATTTGGCGCGAATCGCGGTATAATTCTCCGTTAATTTATGGATGGAAATGACATCTGCGGTAAGGTAACCACATTGGTCCATAAAAGGTTTCAAGTCAGAAGCATAGGCCGCTAAGATTTCATTTTGCGTTGCTGAATCATCAAAAACGACCGAGCACGACCATTGGTCAAAATACACGCCTAGTGTACGTAGAAACTCCTTGATTTCTATAGTATCGTGGATGATTAAGTTTTTTTCTGGAATGGATAAAATGGCCATTTATTTACCTATTGTTTAATTTCCAAAGACACTCACAAAGATAGTTGAAGGTTTCCAAATATCTTTTGGCTTCGAACAAGGAAGTTCCCCAAGCATAAAATCCATGCTTTTCTATCATGAACACCCCATATTTCAATTCCGGAAGTCTTTGGAGCATTTGGTCGCGAATGTCCTTCATGTCTTGGCTATTCTTCAAAATGGGGATGAGAATTTGGCCCTCATGTGTAGTCACCTTACGTAAACCTTTTTGAATTTCAAATCCTTCAAACAGCATCGAGGATTGGTTTAAGGAGGACAATAAAACAGGGTACAAGGAGTGGCTGTGTAAAATCACCTTTGTATCTGGAAAGAGTTCGTAAAGCGCGCAATGGATGTCTGTTTCTGCAGAGGCTTTCTGATCTGCGAATGGAGCTTGGGGTATACCCTTCTCATCAATTCTCAAAAAATCAGTTTCTTGAAAGTACATTTTATCCACACTGGTTCGTGACACCCAAAGATTGTCTGATTGGTCCTTGAAGGAATAATTGGTGGAGGTTGCGGGCGAGTTTCCTGCTGCGTTTAATGAGCGAATGGCATCCGCAAAAACACGTGCTGTTAAAAACGTAGCATCCATCACTGTGAAGGGATTAGGAATTCAGGGCTTCTTTTACGCGTGAAGAAATTACTTTACCATCTGCTTTTCCTGCCAATTTTGCAGAAAGAATTCCCATCACTTTACCCATGTCTTGGGGTCCAGATGCTCCTACGGATTGAATGGCTGCTGAAATTTCCAAATCAATTTCTGCTTCTGTAAGTTGTTTCGGAAGAAAAGCTTCGATTACTTGCGCCTGCAACAGTTCTTCTTCTGCCAATTCGGGTCTACCTTGGGTTATGTAAATTTCATAGGTTTCCATTCGCTGCTTATGAAGTTTCATGCAAATTTTTATGGCTACTTCATCACTTACTTCGTTTCCGGCACCTGAGGTAGCTTCCAAAAGGATTTTGGACTTCACATCGCGCAATGCAGAAAGTTTGACTTTATCCTTCGCAAGCATTGCCTGCTTAATTTGATCGTTGATGGTCGTTGCAATTCCCATTAGTCTACGTTGTCATGTAAATAACTGTTGTTTCCAAGACCACTTTCGCCATTGTTGTTGCTGGACAAACCAAAGCGGCTCACGTTGTTTTCTTTGCTAGGTGTTTCTTCGCTGACATCAAAATTTCTTCTCATGTAAGCCGGCTCATTTTCAAATTCCATGATGCTTTCCGCATTTTGAATTTTGGAAGTGATTTCTTGAAGTTTTGCAACTCTTTCCTCGTTTCTTCTTTGTGCTTCTTCAGGGAGAACGGTAGATTGAATTCTATAATTGCGAACTTTTTCCGCCGCATCGTCTTCCAATACGTGTCGAATCACTTCTGGCTGTGCTGCTTTGGGTGCCTCAGGTTGTTGTACATTCCCAACAGGGTTAAGTTCTTCGGTTAAATCAAAAATGGTTGGGTTAACGTTTTCCACATTCCATTCAATGGTTGAATTGGAATCATATACTTCATTACTTCCAAACAAATCATGTTTGATGGTGTTTACGGATTCCGGTTTCACAGGAGCTGACTGCGGTTGACTCATGAAGGTGTTGGTATCCAAAACTTCAGGTGCAGCGGGCGCCTCGTTTACAGTCTCCTCGTTTACCAAATAAGGCTCTTGAATGGTCTCTGTAGGTATGGATTGCGTTTGCGCAGATTGTAAAGGGGAGTTTAATGGAGAAACGATTTCTTTTTTCAAGTCTTCGTCAAGCACCATTACTTTTCTTTCTGGGGCAACGTACGTTGAATTTTCATTGGAAGAAAATCCAGTGGCAATAATGGTAATGCTCAATTTTTCACCAAGTGTTGTATCTAAACCATGTCCCCAAATTACTTCAGCACATTCACCTGCAGCATCCTGAATAAAATCCGTTATTTCCATAACTTCATCCATCAAGGCTTCTTTTTCTCCGTAGGTAATGTTCAGAAGGACAAATTTGGCTCCGTGGATGTCATCTTCACTAAGGAGCGGAGAGTTCATTGCGGCTTTTATTGCTTTAAGGGCTCTGTCATCCCCTTCAGCTGATGCACTTCCCATCAAGGCTTGACCACTGTTTCTAAGTACGGTATTCACATCATTAAAATCCACATTAATGTATCCAGTAACTGAGATTACCTCAGCGATTCCTTTAGCAGCAATGGCAGAGATGTCATCCGCTTGATGAAATGCTTGAGAAATTACAAGGTTTTTCCCGGTAAATCTTAGTTTTTCATTGTTAATTACCAAGAGGGTGTCCACATACTGCCTCATGCGGTCCAATCCTTCAGCGGCTTGTAATATTCTACGATGACCTTCTCTATCAAAAGGCGTGGTCACGATCCCAACGGTCAGGATTCCCAATTCTCTTGCAATTTGTGCAATCACAGGCGCGGCACCTGTACCTGTTCCACCACCCATTCCAGCGGTGATGAATACCATTTTTGTATTCTTAGAAAGGATTTCTCTGATTTCTTCGATGTTTTCTAAGGCAGCATTCATACCAATTTCAGGAATCATACCTGCCCCTCTTCCTTCGGTCAAGGTTTTTCCCAATTGTATTTTATAAGGAACGGGAGAGGTGTCAAGGGCTTGACAATCGGTATTACAAACGATAAAGTCAACACCTTTAATTCCTTGGGTATACATATAATTTACGGCATTGCTTCCACCGCCACCTACGCCA
The DNA here is from genome assembly GCA_945882095.1 of Chryseobacterium gleum. GTDB lineage: Bacteria > Bacteroidota > Bacteroidia > Flavobacteriales_D > Crocinitomicaceae > UBA952. The sequence continues at coordinate 99,456 of CAMCWF010000001.1, forward strand.
ATTACTTTAATGATGGCTGACATTTCTTTAGGGATATCGAACATTTCTATTTTAATTTAAATTATTTATTATCGTTGTTTTCATCTTCTTTTAGGAAAAAATCTTCCATTTTCTTCAATCCTTCTTTGGATAACAATTTGGAGAAGAAGTTTCCTCTTTTACGCACGTCTGTGTGGGTTCTCACTTCACTGATTGGAGATGTACTTTCTTGGTAACCACCTCTTTCATGATTTTCAAAAGCTTTTAATACAAGTCCAATTCCGGTGGCATACATTGGGCTTTTGATGTCTTCAATTTGGTTGGTATTGGCCAGGTGTTCAGTTGGGTAACCGATTCTGGTATCCAAGCCAGTAACATACTCTATTAACTGCGGAAGGTGTTTTAATTGTGAACCGCCTCCTGTGACAACAATCCCACCAATGAGTTTGTCTTCAAAACCAGAATTCTGAATTTCCACAAAAACCATCTCAATGATCTCTTCCATTCGCGCTTGAATGATTCCGGCTAAGGTAGACAACCTAATTTCTTTAGGTTCCCGCCCTCTTAAACCTGGAATGCACACCAATTCATTTTCTTTGCTCTCACTTGCCAAAGCGCTTCCAAACTTCACCTTCACAGCTTCGGCATTTCGCTGTAGGATTTTACATCCTGACTTGATGTCTTCGGTAATTGCATTTCCTCCAAAAGGAATCACTGCGGTATGACGGATGATGCCTTCATAAAATATGGCCACATCGGTTGTACCTCCACCAATGTCTACAAGCACGACACCTGCTTCTTTTTCTTCTTGGCTTAATACAGCTTCTGCAGACGCAATGGGTTCCAATATAATTTCATTAATGCTTAAACCCGATCTTTCGACACAGGTTTTTATGTTGGTTACATTGGATACGTGACCTGTTAGGATGTGAAAGTTTGCTTCCAAGCGAACACCCGCCATCCCGATTGGGTCCTTAATGCCTTGCTCGTTATCCACAATGTATTCCTGAGGAAATACAGAAATAATTTCTTCACCTGGTTTCATAACCAAACGGTACATATCATCGATGAGTGCGTCAACGTCTCTTTGGGAAATTTCACCCACATCTGAGTTTCGGGTATAAATACCGCGATGCTGAATGCTTTTGATGTGTTGACCTGCGATTCCTACATTTACGTTGTTAATCACCAAATTCCCAGACAAAACTCGTTCTTGCGCACTTTGTACAGCCAAAATAATAGATTGAATGGTCTTTTCGATGTTCGAAACCACTCCGCGCATCACGCCATTGGACTCACTCTTACCCATGGAAATGATTTCAATTTTTCCATGTTCGTTTTTAACACCCACGAAACAAGCAATCTTGGTCGTACCTATATCCAACCCGATCATTACATTTACCTTTCGAGTGGCCTTAGTTTCCGCCCCGTTTTCTACATACGATTTGTCCATCATATTTTAAATTAATTTCCGAATATTTTTCCCAACCTTCATAAGGCAATCCTTCCTTGTAAAAAATCTTCAAACGCTCAAATTTTTCACGAACTTGTTCATCACTGTTAGCGGTTCCAAACACAATTTTTTGGTCACCAATCAATGGGATTAGGATGAAATCTCCGTCCTTTTCCAAATAAACCTGCCCTATCAATGGATGTAAAATCGGATCCGTACAAACATAATTTGAAATTCGATACATATCGTCGAGTTTTTTAATATTTTTCAAGGAATCGTTGTTAATAATTACTTGGGTATTTTGAAGCCTCAAATTTTCATTGATATGTCCAGAAAACACCAACACACGCGCGGTATGTAAATCGGATTTTGAAATCGTAAACCCTTCGCTGTCAATATAGTAAGAGGCTCCGCTCGTTGTAAATATGCGTGCAATGGGTTTGCGCAGTTCCACTTCAATTTTCCATTTTCCTCCCAGGTATTTGAACACACGCACCGTTTTTACCTCTTCCATTTTCCGGATTTCACTTTCAATCTCTCCAATTTTGAGTTCACTCGACTCCATTTTGTCGTGAAAAAGATGCAAACGAACGATGCGGTTAAACAATTCTTGTCGATTTAAAAAGGCTTCTCCTCCTTCCACATGAATCACAATTTTTGGTTCATCTAAAATTCTTTTTTTGGCCTTAGCCAACGACATCACCAACAGCCCAATGCTCAATAGGGCAAACATTGCAATCAAGGTAATTTTAAGCCATTTTTTCATGGTTGGGTATCATTTAATGCTAAAATTTCTTTAATAGGGAGCACCAAACGATCGATGTCACCCGCTCCGATGCAAACCACAACGGCATCGCGCACCCCTTTCATTTTCTCCAACAAAAGGCTTTTGTCTACAAGTATTTTGTTTCGATTGGGTATTTTTGTTAGCAGCCATTCTGAATCAATGGTTTGGATGGGTTTTTCTCGAGCGGGATAAATGGGCAAAAGTATGACCTCATCCAAAAGTGCCAATTCTCGACCAAAATCATCCCCGAAATCTCGGGTTCTCGTGAAAAGATGGGGTTGAAAAATGCCAATGAGTTTCTTATTGGGATAAAGCGCCCTGAGTGATGAAACCAATCGATTTATTTCGGTTGGATGGTGGGCATAATCGTCGATAAATTGAATGTTGTTTCCTTGGTAAATCCACTCAAACCTTCGTTTTAGTCCTCTAAAACTTTCAAAAGCAGGTAAAAACGTCTGTGGGTTGTATCCAATTTCAAGTAGCAACGCAATGGCTGCCAAAGCATTCTCAGCATTATGTATTCCTGCTATTCCTATGGAGACATCGTAAAAATTCCCTTTAGGTGTCCTAATGTCAATCAAACATCCCGTAGGCGCTTGTCGAATGTTAAAGACAGAATAGGTGGCGGAAATCGATTCCACGGCATAAGTCACTTGTCGACAAAGGGCATGGAGTTGAATGCCTTCTTTAACCACCAAAACACCGTTCGGATCGATTTTCAGCGCGTACTGGCGAAATCCTTCAAAAAATTTATCATGGGTGCCATAAATATCGAGATGATCGGGGTCCACATTGGTGACAATGGATGCGAAGGGGGACAAATGCAGGAAGGAGCGGTCAAATTCATCGGCTTCAACGACGGTATATCTGGCCTTCTCATGGATAAGAAAGTTGCTGTTAAAATTGGCAGCAATGGCACCTAGGAACGCATTGCATTTGTCTTGTGTATTGCTTAAAAGGTAGGCAACCATGGCAGATGTCGTAGACTTACCATGTGTCCCGGCAACGCACAAACTGTCTGACATGCGGGTAATGGTGCCGAGTGCTTCTGCGCGCTTCATCAATTTAAATCCCTTTTGTTCAAACAGGGTCCTAAGTACATTGGATTCAGGAATGGCCGGTGTATATACAACCTCTGTAGTATCTGGTGTGAATAGGTCGTACTGTGACAGCCATTCATCTTGGTAGGATACTGAAACGCCTTCCTTTTCCAGGGTTTCTGTAAGGTCGGTTGTTACCTTATCATATCCCCATACCTTGTAACCAAAATGCAGAAAATACCTGGCGACGGCGGACATGCCTATGCCTCCAACGCCGATGAAAAAAATGTGTTTGTTAGGTGTCTTTTGGGTTGTCATTTTTTCAGTTGATTCAAACAAATTTGGACAATTTCTTTGGTGGCATTGGGCAGGCTTAGTTTGCGTATTTCCGAAGCCAACAACGCAAGCTGATTTTGGTCTTCCAAGGTGCCTTTTAGCACATTGATCAATTCTGCGGCGGCATCTGTATCTTTGAGTAGAATGGCTGCATTTTTCGTGGACAATGCTTCTGCATTTTTAGTTTGGTGGTCTTCGGACACATTGGGCGATGGAACCAAAACACAAGGTTTGCCTACGATGGCCAATTCAGAAATTGAAGTCGCTCCAGCCCTTGAAACAATAAAATCAGCTGCAGCATATGCCAAATCCATGCGATCCAAGAAAGGTCGAAGTACAACATTTTCCGGCAAGATTAACGACTCCAATTCTTGATGATACACCTTGCCACATTGCCAAAGAAATTGAATGTCTGTTAATGTTTCGATGGTTTCAAAGTGATTTTTCATGGCTTGGTTCAGGGTCCTTGCTCCGAGACTTCCGCCCATAACCAAAACTGTTTTTTTACTGCGCTTAAGATGATGGTATTCCAATCCCAAGTCTTTTTTTGACGCCAAGTCGAGGATGTCTTGTCGAACAGGGTTCCCTGTTAGGTAAATTTTATCTTTTGGAAAGTAACGATCCATGTTTTCGTAAGCAACGCAGATGGCTTTGGCTTTCTTCGCGAGGAGTAAATTTGTTTTTCCTGGAAGGGAATTTTGCTCCTGAATAACGGTGGGTATTTTCAACCAATTGGCCATTTTTAGGGTTGGACCACTGGCATACCCCCCTACTCCAATCACCAATTCAGGTTGAAATGCGGTGATGATTTTTCTAGCATCCCATAGACTTGAGAATATTTTCCATGGCAATCCGATGTTTTTCCATGGTTTTGAGCGATTAAACCCGGCAATTTTAAGTCCTTGAATTTTAAATCCTGCCGCGGGAACTTTTTCCATTTCCATTCTGCCCATGGCACCAATGAAAAGGATTTCAATGTTTGGGAAGGTGTTCTTCAATTCTTCTGCAATGGCTAGGGCTGGATAGACATGTCCACCGGTTCCGCCTCCTGAGATAATTACACGCTTTACAGTCATGACGCTTGATTTTCTTGGTTCTTAACTGCATTTTGTTTTACAGCGAACGATTGAACAATGCCAATGGACACACATGCCATGATGAGTGCCGAACCTCCCATTGCCAAAAAGGGCATGTTTTGTCCTGTCACTGGAAAAACCCCTGTACACACCAACATGTTAATGCTCGCTTGAGACAGCAAATGCAGTCCGATGGCCATGCAAACATAGGTCTCAAAAAGACTGGTTGACTTCAGTCCAATGCGTATGATGCGATGCAGCAGTACGAGGTACATAAAAATGAGTATGATGGCGAACACGGATCCAAATTCTTCTACAAAGCTTGCGTAATAAAAATCAGCGTATGCTTCAGGGATGTATTCTTTTAGTTTTCCATCACCGACCCCTTGACCTGTAAATGAACCCGAATGGATGGCGCGCCTGGCATCCAGGGCCTGTGCGTTTTCCAAAACATTTTGATCGGTCCCGATTTTATTGGTCATCCGATTTTTCCATGTTTCAAACCGCGGGAGAAGGTTTAATTGAGGGAGTGCGGTATGCACCCCAATGGCAAGCACCAACAATAAAACACCCGCCATTGCCATGGTCAACAATTTTGAGAATGGAACCTGTCCAATAAAAAGAATGGTCATAGAAAGCGCAAAAAGGAGTAAGGCGGTGGATAAGTTGTCTTTAAAAATCAATGCGCAAATCACCACGATGGGTATCATGAGCGGAAGAATTCCTTTTTTCCAATCATTCAGGAAAGGTTTATTGCGGACGAGTAATTTCGATAAATACAAAAACAAGGCAAGTTTGGCCAAATCGGAGGATTGAAAAGTGATGCCAATCAAAGGAATGGCGACCCAACGTCCTGCCCCATTCACTTCTTTTCCAAAGAAAAAGGTGAAAATTAGCAAGGCTATTGAGAAATAGTAGCTGAATTTAGCAATCTGGGAAATGTATTTTGAATCCAAACGATGGATAAAGTAGATACTCATAAAACCCAAGACTACATAAATAAAATGTTTGATTAGGTAGTGAAAGGGTGTACTTCCCTCCATTTTCACTAAGATGGGAACAAAACTGTATACGGTAACTATGGACAATGCCAAAAGCAGCAGGGTAATCACCCAAATAACCATGTCACCTTTAAGGTATTTTTGTAGGAAGGTTTTCATTGGCCTTGTATCGCTTTCAGGTAATAGCACAATTCATTTATGGTATCCAGACCTTCTAAACCCATCAACGTAAGAATCAAGGCGCCACGTGTCTGGCCCAGTTCTTCATAGGAAATCACTTCTTTAATGTCGTGGCAAACGACAAAATCGCCAGGAAAGAAATTCACGTTTGCATCCCCCATAATGTAGACTTTGGCCACATTGGCAAACTGTTGAAATCCATTTTCTGCAAGGATATTCAAATAGGCACTTGAAACCACCCAATGGATGGGAAAAGGCATAGAATTCAAAGTCGCCGACAAGGAATCAACCGGTGCATCCAGCCAGGTAAAGACGTCAAATCCAAAATACTTTCCACGGGGTTGTATTGAGGTCAAAGCCGCCTTTTTAAGGGATTCTTTTCGGTGGACAATTAAATCCTTTCCGAGGCTGTTCTTTTTAGTTTCCATTCGAATTATAAGTTTCTAACCGCTTTTTTAAATTGGTTTCCACGGTCTTCATAATTCTCAAAAAGGTCAAAACTTGCACAAGCAGGCGAAAGCAATACTGTATCGCTTTTCGATGCCAATTTGTTGGCTAATTTCACAGCTTCTGAAGCGCTTTCTGTTTCTACAATGGTATCCACCAACGTTGAAAATGCTTCGATGATTTTTTCGTTGTCTTTTCCTAAACAAACAATGGCTTTCACTTTATCAGCAACAATTGCAGTGAGTTCCGAGTAGTCATTTCCTTTGTCTACCCCACCTACGATCCAGACGGTAGGATTTTCCATGCTTTCTAGTGCATACCAAGCCGCATTGACATTGGTGGCTTTTGAATCGTTTATAAAGTCAATGCCATTTACTTTGGCGACGAATTCCAAACGATGCTCTACATTTTCAAAATCCATAAGGCTTTCGCGAACCAATCCGGTACGGATCTCCAATAATCTTGCGGCAATTCCTGCTGCGAGTGCGTTTTGGGCGTTGTGTTTGCCTTTAAGGGCGAGGTCATGAATGTTCATAGTTAGTTGTTGTTTTATGTTTATGATTAGTTGTTTATCGTGAATAAATCCCCCGAACTCAAGTTCTCTTTTAAGGGAGAAAGGGGCTTTGATGGCAGGGGTTTGGGTTTCGTTTAGGGTCTGCAAAATGGTTTCATCGTCCGCGTTGTAAATAAAACACCCTTCTTCATCCATGTTTTGGAGGATGCGAAACTTAGCTTCTACATATTTTTCCATTTTGTAATCGTAGCGATCCAAATGATCTGGAGAAATGTTGGTAAGGATTGCGATGTCCGCTTTAAATTCAAACATGTCATCCAATTGAAAGGAGCTCAGCTCCAAAACAAAATAATCTTGGTCGTCTAGGGCCACTTGCTTTGCATAACTGTGACCCACATTGCCTGCCAGCCCGACGTTTAACCCGGCCTTTTTTAAGATGTGGTGAATCCAAAGCGTGGTGGTGGTTTTTCCGTTGCTACCTGTAATGCAAATGGTTTTACCTTTAGAAAAGGGTTGGGCAAATTCTATTTCAGAAATCACGGAAATGCCTTTTTCTTTTAGGGCGACGATAACAGGTACATGGTTTGGAATGCCCGGAGATTTTACAACAAGATCTGCGAGTAGGATTTTTTCCAAGGAATGCCCATTCCCTTCATACGGAATTTGGTAGGTTTCCAACTCCAGTATGGCAGATGGCTTCAAAGCTCCGATGTCGGAAACGAATACCTCAAAACCCTTCATTTTGGCTAAAATGGCAGCACCGACACCGCTTTCCGCAGCGCCCAAGACGACGATATTTTTTACAGTTTCAAACAATTCTATCTTAATTTCAAGGTAACGATGCTTACCACTGCGAGTAAAATGGCCACAATCCAAAACCTGGATACGATCTTGGATTCATGCATTCCTTTTTTCTGGTAATGGTGATGAAGGGGCGCCATGAGGAAAATCCGCCTGCCTTGCCCGAATGCTTTTTTGGTGTATTTAAAATACCCCACTTGCAGCATAACGGACAGGTTCTCAATCAGAAAAACGCCGCATAGAACAGGAATGAGCAGTTCCTTACGGATTGAAATGGCAAATACGGCAATGATTCCTCCAAGGGCAAGACTGCCTGTATCACCCATGAAAACTTGGGCGGGATAGGAGTTGTACCAAAGAAATCCAATGCAGGCACCCACGAAAGCGGCAATAAAAATCACCGATTCTTCAGCCATTGGAATGTACATGACATTGAGGTAATCGGCAAAGCGCGCATTGGAACTTATGTAGGCAAAAACGGCAAGTGCAAGTCCAACAATGGCAGAGGTTCCGGTTGCCAAACCATCCAAGCCATCGGTCATGTTTGCACCATTGGAAACTGAAATCACAATGAAAATCACGATGGGTATAAAAAGCAGCCATCCATATGATTTGTTAGAATCGCCAATAAGCCAATTGTAATTAAATTCATTTCCCTTGATGAATGGTATGGTAGTGGTCATGTCATCGGTAGCAATCCATTTAAACTTTTCGTTTTTTTCTTGTACATGTTGATGCGTAACGAAGTACTCATCTTTTGCCAATTTATAATCTGAATCTACTCGCTTGTGAACCTTCACATCGCTTGAAAAATAAAGGATTGACCCAACAATGACTCCCACACCAATTTGCCCAACGATTTTGAATCTTCCTTTAAGTCCCTCCTTGTTTTTCTTGAATACTTTGATGTAGTCATCAATGAAACCAATCAACCCCAACCAAAAAGTGGCAATGATCATGGTGATTACGTATACGTTATGCAGTTTTGCAAAAAGCAGAGTTGGAATCAAAATAGACATTAGGATGATTAGCCCTCCCATGGTTGGCGTGCCAGATTTTTCAATTTGTCCTGCAAGCCCAAGGTCTCTGACCGTTTCACCAATTTGTTGGTTACGGAGTTTTTGAATGAGTTTTTTACCAATCACAATGGAAATAATCAGTGAAAGGATAAGAGCCATTGAGGCGCGAAAGGAAATGAAATCGAACAATCCAGCACCTGGAAAATTGTACGTGTCTAAAAAATTAAAAAGGTAGTAGAGCATAATTTAAGATTTGGTTTTATTAAAAAAATGTACTGCGTTTTCAAAATCATCAAAGGGGTGTTTAACTCCGGCTATCTCTTGGTATTTCTCATGTCCTTTTCCCGCAATCAGCACAATGTCTCCTTTCTGCGCAAGCAATGAGGCGGTTTGGATTGCTTGTTTTCTGTCTGATATCATCAATACAGGAATGGGCAGATTCACATCAATCCCTGCATGCATTTCTTGTAAAATGACTTCTGGGTTTTCGGTGCGTGGATTGTCTGAAGTCAAAATAACTTGTGTGCTAAATTTCTGGGCGATTTTCGCCATTTCTGGGCGTTTGGCTTTGTCGCGATCACCACCACACCCCACCAGGGTAATGACCTTCTGATTTTCTTTATGAAAGAGCCCGATGGTTTTAAGGACATTCTCTAAGGCGTCAGGCGTATGCGCATAATCAACCACGACGGTAACCTTCTCTGTGCTCGTAAAAAACTGAAACCTTCCATCCACCGATTGCAGGGAAGACATGGCCTCTAGCACCTCTAATTCCTGAAAACCAAGAAGATTAGCCACCCCAAAAACCGCCAATAAATTCGATGCGTTAAATTTTCCGATCAATTGAGAATGAACTTCATATTGGTTGATTTTTAGCAGCAATCCGGTAAGCTCATTTTCCAAAACGACCCCTTTGTAATCTGCCATTTTGGTTAGCCCATACGCGTATGTCTTCGCCTTCGTATTTTGGAGCATGACCATCCCATTTTTGTCATCGACATTGGTAAGCGCAAAGGCATTTACCTGAAGGGAATCAAAAAATGCTTTTTTAACGGAGATGTATTCCGAAAAAGTATTGTGGTAGTCCAAATGATCGTGGGTTATGTTCGTGAAAACACCACCGGCAAAATTTAATCCCAACACCCTCGCTTGGTGGATGGCGTGGGAACTGACTTCCATGAAACAATAGGTACATCCCTCAGCAACCATTTCATCCAACAACTGATTCAAATCGAATGCATTCGGCGTGGTATGGGTTGACATGATATCGCGGGTGCCAATTTTATTTACCACCGTTGAAAGCAAGCCACATTTAAAACCCAAACTTGTGAAAAGATTGAATAGCAAGGTGGTGGTGGTCGTTTTTCCATTGGTTCCCGTAACGCCAATAAGTTTCAATTTTTTGGATGGGTGGTTATGCCATTCACACGAGGCAATGGCAAACGCATCACGGGTATTTAGCACTTGAAACACAGTCATGTCCGACGGGCAAACCACTTGTTTGTGAACCACGACTGCCCGACAACCTAATTCATAGGCCGCTTGTATAAAATCGTGACCATCGGAATGGGTTCCTTCTATGGCAAAAAACAATGATTTTTCTTTTGCCGCTCTTGAATCAAATGTCAATGTCTCCACCCTACCTTCAGGATTTAGGTTGGATGCATTTGCCGACAGCACAACTGATATTTCTTCGTAGGTCCTCATTCCAAAATTAATTTTACAACGCCCCCTTTGTACACATTGGTTCCGGCAAGTATGCTTTGTTGCGTAACCTTGCCATAGCCTTTTAATTTGACAGACATTCCTTCGCTTTCTAGCAAGTAAACCGCATCTTTCGCACACATTCCGATGACATTAGGAACCGTTCCTTTTTTCACTTTCAGGGCATTCAAGAACACATTTTGTTGGTTTTTTTCTGTCTGTAACCACTGCGACTCACTGTTTAATTGGTAACGAATTCCCAATTTTTTCAAGGCGATGGTGATGTCCTTGTGGTATCCATTTTTTACCGTCGGGAATTCCATTGCCAAAGGCTTTCTTTCATTGATGGCTTTGTGGTAATCAAGATTAGAGGCATAGATCTTATTGGCGATGGCTGCGAAGACCGTTCCAGACACAACGGCACCATACTTTTCATTTTTTGGACGGGTGATGACAACGACGCAGGTGTACTTAGGATTGTTTGCCGGGAAATAACCTGCAAAGGAGGCTTGAAAATCACTTTCACTTTCCGACAAGAAGGTTTTGTTTTTTCCAGGTAATTTTGCGGTACCTGTTTTACCGGCAATTTTAAACTGCGAAGAGATTAATTTTTTACCGGTTCCCCTGACCATAACGCCTTTCAAGCATTCTTGCATGATTTTCAAGGTTTGATCCGAGCATATTTTTTTCCGCAATACAACCGGCTCAAAAGACTTGATTACTTTCCCGGATCGACGGATTTCTTTAACGAATAAGGGACGTAAGAATGTCCCATTATTGGCTACCGCATTGTAAAAAGCGCAGGTCTGCAATGGCGTTTGCTGGTACTCATACCCAATCGACATCCAAGGAATGGAATAGCGCGACCATCCATCATCCCCAGGCTGGTAAAATTTGGGGGGTAATTCACCGGAAATTTCAATTCCCAAAGGATCCATGACACCAAATTCCTTTAGGCGATCCAAAAATGCTTGGGGGTCGTTTTTATAGGAGCGATTCATCAGGGCTGCAATGACATTCGAAGATTGCTCAAAAGCTTTTTGAATGGTAATGGTTCCGTAGCCATTTCCATGATTTGAATCTGACAATTTCCGAGAATAGAGGTTATAGACTCCAACTGCATTTACCTTGTCCGTAATTTTGAACTTTCCATCTTCCAATCCAGCCATGACTGATGCCAGCTTAAACGTTGAACCCGGCACCTCGCGTGAACCCACGGCATGGTTGTATTTTTCAGAGAAGTTTCCGTTTTTATCCATGTCCAGATTCACCATGGCTTTCACGTGACCGGTGGCTACCTCCATCAAAATGACTGTGCCGCTTTCCGCATTCATGTCGCGCAATTGTCGCTCTAACTCTGAATGGGCAACCTCTTGAATTTCCTTGTCGAATGTGGTAACGATGTCCGCACCTTCAATCGGATCTTTAATATAGCGCCCTGTTTTTTTCCAACCGGTAGTGATTTTCTGCTCGATTTCTTTTCCAGCTTCTCCCTCGAGGTATTGGTGATACGCCCCTTCCAAACCTACTTCCAATTTTTGGTCTTTGCGGTAATAACCAAGGGTTCGTTTTAACAGAATGCCATTGGGCGCTTTACGGATGCTGGTCTCCTCATTGTCAACGATTCCCCCTTTCATTCTGCCCAGGTTAAAAATGGGCATTTCGTTTATTTTTCTGCGTTCTTCGTTGGTTACTTTTTTACGAATGAGCAGGTAGCGATCCCCTTCTTCCCTTGCCCTTCGTATGGCATTTTCGTAAGCCCTTCCCGATTTATCTGGATACATACGAGCGAGTTGAGCCCCCAAATTCGATACTTCTTCATCAAATGTCTTCTGTTCAACGACCGTGGGATCCATGTGGATATCATAATAGGTGACCGAGGTCAACAGTGGGCTCATGTTGGCATCCAAAATCTCGCCCATTCTAGGGAACCGGTCCTTTAAGCGCACAGGCACATCGACTTCATCGGTAGAAACCTGAAGCATAATGGTTTTATACAACACCACACCCATGACAAGTACAAATCCAAAGTACAAGGCATAGGCACGAATCACCATAGGTCGCTTGTCGTTACTCATGTTTGAGGTCCTTTGATTTAATTACTTTGATTGCGTTCTGCGATTCCACCAGTTCTCTTTTGAGTAACTTTTCCGCCATCTTATACCTTCTTGTAGTCTCTTCAAGTCTTGTTTTAGCATCGATATAATCGGAGGTATTTTGGTCAAGTTCTTTCCTGTTTTCTTGGATGTCTTTGAGTACTTGTTTACCGTAATAGCCTTTTGCTACGACCAAAAAGAGCAGAAAGAATATGAAGAGAAAATAAAGCATGTTGTTCAGAACAAAATCCTTTGACAAGAAATCACCATTGAGTATTTGCGTTAAAATCCCCACGGTTGTCTTGGGTTTTTTAGGCGTAGGATTCGCCTTTACGCCATCATCCTGGGAGGTAAATTGATTTCCTGTCATTTTTTCGTTGCAATTCTAAGTTTCGCACTTCGGGCACGGCTGTTTCTTTCAATTTCAGCATCGCTTGGAACCAATGGATGACGGTTCCATTCTTCAAATGGTTTTTGGACATTGCCGAAAAAATCCTTTGTGATTTCCCCGTCGAAGGATCCACGTTTGAAGAAATTTTTCACGAGCCTATCCTCAATCGAGTGATAAGAAATCACCACCATCCTTCCTCCCGGGTTAAGCACCTCCGAAGAAGCCAAAAGCAACGCTTTTAACGCCTCAATTTCTTGATTCACTTCAATCCGAAGTGCTTGAAACACTTGCGCGATGTATTTATGTTCTTTTGTTTTGGGGGCACATTTCTCACTAACCCTTACCAATTCTTCGGTAAATTCAAAAGGTTTAATGTTGCGAAAAGCCAGTAACTGCTGCACCAATCGATATGCATTGGAAATGTCAGAATAACTCCTGAACATCGTGAGTAAATCGGACTCCGAGTAAGCATTCAAAACACTCGCTGCCGAGTTATCGTTCTTTCGATTCATCCGCATATCTAGCTGGCCATTGTTCCGCAGGCTAAAACCACGTTCAGCAGCATCGAACTGATGGGAAGAAACGCCGATGTCTGCCAAGATTGCATCTACCTTTGACACCCCTTGCATCGCAAGGTGATTTTTCAGGTATTGAAAATTTCCGTTGATTGGTTTGAAATTGGGCGCATCAAAACCATTGGCATGAGCATCCGCATCTTGATCTATTGCGAAAAGCTTACCCTTTGGGCCTAATTTTGAGAGAATCAACGCAGAATGACCGCCTCCACCGAAGGTCGCGTCCACAACCAAAGCATCGGGATTTAGGTTTAATCCAGCGACACTTTCTTCCAATAAAACAGGGACGTGGTATGCTAAGTTATTCTTCATTGTTAAAATCACCCATTACTTCATTGGCCAGGTCAGCGAAATTCGGCATGTTGCCTTCGATCATCTCGAAGTACATTGCCTTATCCCAGATTTCTATGCGGTCGTTGTAAGCAATAAGCATTACATCCGACACCAACCCAACCCTTTCCATGTGGGCAACTGGAATGAGCAACCTTCCTGCACCATCCAAAGAAACCTGCTTGGCTCCTTGGTGAAACAGTCGGTAAAACATCCTGTTTTTTGGGTTGAAGAGGTTTATTTTCTCAAGTTTTGCACTCACCTTTTCCCATTCTGGGAGCGGGTAAATGGTCAAACATTGTTCAAACCCCTTGTTCAACATAAAATCTCGCTGAGATCCACCGGAGAGCTGCTTCCGTAAACCAGAAGGAAACAAAAACCGGCCTTTTACATCCAGTTTTACCTCAAATTCTCCGACTAAACCTGCCATAGCGTTATAATGGGTAAAGTTAATGGTAATCTTACCACTTTTTACCACCAAAATTTAAATTGTTAATAACTTATGAAGCAAATTTACAACAACGCAATGCAATAAAAAAATTATTTTGAGAACTACTTTAGCTTTCATTAATATTTTCACAAGTGGGAAATTGTGGGTGAATATTTATACTTACCTTTGTTTGTGCAAAAAAAAATAAAAGGTGTCCTTTTTTTAGTCGTCCTGGGATGCGTTTGGGGCAGCTCGTTCATCCTTATGAAATTGGGGATGGAACCAGTGAAGGGATTCAAAACCTTAGATGCGCAACAGGTTGCTGGTTTGCGCATGCTTATTGCTGCATTGGCCTTTCTCCCATTCGCTGTTCCAAAATACCGCTTGTTGTTTTCCAAAACCGGGATTTACTTCTTGATTGTGGGATTGTGTGGTAACTTTATTCCGTCGTTTTTATTTACCTACGCCGGGACTGGACTCAGCAGTGGATTAAGCGGGATCCTCAACAGTTTTACACCGGTTTTTACTGCACTGATTGGATTCGTCGCTTTTGGGATTAAAATTCACCGACTACAGGTCATGGGGATTATGGTTGGGATATTAGGCATTGGCACCTTGGTCAGCGCAAGCCTTGGACTTAAACTTGGAGGAACCCCAACCCATATTTTAGCCATTTTACTTGCCACCTTGTTATATGGAATAAGCGTGAACACCATCCGCCAAAAATTAAGTCATGTAAGCGCATTGGAAGTTTCCTCGCTCGGATTGTTGTGCATCCTTCCGTTTTCATTACTCACCTTTTTGTACACAGGAACAGGGACCGCATTGCTTCAAGCAAAATTCGGAATGCAGTCTTTGGGATATGTATTCATTTTGGGGTTCATAGGAACGGCGATTTCGAATGTTCTTTTCAACCGACTGATCAAGTTAACATCCGCCCTATTTGCAAGCTCGGTTACCTATTTAATCCCTATTTTCGCAGTGTTTTTTGGTTTCATACTTCATGAATCTCTGACCCTTCAGCAGTTGTTTTCCATGGCAATTATTCTGGTCGGTGTATTCTTGGTGAATTTCCATGAAAACATTCTGAAAATTTGGAAAAAGAATAGGCAATAAAGTTTTTGTATTTATAAATAGAAAACATATCTTTGCCCTCCGAAATTCAATAACTTAAAATTTCTAGTTCAATGTACGCAATAGTAGATATAGCAGGGCAGCAGTTCAAAGTGCAGAAAGACCAGAAGGTATATGTTCATCGAATGGATGCAGAAACAGGCTCAAAAGTAACTTTTGAAAATGTATTACTCATCGAAGACGAAGGCAATATAACTTTAGGCGCCCCAGCTATTAACGGTGCAAGTGTCACCGTTGAAGTATTAGACCATGTCAAAGGAGACAAGGTAATTATTTTCAAAAAGAAAAGAAGAAAAGGCTATGCCAAGAAAAACGGGCATCGTCAACAATTCACTTCTGTGAAAATCACAGAAATTAAAGGTTAAAATATTTTAATAGAAGGATAATCATGGCACATAAGAAAGGAGTCGGTAGTTCTAAAAATGGTAGAGAGTCACACAGCAAGCGATTGGGTGTGAAAATTTTTGGTGGACAAGTTGCTATTTCCGGTAACATCATCGTACGTCAACGCGGAACGCAGCATCACCCAGGTGACAATGTTGGAATTGGTAAAGACCATACCTTATTTGCAGTCGCAGATGGATTGGTAGAATTCCGTAAGAAAAAGGACAACCGTTCATACGTATCCGTTGTTCCTTTCGAGACCACAGAAGCATAATTAATAAATACTGATATTTTAAGCCCTTCGCATCCCGAGGGGCTTTTTTTTGTTTATTTTGTATCCTATGATCCCGCTAACACGACAACAAAGGTATATTGCAAGTCTCCTCTCGGGAGTTTTGCTGGGTTTGTCATTCCCCTTTACAGGAAGCTTGACTCCATTGGTTTATATGGCATGGGTACCCTTGTTTACCTTAGGCATTTCTCTGAAGTCTGAAGCTAAAAAAACTAGACATTTCTTCATTCACGCATTGATCAGTATGCTGGTTTTTAACATCTGGACGACTTGGTGGATTTGGAATTCAACCCATGCAGGTGCAATCATGGCTTTTGTGAGCAATGGCTTATTGATGTCAGGGGCTTTAACCCTTGCCTATCGCATCACAAGGAAAAAAGGAAACCTTCATTATTTAATTTTTACCAGTTTGCTCTGGTTGAGTTTTGAATATGCGCACTTAAATTGGGAGCTTTCATGGCCCTGGCTTACCATGGGAAATTTCTTTTCCATACGTCCAACATGGGTTCAATGGTATGAGTATACTGGAATCTTAGGTGGAAGTCTCTGGGTGATGTGTATCAATGTGCTCCTGACCTTAATGGTTTGTCTACCCGCAAAAAGAAACCTTTTGGTTTACGTTACCCTAGGGTTCATGGCCATACCCCTTTTTTGCTCAATACTGTTACTTCAGAACTTGCAAAATCGCACCCAACATGCATTCAAGCAAAACCTAAGGATCATTCAACCTAACATTGACCCTTACAAAGATAAGTTTGGGGGAATGTCCGCCGAGGCACAATTGGAACGCATGATTGAGATGGCCAGCGGCGCGCCGAACGACTCTTTGCTGATCCTATGTCCTGAAACCGCCATCCAAGAGTATTTTGTGGAGAATCAATTTAAAAACACGAAATCCTACAAGCTCCTAAAGGAAAACCTTATCGAAAAAAAGCATTGTAAAATTCTCATTGGCGCTTCAACCTTCAAAATTTTCGATAAAAAATACTCTTCTGCGAGCCGAGAAATTCCCAATGAAGGGTTTTATGAATCCTATAACTCGTCTCTCTATTTCTCTGAGAAAAAGATAAATTTTGTCCATAAATCGAAATTGGTACTTGGCGTTGAAAAGGTACCTTTTATCAGTCTTTTGCCCTTTTTAGAGAAATATGCCATTGAGCTTGAAGGAGGCTCGGGCTCTTTAGGGACTGAACGCTACCCTAAAATGGTCCACGATGGAAGGTTAAAACTTGCCCCCATCGTTTGCTACGAGTCGATTTATGGAGAATTTATTGGGAGACAAGTGAAACAAGGTGCAAACCTGCTGTGCGTAATCACGAACGATGGATGGTGGGGCAACACACCTGGGTACAAACAACACAATTCCTTTTCTGCATTGCGAGCCATTGAAAACAGAAAGTACCTGGTGAGGTCAGGAAACACAGGGATAAGTTCCGTTTTTAATCCCAATGGCAATTGTCTAACAGCAACTAAATTCGACACACAAGATTACATTGACATGAAAATCCCTTTGTTGGAAGGATTAACATTCTATACCCGTCAGGGTGATTTTTTAGGAAAAGCGGCCTTGCTCGCTTCAGGGATTTTACTTATGTTTTACTTCTTTAAACGAAAAAAGCCCAACCGAAGTTGAGCTTTTCAATGGGTTGAAGGTGAATTAGTTTTTCATCAATTTTCCTGAAGTAATGTTGTCTCCAGATTTAATTTGATAAAAATATGTCCCTGCATTTAAATTCGCAGTTGAAATCTCGATGTTGTTTACGCTTTCGGTAACAACGTTTTGATTCAATACTTCTTTACCAGAAAGGTCAAACAATGAAATGGTAGCTTCGTTAGAAACAGATTCAAAACCAAAAACAACGAAGTCAGAAGCTGGATTCGGCGTAACCATGACATTTGAAATCTCAACGTCGTTCAATCCTGCATTGCAAGATGCGGTACATTTATCCCAACAAAAAGCATAGGTTGTTGCTGTATTAGGAATCGCTGCCAATACTCTTGTAACCAATGGTGTTCCCTGAACTGTCGTAGTAGCTCCACATTGTCCTGAAATTAGTGTACTTGAAGCCGCTGTACCTTCTTGGCTTCCGAAGTTACCATTCACAAACAAATAGTTTAAAGATTGTCCAATGGATGCTTGTGGAAAAGTAACCGCCAATTGCCAGATGTTATTCGGCAAACTTGTCATTGCACCACTTGGGATAGAAGGAGAAAAATCAGCCATTGGCGCTCCACCCGCTGTGGCATTTCTGGAAGAAAAATTTCCAGTTAAACGAATCCCCGTTGCATCGATAACTCCGCCTCCAGCGATAAAGTTTGTTACGTCAACACGAAAGGTTACCGTTACTTGTGCAAAAGATGCAGAAGCAATAAAAAGAGCTAAAACTGAAGTAAAAATTTTTTTCATAGTTAAATATTTAGGTGTTAATGACCTTAAATATACGACAATTGGCTAAACGTTGAATACCTATGCCTTTTTTTTAGGGGTTAACTCCAATTTACCAACAAACAAACTTTGAGGCCATTCTGCCCTGTTTATTAAAGCATCACCCGTGAAAAGCCCAAAGTAGGACGATCCGCTGCCTGAGAGTGCGGCATAGAATGCGCCGGCATCTTTCAATCGTGAAATCCCATCGGCAATTTCAGGGTATTGCAAGGCCAGTCCGGGTTCAAAATCATTTGGAAGGCACGCTTGCCAATCTTGACGGGGCAAATGAATTCTTTTTCCAAGCGCATCTTTGGGTACCTCGGGTATTACGTTCGCATACGCCTCCTTTGTACTGATGTGTAGGTCAGGATGGATGAGAACGATGTATAAATTGTCTAAATCCAATGAAATTGGTTGCAATATTTCCCCTCGACCTGTGGCGAGACAGGGTTGGTTTTGGATAAAAAAAGCACAATCACTGCCAATTTCTGCAGCCATATCCATGAGGTCTTGTTTTGACAATCCTACTTCAAACATTTCATTGAGTCCAAGTAAGGTGAAAGCAGCATCGGAAGAACCGCCCCCTAAACCCGCACCAATGGGGATTTGTTTGCGGAGGTGAATCCGAACCGGCGGAATCGGCTGTTTTCGACAAAAAGATTGATAAGCCATTTCACACAACCCGGGCTTACCGTCCATCGGCAAAGGAATGCCAGAATAAATCATTTCAAATTCATTAGATTCTGTAAGCTCCAAAACATCAAAAACCGGGATGGGTATCATTACCGTTTCTATGTTGTGATAACCGTCATTTCGCTTTTCAAGGATGTTCAGTCCAAGATTTATTTTTGCATTTGGATAAAGGATCATGTGACAAAATTACAAGAACCCATCAAAATTTTTACTTTTGTTTAAAGAACGACATAAAATGCATACATTTTTAGACTTTGAGCTGCCCTTGAAAGAACTAGAGGAGCAGATTAACCAAACCCAAGAAATCGGCAACAACACGCAGGTTGACATGCGTGACAAGGTATTGGAATTGAAAAAGAAATATGAGGAAACTTCCACAGAAATTTTCAAGAACCTCACGCCGTGGCAACGTGTTCAACTTTCCCGCCATCCGGATCGACCATATTCTTTGGCTTACATCTCTGCAGTTACTGGAGGTGATTTTCTCGAATTGCATGGAGACAGAGGCGTAAAGGATGACAAGGCGATGGTTGGTGGTTTTGGAAGCATTGATGGACGAACCGTAATGTTCATAGGTCAACAAAAAGGCATAAACACCAAAATGCGTCAGTTTCGGAATTTTGGAATGCCCAATCCTGAAGGATACCGAAAAGCGCTGCGTTTGATGAAAATGGCAGAGAAATTTAACAAACCCATTGTTACTTTTATAGATACCCCAGGCGCATATCCCGGGTTGGAAGCTGAAGAACGTGGACAAGGAGAGGCCATTGCGAGAAACATTTATGAAATGATGCGACTAAAAGTCCCTGTGATCTGCATCGTTATTGGCGAAGGAGCTTCAGGAGGTGCGTTGGGCATTGGCGTTGGAGACAAGGTCGTAATGCTCGAAAACACTTGGTACTCGGTGATTTCACCTGAATCTTGCTCATCCATCCTTTGGAGGTCTTGGGAACACAAGGAACAGGCTGCCAGCGCATTGAAACTTACTTCAACCGACATGAAATCCTTTGGTTTGGTGGACGATGTAATTACAGAACCGATCAACGGAGCACACCGTTCGCATCAAGAAATATTTGCTACCGTAAAAACCAAAATTCTAGGCTATCTGGAAGAATTGGACGCCCTTGAACCTGATCAAAGAATAAACCTTCGAATCGAAAAATTTGGAAAAATGGGGGTTTGGAAATAACCCATGCGATAAATGTCCGATTCGCTCTATACCCCAATTGCTTACCTCAAAGGGATTGGTCCGCTGAAGGCTGAACTCTTATCCAAGGAGCTCGGAATTTCTTTATTTATCGACTTACTCTATCATTTTCCGTTTCGGTATGTCGATCGATCGAAAATTCACCAATGTGCACAAGTTCACCTCGTAGATGGTTACGTACAATGCATTGGCTACATAGATGCCATTCAAGAGATTGGAAACGCAAGACACAAACGTTTACAGTGCAGGTTTAGCGATGAAAGCGGGAGCATACAATTGATGTGGTTTCAAGGATGGCGATGGATTAAACCCACGTTGGTAATCGGGAAAAAATACCAGATTTTTGGAAAAGCAAAATCCATTGGAAACCATTGGACCATTGCGCACCCAGAGATATCCCCCCTTGAGGATTCCATTACAAAGGGTTTTCAGCCCATTTATGGAAGCTCCGAAAAACTGAATTCAAAAGGACTTCATTCCCGAGGCATCGAAAAAGCCATACGTACCTTGTTCGAACAAACCGATCTTACCAGGCAAGCGGACTTTCTACCCGAATACCTATTGGAAAAACACAAAATGCCCTCGTTGGCAATCGCTTGTAAAAACATCCATTTCCCAGAAACTGAAATTGATTTCCAACGTGCACAGTTTCGATTCAAGTTTGAAGAGTTGTTTCTCATGCAATTTGAAATGATCCTCCGAAAAGGCATTCGAAAACGGACTGAAAAAGGATTTTTGTTTCCCGAATCAGGCGAAATACTAAAGACTTTTTACAATGATTACCTGCCTTTTGATTTAACGAACGCACAAAAAAGAGTCATCCGCGAAATACGGAAGGACTTTCTAACGGAACGCCATATGAACCGTCTACTTCAAGGGGATGTTGGGTCGGGTAAAACGTTGGTCGCCTTGATTTCAATGCTCATTGCAAATGGAAATGATTATCAGGCGGCTTTGCTTGCGCCTACAGAAATTTTAGCCCATCAACATGCAGAAACCCTGCGCGAATTGCTTCAAGATTTACCGGTCCGAGTGGAATTGTTAACTGGTTCTACGAAGAAGTCCCAACGAACGCCGATGTTTAAGGACCTTGCCGATGGTAACATCCAAATCCTGGTAGGCACACACGCGTTGCTAGAGGATCCCGTCGTCTTCAAAAACCTCGGACTTGTAGTAATTGATGAACAACACCGATTCGGGGTCGCACAACGTGCTAAAATGCGTAAAAAAAACACCTTGGCACCCCATGTTTTGGTTATGACCGCAACCCCTATTCCAAGAACCCTTGCAATGACCTTTTATGGAGATTTAGAGATTTCTGTAATAGACGAGCTTCCACCCGGAAGAAAACCCATCCAAACCCTTCATCGATTTGATTCACATCGTTCGGAGTTGTTTGGTTTCATGCGCAAAGAAATCGAAAAGGGCCGACAGATTTACATTGTTTACCCTTTAATTGACGACAGCGAGACCTTGGACTTTAAGAGTTTGTCAGACGGATTCGAAGCCATCTCAAGGGCTTTTCCCTTGCCGACCTACCAAGTAAGCATCGTTCATGGCAAATTAAAACCAGAGGTCAAGGCCTATGAAATGAAACGATTTATCGATGGGATCACAAACATCATGGTGGCGACGACAGTGATAGAGGTTGGGGTGAATGTTCCCAATGCCACGGTGATGGTAATTGAGAGCGCGCAAAGGTTTGGTTTATCGCAACTTCATCAACTTAGGGGACGTGTGGGTAGAGGGGGTGAAAAATCCCATTGCATTTTAATGACGCCGCACGCACTTTCGAAAGAAGCAAAAAAACGAATGGAAACCATGGTTGAAACCACAGATGGATTTAAGATTGCAGAAGTTGATTTGGCATTGCGCGGTCCGGGTGATTTATTAGGAACACAACAAAGCGGCGCGTTAAATTTCAAAATGGCGGATCTATCCAAAGACCAATCCATCGTCATTTTAGCCAGAGATGAAGCAGAAGCGATTTACAATGAGGACCCACGGTTAGAAAACCCAAAATACCTTTCCTTGCGTAAAAAAATGGTTGAATTGTTAAAGAACAAACCTGAATGGGATAAAATTGCATAAAAAAATCCCGCAGCAACTGCGGGATTTAAATTAGAATTTGGTCTTTAGGTTACGCTTCGTTCTCTTCAACAAGTTTGTCATACACCTCTTTCGAGCCAACAATCATGTTTTGGAAATGACGAACGCCTGTTCCAGCCGGAATTAGGTGTCCTACGATTACATTTTCTTTCAATCCCAATAAGTGATCTTCTTTTCCAGAAATGGCAGCCTCGTTTAATACTTTGGTTGTTTCTTGGAAAGATGCTGCAGAGATAAATGATTGTGTTTGTAGGGACGCTCTGGTAATACCTTGAAGCAAAGGCGTTGAGGTAGCAGGAACGGCTTCCCTTCCTTCGATCAATTTTTTATCTTCACGTTTCAACCTAGAGTTTTCATCACGTAATTTACGTACAGAAATCATTTGTCCTTTTTCAACTTCGGTAGAGTCGCCTGCATCACGCACCAACATCAATCCGTACAATTTATCATTTGCTTCCATAATGTCCGCTTTGTGCACAGATTGACCTTCCAAGAACCTTGTGTCCCCTGAGTCAATGATTTCTGCTTTAAGCATCATTTGGCGTACAATAACCTCGAAATGTTTATCATTAATTTTCACACCTTGCAAACGGTATACCTCTTGAATTTCATTCACGATGTACTCCTGTACTTTGGTCGGTCCTTCAATGTTAAGGATGTCATTTGGTGTAATGGCCCCATCGGATAAAGGTTGACCTGCCCGAACGAAGTCATTTTGTTGTACCAAGATGTGTTTAGAAAGTGGAACAAGGTATTTACGAACCTCTCCTAGTTTAGAAGTAATAAGTATTTCTCTGTTTCCACGTTTGATGTTACCATATGTTGCTGTTCCATCAATTTCAGAAACTACCGCTGGATTAGATGGATTTCTTGCTTCAAAAAGCTCAGTAACCCTAGGAAGTCCACCGGTGATGTCACCCGTTTTACCTGCCAATCTTGGGATTTTAACCAAGGTAACCCCTGCATCTACCACATCACCTTCATTAACAGAAATGTGTGCATTTACAGGAAGTGAATATTCCCTAAGAATTTCTTTGGTTTTAGCATCTATGATATGAATCGCGGGACTTCTTTTCTTGTCTCTTGTTTCAATCGTTACTTTTTCGGTAAATCCTGTTTGCTCATCCATCTCCTCACGGAAGGTAATGCCTTCAATGATGTTATCGAAAACAACTTTCCCTTTCACCTCAGTGATGATTAGGGCATTGTATGGATCCCACTTACAGATTACATCGCCTTTCTTGATTTTAGTATTGGTAACTACCATTAAATCAGAACCGTAAGGAATGTTTGCATTCATTACAATGATTCCGGTTTTTTCATCGATGATTCTCAATTCTGCGGAACGTCCCACTACAATAACTTTAGGAGATCCATCCGGATTTTTCTTTTCAATGGTTCGCAATTCTTCAATTTCCAATCTTCCAGAAGCTTTTGCTTTGATGTCAGAAATGTCTGCAATGTTTGATGCGGTACCCCCAACGTGGAAGGTACGAAGGGTAAGCTGTGTTCCTGGTTCTCCAATGGATTGTGCGGCAATTACACCTACAGCATCTCCAATTTGAGCCACCCTATGGGTAGCAAGGTTTCTTCCATAACATTTAGAACAAACGCCTTTGCGCATTTCACACGTAAGTACAGAACGAATTTCTACTTCTTCAATTCCTGCTTTTTCAATTGATTTCGCAATGTCTTCAGAAATTAAATCGCCACTGTAGGCAAGTAACTGATCAGATTCAGGGAAATAAATGTCATGAACAGAAGTTCTTCCAAGGATTCTGTCGTACAAAGGTTCTACGATCTCATCGTTTTTCTTCAATGAAGTTGCAACGATACCTCTTAGGGTACCACAGTCTTCTGAATTGATGACAACATCTTGTGCTACATCCACCAATCGACGTGTTAGGTAACCTGCATCCGCTGTTTTCAAGGCGGTATCGGCTAATCCTTTACGTGCACCGTGGGTAGAGATAAAATACTCCAAGATGGAAAGTCCTTCTTTAAAGTTTGCAAGGATCGGATTTTCAATGATTTCTTGAACCGAAGCTCCTGATTTTTGTGGTTTTGCCATCAAACCCCTCATTCCTGAGAGCTGGCGAATTTGTTCTTTTGAACCCCTTGCACCAGAATCAAACATCATGTAGATAGAATTAAACCCTTGACGGTCAGATTTTAACTGTTCCATTAAGGTATGTGTCAACCTTGAATTGGTATGTGTCCAGATGTCAATGATTTGATTGTAACGCTCATTGTTGGTGATCAATCCCATGTTATAATTAGCCATTACTTCTTTTACATCGGTAGAGGCTTTAGAAACCAAGGCTTCTTTTTCTTTCGGGATGATAATGTCATCAAGGTTAAACGATAACCCTCCTTTGAACGCCATGTCATATCCTAGGGATTTGATATCGTCAAGGAATTGTGCCGTTCTGGAAGTTCCTGAAATTTTCAATACTTCCCCGATGATGTCACGCAACGCTTTTTTGGTTAATACATCATTGATAAAACCAACTTCTCTAGGCACTTTTTCATTGAAAAGTACACGACCACAGGTGGTTTCAATCAATTTAAGTACAGGAACCCCTTGTTCATCAAGATCATAGGATTTCACTTTGATTCTTGCGTGAAGGTCTAGTTTTCGTTCGTTTAAGGCAATGATTACTTCTTTTGGAGAATAGAAAATACCATCTTGTCCTTTCACTACATCATCCTCAGTAGATAGCTTTCCTTTGGTCATGTAATACAGACCCAAAACCATATCCTGGGAAGGAACGGCAATCGGAGCACCATTGGCAGGGTTAAGGATATTGTGCGATGCAAGCATCAACATTTGAGCCTCAAGGATGGCTGCATTTCCAAGGGGTAAGTGAACCGCCATTTGGTCACCGTCAAAGTCGGCGTTGAATGCGGTTGTTACCAAAGGATGTAAACGAATGGCTTTTCCTTCAATCAATTTCGGTTGAAAAGCTTGGATTCCCAAACGGTGAAGTGTTGGTGCACGGTTTAGCAATACAGGGTGACCTTTTAATACATTTTCAAGGATGTCCCAAACCACTGGTTCTTTTCGGTCTACAATTTTCTTTGCAGATTTCACTGTTTTCACGATGCCACGTTCAATCATTTTACGAATGATAAACGGTTTGTAAAGTTCCGCAGCCATATTTTTGGGAAGCCCACATTCGTGAAGTTTCAAATCAGGACCAACGACAATTACAGAACGGGCTGAATAATCCACCCTTTTACCGAGTAGGTTTTGACGGAACCTACCTTGTTTTCCTTTCAATGAATCAGAAAGTGACTTAAGGGCACGATTGGATTCTGTTTTAACCGCGCTGGATTTTCTTGAATTGTCAAAAAGTGAATCTACCGATTCTTGAAGCATCCTTTTTTCGTTTCTTAAGATCACTTCAGGCGCTTTGATCTCGATCAATCTTTTAAGTCGATTGTTACGAATGATTACACGTCGGTAGAGGTCATTCAAATCCGAAGTTGCAAATCGTCCACCATCAAGGGGAACCAAAGGACGCAATTCAGGTGGAATCACAGGTACCACTTTCACAATCATCCATTCAGGACGGTTGTCAATTCTTTTTTGAGAATCACGCATTGCTTCCACAACTTGAAGTCTTTTGAGGGCTTCATTTTTACGTTGTACGGAGGTTTCATCTTCCGCAGAAGCGCGCAATTGGTGAGACATAGATTCAAGATCCATGCTCTTAAGCAAATCATATAATGCTTCAGCGCCCATTTTGGCAATGAATTTATTGGGATCTGTATCGTCTAAGAAATGGTTGTCTTTCAAAGCAGGATTCTCAATAATATCGAGGTATTCTTCTTCCGTCAAGAAGTCAAATTTCTTAAGCGCAAGTCCTTCCATTTCGGTAGTCATACCGGCTTGGATCACCACATAACGCTCATAATAGATGATTTGATCTAACTTTTTGGTAGGCATCCCAAGGAGGTAACCAATTTTGTTTGGAAGCGAGCGGAAATACCAAATATGAGCCACAGGAACAACCAAGGAAATATGTCCTGTTCGTTCTCTTCGCACTTTTTTCTCGGTAACTTCTACCCCACAACGGTCACAAACGATTCCTTTGTATCGAATGCGTTTGTATTTACCACAGTGGCATTCATAATCTTTAACGGGTCCAAAAATACGTTCACAAAACAAACCATCTCGTTCCGGCTTGTAGGTTCTGTAGTTAATGGTTTCCGGTTTAAGTACTTCACCACTTGAGTGCTCTAGAATAATCTCTGGTGAGGCCAAAGAAATGGTTATTTTACTAAAGCTATTTTGTTTTTTTGGGGTTTCTTTTTTCAAAGCCATTTTTATTGCTTAAAATCTAATTAATCAATTAATCTAAGGACACGTTCAAACACAATCCGCGCAATTCATGCAACAATACATTGAATGATTCTGGGATACCTGGTTCAGGAATAACATCACCTTTCACAATTGCTTCATACGCTTTTGCTCTACCGATAACATCATCGGATTTAACGGTAAGTAATTCTTGAAGGATATTCGCAGCACCAAATGCTTCGATTGCCCAAACCTCCATCTCACCAAATCTTTGACCTCCAAATTGGGCTTTACCACCCAAAGGTTGTTGTGTAATCAATGAGTATGGCCCGATGGATCTGGCGTGCATTTTATCATCTACCATGTGAGAAAGTTTCAACATATAGATGATTCCAACGGTAGCTGGTTGGTGAAAACGTTCACCGGTACCACCGTCATACAGATAGGTTTTTCCCGATTTTGGAACACCTGCTTTTACAGTCCATTCATCAATTTCAGCAGGGCTGGCACCATCAAAAATCGGCGTTGCAAACTTGATTCCTAATTTTTCACCTGCCCAACCAAGAACGGTTTCGTAAATCTGTCCTAAGTTCATACGAGAAGGTACACCCAACGGATTCAATACGATGTCGACTGGGGTTCCATCTTCCAAGAAAGGCATGTCTTCTTGACGAACGATGTTGGCTACGATTCCTTTGTTACCATGTCTTCCCGCCATTTTATCTCCAACTTTCAGTTTTCGTTTTTTGGCAACGTACACTTTTGCAAGTTTCACAATTCCTGCTGGAAGTTCATCTCCTACAGAAATATGGAATTTTTTACGTTTGTAATTTCCAAAGAGGTCGTTTGATTTGATGCTAAAATTATGGATCACTCGGCTGATCATTTGGTTAATTTTCTCATCAGAGGTCCAATTCAAAGGATTGATTATGGTATAATCCAATGCCATGAGCACTTTGGTAGAAAACTTAGTTCCTTTTTTGATCAGTTCTTCCTTAAAGTTATTGAATACACCTGAGGATTTGTTCTCTCCGATGATGGTCAATAATTTTTCGGCCAATTTTTCTTTTAGCTCGTAGTGTTCTTTTTGAAATTCCGCATCTAAGATTTCCAAAATTGGTTTGTCTTGGCTCTTGGTTTTACGGTCTTTAACAGCACGAGAGAAAAGTTTTTTGTTGATTACCACACCTCTAAGTGAAGGTCCTGCTTTTAGGGAAGCATCTTTCACATCTCCAGCTTTGTCTCCAAATATTGCACGCAATAATTTTTCCTCTGGGGATGGATCGGTTTCACCTTTAGGCGTAATTTTTCCAATCAGGATGTCTCCTTCTTTAATCTCAGCGCCGATGCGAATCAATCCATTTTCATCTAAGTCCTTGGTTGCTTCTTCGCTCACATTTGGAATGTCAGAGGTAAGCTCTTCCATTCCTCTTTTTGTATCACGTACTTCCAAAGAATACTCATCAATATGAATCGAGGTAAAGATGTCATTTCGAACCACTTTTTCAGAGATTACGATGGCATCCTCAAAGTTGTAACCTTTCCAAGGCATGAAAGCTACTTTCATGTTTTGTCCAAGTGCCAACTCCCCTTTTTGGGTGGCATATCCCTCGCAAAGTACTTGGTCTTTCGCCACGCGATCTCCTTTTTGGACAATCGGTTTAAGGTTCATACAAGTACTTTGGTTTGTTTTTGCAAACTTGGTCAGGTTGTATTTTTTTACTTCACTGTCGAAGGAAACCAATTTATCTTCATCGTTCCAATCGTAACGAATTATGATTTCATTGGCATCAACGTATTCAACCACACCTGGTCCTTCAGCGTTCACCAACACACGAGAGTCTCTTGCCACCAATTCTTCAATACCGGTACCGACAATCGGCGAACTTGGTTTGATCAAAGGTACAGCTTGACGTTGCATGTTTGATCCCATTAGGGCACGGTTGGCATCATCATGTTCTAGGAACGGAATGGAGGAAGCCGCAATCGATGCGATTTGGTTGGCTCCAACGTCCATAAGGGTAAGGTCTTTTGGTTTCACCACTGGGAAATCTCCTTCATACCTTGCTTTAACAACATCGGATAAGAAATTTCCTTTGTCATCCACAATTGCATTCGCTTGAGCGATGGTTTTCCCATCTTCTTCTTCAGCGGCTAGGTACAATGGCTCTTCTGTAAGTACAACTTTACCATTGTCAATTTTACGATATGGAGTTTCAATGAAACCTAATTTATTTACTTTGGCGAAAACGCAAAGCGAAGAAATTAGACCAATGTTTGGACCTTCTGGCGTTTCAATGGTACACAACCTACCGTAGTGGGTGTAGTGAACGTCCCTTACCTCAAATCCTGCTCTTTCACGAGATAAACCGCCAGGCCCTAGTGCTGAAAGTCTACGTTTGTGCGTAACTTCTGACAAAGGATTGGTTTGGTCCATGAATTGAGAAAGTTGATTGGTTCCAAAGAAGGAATTGATAACTGAGCTCAATGTTTTCGCGTTGATCAAGTCAATAGGGGTAAATACCTCATTGTCTCTCACGTTCATTCTTTCACGAATGGTACGGGCCATTCTGGCAAGACCTACTCCGAATTGTGCGTACAATTGTTCACCAACGGTTCTAACGCGACGGTTGGAAAGGTGATCGATATCATCCACATCCGCTTTAGAGTTGATCAATTCAATTAGGTATTTTACAATTTCAATGATGTCTTGTTTTGTAAGTACCCTTGATGTTTCTTCTGCGTTTATTTTAAGTTTTTTATTTAACCTAAAACGTCCTACTTCACCAAGATCATAGCGTGTATCCGAGAAGAATAATTTTTCGAAAACACCTTTTGCGGTTTCGAAATCTGGTGGATCTGCGTTTCGTAATTGTCGGTAGATGTACTCAATTGCTTCTTTTTCAGAATTGGTTGCATCTTTTTGAAGGGTGTTATAGATAATAGTATAATCAATGGCATTTGCATTTTCTTTGTGCAAGATGATTGATTTAGCCCCTGAATTCAGGATGTCTTCAAGGTGTTTTTCTTCGATCAGAAGTTCACGGTCAAGAACAACTTCATTTCTTTCAATTGAAACTACTTCTCCAGTATCTTCATCTACGAAATCTTCGATCCAGGTTTTAAGAACCCTTGCTGCCAACCTACGTCCAACCAATTTTTTAAGGATTGCTTTGGTAATTTTGACTTCATCGGCAAGGCCAAAGATTTCAAGGATGTCGCGGTCGGTCTCAAAGCCCATTGCCCTAAAAAGGGTGGTAAGGGGTAATTTTTTCTTTCTATCAATGTAAGCATACATGATGCTGTTAATGTCGGTAGCAAATTCAATCCAAGAACCTTTGAAAGGGATGATTCTTGCTGAATATAATTTTGTTCCATTTGCATGGCGAGATTGTCCAAAGAACACCCCTGGTGAGCGGTGTAATTGAGAAACGATTACGCGTTCAGCACCGTTTACAACGAAGGAACCTTTCGGTGTCATGTAAGGAATGGTACCTAAATAAACATCTTGAACGATGGTTTCGAAATCTTCATGTTCCGGATCGGTACAATACAATTTCAATTTTGCCTTTAGGGGAACACTGTATGTAAGTCCTCTTTCGATACATTCTTCTATGGAATAACGAGGGGGATCAATGAAATAATCAAGAAACTCTAAAACGAACTGGTTTCTGGTATCCGTTATCGGGAAGTTTTCAGCGAACACTTTAAAGAGTCCTTCACTTTCCCTGTTTTCTGGAGTTGTTTCCAATTGAAAAAACTCTCGAAAGGATTTTAATTGAATCTCCAAGAAATCTGGATATTCAAAGAAATTTTTGCTTGATGCGAAGTTTATTCGGTTTGAATTCGTTTTTGTTGCCAAGGCGAATATTTTAATTGAAATTAATAAAAGGACGTACTATAAACAGGACAAGGCATCCGAATAAATCGATTGCCTGTCCTGCAAAACCATGGATTAATTACTTAACCTCAACCTCAGCTCCAGCCTCTTCAAGAGATTTCTTAAGTGCTTCGGCTTCGTCTTTAGAAACTGCTTCTTTCAAGGTAGAAGGTGCAGCGTCAACTAAATCTTTAGATTCTTTAAGGCCATTTCCAGTAAGTTCTTTAACAAGTTTAACTACTGCAAGTTTGTTTGGTCCACAACCTTTCAAGATTACGTCGAATTCTGTTTGCTCTTCTACAGCTTCTGCTTCAGCGCCACCGCCGCCACCAGCGACCATAACTGCTGCTGCAGCTGCAGGTTCGATTCCATATTCTTCCTTAAGAATTGCTGCCAATTCATTTACTTCTTTTACGGTTAAGTTAACCAACGTTTCCGCTATTTGCTTTAATTCAGCCATTTTATTTGTTTTTAAAAGGATTTATAACTATTAATTTTCTCTTTCTTCGAGGGTTTTAAGGATCCCTGCTATTTTACCACCTGCGCCTTTAAGACCTGACAATACATTTTTCATTGGGCTCTGTAACAAACCAACGATTTCTCCGACCAATTCTTCTTTAGATTTGAGCGTTTCAAGCGCCAGTAATTGGTCATCGCCTACAAAAATTGCTTCTTCAATGTAGGCACCTTTTAGGATTGGTTTTGGAGATTTCTTACGTAATTCTGAAATCAATCTTGCGGGTGCATTCGCTTCTTCGCTAATCATCATGGAGGTAGAACCTTTCAAAAGGTTTTTCAATTCCCCATAATTCTTACCTTCTACACGATCCATTGCTTTTTTAAGAAGTGCGTTTTTCACTACTTTCAAAGAAATGTTTGATTGATAGCATTTTCTTCTTAGGTTGTTGATTGATTCAACCGTTAGATCAGCAGTATCTGTCAAGTAGAGTATGTTGGATGCAGATAATTCAGCGACCAAATCCTCGATGTATTTTGCTTTTTCTTCTCTTGTCATTTTAAAATTATTAAGCAGTTACGGATTTGGTATCTATTTGAATTCCGGCACTCATTGTAGAGCTCAATGCAATACTTTTGATGTAGGTTCCTTTCGCTGCGGAGGGCTTTAATTTAAGGAGCGTTAGAATAAGCTCACTTGCATTTTCTTGAAGTTTCGAGCCTTCGAAGCTAACTTTTCCAACAGACGTATGAACGATACCATTCTTGTCTACTTTAAAATCAATTTTTCCTGCTTTCACTTCTTGAACTGCTTTAGCCACATCCAAGGTAACTGTACCTGTTTTCGGATTTGGCATAAGTCCACGTGGACCTAAAATCCTACCTAGGGCACCTACTTTACCCATCACGCTAGGCATCGTAATGATTACATCGACATCGGTCCAACCGCCTTTGATTTTGGCGATGTAGTCGTCTAATCCAACGTAATCTGCACCTGCCGCAGTCGCTTCTGCTTCTTTGTCTGGGGTACACAAAACGAGGACTTTCATGTCTTTACCGGTTCCATGCGGTAGGGCTACGGTACCTCTTACCATTTGATTGGCTTTACGAGGATCGACACCTAGGCGCACAGCGATATCAACAGACGCATCAAATTTGGTAGTTGTAATTGACTTCACCAAATTACAAGCTTCGCTCAGCGAATATGCCTTCTCTAAATCTACTTTAGACAAGACTTCCTTTCTTTTCTTTGAAATTCTTTTCATGTCGTTAGATTATTTGAGTTTTGGAGGTTCACCGCCTTTTACAACTACACCCATGCTTCGTGCTGTACCAGCAACCATGGTCATGGCTGCGTCAACGGTAAAGCAATTTAAATCAGGAAGTTTATCCTCCGCAATCAAGCGAATCTGGTCCCACGAAATGGAACCAACTTTGGATTTATTAGGTTCAGAGGAACCTTTCTTGATTTTCGTTTGCTCTACAATTTGCACTGCAGCTGGGGGCGTTTTTAAAACGAATTCAAATGATTTGTCTGCATAGACAGTGATCACAACTGGGACCACTTTTCCGGGTTTATCTTGGGTTCTGGCATTAAACTGCTTACAGAATTCCATGATGTTTACCCCTTTTGCACCAAGTGCCGGACCGATAGGTGGCGAGGGATTCGCTGCACCTCCTTTGATCTGTAATTTGATCAAAGCTACTACTTCTTTAGCCATTTATTCACATTTTATGTAGTCAAACATAAGTACTATCGGGAAGCTTGTTTCGATTTCCTTACTCCTACGGTTATTACATCCTTAAACCTCTTTTTCTACTTGCATGTAGCTTAATTCAAGCAAGTTTTTTCTACCAAATATTTTAACCATCACTTTCAATTTCTTCTTATCCTCGTTAATCTCATCGATTATACCGGTAAAGTTATTGAAAGGACCATCGATTACTTTTACACCTTCTCCTATTACGAATGGAATTCTGACCTCTTCTTCATTTTCAGCGAGCTCGTCTACTTTCCCAAGGATTCTGTTTACCTCAGCCAAGCGCATTGGAACGGGTTCTCCACCCTTTTCAGAGCCTAAGAAACCAATTACATTGGTGATGCCTTTGATGATGTGAGGAACTTCTCCAATCAAAGCAGCTTCAATCAAAACGTAACCAGGTAAATAAGATCTTTCTTTGTTTACTTTTTTACCATTTCTAATTTGAAACACTTTTTCGGTAGGAATCAGTACTTGCGATACATATTCATCGAGTTTGTGACGTGAAATTTCAAGCTCAAGAAGTTCTTTTACCTTTTTTTCTTTGCCGCTCACTGCGCGAACCACATACCACCTTTTTGGAATTTCCGACATTTCTTTTGTTGTCATTAATAAATAAATCCGAGAAGTCCTCTCCAAGTATCGCCTTGTTTACCTGTAATACCAAAGGTGAAATCCATTCCAAATACCATTGCTGAGAAGAGGATGATGGATATCAAGACAATGATTGTGTTGTTTTGTAATTCTTTCCATGTTGGCCACGTAACATTGTGCAACATTTCCGAATACGTTTCCAAGAAGTAGGTTCTAAATTTATGAAACACAGTACTTTTATTTTAATTGCACGGGCGGTAGGATTCGAACCCACGACCAATGGTTTTGGAGACCACCACTCTACCAGCTGAGCTACACCCGTTTAAAAAGGGGAGCAATTTGACTCCCCTTCTGTAAACTTATTTAATAACTCAATTAAGAAATGATTTCAGTTACTTGACCCGCACCTACGGTTCTACCTCCTTCACGTATGGCAAAACGAAGTCCTTTGTCCATTGCAACAGGAACGATCAATTTAACATTGATGGTAACGTTGTCACCTGGCATAACCATTTCACGACCATCTGTCAAGAAAATCTCTCCGGTTACATCGGTTGTACGGAAATAGAATTGAGGACGGTATTTGTTATGGAATGGCGTATGACGTCCACCTTCTTCTTTTTTCAAAACGTAGATTTCAGCTTTGAATTCATGGTAAGGTTTAGTTGAACCTGGTTTACAGATAACCATCCCTCTTTTAATTTGTGTTTTTTCAATACCACGTAGCAACAAACCAACGTTGTCACCTGCTTCACCGCGGTCAAGGATTTTACGGAACATTTCTACCCCAGTTACGGTAGAAGAAAGTTTAAGGTCACCCATTCCTAAGATGTCTACAGTCTCACCTGAGTTGATAACACCTGTTTCGATACGACCTGTTGCTACAGTACCACGACCGGTAATTGTAAATACGTCTTCGATAGGCATCAAGAACGCTTTATCGACATCCCGTGGAGGCAATTCGATGTATGTATCTACTGCTTCCATCAATGCTTCAACGGTTGCAACCCATTTCTCTTCTCCATTCAATGCACCCAAGGCAGAACCTTGAATTACTGGAGCATTGTCACCATCATATTTGTAGAAAGACAACAATTCACGGATTTCCATTTCAACCAACTCCAAAAGCTCCTCATCATCAACCATATCCACTTTGTTCATGAATACAACCATTCTAGGAACACCTACTTGGCGACCTAAAAGAATGTGCTCACGTGTTTGAGGCATTGGTCCGTCGGTAGCAGCAACCACAAGGATTGCTCCGTCCATTTGGGCAGCTCCTGTTACCATGTTTTTTACGTAGTCAGCGTGACCTGGACAGTCAACGTGCGCATAGTGACGGTTTGCCGTTTCATACTCAATGTGAGATGTGTTAATGGTAATACCACGCTCCTTTTCCTCAGGGGCGTTATCAATTGAGGAGAAGTCTCTTACTTGAGCCAATCCTTTTGACGCTAATACGCTGGAAATTGCAGCAGTTAGCGTAGTTTTACCGTGGTCAACGTGTCCAATGGTTCCAATGTTCACGTGTGGTTTCGAACGATCGAAATTTTCCTTAGCCATTTTACTTATTTGTTACTTAGTTAATACTCGTTTTAATTTACACTTATAATAAAGATGCCGAAGCATCTGTTTTTTTATTGAGCCAATGACGAGATTTGAACTCGTGGCCTCTTCCTTACCAAGGAAGCGCTCTACCCCTGAGCTACACCGGCACTCAAAGAGAGCGGGAGACGAGATTCGAACTCGCGACGTTCAGCTTGGAAGGCTGACGCTCTACCAACTGAGCTACTCCCGCATATATTACCTTCGTGGGGAGAGCAGGATTCGAACCTGCGAAGGTGTACACCAACAGATTTACAGTCTGTCCTCGTTAGCCACTTGAGTATCTCCCCAACACTCCGAGCCGATGGAGGGATTCGAACCCCCGACCAGCTGATTACAAATCAGCTGCTCTGGCCAACTGAGCTACATCGGCGAATGTCGGTACCAATAAATAAAGAACAATCCCTCCAAAATTTGGATTGCAAATGTATGAAGCTTTTTTTGATTGAAAAAATTTTTATGGATTTTTTTAATTGTCAATTGAATTAACTTCGGAACATTTACAATTCCGTACTTTTACCCTTCGATGAGAAAGAAAAAAATTATCATTTGTGTCACCTCAGATTTAGCCACAGATCAAAGGGTATTAAAGCATTGTAACGCCTTCATTACGAATGGGTTCGATGTTGTATTGGTGGGACGTAAGCTAAAAAAAAGTTTGCCCATGCCCGTGCTTTCTTTCCAAACACACCGTTTCCATTTGCTTTTTAGCAGTGGGGTCTGTTTTTATTTAGAGTATACCTTGCGGTTGTTTTTTTACTTATGCTTTCAACGCTTTGATTTTCTTTGGGCGAACGATTTAGACACAGTTATTCCCTGTGCTTTATGCTCAAAAGTGCGCAAATCAAAATGGGTTTTTGATTCCCATGAAATCTTCACTGAGGTCCCTGAACTTCAACACACCACCCTCAAAAAAGCGATTTGGCTATGGGTAGAGCGAAAATGGGCGGTTCATGCTGATCTTATGCTTACAGTCAACGCATCCATTGCCGAACGATTTGAAAAACTATATCATCGAAAGGTATACGTTGTTCGAAATGTTCCACTACAACGTGATTTATTGCCTCCATTGAACCGAACTGAATTGGGTATTCCCGAAACCCATCTCATCCTTGTAACCCAAGGTTCTGGTATGAACAAAGGACGCGGATTAATAGAAAGCATTGACGCGATGAGGGGATTGGAAAATGTAACCTTGTTTGTCATCGGAAGTGGAGATGCCATCCCCAATGCAAAAGCCCAGGTGGTAAGTAATGGCAAGGGGTCATCTGTCAGGTTTATAGATAGGCTTCCTTATTTAGAAATGATGCGATATACCCAAATGGCAGATGTTGGGTTGGCATACGACGCGCTGAATTGTTTGAATTTTCACTATGCTTTGCCCAATAAAATTTTTGACTATTTCCAAGCTGGCATTGCAGTGATCAGTGGACCACAACCGGAAATTGAAAGGTTGGTAATGCAATATGAAGCGGGCATTTCCATGGATGAAGTTACCCCAAAAAACATTGTATGCGCCGTTGAAGCGTTTCAGAAAGACCCCCGGTTTTTAGCCAAGTGTAAGGAAAATGGGAAGAATGCCTCAAAAATTGAAACCTGGCAAAATGAGCAAAGAAACCTTCATGAAGTAATTGCCTTGTTAACTTAACCTTCGGTATTCTTGGTCAAGGACCAACAGTTTATAGATGTCAAAAAACAACAAAATCCCTGGTTTTTTTCCCATTCGAAGTCTTTGCTTAAGCATTCCCAAAAACAATTTTCTTAGGAGCATTAAGCACGCACTCAATTTCCATTTGCGCAGGGTGAGATAATACCTCAATAATTTTACGTGTTGAATGAAACCCTTGTCTTGTTTTTCTCTGGATAAAATTAGAACCAGGTTTCCGATGGCATTTTCTGTCTTACGTAAAAAGGCATCATTGTCGTCGAGCGTAGCATTGAGCACGGGATTGTCGATTTGATGTGTAAAAAATCCCAATCGTTGCAGCTCGAATCCATACAAGGTGTCTTCGTGGCCATACCCTGATAAACCCTCGTCAAACTTTACCGCATCTGCCAAGGATTTTGCAATCACAAAATTATTGGTCTTGAATCCTGTATTGGAAAGTCTGCGTTGATTTAGACTTAGGCTTTCCCTTGTCACACTGATTTTCCATCGCAAGTAATGCTGGGCATCGGGCTCAGAATCTTGGTAAACACTACCGCCGTAAAAAACGGATTTATCTTCTTGGCGAATTGCTTTCCACCAAAGCTCCAGAAAATCTTCATGTATGATTTGAGAATCCCCATCTAAAAAAAGAAGATGGGTTCCTTTTGCCTGCTGGGCGAGTAAGTTACGCGTTTTGCTTCTGCCTAGGTTCGTTTGATTTCGATGGACTAAGACGTGGCTAAGTTCAAGGATAGATTCGGGGATTGCCGATTCATTTGAAGCATCATCCAACAACAGGATTTCGGTAGGAAACCCCACCTTTTTCGCTTGTGAATTCAGCACACTTACCAATTGAAGAACATTCGTATTGTAAACGGGAATACAAACGCTTAACATGGGATTTATGCCATGGTGTTTGGTGTACCGAAGTGCATTGGAGGGATGCCAGCTTGTGGGTCTTGAATGGCGCCAAAATTCTCCTCATACTTTTCAATGTTGTCAGTCAATGCTTGAAGAAATCTTTTAGCATTTTGAGGTGTCATGAGTACACGTGATCGAACTTTTCCTTTGGGCATGCCAGGCATGATTTGGATGAAATCACAAACCACTTCTGCAGGAGAGTGTGTAATTACGGCTAGGTTAGAATAAATCCCCAAAGCGATTTCTTCACTTAGTTCGATGTTCATTTGGTTTTCTTGATCTTCCATGATAAATTAGGTTAACGGGAATTCATTTTCATTAAAGGTAATGCCATATTCTTGAAGTTCATTCAAAACGGGCTTATAAATTTCACTCGAAACGGGGATATGAACACCCGGATGGCTGTAACCATTTAGCATAAGCTTTGTAATGATTGCGATGGGTAACCCGACTGTATTCGACATTGCGGTATAGGTTACGTCTTCACCTAAGGAAACCATCGACGATACGATTCGTTTTTGGATGTTGTCTTCTACGAATTCAATTTCGTGATACATTACGATCATGTCGCGGTCGTTATCGTTTAATTTCCAAGCTTTCTGCAATAGGGTCTGAAGCAACCAAGCGGGACTTGAATCTTCATGGGTAATTGTTTCATCTTGGTTAAAGAAACCAATTTCTTCAAAAAGAACAAAGAGGTGTTCTCTATCGGCACGTAGGAAACGCTTCAGTTTATCTTCCACGCTCATTTCAACTTCATAGGGAAGAAATCCATTCAACAGTTGTCGCGGCGTTAGTTTATTGCTGTTTTCCAACACATAGGAATCATCAGTAAGCCCTAACTCTACAAAAACGTCCCAACCTTGACAGAAATCTGGTTTACGCAGGGTTCCTCTGTAAATGGTTTTCACTTCATTGATGTCATATACTTCGAGGTATTTCAAAGAATCCCGATTGGCATACCCATCAAAATCACCATGGCCTTCGATGTTGAATCTTTCGGTCCTTTTAAACAGTTGCGTATAAGGGATGTATTTGAGTTCGTTGTTTTGACGGAAAGCAGCGACCCCCCCTTGTCCGGCCAGAACTACATTTCTTGGATTCCAAGTAAATTTATAGTGCCAAGCATTTCCGTCGTTTGACGGTGCGATCAAACCCCCACAGAAAGATTTAAAACTTGTAAGGGTTGCGCCTTTCTCTCTGATTTGGTCGATGATTTTCATCGCGCTCATGTGGTCTAAACCGGGGTCTACGCCCGTTTCGTTCATGATGGTAACCCCTTTTTCTTTTGCTTGTAAGTGTAAGGCCTTCATTTCTTTGGAAACATAGCTTGGGGTAATCAGGTTGGTTCTAAGATCGATGCAATCCTTGGCAACATCTGGATGAAATTTTGGAGGGAGCATGGAAATAACGATGTCGACGTGCGCAATGAGTGCCCTACGTTCTTCGGCATCACTTGCATCTAGGCTAATGAGATCTATGCGGGGATGGTTGCCGTATTTTTCCGACAGAAAATCCAACTCTTTGTTGGCAATTTTAAGGTGCCAATTTTCTTTTTCAAGGTGATTTAAGAGGTAGCGAAACAAAGAGGAAGCAGATAAGCCTGCACCAAGTACCAAAATGGTTTTCATGTGTATCAGTCGATGTTTTCTAAAATGGGACGTATGGCATTGAAAAGAACTTCTTCATCCCAAGGTTTTGAGATAAAAGATTCCAACAAATTGTCTTTTTGAAGGGCATCTACGGAGACTGGATTTGCATGACCTGAGAGCATAACGCATTTAAGATTCGGATGCTTTTCTTTGATGGCACGAATCAATTGGGCTCCGGTCATCTTAGGCATTTGATAATCCACGATGATAAAAATGATGTCAATTTTCTCTTCGACTAAATTGTCAATGTTCTCTAAAGCCTCAGAGGGATCGGTAAAGTATTCCAACAGGGTACATTTTTGATCAACAATTTTTGCAAGTTGGAAACCGAGCATTTGCAAAATATAGGGATCATCATCTACACAAACGACGGCATATTTTAATTCATACATGGCGTAAAGTTACTATAATAATTCAATCTCAACTTCATTTTTTGGAGGATGTGAATGGTCTGTTTTTTTGAAACGAACGTGAAAAGTTGTAAGCGAATCATCGGATTCTAGCGTTATTTTTGCATTGTGCTCTTCCAAAACACTTCTTACGATGCTCAGACCCAAACCTGATCCGTTTTTCTTTGCCTTGGTAGTGTAGAACTTATCAAATATTTTTTCCTTGATTTCATCTGGGATCTTTGGACCATTATTGGCTATCGATACGGTCACAAATCCATCGTTTTCTGCAGACGTAATTTTTATCATCCCTCGGTCTTTGTATTGGTCAAGGGATTCGATCGCATTCTTGATGATGTTTGACCAAAGTTGGAAAAGTTTGATGTCAAAACCCGACACAAAGTATGATTTATCGACATCAAAAATCAGTTCAACGTTCTTCTTAAGTTCATAATTGAATACATTCAAAACGGTAGATATGTTGCTATGTAAATTTACAGATGTCTTCTCACTGTTTCGTTGGTCTTTAATAAACGACCGAAGGTCTTGTACCACTTTAGACGCTCGGTCTGAGGATGTAAGAATGGTTTGTATGAAATTACGAACGATTTGCATGCTGTAAATAAGTTCGAGGTATTCCTTGGCGTTGGAAGCATTTAGGATTTCCTTGATAAATTCTTCCTGGCTTACATTGATACGGGTTTTCACGAGCATTGCGACCATTTTTGATCGTTCGGAGTTCTCGAACTCGGGGTAAAGAACCAAAAGAAATTCATCCATTTCCTTCATTTCTCTACGTTGTTGTAAGCCTCCTACAAAGAGTTCACCTTGCAATTCGATGGCTCTGTTCATTGCTTTTTTTATCTGGCTTTCAGTACATTTCGCTACAATGTCATGAAACAAGTTGTCTAAGGTGTAGCGAATGCTTTCCGCACCAATCTTGATGGCACCGAGTGGGGTGTTTAGGTCATGGGCGATTCCAGAGGCAATCTCACCAATGGTTACCATTTTTTCTTGATCCGCCATGGACTTCGTCAACGTTATGTTTCGGTTGATTTCTTCAGAAACCCTATTTTCAAGATCTGCGTTAATTTCTAAGATCTCGGCTTGAAGTTTTTCTTTTTGGCTTTGTTCATCAAGCGCTTGAATTTTTTGAGAAAGCATGTTCGCCACCGTCATCAATACCCTCACATGTAGGTCTGTGAAAAAGTTTTTTTGGTCGTTTTCTGAATCGATCACGCCCCATCGTTTTTTTCCAATGTTGATCGGGACGGCAACTTCTGATGCCCGATGAACACCGTCAGCAATGTACCTGCTGTCAAGGGAGGTGTCAGGAACCAACAAAGACTTACCGGTTTTAGCTACGGTTCCTACAATTCCTTTTCCGTAGGGAACGGTCATGCAATTTTTACATGGTCTTTTTCGCTTGTTTTTGTCCTCCGTAGCTGCAACCTTCACCAGGTCATTCCCTTCAAGCTTATAAATGATACAATCCTCAAAATCCAATTGGGAGACGATGTTTTCAACGATATCCTCACAAATTGCTTGGTAATTGGTACCCGTTAGAAAGGAATCTGCCAATACATTTACGGTTTTTTCTGCTTGGATGATTTTTTCCAGTTCTTCGTTAATTGATTGGATTTTTCGATTGGATTTTTCGATTTCACGAATGTTTTTCATTCTCACATTGACATTCACCAACATTCGTGCATAGAGTTGGAGAAGGTCCTTTTCATCCTCATAAAACTTTCTTTGTTGCTTGACCGCATCGAAACCCACAAATCCCAAACAGACGTTTTCGTACATCAATGGCAACGCTATCAAACTTTTAATTTTTTGGGCGATGAGCATGGATTTTAAATCTCCCTCTGGTAGAAGCGCTGAGTTTTCAATTTCAATGTTTTTTCCTTGAAAGTGGGATTCTACCCACATGGGGATTTGTTCAAAGGGAATCTTTTGTAAGTTATTAATTTCTTTTTGCACGCCTTCAGCCACCCACTCGTAGGTATTCGTTGCAAATTTTTCTTTGTGATTGTATTCAAAAACGTACACACGATCAACTTTTACAAAATTACCGATTTGACTCAAGGTACTGTCGATGGCTCCGGCGAGGTCATCGGGCTGCAGGTCGATGTATTCATTCGCAACACCCATCAAAATTGCTTGGAATTCATTTTTGTAGGCTAGGATGGTTTGGGCTAATTTTCTTTCTGTGATGTCCCTCGAAGCAGCGATGATGTACCCTTTCCCATCAATCACTTGGTAACGGAAGTTTACTTCCAAATCGACTGTTTCTCCTGTATTTTTGTTTACATTGATTGTTTCTGCTGTAACGCTTCCTTTGTCCCTCAGTTCCGTTAAGTGCGCTTGCCAAATGGCAGGGTCTTTAAATTTTGGATCTACATCAGAAACTTTATAACGCTGGATTTCATGCATAGGTATCCCCATTCTTTCCGATGCAGTATTGTTTATGTAGACAAAGTCTCCATTGTCATTGGCTACTTGTACCGCATCGCTGGTTGCGTTTAAAAATTGCTCTAAAAGCGCGAGTCTGACCTGGGATTTCCGAACAGATTCCTCGGCTAATTTTCGTTCAGTAATGTCAATGCCATAGCCAACGACATTCGTTTTTTTGTTGATTGGGTTGTGGACAGGCCGCATCCTACGCATCATTACCTGCCTTTTCCCGAGTGAATTTACAACGTCATCCTCCCATTCCACCTCCTCATTGGTTTTCATGACCTCCAAGAATTTTGCACGTCTAAATTCGGCTGCTTTGGTGTCAACGCCTTTGAATTTACAATAATCGAAATCATCTTTACCAATGATAAAATTTCGGATTTCCTCGTTTTTAATGCCTTGGGGATTTACGAAAAGATACCTGTGTTTGTCATCAAACACCGCAATGTCTGAGGGGATGTTGTTAAGGATGTATTCATAAAAGGCTTGTTGTTGGTCAAGTCTTTTGTTTAGCTTGGTTAATTCTCCTTCTTTTTCTTGAACTTGACTCACGAAGTGTGAGATGTTGGCGGCATAAATGTTATAAAAATCTGAGGACTTGGTATTTCGAATGTTCACCAAGTAGGTATTGTTATTTCTCGCCAAATACATCGAAAAGTTATCCAATTGATGGGTTTCGACATAGCTAAGGTTGAGTTTCAATTCATCATCATTCACCATGCTTTGTGTGATGTTGAAATCTTCCAAAAACTGAACAGCAGCAGGATTTGAATAGCGCAATTCAAACTTTTTACTTAAACGAAGTACAGGATTTGGGTTTTCATTTGGGAAAATTGCCGTAGACATCAATGCTTCTTGGCTTTCCAGAAGGGCTCTGTTTTTGTCCGTATACATTTCTGCAAGTCGGTTGGCATCCTCCAAGGATTTTGTTGAGGAATGAAGCAAGAACAAGTATTCTGAAATGTAATCCTGGTTTGAGAAATCCTTTAAAGTCAGGTGATAACTTGAGATGTGAAAATTTGCGTTGATTACTGGCGCAGCATGCAGTACAAAACCCCATTTTGTTTTTCGACAAGCTGATTTAAAGCGTTGCTTCCCGTCCAAACTCTCAATAAAGACCAATGCATTTTTATCCGCATTCAAGGACACTATTGCATTTTTATGGGTCCACCTAAAAACCGAGTCAAAAGGAATTCCTTCATATAAAGTTGGAATCGACTTTAAAAATACCTTTCCGAATTTAAGAATTTCAAAGTTTTGACTTAAAAAAAGGGTGTGTGGCGCTGAGAATTCTAATGCTTCAAACAATTCATCCAATTCGAACGCAGCCTCTTTCATGGATTACCAAGAAATTAAAAATACGTGACAGTCTCCGTTTTCTTCCATGAATTCGATTTGCTTCACTGTACATTCGATGCCGAATCTTTTTCCCAAACCTTTGATCAGTCCTAAAAGCATAGGCGTGAGTCCTGGTCTTTTGCTTCTGTACTCCAACTCCAATGATTGCTCCAATACATTCCTCGTCGTAAATTGAGGCGGTTCCAAATGTGGCATTATGCCACTGATTCGAAGGTGAAGCATGTCTAAATTCCCCAAAAATTCAGGGAAGGTATCTCCGGACAACTCCATAAGATAACCATATCCTTCTTCAGAAGTGTAGGTAATCCAATATTCACCAAAGGCTTCTAAGATGTCGTTTGCATCTGCTGTAAGGATGCGTGACGCATGTTTAACCAAATCATAGGTCAATGAATCGGGATAGGCATTCATACCTACAAAATCCCCTTCTTCAAAGCCAGTACTGGCACAGATTTCATTCCATTTTTCTTCTCCGTGGCGCGTAACCACCAAATCTTTGATCGCTTTGTTTACAAGTCCGTACATAACTATAGCTTTTAACAAAGATACATAAAGCAACATATTCTCCTACCTAGAAAAATAGCAAGCATAAGAATATGCTTAACTTTGCACTAAAAAAGTACAATGGACTATACCAATCTTGGAAAAACAGGTTTACAAATCAGTCGCTTATCCCTTGGCTCATGGTTAACCTTCGGAAAGCAAATTGAAGACAATTCAGCGGAGTTACTGATGCAAATGGCCTATGAGCATGGCATCAATTTTTTTGACAACGCCGAAATCTATGCGCGAGGCATGAGTGAAATCGTGATGGGCAAAACCTTAAAAAAAATGGGATGGTCCCGAGACACCTACATCGTAAGCAGCAAAGTTATGTTTGGCGCAGGGGGTCAAATGCCAACCCAAAAAGGTCTGAGCAGAAAACACATCACCGAAGCATGTCATCAAGCCATGGAGCGATTGCAAGTTGATTACCTGGATTTGTATT
Source organism: Chryseobacterium gleum (assembly GCA_945882095.1). GTDB lineage: Bacteria > Bacteroidota > Bacteroidia > Flavobacteriales_D > Crocinitomicaceae > UBA952. Next base: position 143,880 of record CAMCWF010000001.1, read on the forward strand.
TATGTCACCGTCCAGATAAAAAAACGCCCATCGAAGAAACGGTGTGGTCGATGCACAACCTAATTGTTCAAGGAAAAATCTTGTATTGGGGTACATCAGAGTGGAGTGCACAAGAAATTATGGAAGCCCACATGTTTGCAAAACAAAATCATTTGATCGGTCCTGTGGTTGAACAGCCAGAATACAATATGTTTTGCAGGGAAAAAATCGAAGTGGAATTCAGTCAGTTGTACAAAACCGTTGGTTTAGGCACCACGATTTGGTCTCCTTTGGCTTCAGGTGTTTTAACGGGCAAATACAACGCTGCTTTTCCTGAAAACACGAGGTTGGGAATGGACGGATTGGATTGGTTAAAAGACAAAAACATCACTGAGGAGAAAATTGAAAAAGTTAAACAACTTGCATCATTCGCCAATGAATTAGGTGTATCGCTTCCGGTATTGAGCATTGCATGGTGCTTGAAAAATCCAAATGTCAGCACTGTAATTTTGGGCGCAAGCAAGGCCGAGCAATTGAAAGAAAATTTTAACGCTTTGGACTTTCAACATCAATTGACATCAGAAATGATGACAAAAATTGAAGACATCTTGCAAAATACCCCAAGGAAACCAGATTTTTAAACTTTTACCAAGCTTGGCTGTTACGAACTAAAAATAAATTCATGATTCGCACCGACATCATCATCATTGGCGCAGGACCCGTTGGTTTATTCACGGTCTTTGAAGCAGGATTACTTAAATTAAGATGTCATTTAATTGACTCTTTACCGCAACCTGGTGGACAATGTTCTGAAATCTATCCCAAAAAACCCATATACGACATCCCCGGTTTTCCGAGTATCTTGGCTGGTGAATTGGTAGACAACCTAATGGCACAAAGCGCGCCTTTTTCCCCCGGATTTACCCTTGGAGAAGCGGCCACTGAAATCGAAAAAAATGAAGGCGGAAACTTCGTTGTTCGCACTGTGAGAGGCACCTTACACGAAGCACCCATTGTCATGATTGCGGGTGGACTTGGTGTTTTTGAACCGAGAAAACCTCCCATTGCAAACCTTGAAAATTTTGAAGACAAGGGGGTTGAATACATCATTCGAGATCCTGAATTTTACCGAGGAAAAAAATGTGTCATTGCTGGCGGAGGCGACTCTGCGTTGGATTGGTCGATCTACTTGGTGGAAAACAACATTGCGGAAAAAGTTACTTTGGTTCACCGAAGCGCGTCTTTTCGTGGACACCTGGACTCCGTTCAAAAAGTCATTGATTTGGCTGAAAAAGGAAAGATAGACCTCATCACGGAAGCCGAGGTGACGGGACTTAATGGAAAGGAATCGTTGGAGGAGGTGGTCATAACCCATCAATCCCAAGGCGAAATACTTCGTACAGCAGATCACTTTATTCCCTTATTCGGATTAAAACCCAGCCTTGGACCCATTGCCGATTGGGGCTTGGAAATAGAGAAATCAGCCATCAAGGTGAACCCTTTGGATTATTCTACCAACATCCCTGGCATCTATGCCGTTGGCGATGTAAATACCTATGAAAACAAATTAAAGCTCATCCTCTGTGGATTTCACGAAGGAACCTTAGCTGTTCAGTCTGCATTTGCGAGAATTTATCCCGAAAAACGCAATGTATTAAAATACACCACAGTGAACGGAATTCAAGGATTTTAGATGAAAAACAAAACCATTAGTACCGTAATTGTATTGGGACTTCTTTCCCTCTTGGTTATTCTTGCGGTACAATTGTTTTGGGTCAAAAAAACCATCGATGTACAAAAAACCAGTCTTGCCATCCAAAAAAAGGAAGACAGTTTGAATCTAAAAGAATTTCAGGACCACGTCCAAATTTCGCTCATGAACGTACTTGGCACCATCCAAAAACGCGAATCCATTCAAATGGATATGTATGGTGCTGTTAAACAAATTTCCAACAACCATTATACAGTCGACTTCAACGAGGAATTGCAACCCTTTTACCTCGAAACCTTACTCAAAAAAGAGTTTTACCTGCGCAACATTCGACGGGATTTTTATTACGGAATTTATGACTGTTTTACAGATTCCATTGTGTTAAGCAACCGGGTTCGCTACAAAAAGGATTCGATTTACGTAACGGACCTGAAACCATTGTCCGAGGTTACACCGGAGAAACTGAACTTGAAAAAGGATGGGCATTATTTTACGGTGTATTTTCCTGACTTTAAAATTGGCAGCATTGAGCCTCAAAAAAATTACTCACCTTGGATTTACCTCACTGCAATGCTGATCTTGGTGACCATCTTTTTCTCCTTCTCGGTATCTATTATTTTGCGACAAAATCGCTTGGCAGAGGTAAAAACTGATTTTATCAACAACATGACGCATGAATTGAAAACCCCCATTTCCACCATTAGTTTGTCATCCGAAATGTTGCTTAGACTCAAAGATTTTAAGGAAGAAAATGTATTGAAATACGCAGGGATTATTTACAAGGAAAACAAGCGCTTAGAGCATCAGGTTGAACGTGTTTTGAATGTTGCGAAGTTGGACAGGGAAGAAGTTATTTTGGATAAAAATGAATTCGATGTCAATGAATTGCTGCGTGATGTTAAAGAAAATTTCGAATTACATCACCTGGAGAAGGGAGGTAAAATTGAAGTGAATCTTCATGCCCAAAAACATCTTGTTCAAGCGGATGCCATCCATTTAACCAATGTGATTTATAACCTTTTGGACAATGCTGTGAAATATTGCGATACCATTCCCAGCATCATTATCCAAACGAAAAATGAGAAAAATGGAATTTGGATCGAGATTGAAGACAACGGAATTGGCATTAAAAAAGAAAACATTCCCTACATATTCGATAAATTCTACCGTGTTCCCACAGGTAATTTGCACAACGTAAAAGGGTTTGGGCTGGGATTGTTCTATGTCAAGCTCATCATGGACGCCCACCACGGGAAGGTTCAAATCAAAAGCACCCCTGGAAAAGGAACGGTGTTCTCCCTATTCTTTCCGTAGTTTTTTCAACTTCACATTGGGTTGAGGAAACACCCCTGTACGAACCATTGTTTTTGATTTAGGGAAAACCCAAAGCTCTTCGGGAATCGCACCCGCTTGTGCCGAAATAACAATGACCCATTTTGTGGTTTTATCCACTTTGACTTTCAAAACCGATTGATACGCTCCTTTGTTTACCATGCAATGGCTTGGGTTCACATAACAAACCGTACCATCTGTTTTTCTCAAAACCACCGAGACTGAAATCGAATCCATCGTGAAGGCTTCACCATGGTGGGTAAAAGCATACGAAGGCTGAAGCCCTGTGAAGTTTCCACACAATTTCCGAGGTAATTTTACGGGATTTTGGGCCCAAGAAAATGCGGCCAGATGAAGTAGAAGAATGAATGCACCGTATTTCATACCCAGCGAAATTAACGAAATTGCGAGCATGACCCTAAAGTTGTTCAAAATTCACGTTGCGATTTCGTGAAACGAATTTCAATAACCTATAACTTCGTAAAAAAAACATGGAACAATATCATGCTTTATTGAAGCACATTTTGGACAATGGTGTCCGAAAGGAAGACCGAACTGGAACGGGTACCCTATCCGTTTTTGGATACCAAATGCGCTATGATTTGCAAAAAGGTTTTCCGTGTACCACCACAAAAAAACTGCACCTTCGGTCCATCATCCACGAATTGCTTTGGTTTTTGAAAGGCGACACCAACATTGCTTATTTGAAAGAAAACAACGTTAGCATTTGGGACGAATGGGCGGATGCAGACGGGAACCTAGGGCCTGTTTATGGATATCAGTGGCGAAGCTGGCCTACACCAAACGGAGGACATATCGATCAGATATCTCAACTCATAGAACAAATCAAAAAGAATCCAGATTCTCGAAGACTGATTGTTTCCGCTTGGAATGTTGCCTGTGTGAATGACATGGCTTTGCCTCCTTGCCACACGCTTTTTCAATTTTACGTTGCCGAAGGAAAGTTAAGCTGTCAATTATACCAGCGAAGTGCTGACACCTTTTTAGGCGTGCCGTTTAACATTGCTTCCTATGCCCTACTTACCCTCATGGTGGCTCAAGTTTGCGGTCTCGAACCAGGGGACTTTATCCACACTTTTGGGGATGCCCACTTGTATTCTAATCACATCGAACAAGCGCAACTTCAATTGTCAAGAACACCGAAGGAATTACCTACCATGAAAATTAATCCGAACATAAAAGACATCTTTTCATTTTCCATTGATCATTTTCAATTGGTAAATTACGACCCATATCCACACATTAAAGCCGCCGTTGCCATCTAATGAAAATCTCTTTAATTGTTGCAGTAGACTCCGAAGGAGGCATTGGTAAAAACAACCAGCTTTTATGGCATTTGCCTAACGACATGAAATTTTTCAAGGAAACCACCCTACATCACATTGTGTTAATGGGAAGGAAAAACTTCGAATCCATTCCTGAAAAATTCCGTCCACTTCCAAACCGATTGAACTGTATCCTAACCAAGAATCCGCTTTTCCATGCAGACAATTGTCTGGTTTTTAACAACCTCCAAGCTTGTTTAGCCCAATTTCAAGACGACACCCGTACCCTTTTTATCATTGGAGGAGGAGAAATTTACCGTTTGGCGATGGAACAACTCGACATTACAGAGATGTTTATTACCAAGGTAAACCATGCCTTTGAGGCAGATACCTTTTTCCCTGCTTTTGAACAAGAAAAATGGGTCCAAAAAGTATGTTTTGAACAATCTCCCGATGAACGGCACGCCTACGGATTTACGGTTTATCGATATTCTCGGTAGAAATATTTACATTTAATAAAAACACAACCCGATGCTTGCACCTTTCAACCTTCAAAAATGGATTGACGACAATAGAGACTTACTCAAACCGCCGGTTTCCAACAAGAATTTATACCACGAAGCGGGTGATTTTATCGTGATGATTGTTGGTGGCCCTAATGCGCGCAAAGACTATCATTACAATGAAGGAGAGGAGTTGTTTTACCAATTAGAAGGTGACATCACCGTGCGAATTCAATGGGAAGGCAAACCAAAAGACATCATCGTGAAAGAAGGTGAAATGTTTTTGCTTCCTGCGAACACACCGCATTCCCCTGCCCGTGGCGCAAACACCATTGGATTGGTCATCGAAAGGGTTCGTAAGGGAACCGATTTGAAGGACGGATTGTTTTGGTTTTGTGAAAACTGCAACAACGAGCTAAAATCCTATCGCTTTCACCTTGAAAACATTGAGAAGGATTTTCTACCTAGGTTTAAGGAATTCTACGGAAGTGAAGACATGCGTACATGTAATAAATGCAATCACGTTATGGCCGTTGATCCTAAATTTGTCTAAGGTTACTTATCCGTTTCGTAGGTACTCACATAGGTAATGTTGGTTACCTTGTTGTAATATGAAAGGACCATTTTATTAGCACGAAGGTCTGTAATGGTATATGAAATCGCGATTTCTTCTCCTTTTGGCAACATTAACAAAGATACTTTGTCATCGCTCAAGCTCCATGTACCGTTGTCAAATTGCGATTGCAACTGACCCAATACCGATTGGGTTGAAGACCATGAAAAAGTTTCGTCTTTGTCCAAAACCAATTTGATTTGAGGTTGTGAAGCAATGAATTCGTTTCCATTGATCATATAGCTTGTAAGGGTCCAATCGTTGACCAACCTGCTTTTTTTGGTTAAAAGTGTGAATTTTGGTCCGTTTGCATATTTGCTACATGCCGGTGCTACCATTGCCAAAACGGAAACCAATAAAAACAAAGTAAAAAATCTTTTCATAGGAATTATTTAGGTTCAAAAATAGGATTTTTTTATTCAAAAAAAAAGCCCCGAGAAACGGGGCTTGGTAAAATTAAATGCTTTCCTTATTTAGGATCGTAGGTATAGATAAAAACATCACCAGAACTGTAATCAGTTCGTTTGAATTTAAGGGCATCCTTTTCCAATTTCAAAATCACAAACGTATCTTTTGCATTGGCATTAGGTGTGGTTTCAGTGAAAACTACACTCGATTTGTCGCTTGTAAATTCCCAATTACCTTGACTTGTAAAGACACTTTCAATTCCGAAAACCGTAACCGTAGTTTGTGCAGTGTAGCTCCCATCTTTGTTGATGCTGTTCACTTGGGCAAGGTTGGTCAAATTCCACTCAACCCCATTTTCGTTGATTGAAGTTGCTTTCCATTCTCCCGCTAGACGAGATTTCTTAGAGCTTAATGCGAAATTTGGTCCTTCAGGGTATTTACCACAAGAAGTTAAAACGGTCGTTGCAAGCAAAACGATTGCTACGCTGAATGTAAGTACTTTTTTCATTTGATTATTTTTTTGTCAAAGTTACGCATTCACTCCTTTCATGCTGCGATAATCCCTTATTTTTGTATAAAAAAATTATGAAGTTTTTGATTGTATTCCTTACGTTGGTTTTGTTTTCAACATTTTCTTGCACAGAAACCCAAAAATCGAAACCTGCGGCTCCACAGAAAAAAAAGACACTTGTTACCGCCAAAGCAAATGCGGGAATTTGTTTCAAGGTTTCTGGCATGGTTTGCAAAATGGGATGCGGAGGTGCCATTCGTAAAGAACTAAAATCAACGGGAAGCGTCGAAAGTGTTTCGGTTGATTTCGTTGACGGAGCAAAAGCACAAAACATCAACGTTCGTTACGACAGCACGCAGATTTCCATTGCAGAGATGCAAGTGGTTTTAGAAAATACCAACGATGGGCAATTCCAGGTATTGACTACCTGCCCATTGAACGAAGGACCTCATAAATAAACCATGGAACTTCATTTTCGAACGTTAGGCGAGGGAAAACCCATGGTAATTTTACATGGACTTTTTGGGTCAGGTGACAACTGGCAAGCCTTGGCCAAACGTTTTTCACCTTTTTACACGGTTTACTTAGTGGATTTACGAAACCATGGTCATTCCCCTTGGGACAATTCGCATACCTATGAAGACATGGTGGAGGATGTGTATGCTTGGGTGATTGCACAAGGGCTGAAAGACATTCATTTATTGGGACATTCCATGGGTGGAAAGGTTGCCATGTGCTTTGCACAACAATACCCTCACCTGCTCTCAAAACTTTTGGTGATTGACATGGGTATCAAGGGATATCCGATGCACCACCAGTATATTTTAGCGGGCATTCATGCCTTGCATTTACATGAACTGGGCAGCCGTTCTGAGGCAGAAAGCCAATTGAAAAACCACATAGAATCGCAAGGTGTAATTCAATTTTTACTTAAAAACCTTTACTGGATTGAGAAAGGAAGATTGGCCTGGCGAATGAACGTTGCCGTACTTGAACAATTCATGCCTGAGATTTTGGCAGCCATCCCAGAAAAAGAAGCATGGACACCGACACTTTTCCTACGCGGAGGCTTGTCGAATTACATCCTTTCTGAGGACATTGACGAAATTGAGCTACGTTTCCCGGACAGCACACTTGAAACCATAGAAGATGCAGGACATTGGGTCCATGCAGAACAACCAGATGCATTTGCAGATGCCGTTTTGGGATTTTGTTTGAGGTGATTCAGGAGGGGAAATGGTATTTGCTTCAAGACACTGATGTGAGATACTTGCAATCATTTGCACAAAAATTCAGTAAAAAAGAGTCAAAACCACGAAAATTCCATTTCTACGTCATATTTGTCGTGAATTGTTTTTTTATTATGGAGATATTTGCATGTGGAAAACGAACTCGGCTTAGAATTACAAAAATTCGGAGCTAAAATACGGGAGATTCGAAAATCAAAAAACATTACCCAACAACAGCTGGCGGCTTTATGTGACGTCGACATACGCACCATTCAGCGCATCGAAAAAGGGGGATTCAATCCAAGTTTAAAGATCCTTCGACAATTGGCTTTGGCTTTTGACCTCTCCTTGTCTTCCCTGTTCTCTGTCATTGATTAACCCACAAAGGTCAACCTTCGTTTCTTAGCTTTTCTTATAAATTGGGACCGTAGAACACGGTTCACCAAACATGAGGGATTTCACTACGGGCCGCAAGGTCAACACCAATTGCGTTAGCGCATATTCTTGGTCTAACAAGTTTGCACAACCCTTAACAATTACCCGTTGGTCGCGCAAGGATGCTAGGTCTAATTCCTTTAACGCTTTTGAAAGTAAAAAATGTTCCATGACAGCGGCAGAACCCGCAACCACATCTTGCGTGAAAGGCGCCAACGCGGAGGTTACCAGCATATAGGCCCAGGTGGGAATCACGGCATCGGTATTGCAGAACACACGAACGGGAGTACCCCCATAGGTTGACCAATTGTTTTCCTTAACCCATGCACGAAAATCCTTTTCTCGCAAGACCAAACCTTGCCATAATTGTTCGCTTAAATCCAAGGAAACGGGATTGACTTTCGTTAAGAAATCTGCCAAATCCATTTGAATCAAACCGCTTTCTTTGACCTTGTTTTTAATTTCTTCCATGGTACAAAGATAGGCATAGAGACGCTGAATGGGGTTTTAGGACTGCTAATTTTACGTGCAACAAAAAAATGAATTCATACAGTATTCAGTATTAACCAATATACAGACATTCTGTCACCTTACCTTCCTAGGCACGTCTTTTGAAAATACGGCCGCTGTGAAAAACCATCCCCATTTCGACAGTACCTTTTGGCCGTCCCTCATACCCGGTGGTTTGATTGTACTGCTGCTTTGGATCATTCAGTGGGCCCAGCACCTGTTTGTTTTTCCTTTTTATACCCTTGGGGTAATGCCAAAGACTGTTAACGGATTGATTGGGATACTTACCATGCCGCTCATTCACGACAAGTTGGATTACCACCATTTACTGAACAATTCCGTTGCATTTGTCTTGCTGATGTCCTTATTGGTGTATTCCTACCGAAGCATATCTATCAAAGTGCTTTTCCTTAGCTGGCTGATCGGTGGGGCATTGGTTTGGGCTTTTGCAAGCAACCACGGGGCGTATCACATCGGCATCAGCGGGGTGATTTATTCACTGTTCGGATTTTTGTTTGCGTCGGGATTGCTGCGCAGGTATTTTCCCTTGCAAGCACTCTCTATGTTGGTGGTATTTATTTATGGCAGCATGATTTGGGGGATTTTTCCTTTGGTAAAACACGTATCATGGGAGGGCCACCTGGCCGGAATTCTTACAGGCGTTGTATTGGCCTTTGTTTTCAGGAAACAAGGACCCCAACGTCCTAAATACCAATACGAAATCGAGCGAGAAATGGGGATCGAACCCCCTGATTTTGAAGCGGAACTTGCAAAAGCAAATGAAGAGGAAACACCGAGGGTTCCTCCCATCATCGTTTACCATTACCGTCCCAATGTTCCAATTATACCGTTGGACGATACCACTCCCTCAACACCGCAGACCCCTGAATAAGCATGTCGGATGAAGGCACCACCGTTTCCAAGGCGACCAAGGTTCCGGTTTTGAGTGTTAAATCTTGTTCCAATAAATGGCTAATGATTTCCGAAATTCCTTCGTTATGCCCGACAAACAAGACCGAATCTTCTGCATTTTGGGAAAGGAAGTTTTTCCACGTTTCGAGCGACGCCAAGTACAATTCTGGACAAAACACCATTGGAATTTCATGGTATGCTTTGGCAAAGGGAGCAATGGTTTCTTTGGTTCTTTGGGCCGAGGAACAGTAGATTTTCACAATCCCCAATGTGCCTAACTTCTCTGTCATGATTTCTGTTTGTCTCCGCCCTTTGTCTGCCAAACAACGGTCGAAGTCATCCCCAGAATCTGAGAATGCTAAGGTTTTTGCATGCCGAAGAAAATACAACCTCACAATCCTTGGTTTTTCAATAAGCGATTGCTAAGGCTGCTCAAATAAGGAAGCGAAAGGTGTTCTTCGAGCATGGTTAAATGATCCATGCGATGGGCATCCGTACCTGCAAAATCCACCAAAACCTCATCCATCATTAATTCCGCTTGTTTTCGGATGTCCGGCCCATAATGTCCGGTTAAAGAATTCAGGTTCATTTGGATGTTTACCCCAAGCTCACGATAAGAGGCTGCGGCATCGATACTTGCTAAAAAATAGAGGTACCGTTCAAAATGGGCTAGTATGGGTGTATAACCCTTGTCCAACATCCTTTTAAATATGTCTTTTTCGTAAACCGGCGGATTTGTGAAGCTAAATTCCACAAGTACAAAATTTTCTTTTCCGAAGTTTAAAAGGGATTTTTTTTCAATCTTGGGAAGGATGGAATCGTCAAGGAAATACTCTGCAGCCACTTCCAAGGGGAAATCGAAATTCCTATGATGCATTTCTTTTTTCACCTCCTCAAAACCGCGCAGAATGGTTTCTTCGGTATTTGGATACATATCCATTTTGATGTGTGGCGTTGTGATGCACTTCTTATACCCTAAGTCCTTCATTTTAAGCAGCAATGCTAAGCTTTCATCCATGGATTTTGAACCATCGTCTATGCCCGGAATAAAATGGCTGTGCATGTCTGTCTTTAACCAAGAAAGGGATAGTTTGGGACTTGCTTCGGTTTGCGAGGAAGAAAAAACCTTTCGAAACCAGCTCATTTTTTGTGATACATTTCTTCGTAATAACTTCGGTAAGCACCCGAGGTCACTTGATCCATCCAAGGTCTGTTTTGCAAATACCAATCGATCGTACGCGACAGGCCTTCTTCAAAAGTGAGGGAAGGCTCCCACCCCAATTCGGTTTTTAACTTGTTGGCATCAATGGCATACCGCATGTCATGTCCAGCCCGGTCTTTTACAAAGGTGATGAGCTTTTCAGATTCACCCGTTTCCCTTCCCAGTTTCTCGTCCATGCATTGACAGAGGTATTTTACCAATTCAAGGTTGGTCCATTCATTTAACCCCCCAACATTGTATGAATCACCCAATACGCCTTTATGAAAAATCGCATCAATCGCAGAAGCGTGGTCTTCCACCCATAACCAATCTCGAACATTGTTTCCTTCACCATAAATGGGCAAAGGTTTGTGCGTTAAGATGTTGTTGATCATTAGGGGGATGAGTTTCTCCGGAAAGTGGTGGCTTCCATAATTGTTGGAGCAATTCGACATTTTCACGGGTAAACCATAGGTATGGAAGTACGCTCGTACGAAATGGTCGGAAGCGGCTTTCGATGCAGAGTAAGGACTTCGAGGGTCGTAAGCGGTGGATTCGGTAAAAAAACCTTCTTCGCCTAGGCTTCCAAAAACCTCATCTGTGGAAACGTGGTAAAAAACATGATGGCTGGAATCTTTCCAAAGGGCTCGGGAAACCTCCAAGAGATTTACGGTACCAACGACATTGGTCATTACAAAATCCATGGGTCCTTCGATGGAACGGTCAACATGTGATTCTGCAGCAAGGTGAATTACGTCGGTGAATTGGTATTTTTCAAACAACGTTTTCAATGCGCCAATGTCTTGGATGTCTACTTTTTCAAAAACGTAGTTGGGTAGCATTGCAACATCGGTCAAGTTTTCCAGGTTACCTGCATAGGTTAGTTTGTCCAAATTGACAATTTGATAGTTTGGGTAGCGGATTAAAAACCTTCTAACGACATGCGAGCCGATAAATCCTGCGCCTCCTGTAATGGCGATACATTTTTGAAATTCCATAGTTATAAGCTCCAATAGTTTAGGTTTGTAATTTTGTCTTTATATATGCCTTTCACATCGATGAAAACCCCTTGGTTGTTCTTTAACAGACCCGAAAAATATTGTTCGTCCAAAGCGACATACTCTTTATGGTTTACGGCCACAATAATGGCATCATAATCGGTATCGGGTGTTTCTTTCAATGCCAAACCATAGGTTTCCATCATTTCTTGGGAAGACGCATGCGGGTCAATTAAATCGACATTCATTTGAAAGGATTTCAATTCATTCACGATGTCCATTACTTTAGAATTTCTGATGTCGCTGACATTTTCTTTGAAGGTGGTACCCATGATCAAGGTTTTCGCATCTTGGATGTGTTTTCCTTGGGCGATGACTTTTTTCACGGTTTGTTTGGCAATGTAAAATCCCATCGAATCGTTTACATATCGACCACTGGTAATTACTTTGGCATGGTATCCCACCTGTTGTGCGCGATGGGTTAAGTAATATGGATCCACTCCGATGCAATGCCCACCTACCAATCCTGGGGAAAATTTCAAGAAATTCCATTTGGTACCTGCGGCTTCGAGCACATCGTAGGTATTGATTTTCAACTTGTTGAAAATAATGGAAAGTTCATTGATGAGTGCGATGTTTACATCTCTTTGGGTATTTTCAATGATTTTTGCTGCTTCCGCAACTTTAATGGTTGGCGCCCGATGAACACCCACTTCCACAACGAGTTCGTAGACTGCGGCGATGTTCTCCAATGCTTCTGGCGATGAGCCTGAAACCACCTTTATCACATTTTGAAGGGTGTGTACTTTGTCCCCTGGGTTGATCCGTTCTGGGGAATAACCAACAAAGAAATCAACATTGAAAGTCAAACCTGAGGCGGACTCAAGAATCGGAATACAATCCTCTTCGGTACAACCTGGATATACAGTAGATTCAAAAACCACATAATCGCCTTTTTTTAAGGTAGAACCCACGGTTTTTGTAGCTGCCAAAAGGGGTTTTAAATCTGGGAGGTTGCTGTCGTCTATGGGCGTAGGAACGGCAATTACGTAGAAGGAGGGCTCTTTGAGCGCTTGGATGTCAGAGGAAAATTGGATGTCACAACCGTTGAATTCTTCCTTTGAGAGTTCGTTGCTGGGATCGATGTGGTTCCTCATTTTTTCAACGCGTGCTGCATTGATGTCGAAACCAATCACTTTTAATTTTTTTGCAAAAGCGAGCGCAAGCGGAAGACCGACATAACCCAGTCCGATGACGGCAATGGCAGTGTGCTTATCTTTTAGTTCAGTGTATTTTTCTAGCATTATGATAAATTGGAAAGTAAAATGGATTGTTCATCTCGAATGGCATATATTCTTTCGATGATGTCTACGACTTTCAATCCTTCGAGTGCATTGGTTGTTGCGGTGGTTCTTCCTTTCAAAGTGTTTATTACATTTGAAATTACATAATTATGGTTGGCTGCAGAACCTTTGTAGGGACCATAGTCATTTGCCGGATTTGATTCTTCCAGCACTGGCAATTGGTAGTCTTTAATGTTGCAAACTTCCACTTCATTCATGTATTGCCCGCCTATTTTCACGCTGCCATTTTTACCGATGATGGTCATGGAGCTTTCTAAATTTTGGTTTGCCACAGAAGTTGAATAGTTAATACAACCCATCCCACCATTGAGGAATTGAAAACTTACAAAGCCAGAATCTTCAAAATCCGTGGTCTCAGTGTGGGTGAAATCCGCAAATTTCCCTTGAATGTGGTCGACATCCCCAAAAAGCCAATACATTATGTCTATGAAATGAGAGAATTGCGTGAACAAGGTGCCACCATCTAAATCGTTGCTACCTTTCCAGTTTCCGGGCTTATAATACCTTTCATCTCGATTCCAATAGCAATTCACTTGTACCATAAAAATTTCACCCAACACATCTTCATCTACGATGGATTTTATCCAAACCGCCGGCGGTGAATACCTGTTTTGCATCACGCAGAATACTTGTTTGTTGTTTTTGAGGGCGGTAAAAATTACTTTTTCACAGCTTTTTTTCGTGAGTCCCATGGGCTTTTCAACCACGACATGTTTCCCGTTTTCGAGCGCGAAAATCGCTTGATCAGCGTGCATCCCATTGGGCGTACAGATGGTTACCACATCAAAGGCGAGGTTACTTGCAAATAATTTTTCAATGGAATCAAAATGAGGTACATTAAAATGCTGCGCATCACATTCCTCCATACTTCGCACATCACAAATGGCTACCAATTCACTTTCAGCATCTCGCTGGATCATCTCTGCATGTCTTTTTCCAATGTGACCTGCCCCAACTATAGCAAATTTTATTTTTTCTTGATTCATTATGTTAACCTGGTTACATTTTGATTTACTAAAAGATAATTTTGATTGGATTCCGGGCAGGTAGCTTCGCCTGTTTCATTGAACATCAGCCGGTGACCGAATTCACTCACCCATCCAATTTGCCTTGCGGGGTTACCCACGACCAAGGCGTAGGGCTTAACTTCCTTTGTAACCACTGCGCCTGCGCCCACCAAAGCGAACATGCCGATTTCATTTCCACATATGAGTGTCGCATTTGCCCCTATGCTTGCCCCTTTTCTTACATGGGTTTGGGCATATTGCTCCTTGCGAACGACATGACTTCTGGGATTAATAACATTGGTAAACACCATGGATGGCCCTAGGAACACATCGTCTTCACAGACAACACCGGTATAAATGGATACATTGTTTTGAACCTTTACATTTTTCCCCAAAATCACGCCCGGGGAGACCACGACATTTTGCCCAATGTTGCATTGATCTCCAATAACAGAATCTTGCATAATGTGTGAAAAATGCCAAATTTTTGTGCCTGCACCTATGGTACACCCAGCATCAATTACAGCCGTGGGGTGTGCAAAGAAATCCGTCATTTTACAATGTATTTTTCAAAATTGTTATGTTCTTTGGCGAAAAGGGCTTCTTCCGAAAGGGTCTTAAAATAGGCATACGTCCTTTCCAAACCTTCTTGCCTGGAAATTTTAGGTTCCCAATGAAGCAATTCCCTCGCCAAGGTAATATCGGGTTGGCGTTGTTTGGGGTCGTCCACAGGCAATTCCACGTAACTGATTTTTTGTTGGGTGCCTGTTAATTTTACAATTTCTTCTGCAAATTCTTTGATGGTAATTTCTTGTGGATTTCCCAAATTCACGGGTCCGGAATAATCGCAAAAAAGCAATCGATAGATTCCTTCCACTAAATCATCAACATAGCAAAAGGATCTTGTTTGAGAACCATCTCCAAAAACGGTTAGGTCTTCTCCCCGCAAAGCTTGCCCTATAAATGCCGGCAAAACCCTCCCGTCGTTTAAGCGCATGCGAGGACCGTAGGTATTAAAAATTCGTGCGATTCTTGTCTCCATGCCATGGTAGGTATGGTAAGCCATAGTCATTGCTTCTTGAAAACGTTTGGCTTCATCGTAAACCCCTCTTGGTCCTACGGGATTTACATTCCCCCAATAGGTCTCTTTTTGGGGATGGACCTCAGGGTCGCCATATACTTCAGAAGTGGATGCAATTAAGAGTCGTGCATTTTTTTCTTTTGCCAATCCCAAGCAATGGTAGACACCTAGGGACCCAACCTTCAGGGTTTGAATCGGAATTTTCAGGTAATCAATTGGACTGGCTGGGGAAGCAAAATGCAGGACGTAATGCAACTCCCCACTGATGTGAATAAACTTAGAAATATCGTGGTGGTGAAATTCAAAATTGGGCAGTGGAAAAAGATGTTCAATGTTGCTCATTCTCCCAGTAATTAGGTTGTCCATTGCGATGACATGGAAGCCTTCTTTAACGAAGCGATCACACAGGTGAGAACCCAAGAAACCGGCCGCTCCGGTAATCAATACGCGTTTATCTTTATTCATCTTCCTATGCTAAAATATTCAAAACCATGCGACAAAACGTGGGCCTTTTCATAGACATTCCTTCCATCAAAAATCACTTTGTTTTTTAATTCTTGGGTGAGTTTGCTAAAATCTGGAGACCGAAAAACAGCCCATTCGGTGCAAATCACCAAGGCTTCAGCATTTTGAATGGCCTCATATTCAGAGGTAGCATATGTCAATCGATTATGGTAAATCCTTTTCACGTTGGGCATCGCTTCAGGATCAAAAACAGTCAACAATGCACCGGCCTCCAAAAGTTTGTCAATTAGGTACAAAGCGGGGGCTTCTCGGATGTCATCCGTATCAGGTTTAAAAGAAAGACCCCAAATGGCCAATTTTTTACCCGAGAGGTTTCCCGAAAAGTAGGTTTGTATTCTTGGAAACAAGACGGTTTTTTGTTGGTCGTTTACGCGCATTACCGCATCAATGATTTCGAAGGAATAGCCTTCGAGTTTTCCGCTGTGGCTAAGTGCTTGCACATCTTTTGGAAAACAAGAGCCTCCGTAGCCCATCCCTGGGAATAAAAACCGTTTCCCTATGCGCTCATCGGCGCCTATCCCCATGCGGACATGGTCAACATCTGCGCCCACTTTTTCGCAAAAGTTAGCGATTTCATTCATGAATGTGATTTTCGTTGCCAAAAATGCATTTGCGGCGTATTTTGTAAGCTCGGCAGATTTTTCATCCATCACAACAATGGGATTCCCTTGCATGACATAGGGCTTATACAATTGCTCCATCGCTTCAATGGCGCGTGGGTCTGTACTTCCAATGACGATTCGATCGGGCTTCATGAAATCTTGAACGGCAAAGCCTTCTCGAAGAAATTCAGGATTGGAAACGACGCTAAATTCACTTTTTGCGTGCTTGGCTATGGTTTTTTGAACTTTCTCAGCGGTACCAACGGGAACGGTACTTTTATCGACAATCACTGTGTATTTTTCCAACAAAGGACCCAATTCTTCGGCCACTTGAAGGATGTATTTCAGGTCCGCTTGTCCATCCGCACCTGAGGGGGTGGGCAAAGCCAGAAAAATAATCTCTGCATCTTGAATTCCTTCTTTGAGCTGAGTGGTAAAACGAAGCCGATTCGCTGCAACATTTCTTTCTATGAATGCATCGAGGTTTGGTTCATAAATGGGGACTTTACCCTGCTTAAGGAACTCGATTTTCTCCTGGTCAATGTCAACACAGGTAACTACATTTCCCGTTTCGGAGAGGCAGGTCCCCGTGACCAAACCAACATACCCGGTTCCAATTACGGCTATTTTCATTTCGCTTTGTTTAGAAATTCTCCAACTTTCAAAAGGATATACTCCAATTGGTCTGCTTGCATTTCAGTATGCATGGGAAGGGAGATGACGCGTTCCGTCAAAAAGTCTGTAACAGGTAATTGGGTTTGTTCACTTCCAAAGGGTGCAAACATTTTTTGACGGTGCGCAGGAATGGGATAATAAATCATGGAAGGAATTTCAACCTCTAGTAAAGAAACATGGAGTTCATCCCTCAATTCCGGGGCAATTTGCAAGGTATATTGATGAAACACATGGTTAGAATACGTTGCCCTATGTGGAACTTTTACATTGCTAAATTTCGAGAGGAAACCATCGTATTGATTTGCCAAATGGTGTCGTTTTTCATTATAATCAGCCAGGTGCTTAAGTTTTATGCGTAAGACTGCCGCTTGAATCGAATCCAAACGCGAGTTACACCCTACCCGATCGTGATGGTATCTTTTGCTTTGACCGTGGTTGGCAATCATGCGCATTTCTTCTGCCAAGACGTCATCCGCTGTGAAAATAGCGCCGCCATCTCCGAAACAACCTAGGTTTTTACTTGGAAAAAATGAGGTGCAACCGATGTGGCCAATGGTTCCTGTTTTTTGAACTTTACCATTTGAAAAATAATAATCACAACCCAAGGACTGGGCATTGTCTTCAATTACATACAGTCCGTTGGCATTGGCAATGGCCATGATTTCCTCCATATTGGCTGCTTGACCATAGAGGTGAACCGGAACAATGGCTTTGGTTTTGGGGGTGATGGCTGCTTGGATTTTTGAAGGGTCTATGCAAAAGGTATCTGCGTCTACGTCAACAAAAATTGGCGTTAGCCCCAATAAGGCGATCACTTCCGTGGTGGCGATGTAGGTAAAAGAAGGCGTAATTACTTCATCACCCGCTTTTAACCCCAATGCCATCATTGCAATTTGAAGCGCGTCGGTACCGTTGGCACAAGGAATTACATGTTTGACATCCAAGTATTCTTCCAATTCGGTTTGAAACAATTGTACTTCAGGACCATTGATAAACTGTGCTTTTTCGACGACCGAAAAGATGGCTTCATCGATGGCGGGCTTGATTTTCTCATATTGGGAAATCAAATCAACCATTTGGATTTTTTTCATATTTGAGACATTGTATATAACAAAAGTAGGGATTTTACTTTGGTTGAAAGCAGGCCAAAGATTGAATTCTGAGCCTTAAAAACAATTATAGAATTTCCTTTACCTTTGTTAAATGCGCCTGTTTCTTTTTTTATCGCTGCTTGTGACTTCGATTGGTTTTGGCCAACGGGTACCAAATGACACGATTTCCGTAGGAAAGTTTCTGTTGGGTATTCAATACAGCACAGGCTGGACGGGAGGTGATTTGGTAAATCGTTATGGGTTTATGAATGCCGTTGGGATGCAAGCGGGATATAAGTTTAAATCGAACTGGAGTACGGGCGTTGATGCAAATTTTTTGTTTGGAAACAAGGTAAAATTACCCAATCTTTTCAGCAGTTTGATCGATTCTTACGGGAACATTACAGATGTAAACGGGGATGTTGCTGCCGTTAATGTCATCATGCGAGGCGTATACGCTAATGTATTCGTCGGTAAAACCATACCGCTTTCAGCCAGTAATAAAAATTCTGGTCTCATGGTACAATTTGGTTCTGGATACCTCAACCACAGGGTAAAAATTGAAACCCAAACCCAAGTCGTTCCGATGTTGGAAAAGGAATACAAGAGAGGATACGACCGCTTAACCACAGGCATTAATTTTTCACAGTTTTTGGGATATACCCATATGTCTCACGGCGGATTTTACAATTTTTATGGTGGGATTTATGCCCTTCAAGGTTTAACCTACAACCGACGAACCCTTTTCTTCGACCAACCCGAAGTACCTGTGTCAAAAGATTTGCGTTTAGACCTCATTTTCGGACTTCGTTTTGGTTGGTACATTCCATTCTATTCATCGAATAAGGATTATTACATCGAATATTAATGCGCATTATTTATGACTTTTCCCTCTGGGCTTATGGATTTTTTTTCCAATTGGCTCAATGCTTTCACCCCAAAGCTAAACGTTGGGTCGAAGGCAGGAAATCTTGGCGAATAAAATTAGCCCATCTCGGCGAAACCGAAATCGATCTTTGGATGCATTGCGCTTCCTTGGGAGAATTTGACCAAGGACTTCCGGTATTGTGGGCATTTAAAGCCAAACACCCGACTGCCAATGTATTGGTTACTTTTTTCTCTCCATCGGGAATGGAACATTACCATAAACGCAAGCACTGTGTTGATTTTGTTGCTTATCTCCCCTTGGATACCCGAAAAAACGCACGGGACTTTATTACCCTTGTGAAACCGAAAAAAGCCATCTTTGTTAAGTACGAGTTCTGGTTAAACTATATTTTTGAATTGAATTTTGCGAAAATATCATTGTTTTCGGTTTCTACGCTGTTGCGACCCAAACAAGTTTTTTTCCGTTGGTATGGCGGCTTGTTTAGAAAAGCGTTGGAAACTTTTGGTTTTTTCTTCGTGCAAAATGAAGAGACCTTAACGCTCCTTAAAAGCATTGGAATTACAAATGCTACGGTCAGCGGAGATACCAGATATGATGCTGTATTGAAAAATAAAAATGACCAAACCCAAGAAGGGATGGACAGCGCATTGTCCCTGCTCTTTTCAATTTGTGAAAACCAAAAGATCTTGATACTGGGAAGCAGCTGGGAACCAGAGGAAAAGTTGATTTACAACCAACAACCTTTACTTTCATTTGACAAAATAATCATTGCGCCTCATGATATTTCAGAAAAACACTTTTATTCATTGGAGGCGTTGTTTGGCGATCGGTCCATTCGTTTTAGTGAATTATCGAGGTACCAAAATGAAAAAATAATCCTCATCGACAATATTGGGTATTTAAATAAGATATATGCCTTGGGAAGCCTTGCCTTGATTGGGGGAGGGTTTTCCGGAAAACTTCACAATATTCTTGAACCCGCAGCTTATGGGGTTCCCGTTTTGTTTGGCCCTAAATTCAAAAAATTCCCAGAAGCACAACTTTTCATAGACAACGGCATAGGGTTTTCGATAACTGACGGGAAATCCATGGTTGAGAAGATAAGTAGCATTGATAAAGACAGGGAAGGAATTTCAGAGAAAATCCAGAAATTTGTGGGTTCTCAGCAAGGTGCCGCCCAAAAAATCATCGAAAAAATTTCTTAATAAGCGCGAACGTTCTTTTTCTCTACCCAATTCATAAAAGATTTGTTGACCACTTTGTTTCCTCCTGGCGTGGGATAATCCCCTGTGAAATACCAATCTCCTGTATGCTCTGGAATGGCTTTGTGAAGGTTTTCAACGGTTTGAAATACAATTTTCACCTCCATGGGAACATCGCTCGGTGTCAACAATTGGGATATTTTATCGGAAATCTCTTCATTGGTAAAAGGAGCATAAATGGCTTTTACCGCGTTGACTACTTGTTCTTTGGGTAAGTCTTTCTGTGCCAAACAATTTTGGTAGACCTCTTCGATAATGTAGTCCAGATTTCTTTCCTTCAACAAAGCAATGGTGGCATCAAAAGCAATAAAATCGCCCATCTTGGCCATGTCAATTCCATAACAATCCGGGTAGCGGATTTGGGGGGCAGAAGAAACGACGACGATTTTTTTAGGATCCAAACGACCCAGCATTTTTAATATGCTTTTTTTAAACGTCGTTCCACGGACAATGCTGTCGTCTATGACCACCAAAGTATCAACATGTGGGATTACACTTCCGTAGGTAATGTCATACACATGGGTAACGAGGTCATCCCGAGAATCGTCTTGGGTGATAAAGGTTCTTAGTTTCGCATCTTTGATGGCAATCTTTTCAATCTTAGCCCTTTCTTGAATGATCGACTTAATATCCTCCGCAGTTGCATGGTTTCCTAACTCACAAATGGCCTTCACTTTGTCATCGTTGTGATGGTCTTCAATTCCTTTCATCATGCCATAGAAAGAAACTTCGGCGGTATTAGGGATGAACGAAAATACGGCGTTGTTGATGTCGCCGTCAATGGCTTCCAATACCTGGTCAACGATATACCTCCCTAAATTTTTACGCTCCTTGTAGATGTCGATGTCGGATCCTCTGGAGAAATAAATTCGCTCAAAAGCGCATTTTTTAATGGGTAATTGCGGTAAAATGGCCTCTTCAGTTACGGTTCCATTTTTTCGAATGATGAGCGCAGCGCCCGGAGTAAGCTCTTTAACTTGGTTTACTTTTAGGTTAAATGCCGTTTGGAGTACGGGCCTTTCGGATGCTACCACACAAATTTCGTCGTTTTCAAAATAGAACACGGGACGTATACCTGCGGGATCACGAAGGACAAAGGAATCCCCATGCCCCAACATTCCAGCCATGGCATAACCACCATCCCATTTAACGCTGGCTTTTTTAAGGATGTTGACAAGGTCCATTTCTGCGGCGATTTTCTCGAAAATCTCAATGTTTTTCAACCCTGAATCTTTGTATTTAGCATACAGCCGGTCGTTTTCCATATCTACGAAATGGCCAATTTTTTCTAACACGGTAACGGTATCCGACTTTTCTTTTGGATGTTGTCCCAATTCAATGAGCGAATCAAAGAGTTCATCTACGTTGGTGAGGTTAAAATTGCCTGCCAAGACAAGGTTACGTGTAATCCAATTGTTTTGTCGAAGGAAGGGGTGACAGCTTTCGACAGAATTTCTTCCAAAGGTACCATAGCGAAGGTGACCTAAAAACAACTCACCTGTAAAATCTGCATGAGTTTTAAGGAATTGGATTTCCTTAAGTTTGTCTGGATTTTCTACACCTAATTGATTGAGGTTCTTTGAAATTTGTTCAAAGATGTCTTGAATTGGATTGGTCTGAATTGACCTTACCCTAGAGATGTATCGCTCACCCGGATTCATGTCAAATTTTATACTGGCAAGCCCAGCACCATCTTGACCTCGGTTGTGCTGTTTTTCCATGAGCAATTGCATTTTATGTAAACCATAAAAAGCGGTACCGTAGGATTCAATGTAATGTGTCAAGGGTTTTTTCAACCTTAACAATGCGATTCCACACTCATGTTTTATAGCGTCGCTCATACTTTTTTTCCGAAATTAAGGATTCGAAAAGCGACAAAGGGGAGATTGTTGATTAATTTCAAAAATCGTTCATAACTTAATGTCCTTTGGGTTGGCAACATTTCGGCAATTCGAGGACGGCTTTTGGATTCGCTTTACGCAAATCGGCATCATATCCTGCTTCTGTCAAAGCAATTGACAAGGCATCTCTGTTGGTTTTTGAAGGTTTGTAAACGATGGTAACGTCTTTTGACTCCATGTCAAGTTCTGAAAAAACAACCCCTTTTGATGCATTCAATGCCTCTTCAATCCTTGTTTTACAATCGCCACATTGCGCGGAAGTATGGATTACAAGGGTGTCTCTTTTTGGTGTGCTTTGCGCATAGGTTGAGAGCGTTAACATCGCGATAAGGCAGCATAAAATGGTTTTCATATCAATGTTTGTCTTTAATTTCAAATCTAAAACCCGAATATACATTAATTCCTGTTATGGGGCCCCAAACCATGGTCGCATCGAAACCAGGATCTTGATGGTTTTGCGCCAACAAAATGGGATTGGGCTGGCGATAATTCAGGGCATTTTCTACCCCAAGGTAAACTTCCCATTTCTTCCATTTGCGAATGACCTGTGAATTGACAAGGGTGTACCAAGGTGAGTAGGTCATACCAACATAAGAAGCAGGCATGCGCATTGGACCAAAAATCGCGGCCGTTAGGTCCCACTGCCAACGTTTGTTCTTAGACATCAAATTGGATGTCACCAAAAACCGGTGTTTAGAAATCATGGATTGCGATTGTCTTACGTTTCCGAAAATAGATTTCACATCAAGGTATTTGTAGGCCAACCTAAGCTCAAAGTTTTTCACCAATTGGGCGCTTATTTCAGTTTGCACAGCCATGGAGCTGGATGCATTTTCTTGGTAAGCGAAAGAAATGTCCTGGGCGTAAAGGTCTCTGTCTATAACCAGCTGTCTTTCAAACCATGTATAATAAACATCTGTTGTCCATGTGAATTTTTTCTTAAACACATTGCCCTCTGCGACAAAGGACCCACCACAATTCCAAGAGACTTCTGGCAGCAATTGGGTGGGAAGAATCCAGTTTTTTTGATTTGCCAAGAGACCGATGTTGTCAATGAGCACGTTGGGTATGCGCCACCCTTTTCCAGCGGTAAACCGGAGGTCCATTTTTGGAGTGAGCGCGTATTTACCGTGGATTCGAGGCACCCATTGCCAACCGGTTAGGCTATGGTAATCCAAACGAAAACCCGAAATCAGGGAGAACCTCAACCCATTCAGGTTGTGTTCGATGAACGCACTGGAAATGAACTCTTCACGGTCTCTGTTCACATTGCCAATTTGTTGTTTCAATGCCAAATAGCTGCCTGTTAAACCCGAACGAAACTTGTGGGTTTCCTTTAGATTGGCATCGTCGTACACCATGGATACAAAGGCTCTTTTTTCGTTCCCTTGAAAATTTCTAGTGCCATATTTGCCTTCTAATTCATGGTATTTTGCGTGGTAAATCACGCCCAAAGATTGTGCAGGTTTTTTACCAAAAAATCCAGTTTTCGCGAAGAGGTCTACATGTTTATTTCCAGCATTCATTGTATACGTTTCACCGCTAAGGTCTGGGGCAAATTGCCCCGATACCCTGTTGTCTACATAGGCATTTACACCGAATTGCGCTTCCATTTTCTCTCCTTCATATTGCCATCGGTTCATCACAGCTAGGTTTCTAAAAAGGGGAATGTCCATAAAACCATCCTTGTTTTCATCTACTTTGACATTGTTGTACGACCCATTTGTAAGCAAGTTGGTCGACCATTTCTCCCCCAAATGCTTTCCCACCAAGGCATTGATTTCGCTTCTTCCAAACCTGTTTTGGTAGCCATTTAGCAAAAATTTCTCCATGTTATGGGGTTGTTTTAATTCAAGATTTATAAGCCCCGCCATCGATTCGTGTCCGTTTACAACAGATCCTGTCCCTTTTGAGATTTGGATAGAAGACAGCCAAATTCCCGATAAGGATTGAATTCCGAAAGGAGTTTCCAAGCCCCTTAAAAATGGAATGTTTTCAAATTGAAATTGGGTGTACACCCCGTCCAACCCGAGCAGTTGAATTTTTTTGGCGCCCGAAACCCCATCCGTAATGTTTACATCGACGCTGGCATTGGTTTCGAAAGATTCGGAGAGGTTGCAACAAGCGGCGCGACGAAATTCATTCGATGAGAGCAACTCAATGTTTAAGGTTTTGAATTTAAGTATTCCACTTTGTTTTTTCAATTCAACGATTACTTCCGGTTGCATATTCCGGTTGTAAAGAGAGATGATAAGGGATCCAAAGCGATCTGATTTATCCACCACAACGGTGTCAGATGCATAACCCGGATAGGCAATCACCAAGGTGTCGGGTAATTTTTTACCCAAAAACAGTTCAAACTTCCCTTCGGAATCGGTAAAAACCGCGGTTTTATTCGCCAACAATTTCAACTTGGCGCCATTTAGCGAAAGGGTATCGTTTTCACTCACCCCACGAACATAACCTACCAACTGAGCGTGCGTGCTGAAAAAGAAAATGCATGAAAAGACAAGGATACAGAAACGTAGCATAGACAAAAGATAAAGAATTAAAAAATGAGACTAAAATCAGAAGAAATTGTCTTTTTTATATTCTCCAAAAACCAATGAAGGCTCGCAGATACTTGCCATATTTCACATGAGGCACCCTACATTGCGTCGGGGTTTGCGGCACTTTGAATTGGAAAGTGCTTCCCACTAAACCTATCCATGGAAGGGCTGGTAGCTTACCGGAAAAATTAGGCGTCGGGGCAGTCGCAGCGGTACGTCCCTCTACTTTCAACTTAAGAAACGTGGTTTCTTGGCTGCAACATTTTTTGTTTTTCTTTTGGCAGCATGATGGAAGTGCTGTTTCCTTCTCGCAACAATCTTTTTCACTGATGTGGATCAATGAGGTGTAAGCTATTCCCTCTTCCAGGCAAGTATGAGAATAAATGGGTAGGCCCACACTCACGGTGAAAATCAAAAAAGCCAAAAGAAGCGTGGAAATTCTCTTCATCCTTACAAAGTTAAGAAACGATTTCCTTTTTTCGTCGCTCAAAGTAGGAAAGGACACCATTCAATATCAATACGCCAATGATGATGATGGCGCCTATGTAAAAATCTTTGGAAAGCAACTCGTTTTCTTTCAAGAGAACAATGGCCAACAGGATCGTGTAAACGGGCTCGAGGTTTATGGACAGCGAAACGGTAAAAGCGCCCAGTTTTTTAACAATTTCAATGGTGGTTAAAAACGCAAAAGAGGTGCAGACAATCCCTAAGAAAAGCAGCCATAACAAATCATTCAAGCTCAACTCAAAGGCTTTCATAGGTTTCGCAATCGATAGCAGGTAAAGGGTGATTCCTACGAGACCTACGCACAGCTCCAGTAGGGTAAGGGAAATGCTTTCTACCGATTTAGAAAGTTTGGCATTCATCACCGAAAACAGGGCGGCAAAGAAAGCAGAGACCAACCCAATGGCAACTGCATTCCTTTCATCTCCATTAAAATCCTTTGCTACGAAGGCAATGCCAGCAATCACCAACAAACTCATCAACAGTTGACGCATTTGAAATTTTGATTTCATCAAAATGGGTTCCAACCAGGTAACATGCAGCGTGGTGGTAGACAAGCACAAAATGGCCAAAGATGCCGTTGAAATTTGAATGGTGTAATAAAACGTCAACCAATGGGCAGCGACCACACTTCCTACCAATACAACCCAAATCCATTGAGACCGTGGTACAGCGAAACGGATTTTGCGAAACCATATAAATAATAGAAGGGACGCAATCGCAATCAGTAAGCGGTACCAAACAATGATGAAGGAATCTTGGTGAAGAAGTTTCCCGATAATCCCGGTGAAACCCCAAAGAAAAATAATCAGATGAAGTAAGAAATGGTATCGGTATTTCTGGAACAAGTTACTTTTTATTTTTCCAAGATTCTATGGATTTTTTGGATTGGGTTACATAGCTTGAATCACCATCTTTTTCTGCCAACTGAATACACAATTCCGCTGCTGCAATGGCTTCTTTGTAAGCTCCTTTCTCTGCCAATATCAATGATTTGGTGCGTAACATCCAATAAGCTTCGGGACGCAACACAATCGCTTTGCTCACCCAGTCCAACGCTTGAGCCATGTCCATTTTTTCATCTAAATAATATTTCGCTGCGGCATGGTAATCATTTGCGCTGGGTCCAGCCATGGTTTTTTGAATGCTTGCAAGTACTTTGTCCTTCGATAGCACACCGAAAGGAAATTTAACTTTGGTATTGTCCCATTGGATTACCAAAACTCCTCCGTTGTTGGTGATTTCATCAATTCCAATGAAAAGGTTTTCGGATTTCTCTTGTGAGGTAAACACGTTTGAAGTGAGCGTTAGCACAACTTTCTTTTCATCCCAAACTTCTGGCATTCCCCACAGGTTTGTTTCGCTGTAAAACGCAAGATCCCATTGGTTTTTATTGGGTTTCGCGAATAAGGCATAGGTCCCTGCTTTCAAGGTGTCTTTGCCGAATATCAATTTATCAGAGGCTGTGATTTTTGTGCATTCATTGGCACCCAATCGCCAATAAGCATTGTAGGGAATAAAATCTCCAAAAATTACCCGGCCGTTAACGGCAGGACGAGAGTAGGACAATGTGACATCGGTCAGTCCAACCTTTTGTTCCATTTTACAAAGGGGACTTGCTTTGGGTGTGGTTACTTGGGTAAACCCATAAAAAGAAATGCATACGAAGGCAGCAAAAGTGAAAAGTTGTTTAGACATAAGTTATAATTTAAATTGTGATTTCAATTGGTTAAACGTTTCGAACGAACAGCGTTCGTATCCATGTTGGAATAGGTCAAATACTTCATCCAATCTCTGTTTTGTATATACTTTTTTTCCTTTATGAAAGGAAGGCATCTCTTCATGGGTAGCGATGTACATTTCTCCCGCAGTTTCCCCCATAAAAACGACAGACCAGTCCTTTTCCGTTTTACGTTCCATATAGGTCGTTTCATCTGTAACTTTTTCCCAAATGAGATCACTGAAATGTTCTACCCATCGCAAGGCTTCTTCAGGCTCATCTCGGTTTAACGTTTCCCATGCCTTGCCTTCTAATCCATTCACAATGAGAAAGGCTACAAATTCCTTTTCCAATGCCCGCAACTGTTCCTCATGTAAACAAGCAAAACGCATCAATTCATTGATTTAGCCTCGAAGACATCAAAGGTGAGATCAACGACTTCATGTAATTTTTTTTGGGTAGTTGCCTGTTCAAAGGTAAAGGTATAGGTTCCTTTTTTGGGGAAATCATCGTGCATTAACAATTTTGAAAAAGAAACCATTGAACCAGACTTTTTACCTGTCCATTCTCCGGAAGGTTTTGCGGTAATCATTTCGATTGGAAATTTCTTGGATTTACCTAAGGGACCATCAATGGTAAAAAACATCCAAAGATTTGAATAGGCAAAATCGGTAGTGGTGCGAATGTTCAATATAAAATCGTAGGTCTTGCTGGTATCTTGAATGTTGATTTTAAAGGACGGGAATTGCTTTTGAGACCAAGTGCGGTTGGAAAACACTACGGTTTTATTAAACACGGCATCAGAGGTGCAAGAGAACAGCAGCAACATGGCCGTAACCACAAAAAACAAATGCCTACTTTTCATTGGTGGCAGGATTGGGTTTGTTTTTATTGGGTTTATACTTCTTCTTTTTATTTTTACTGGGCTTATTCTTGTTCTCAAAACGTGTCAAACTGTCTTGACCCACTACATTTTCATACCCTACAACCACCTCTTTTTCTACTTCAAAAGCAAAATCTTTGAGGTCTCTTGGGATGGTTCCAGCTTTGTTTAGTTCTTGAATTTTTTTAACACGTTCTGGCGTAAGCATGATCAAACCTGAATCTTCTGGAAATGCATACCACATCATTCGTTTGAAGACATCTGTCTTAATGTGATACGCCTCACCTTTGGTGGTTTTGAGCTTAATTTCTGTCTTTGGAAAGGTTTTGAAAGCCTCCAAATACATGTCCAATTCATAATTCAGACAGCACTTTAATTTACCACATTGACCAGCTAATTTCTGTGGATTTAAAGCCAATTGCTGGTACCTTGCTGCGGAGGTTGACACGGACCTGAAATCGGTAAGCCACGTCGAGCAACACAATTCCCGTCCACATGAACCAATCCCCCCTAAACGCGAAGATTCTTGTCGCGATCCAATTTGACGCATTTCAATTCTGGTTTTGAATGCATCTGCCATGTCTTTAATCAATTGACGGAAATCCACTCGGTCCTCAGCGGTGTAGTAGAACGTAGCTTTCGTAAGGTCACCTTGGTATTCTACATCCGAAATCTTCATGTCTAATCCCAATTTCATGGCAATCGTTCGGGTCTGAAACATCATGTCTTTTTCCAAATTACGGCCCTTAATCCAATTGTCAATTTCAGGTTGGGTAGCGATGTGAAGAATTTTTCTTGCTTCTGCATGCTTAAAATTAGGCGACTTCTTTTTGACTTGAATTTTCGCCAACTCCCCAACGATGGATACCACGCCGATGTCAAAACCCGGTGCGGCCTCTACCACTACAATGTCTCCCATTTGGAGCGGCAAGTTTTGGATGTTTCGGTAAAAATTCTTTCTTGAGTTTTTGAAACGTATTTCTACAATTTCATAAGGTTTTTGGTTTTCAGGCAACGAAATATTTGACAACCAATCGTATACCTCCAACTTACTGCATCCGCCACTGCTACACAAGCCATTGTTTTTACAACCGCCTGGCGTTCCTTCCTTTCCACATGATGCACAACCCATTGTTATTTGTTTTCGGTAAAAATAAGCATTTAAGACCTATGAATGAATCGCATGCATTGAAAACACAATTGCGTAAATAGAATTTTTTGATTCGCATTTCGCTCCAAATGATAGTAAGCATCGTCAAATTCCGACATAAATTCACGAATGTTTTTGCCATTGATGAAGGGAGAAAACTTTTCAACAAAGCCCAATTCTGATGGCGTAAGGTTTGCGTTTTGCGCACCCAAATAATTCATTAAAAAGCTCTGTCGTATCATATGTAGGGTATACAACATGAACAACTTTTGGTTTTCCTTGCTTAAACTGGCGGCTGTTTCCGCCCAATTCATCATCTCAATTACATCCTTCTTGTAGCTGGACCGCATCAATTGAATAAAGAGCTCTCGGTATTCGTCCGTTGCGCCACCGTCATGAAAAAATTCCAATGCCTTGCACAAGTCTCCATCGGCGAACCTCGCTATGGCATCCGCCTTTGAGGCTTCCATGCTTTTTTTCTTTTGCAAATAAGACGACACATCGCTTTCTAACAACTTGGGAACTTGAATGGATTGCGTTCGGGACTGAATGGTAGCCAAAATGGCTTGTGGATTCTCGACCAACAATAAAAACAAGGTTTTTGGGGAAGGTTCTTCAAGGATTTTAAGGATCTTATTTGCACAGGAAGGATTCATGGCATCGGCACCAAAAATAACCATCACTTTATATCCTCCTTGGTAGGATTTTAGTTTCAGTTTTTGAATGATGGATTCACTTTCCTCAGCGCCAATGATCGGTTTTCTTTCTTTTGAATCAATCATTTGCAGCCAATCATATTGGGTAAAATACGGGGTTGTCCCGATCATCTTTCGCCAAGTGGGCAAAAAATGTTCGGATGTTTTGGCGATGCCTTGTACCACTGGATAGACAAAATGCAAGTCGGGATGCTGAAACGAATTAAGCTGGGTACAAGAAGCGCAATTTCCACAGGCGTCCTGTTCACCCGGGTTTTCACACAACAGGTAGCGCGAAAAGGCCACCGCCAAAGGAATAGTACCATAACCAGGTTTCCCTACCAGCATTTGGCCATGACCGATTTTGTCGGATTTGACTTCCTGAATGAGTTGAGCGATTACTTCCTTTTGACCGACGACGTCCTTGAAAAACATATGTAAAAATAGCAATTAAAAACTTCAACCATGGGATTAAAAAAGGAACCTTTCAACCCTCTGCAGAGGCAATCATGACGACGAATTCTCCTTTTATTTCCTTGGATTTGAAGTGCAACAATACTTCTGGAGCTGTGCCCCGAACAAATTCCTCAAACATTTTAGAGATTTCCCTTCCGACCACAACCTTGCGCTCCGGACCCATAAACTCGATGATTTGTTCTAAGCATTTTATCAAGCGATAAGGAGATTCATACAAAACTACAGTGCAATCCTTGTCCACCAATGCTTTCATTTTTGTTTGCCGTCCTTTTTTATGCGGTAGAAATCCTTCAAAATAAAAACGATCGCAAGGCAATCCACTTGCCACCAAAGCGGGGACAAAAGCCGTAGGGCCAGGTAAACATTCAACTTTTATGCCTTTTTCGATGCATCCGCGAATCAACAGATATCCGGGGTCTGAAATGCCTGGGGTGCCTGCATCTGAAACCAAAACAACCATTTCAGCCGTTTCAATTTTATGAAGCATTTCAGCCAATTGTGCATGCTCATTGTGGGTATGAAACGAAACCACCCATTTCTGAATGTCTAACAATTTCAGCAGCTTTTTGGTCACACGGGTATCTTCTGCGATTACGAAATCACATTCTTTTAGCATCCGTATGGAACGCAGCGTAATGTCCTCTAAATTTCCAATGGGGGTAGGAACCGCAATTAAATGTGCCATTTTATCGGGTTAAATATACATAGTCTTTTAGCACCTTTTCGAGAAAAGCCGTTGTGTTCTTCTTGGGCATTTCTATTTCCAATCGCTCACACGTTTTTTGAGTCACCGCGTTGAAAACCTTTGTGATTTCTGCATTTCGGTAATTCTTGTATTGCTCAATCACATTCTTAAGATACATAATGTCTTCATCGGTAAAGGAAATCACCTTTTCATACGTAGGTTTATACGTTGTCGATTCTTGCCTGCTTAGGATGTCCGACAATTTGTATTTTCTTGAAGGACGTGTGCGAATGGCAATGACCGAAACAATCATATCTCCAATTCTCTGGTGTTTGGGGGAAAGACTCATGGCAAGAAAATCCAACAGGGTGATGAAAGGAATGATGAAAATCCAAACGGGGTTAGAAACCAAAGAAACCCAAAAAAATTCGCCACGCATGACCCAGCGCAAAAAATTATCCTGCAAGGTCATCCGATCCCCATTTACCCGAACCATGCGAATGCCCACAGCCATCTTACCCAGCGTTTGCCCGTTGAAAAAATACTCCATCACAGGTTTGTATAGATAGATAGGCATGTTTACCAAAAGTACCAAGAGCAGCAAAGCCAAATCCAAATCTTGGCTCCAAATAGAAACATCGTTTAAGAAGGCAAACAACACAATCATGAAATACACATAAATGATTACGGTGTCAATGACATAGGCCAAAGCGCGTTGAACGACCGATGCCATTTCAAATTCAATTTTCACATGTTGTGCCGAAAGAAATTCTACTTTTTTCATGCCGCAAAAACCTTTTTAACCACTTCCTCTAACTTTTTACACGTCACCACTTCGATGTTGTAGGAATCTTTTTTCAATCCTTTATTGTAAGCCGAAATAAATATGTGGGTATACCCTAATTTTTGTGCTTCCAGGATTCTCGTTTCCACTCGATTTACCGGACGAATCTCCCCTGACAATCCAACTTCCGCAGAAAAGGTAAATTCTCTGGGTACAGAAATGTCTGCATTGGAGGACAATACGGCAATCATAACTGCCAAATCCACGGCTGGGTCATCCACTTTAATTCCGCCTGCGATGTTTAAAAACACATCTTTGGTCGCCAAACGAAATTGGCATCGCTTTTCCAAAACCGCCAAAAGCATGTTCAACCTCTTGGCATCATAACCATTGGAAGACCTTTGCGGCGTACCATAAGCGGCGCTGCTCACCAAGGCTTGTACTTCTACTTGTAAGGGACGTAAACCCTCAATGGTGGTGCTGATGCAAGAGCCACTCAAGGTCCCGTCTGTATTGGTGATTAATATTTCAGAAGGATTTTCAACCATCCGCAAGCCGGTGCCCTGCATTTCATAAATACCCAATTCGTTGGTAGACCCA
The DNA here is from genome assembly GCA_945882095.1 of Chryseobacterium gleum. Lineage (GTDB taxonomy): Bacteria > Bacteroidota > Bacteroidia > Flavobacteriales_D > Crocinitomicaceae > UBA952. The sequence goes on from CAMCWF010000001.1 coordinate 175,952, forward strand.
AAGCGATTTTTCACGGTGCGGAGCAAACGATAAAAGTGGTTTCGATCCCCTTCAAATTGTAAAACCGCATCCACCATGTGTTCTAAAACCTTTGGCCCTGCAATGGAACCCTCCTTGGTGATGTGGCCAATGAGAAAAATGGGGGTATGTGTAGTCTTCGCATAACGAAGCAATAACGCAGTGCATTCCCTAACTTGACTCACGCTTCCAGGGGCACTTTCTATCGAAGGATTAAAAAGGGTTTGAATGGAGTCTATGACGAGGATGTCTGGTTTTAGGCTTTCTGACAACGTGATGATTTGAACCACGTCCGTTTCTGTTAGCAATTGACATTGGGTGTTTTCTATTCCAATGCGCTCGGCACGCATTTTAATTTGTTGTTCACTTTCTTCTCCGGAGACATACAATACCCGAAATTGTTCCTTCACGGCCATTTGCAACAACAAGGTTGATTTCCCAATACCTGGGTCGCCTCCAATCAAAATGATTTCACCGGGAACAATGCCCCCTCCCAACACGCGGTTTAACTCCAAATCTTTTAAATGGATCCGAACGGTTTCATTTTGGGTGATTTCATGAATAAAAACAGGGGCCGCATTTTGGGTTTGCTTTGAAAAAGGAATCGATGCATTTTTGGAAACATTGACCCGCTCTTCGATAAAAGTATTCCATTCACTGCAGGAAGGACATTTCCCTAACCACTTAGGTGCTTCATATCCACAGGATTGGCAAAAAAAAGCTGTTTTGATTTTAGACATTAAAACAAAAGTAATTGAATTCTAAAAATTCGTCGCCTTTACTTGGTTTTTATCAACCTTATAAATGTTCAAAAAAAAGTCAAGTTTATTTTAAAAAATGTGTTTGACTATAGCAAAAAAATTAATTTTGCTCGATAAAACAAAAGCATACAACATGTCAAAGAGAAGGTCAATTATTAGTTACGACAAACTCACCCTAGATCAGAAAAAACAAATCTTAAAAGATTACCCCGATGGGTATATCAATCACCTTACAACCATTAAAACACCTAATGGAGAAGTGCTTGATGCCCTCATTTGGGAAACAGAAGAAATCATCTACTTGGTTAAAATCAATAAAATTGTTACCAAATCCAAACCCGTAATCGTGGACGATGAAGATGGTTTTGATGATGGGTTCGACAAAGATTCAGAATTAAAAGACGATGATGTAGACGATGTGGACGGTGATGATGAAGAGGACGACGATTATGACAAACCTGATGACAACGAGGCTGACGCAGAAGAAGACTAATCCGAGCAAACTTTATTTAGTTAAGGGCTTTCTTCCTTAACTTTTTTATCTTTGGTTCTGAATCAAATTAAATCTTTGTGGCAAAACCTTTTAATCCTTCCAAAGTTTTTTCAAATGTTTCGATAGACAAAGTGGGCGTGGAAGAACGCATCGCACGTTTTCAATCAAGAAGCATAAAAAACGAAGCCAAACACCAAGGCCTAAGAATGGTCCTTAACATGATTGACTTAACCACTTTGGAAGGGAAAGATACCCCCGGAAAAGTGCGTCAAATGTGCTACAAAGCCCAACATCTTCATGATGCTTTTCCAGGACTCCCTACCGTAGCCGCTGTTTGCGTATACCCTACCATGGTAAAAATCGCAAAAGATTCCTTGGTCGGGTCTTCCGTTAAAGTTGCCTCCGTTTCAACCGCCTTCCCTTCGGGACAATCCACCCATCAGGTGAAAATATTGGACACCCAATTTGCCATCGATCAAGGCGCAGATGAAATTGATATGGTGATTTCCAGGGGAAAATTCTTGGCGGGAGAATATGCCTTTGTATACGATGAAATCGCTGCCATTAAAGAAGTTTGTGGAAAAACCAGGCTCAAAGTGATTTTGGAAACCGGTGAACTCCCCACTTTAGACATGGTCCGAAAAGCCAGCGACATCGCCATTCATGCCGGTGCCGATTTTATAAAAACTTCCACAGGGAAAATTCAGCCCGCTGCCACCATGCAAGTTACCTTTACCATGCTCATGGCGATAAAAGACCATTATGACCGCACAGGCATTATGATTGGGATGAAACCAGCAGGAGGCATTTCTAATTCTAAATTAGCGTTGCATAACCTTGTAATGGTAAAAGAAATTCTCGGTAACCAATGGCTTTCAAATGAGTGGTTCCGCTTTGGTGCCAGTAGCCTCGCCAATGATGTTTTGATGCAAATTGTGAAATCCGAAAACGGAAATTATCAATCTGCTGATTATTTTACAATTGACTAAATATGCCCACTAAACCTACCTCCGTTCCTACGGATTGGAACTATGCACCTTCTCCCGAAGGAACAAGCCACATCCAACTGAAAAAAAAATATTCGCTTTTCATCAACAATGAATGGGTTGAACCCCTTTCAAATACATATTACCCCACCACAAACCCTGCAACCGAAGAGGTGTTGGCCGAAATTGCTTGGGCAAACGAAGCGGATGTGGATGCGGCGGTGCGTGCAGCAAGAAATGCATACGACAACACGTGGTCCCAAATGCCTGCCCATGAACGTGGGAAATATTTGTACCGCATTGCCAGAATGATGCAAGAAAGGGCACGCGAATTTGCCGTTATCGAAACCCTGGATGGCGGAAAAACCATCCGTGAATCACGCGATGTTGATGTGCCTTTGGCTTGTAACTACTTTTTTTATTATGCCGGATGGGCAGATAAACTCGAATTTGCTTTTCCAAATCAAAAAATTGAGCCCTTAGGGGTTGCGGGACAAATCATCCCTTGGAATTTCCCATTGCTGATGGCCGCTTGGAAAATTGCACCTGCATTGGCTACGGGAAACACCGTTGTGTTAAAACCCTCAGAAACCACCCCGTTGACCGCCCTGAAACTGGCTGAAATCATTAAAGATTGTGGCCTGCCTCCAGGCGTTGTGAACATCATAACCGGTCACGGAGACACCGGCGCGGCCCTGGTGAACCATCCCGATGTAAATAAAATTGCCTTCACGGGTTCAACACAAGTTGGAAAAATGATCCAACGCGCCGTCGCTGGCACCCACAAAAAAATCACCCTCGAGTTGGGCGGAAAATCCGCAAACATCGTTTTTGATGATGCACCGATTGACCAAGCCGTTGAAGGAATTGTAAACGGCATCTTTTTTAACCAAGGGCATGTTTGCTGCGCAGGTTCTAGGCTATTTGTCCAAGAAAACATTGCGGCCATCGTCATTCATAAATTAAAAGCGCGGATGGACAGTCTTTACGTGGGAGATCCCTTGGATAAGAATATAGACATTGGCGCCATCAATTCAAAAAAACAACTCGAAACCATCCAGAAATACATTCAAATTGGAATCAATGAGGGTGCAGAAATCTATCAAACCGAATGTGTCCTACCTACGAAAGGGTACTTCTGTAAACCGACGCTGTTCCTAAACGTTGCCCAATCCAACGTGATTTCTCAAGAAGAAATCTTTGGTCCCGTTCTAACCATTCAAACCTTCCGGTCCATTGATGAAGTCATCCAAAAAGCCAACAATTCTCCTTATGGATTGGCAGCGGGTGTTTGGACAGACAAAGGGTCCCGCATTTTTAACCTCTCTACAAAATTGCGCGCAGGGGTTGTTTGGGCAAACACCTACAACAAATTTGATCCTACCTCCCCGTTTGGCGGATTTAAGGAAAGTGGTTTTGGCAGGGAAGGAGGACTTCATGGGCTTAGCGCATATGTAAAAAGTGAGTAAAATCTAGATTTAGCAACCTAATTAGCAAGAAAGTGGAAATTTTGAAAACCTATAAAATATACATCGGAGGGGCTTTCCCGAGAACAGAATCAGGAAGATACTACGCCCTCCTCGATTCGACCGGAAATACACAAGCCAACGTTTGCCTTTGCTCAAAAAAAGACATTCGAAACGCCGTGGTGGCAGCAAGAAAAGCCTTTGGCGGTTGGGGTGAACGAAGCGCATTCAACCGAGGACAAATCCTTTACCGCATTGCGGAAATGCTGAATGGAAGAAAAGCACAATTCATTGAGGAGTTGACATTGCAGGGAAGTACCCAAGCCCAAGCAGAGGCAGAAGTTTCCTTGGCCATTGACCGCATCGTGTATTATGCGGGTTGGGCCGATAAGTTTGTACAAGTTGCCAGCAGTGTGAATCCCGTCAACTCATCTCACTTTAACTTCTCCACCCTTGAACCCATGGGTGTCGTGGGTGTGGTGGCCCCAGCAAATTCCTCGCTGATTGGTTTGGTTTCCATGGTGATGCCTGTGCTATGTGGGGGAAATACCATCGTGGTTATCGCATCTGAAAAACTTCCGCTTTGTGCCGTGACCTTTGCCGAAGTACTTCACACATCGGATCTACCTGGAGGAACGGTAAACATCCTCACTGGAAAGATAGAAGAGATGTTGCCTACTTTGGCCGCTCACATGGATGTAAATGCTTTGGTGACGGAAGCTTTAGGTGAATTAACCATCCCCATTGCTGTGTCCTGTGTAGACAACCTAAAAAGACAATTTACCCATGACCATGATTGGATGACCCCTGCAGGCCAAAACCTTCATTTCATTACAGAATTACAAGAAATTAAAACCACTTGGCATCCCATCGAAAACATTGGCGGGTCTACCAGTAGCTATTAAATTACCGGAAAAAAGGCTTAATTCAAATATGGATTTTCCTTCAGCAATGAGCCTAGGTCTTTGATGCTAAGAAATACCTCCGGAGCCCCTGCTGCATACGGACCGATTTCGTAGGGTTGATAGAAAAACGTGATGCCTTTTCGGGTGATGGAAAACACCTCTGACACTTCAAAAGGTTGATCTCCATCCAAAAACCACCAACCCTCGTATCCATTTTGCGCCAAAAACTTTCGCCTAGCCAACGATTTCAATGCGGATTTGTAATTGTCCGCCAATACATCTTTCAATTTAATTTGGTTTCCTGTTGCAAGGTCAACATTGAGCACCGAAGATCCATACTGTCCATGTGCTGCGCCCAGTGCATAATACTCAAACGTTATGGCCATTGACATGAAGGTGTTTGTGGAATCTATCAAGCTACAGGTATAGGAATCTTGACGGTATTCCAATTCACCCGCCTCATTGGCTGTGTTCTTAATTTCCGCGACAAACTGCTTAAGTGTTTTTTGCTTTCCACCACTGGTCCATGTAATTTCTTTTTCAATCAGCGTGTTGATTTTACCGGCTACTTCAGCATTGTTCATGGAAACCTTCAATCCCGTAATTTCCCGTGTATTGCACCAATCTTGATCCATTTCCATGTCGTCCATTTCAGCAAAGGGCATGTCACAATTTTCGGCTTTTAGCTTAAACTTCTTAAAGGATAAACCCGTAGGCATGGCTTTTTCGGTTTCAATTTGGGCGGTCGTATCCGCCAACGAAGGGCTTTCAACTTGATTTTCTTTTTGGGTATCACTTGAATTACAAGCACTTAAAAAGGAGACGACTCCACATACAAACAAAAGTTTTCGCATAGTTAAAAATTATATTCAAAGGTAATTGAAAAGATGAGATTTAAGGCTTTGGGAGGATAAACACGGATCAAATTCTATTCGTTAAAAACCAAAACCCATTGCCTTGCAATGGGTTTTTGAGGATTTGGTCGGGATGACAGGATTCGAACCTGCGACCACACGCCCCCCAGACGTGTACGCTACCGGACTGCGCTACATCCCGATTGGGCAAATGTACAGAAATTTGAAAAACATGAAAATCGACTCTTTTGAGCGTAAGCTTATTCCCAATACTTTTTCCAAAATCTTTTCAAAATAATTTTATTTCAGTTTTTCACTTCAACGTTAATGTGGAGGTTGATTGAATATTGAAACAAAAAAAACCGTAAGAACTTGTCCTACGGTTTTAGTTTTTAATTAATGTTTTAGATTATTTTGGATCAAGTATCCAAACGTCTCCGGAAGAATCAACCAATTCCATTTTGTCCTTTTCATATTTAGTAACTGAAAGAATTTCAGCAGTACCATCGACAATTAAAGTTATTTTTTGATCCAGCACAGAATATGTGAACGCATCTACAAAAGACTGTGACAAAAATGTGTACGTCAATGTCCCATTACCCGTCAACTTATCTTCTTTAATAAATTTGAACGTGTAGCTTTCATTTGCTTCAGGAGCTAGACCGGCAAGGCTAACAACTTTCCATTCCCCATCGAGTCTGCGATTAATTTTTGCGTCCTTAGAGCAAGAAGCGGTAACGGCAAGAAAGGCTACCAATAGAATAAACAAACCTTTTTTCATAATTATATTTTTAAAATTTAAACAAATTTAGTGAAAATATTTGTTGCAAAACCGTACACCTTTGCTTTATAAACAACGACCATACTATTGTAATTTGAAAAACATGAAAATCGACTCTTTTCCATAATTTCTCAACAAATGTGCGTATGGGGTGTTGTTCTGCCAAACACACCTATGAAAGGTTACCTCAAGTGGCCCCTTGTTGGAGCACTCGTATTAATTGGGCTTAATTCATTTTACATGTCAAAAATCGAAAAACCAGCCTATACGGTAGAGCGAAAGCTCGAAAACAACGTTGAAATCCGCCTATACCCAAACATGGTCGTAGCGAAAATGGACTTAGAAGGGGCTTCTTTCGATGACTATGGGTCGCAAGGATTTAGAAGCATCGCGTCCTACATTTTTGGCAACAACCAAAGCCAACAAAAAATTGCAATGACCTCACCCGTTATCATGGAACAAGGTGAAGATGCTAGCATGTATTTTGTTATGCCCAAACAATACGCTATATCAGATTTACCTACCCCGAATTCTTCCAAGGTCAAGATTGACGAGGTAAGCGCTAAACGCTTAGCCGTTGTTCGTTTTGGAGGTTGGGCGAATGACAAACGCATTGAAAAACATCAACAAGAACTTATTCAGCAGTTAGACAAGGAAAAAATCGCCTACAAAAAACCCTTTCTGTTTATGGCTTACAATGCGCCTTGGGATGTCTTCGGGCGAAGAAATGAAGTCGCGGTGGAGTTGGAAACGCATTAATCATTCCCCCCTGTCAGGGCTAAATAAATCTTTCAACGAAACCATTATTCCCCAACCCTAATCGGTAATCGATAATAATCCCCATTCAGTCGAATGAAGGCCAAAGGTGTGTTCAAAGCAAATAGCATAAAGCCTTCGGATGCATTGAGTCGTTGAATGGCTATTTCTTTTCCAGAATAATCAAAAGCTGTTAGCTCATTTATAGGGAGATCAAGGCCTTGTAAGGACCATTGGTTTTCTCCAATTGCATAAATCGAAATAGGTACACCCATTTCAGAAACATCGTTAACGCCCACCGTAATTTGTACTGAATCCATTGCCTGCCCGCAAGGTCCTGATGCAATGCAGCTTACCCAATAGGTTCCCGTTGCAAAGGTGTGGGCAACTTGTAAACCCGCACCGAATTGATTGTCCCCAAAATCCCAGGTGACTTGATCGCAATGCGTACAGTTGGCATAGAATAAATAGCCTCCGGGAATCCCACCAGCCTGGGCCGTTAGGTCCGTTTGCGTTAAAGAATCTGGGTGGGTTAACATCCAGGTGTCTATGCTGTCAAGGACGACTAAATTCGCGGCGTCCGTGAGGAGTTGTGCAGTAACCGCATCGAGTCCTGCCGTATAAGAAAGATTTGTAGCAATCGGCTTCTGAAACAAGGAAACATAAAACACCGATGCCGCCAAATAGGTCCCTGCGACAGATGGGTGGGAACCATCGCCGACATACAATTGGATGTTCGGTTGCGTTTCTCTGACATATCGCCAAGCAGACCCTACCGGGCTTACCGAGGCCATGCTTGAATCTGCAATCCGTAAATAAGCATCTCTTAGACGCGCATTCATCTTGTGAAACGTATTGATGCTGTCCCATTGTGGGTCTCCTATTTCTCGGCCCCATGTCATAAAGTAGTTCACTTGCGCGCAATCGTGGTTGGCATACACTGAATCAGCCAATTGCATGGCGTAGGGAATGGATTGCGTGTTTACTTGCTGAAAAGGAAAGGATGGCTCTTGGCTTTGTCCCTGAATGATCACGTAATCCCAATCTTGTGCATTGATTTTTTGATACGTAACCGGATCTTGGGATTGCATTTGAAAGGTATACCCCCCATTGGTTTTGGAATCTACGAATGAATAGTCGCCCATGGCATTTGCAATTTGCATGAATGTACCGGGAAGGTCATTGGCGTACGTATAACTGTTGCCAACAAACAATACTTTTAAGCTGTCTTGTCCAAAAGTGATTGTGCATAAGCCGACAAAAAGCAAGAGTAGCGATTTTTTCATGGTGATTTTTCTTCGAAATTAAACATTTTTCAGCATCCGAATTCGTTTTGATTGGGTCTTTTTAGTGAGGTGTATCCCCATCCCCCTTCACGCGAATCGAATGCACTTTCTTAATTTTTCCTTTTGTATTTTTGTGCCATGGATCAACTAAAAATTTGGATTCACGCACTTCGTTTGCGTACCCTTCCGCTTTCCATTTCTGGCATTTTGGTCGGATTGGGGTTAAGTCCTTTCGCTGGAAGGGAGAACCTCTGGGTGCTTTACGGTTGTTTGGTCACAACCCTGTTGTTTCAAATTCTTTCAAACCTTGCGAACGACCTTGGAGATGCCCAAAAAGGCACGGACAATGCCAACAGAATTGGTCCAATGCGGGCGGTACAATCCGGTAAGATTTCCCAAAAAACCATGAAAATTGCCGTTGTCCTATCCGCGTTGCTTTCCTTGCTTTCGGCCGGTGTACTCATTTACCATGCGTCACTCGCCATTGGAATTCAAGGACGCTACCTTTATGCCTTTCTCGCAGTGTTGAGCATTGCTGCCGCTGTGATGTATACTGTGGGAAAAAATGCCTACGGTTACCTCGGATTGGGTGACATGGTGGTCTTTTTGTTTTTTGGAATGCTTGCGGTCATTGGAACAAAACATCTTTACACCTCCGCCTTCAATATATGCGAGTTATTGGGTGCGATTTCCATCGGTGGTTGGAGCGTTGGTGTATTAAACCTAAACAACATGAGGGACCAAGAAAACGACCGTGAATCGGGCAAGAAAACCTTGGTTGTTAAGATGGGATTTCTGCGCGCCAAACAATACCACTTTGGGTTGATTGCACTTTCTTCGCTTTCGTGGTTTTTCTTGATCGCGTTAGTTTTTTTCGAGAACAGAAGTTTCTGGATGCTTCTTGGCTTGTTGCCATTCCCGTTTTTTTTAAAGCACTTAAAGCAGGTAAAAAGCATACAATTTCCTAAGGATTTTGACCCTGAATTAAAAAAAGTAGCCCTTTCTTGCTTTCTAGCCGCTTTTTCCTTCTACATCGCAACTTTATTGTCTTCTTAGACTTTCCTTACAAACGCATTTCAAATGGAGATAAATATGTACATTTGTCGAGCAAATTCAACAGCGCTATGAAAATTCTAGTATGCATTAGTAAAGCACCCGATACCACATCCAAAATCGCTTTCACAAACAACAACACTGCTTTTGATGAAGCCGGTGTTCAGTACATTGTAAATCCCTATGACGAGTGGTATGCCTTGGTTCGTGCTTTAGAAATTAAAGAATCCGTTGGAGGAGAAGTTACCATAGTAACCGTAGGTCCAAACGAAGATGACGCAATCATGCGAAAAGCACTGGCCATTGGGGCTGACAAGGCGGTTCGTATTGATGCAAATCCGAAGGACGCCTATTTTGTAGCCACCCAAATCGCGACGTATGCCAAAACCATTGGGTTTGACATGGTGTTAACCGGAAAAGAAACCATCAATTACAACGGTTCCCAAGTAGCCGGAATGATTGCAGAATCTTTGGGTTTTCCACTGATTTCCTTGGCTTCAAAACTTGACGTTGAGGGCACAACCCTAACTTTGGAAAGAGAAGCAGCAAATGGCGTAGAAGTCGTTTCTGTGAACGCACCGATTGTCGTTTCCTGTGCAAAAGGAATGGCGGAACAAAGAATCCCCAACATGAGAGGCATTATGGCAGCACGCACAAAACCGTTGGAGGTAATTCCTCCCGCAGCTTGTGATGACCTTACCACCTTCGCGACTTTTGGAAGCCCACTTGCAAAATCAGAAGTAAAAATGATTGATCCAAACAACATGGATGAATTGGTTGCCCTCTTACACAACGAAGCCAAAGTAATTTAATAGCAAAAATATGACACTGGTATATTTACACACTTCCAATGGAATGAGCAAATCTGCTTTTGAAGCAGTTACTTACGCAAAAAAATTAGGAAACGAAGTCATCGTCTTGACCGCCGGAAATGCTGATGCAAACACCTTGGCAGAATTAGGAGGCTTTGGCGCCCAAAAAGTCATCGTTAACCGCGCCATTGATGGAAGGGATGAACAACAAGTTTCCACTTGGGTTTGTAACCACGCCGCCAACGCAGAAAACATTTTGTTTTTGCATGATGTTGCTGGAAAAGCCATCGCTCCCCGTGTTTCCGTACGACTTAAAGCTGGATTGGTAGCAGGCGCTGTTGCCCTTCCCGAAATGGATCAAACCATCAAGGTAAATGTCTTTTCAGGAAAAGCATTTGGATTCGTGAAAGTAAATTCTCAAAAACGAATCATTTCCCTTTTGGCTAACAGCATCGCCCCAGAAAAAATCGCAGAAGATTGTCAAGTGGAAGAAGTTAATGAAACCATAGAATCCTCTGGAATTAAAATCCTTTCTACGAAAAAACCCGAAGGAAAAATTCCTTTGCCAGAAGCAGAGTTGGTTGTTTCTGCCGGACGTGGCTTAAAAGGCCCTGAAAACTGGGGAATCATTGACGATTTGGCAAGTGCCCTTGGTGCCGCAACCGCTTGTTCACGTCCCGTTTCTGACATCGGTTGGAGACCTCACCACGAACATGTTGGACAGACAGGCATCGCCATACGTCCCAACTTATACATTGCCATAGGCATTTCAGGTGCGATACAACATTTAGCAGGTGTGAACGGATCTAAAGTAATTGTTGTGGTAAACACAGACAAAGAAGCTCCTTTTTTCAAAGCGGCAGACTATGGCATCCTGGGAGATGCTTTTGAAGTCATTCCTAAGTTAACCGAAGCCGTAAAAAGGTTCAAATCTAACTAATAATTTTTCCGGGCATGGATAAAATTAAATTAGAAATCATAGGAATTGAATACAGCCAAACCCAAACAGGTTCCTATGTTCTAAAAATGCTTGAAATTGGAGGGAAACGTCGGTTGAACATCGTAATCGGTGGTTTTGAGGCCCAAGCCATTGCCGTTGAATTGGAAAAAATGGTTCCCAACCGTCCCCTTACCCACGATTTATTCAAGACCTTTTGCACCTCCTTCGAAGTGGATGTAATGGAAGTAGTCATCTATAAATTTCACGAAGGTGTTTTCTTTTCAAAAATTGTTTGCAAATCTGAAGAAAAGCTAGTAGAAATAGATTCCCGTACCTCTGATGCCATCGCCATTGGTGTCCGTTTTAACTGCCCTGTGTATACCCTCAACAAAGTAATGGACGAGGTTAGCAACGTGGCAGAAAATGAAATGAAATTTGATGACCTAGACGATGAAGGTGAAATAGAGTCTTTCGACATGCATGGAAATGACCCCCTTAACGAATTGTCGTTGGAAGAACTTCAAATTCAATTAAATGAAGCCTTGGAGAACGAAGATTATGAACTTGCGTCTAAAATTCGTGACGAAATCAGCCAAAGAAAAAAATAAACTGCTATCTTCAAACCATGTTTGAAAAGAATGGCTTAACCTCCCCGATAAATAAAGTTAAAATTCAATTAACTTTCATGAGCTTTTTACAGTACTTCATTTGGGGTGCTTGGCTCATTACCGTTGGAAAATACTGTACCAATACCATGCACTGGTCCTTTACGGAATTCGGGGCGATTTTCACGACCATGGGAATTTCCTCTGTGTTTATGCCCAGCATAATGGGAATTGTGGCAGACAAATGGATCAACGCGGAAAAACTCTTGGGCGCACTTCACTTGCTTAGCGGATTGGCAATTGTCAGCCTCCCTTTTGTACATGATCCCACGCTGTTTTTTTGGATTACGTTGGCAGCCATGCTTTTTTACATGCCAACCATTGCCATTTCCAATTCGGTTTCCTACCACGTAATTGGCCAATTCAACATGAATCCTGTTAAAGATTTTCCGCCTATTCGCGTATTCGGAACCATTGGATTTATCATTGCCATGTGGGTAACAGACATTACGGGAAACAGCTCCTCAGCAAATCAATTTTACATTTCAGCCATCGCATCGTTGGTGCTCGCTATCTATTCCTTTAGCCTACCTAAATGCCCTCCGAAAAAGGATGTCCAGGAAAAGCGGAGCTTTGTGCAAACCCTTGGACTCGATGCTTTTAAATTGATGTTCAATTACAAAATGTTGATTTTCTTCTTGTTCTCCCTGATGCTTGGCGCTGCTTTGCAATTAACGAACATGTATGGTGATACCTACCTCAGTACCTTTGCCGCCTTTCCAAAATACGAAAATGCCTTTGCTGTCAAACATTCCACGGTCATTATGTCGATTTCGCAAATCTCTGAAACCCTTTTCATTTTGGCGATTCCCCTCTTCTTAAGGAAATTTGGCATAAAAAAAGTAATGTTGATGAGCATGTTCGCTTGGGTTTTGAGATTCGCACTCTTTGCCTACGGGAATCCAGGTGACCTCTTGTGGATGATCCTATTGTCTTGTGTAGTCTACGGAATGGCCTTCGATTTTTTCAACATCTCTGGGTCCCTCTTTGTGAATTCAAATGTTGCACCGCAAACGCGTTCTTCAGCACAAGGACTGTTTATGATGATGACCAATGGTTTTGGTGCCATTCTAGGAAGTTCTGTCAGCGGTAAGATGATTGATCGGTTTTTCACGAAGTCTCTTTCCACCGCCGACCAACTTTATCAGTATTACGATACAAATGCGAACCATCCCTTGATGAAAAAAATTCTTGCATCCAATCCAATAAAAAGCAATGGACTCCTAACCAATCCTATAAACATACAAGAATGGCAGCCTATTTGGCTTTCATTCGCCGCTTATGCTTTGGTTATTACTTTATTGTTTGCAATCTTGTTCAAACACAAACACAACCCTGCAGAAGTCGATGAAATTCATCACTAAAGATCCAATTTATACACTTCAGAAAGGATAGAATCATTTTCTAGGGAAATGTTTAAATCGCGAATCAAGCCATCCGCAACATCATAAACCCAACCGTGAATCTGAAGGGAGGCTCCCTTTTCCCAAGCGGATTGCACTATCGATGTCTTTGCCAAATTGATTACCTGTTCAACTACATTTAATTCGATAAATCTGTTTACACGATTCTTAGGGTCTTCTATGGAATTTAATTCAGTGTGGTGATGGCGGAAAACGTCCTTAATGTGCCGAATCCAATTGTCGATAATCCCGATGTGCTTATTGGTCATTGCCGTTTGAACTCCTCCGCAGCCATAGTGTCCACAAACAATAATGTGTTTTACTTGCAACACATTCACAGCGAAATCTAATACAGAAAGTAAATTCATGTCTGAATGCACCACCATGTTGGCGATGTTTCGGTGTACAAATACTTCACCTGGCGCAGCACCAATGATTTCATTGGCAGGCACCCTGCTGTCAGAACAACCGATCCACAATACGGGTGGTTTTTGTCCTTGAGCAAGTTTGGTGAAAAATTCAGGATCCTCATCGGTTTTAGATTTGACCCATTTTTTGTTGTTTTCCAACAGTGTTTGATAATAATTTTCCATTTTTTATGATTTAAGGAGGGGAATACCCTCATAAGTTACTTTAATATTTCTGGTTTTGGCACCCACTTCAATAAAATCCGAAAGCAATTCTTGAATGTCGTAATCTAATGTTTTACTCTTCTTTGTATTGATCTTAACCTTACACCCCTCTTGCAAATTCATCAATTCAGATTTGATGTGTGCGATATTTAAAAAATTCACATTCTCACCTAACTTAATTTCTATCTCCTCCTCCTGAACAATAATTTCATGATTTGATTTAAAATTTCTTTTGAGGATGTATACCACTGCTACCACCAAGCCAATGCCAATCCCTTTCAAGAGATCCGTAAGCAATATCCCAACAATCGTAGCAGCAAAAGGGATGAATTGATCCCAGCCTTTTGAAAATTGTTGTTTTAACAATTTTACGTTGGTAAGCTTGTAGCCAACCATGATCAGAATGGCCGCTAAAGTAGCTAAGGGTATTTTATTCAAAATGGGGGCAAAAACGACCACGGCAAGAATTAACCAAAAACCATGAAAAATCGATGATAATTTCGAAGTCCCTCCAGCATTCAAATTGGCTGTACTCCGAACGATAACCTGGGTAACGGGCAAACCACCTACAAATCCTGAAATGATGTTTCCGAGCCCTTGCGCGAACAACTCCTTGTTGGTAGGCGTCACTGCTTTTATGGGGTCTTGGCGATCTATGGCCTCAACGCTCAGTAACGTTTCAAGACTGGCAATACTTGCAATGGTTAAGGCAACCAAATAGGTTTTGTAATTCAGGAAAAAAGAAAAGTCAGGAAAAAACAATTGGGTTTTGAACGTTTTCCAAGATGACAATTTCGGGATTTGTACCATGTGCTCCTTCGCGATTTCAAAATCATGTCCTGTTAAACCAAAACTAACATTCAAAAGGGTTCCAATGATGATCACAACCAACAGCGGTGGAAAATACTTGAACACCACAAAAGTCTTAATCTTTTTTTGGTCAAATATCCAAAGAAGCAAAAGAGACAATAACCCAATTAAGGCAATACCCGGATCAAAAGCACCAAAGGAATACATCAGTTCAGAAAGCGTATTATGCCCATCCAGCTGAAAAAAGGATTCATCCCCAAAGTAATCCTTGTCATACCCTACCAAATGGGGTATTTCCTTTAGAATTAATGTGATTCCAATCGCTGCGAGCATGCCTTTAATTACGCCTGAAGGTAAATAACTTGCAATGATTCCAGCCTTTAATACAGAAAACACAATTTGAAATACACCCGCTATGATAAGAGCGGTAAGAACACCCTGAAAACTTCCTAAGGTCCCAATCGCCGCAATTACAATGGTAATCAATCCAGCCGCTGGCCCAGAAACCCCTAACCTTGAACCGCTAACGCCTGCGACTACAACACCACCAATGATTCCTGCGAGAATACCAGTCAATGGAGACGGCGACATGCCACCAACCGAAGTAGAGGCCAACCCAATGCCTAAACACAAGGGAAGCGCGACAAAAAAAACAACGAGGCTCGAAGACAGGTCTTGTCTCCAATTTTTAAAAAGTAAATGCATAATAAATAAATCTAAAAGGTTAATAAAACGACTTTAGATTATATTTCTGGAGGATAATCAATCCCAATAGGATGGTATTGATTTTTAAAATTAGCTGCAAAACTGAATGCATTTATACCGATCAATGCGACTAAAACTTCATGACTTTGATGATAATTTTCAGCGTAAATGATTATCTCATCAAATTCTTTTTCCTCGTTGGTATCTTCTTCTTGCGCACCATCTGAATCATTGAAAGAATTCAATTCCATTGTTTCTTTATTTAACTTACAAATAGCTGAAAACGCATCTAAAAACAGCGGCGTTAACAAAGCAAAAAGTACAATAAAAATAGCAATAGATTTAGTCTTCATTTTACAAAATTAACCTTTTAAGCAATAACCTTTAAGTCCTTGCCTACTTTAATAAACGCAGCAATGGCGCGGTCTAAATCTTCGATTGAATGTGCCGCAGATATTTGCGTACGTATTCTTGCGGCACCTTTTGCAACGACTGGGTAGAAAAAACCAATGGCATAAACCCCTTCTTGCAAAAGCGCATCGGCAAATTTTTGGGACAAGGCCGCATCATACAACATGATGGGTACAATGGGAGAATCCCCAGGTTTTATGTCAAAGCCAGCCGCAACAATTTTTTCTTTGAAATATGCGGTGTTAGAGGCTAATTTATCACGTAGTTCGGTAGAATTACTTAAAATATCAAAAACCTTAATGGATGCGCCCACTATCGCTGGAGCCAATGAATTCGAAAATAGGTAAGGACGTGATCGTTGACGTAACATCTCAATTATTTCTTTTTTTCCCGTAGTATAACCGCCCATAGCGCCACCTAAAGCCTTTCCCAAAGTACCCGTTATGATGTCAACCTTATCTTGTACATTGCACAATTCTGGCACCCCACGACCCGTTTTTCCTATAAATCCAGCGGAGTGACATTCATCGGTCATCACCAATGCATCATACTTATCTGCAAGCATGCAAATTTGATCCATTTTCGCAATATCCCCATCCATCGAAAACACGCCATCAGTGACAATAATTCGATGCCTTTGGTCTTGGGCTTTGATCAATTGCGCTTCCAAATCTCCCATATCCGAATGCTTGTATCGATAGCGTTGCGCTTTGCATAACCTTACACCATCAATAATTGAGGCATGGTTCAATTCATCAGAAATAATTGCATCCTCTTCCGTAAACAAAGGCTCGAAAACCCCACCATTCGCGTCAAATGCTGCGGCATACAAAATGGTGTCCTCTGTCCCGTAAAATTCAGCTATTTTCCGCTCTAATTCTTTGTGTATGTCTTGAGTACCACAAATAAACCGAACCGATGACATACCAAAACCATGGGTGTCTAAAGCCTCCTTGGCGGCATCAACAACATCTGGATGCGAGGACAACCCTAAATAGTTGTTTGCACACATGACGATTACTTCTTCACCGGTAGAAACCTGAACGGTAGCTCCTTGTGGCGTTGTGATGATTCTTTCTTTTTTTAGCAAGCCGTTTGACTCAATTTGAGCTAATTCTTCTCTAAGGAAGGTGTGAATTTTTCCGTACATTTTTTTATTTTTTTGAGAATTTTCGCATTCTTTTTTCCAATACTTGAGACAAGAGTTTCGCCTCCTTTTCATTCAATTTATTTCCAAACCTTGCCATATTTCCAAAATACTCGAATTGAAATCGCTCTGCCCCGTTGATCCATGGCGAAGCTTCCCAAACCGTTTGAAAGGACTTTTCTTTGGGCAGGTTGAATTCTAAACCCTTTATGTTTTCAAAATAATACACCCTACTTTTTCCGTAATTGAAAATGGCCTTTTTTATATGCACACCGATTTCATCTACTTTTATTTTCTCTTTCCCCTTCAACAACCAAAGAAAGCTTTTGCTTACCCTAAAGGCATAATAGAACCAGAAGATCATAAAAACGGTCACAATAACACTTTCTTTTTGGCTTAGCGTAAAGTTAAAAAGGTACCAAAACGTTGTAAAGCCAATGGTTAACCACATCGCCAACCAAGCACCCATTAGGGAAATTGCCCAAGCACTTTTATGGGGTAAAATTACAATGGTAGTTTTAGTGGAATGGTCTACAACACTTATCCTTTCTCCGATCCAATTCATTTTCTATTTCTCTATCATCAAAGGTACGGATACATTTCGTACTCGAATCAGGTACATTCCCTGCATTGCATTTTCCAAAACAATTTGTATGCTCGGGCTGCCGACAGTATATTCTTTCACCAATCTCCCCTGTAAATCAATAACCTGAAGGTTTTCACCCATGAAACTGGTTAATCCCGTTAGGGTGGTCGTACCATTGGTTGGGTTAGGATACAATGAAAGGCCGTTGTTTGTGGACTCCTCAATGCCAAGCACTTGAACGATTTGCGTGGTCGTATCAGAATCGCCACATGCATTGCTTGCAATCAGCGTGATTGTAAATGAACCTGGTGTGGCATAAGTCGTTGTTGGTGAAGTCGCATTGGAAGTAGATCCATTCCCGAAATCCCATTCAAATGTATTCGCATTGGTACAAGTATTCACAACGGTCAAAAGTCCCCCATTCAAATTATAGGTAAAGTTTGCAGTAGGTTGCGCACCTACATTAATGTTTATGGTTGACACCCCACTTGATCCACATGAATTGTCAGCGGTAACCGAAAGTGCACCCGAAGTATTGTCGAAGGTTACGCCAATGGTATTGGTTGTGCTCATACCAAACCACGTAGGTTGTAGAACCCAGTTGTAATATGCATTTGGATCATTGGCAACGGTATACGATTCAAAGGCACTTGGACAAGGGTTGAGGTTACCTGTGATGGTACTTGGTGTTGCGGGTAAAACTTCTACCTGAACATAAGCAGTATCTTGGTAGCTACTTAAAAATATACCGTCACTCACGGTTAAGGAAACAGGGTAGATTCCCGGCTGGGAATAACTTACCGATGGATTAGGTAAAATTGAGGTCGCAGGTGTGCCACCAGGGAAACTCCAACTCCAAGAGGTAATGGTTCCCCCCGTTGTTTGGTCGGTAAATTGTACCGGCGTATTCACACAAACGGTTGCTGGATTTCCATTAAATTGGACAGACAAAGGACTGGTAAGGTTGTTCCATTTCCACATTCCATTCTGCGTCGCATTTGTATTAAACCACCCAGACCAACCGATGGAAGGGGTTAAAAACTCACAATATAAATGCTGAACATTGTCAATTTGACTCCAGGTTGTACCATTATCCAAACTGTAAGATGATCCCGAACCAGCTGCAGCCGCACCCGTGGTGAAAACCACATTTGTATTTTCAATGGCACATAACCCGATAGTAAATACAGGCCCTGAAGTCACCAATTGGGTCCAAGTAGAACCGGAATTTGTCGTTCGATAAACCACGCCATTCACATTTACAATAAGTCCGTTGGTTAACGAGCTAAAGGAAAAGTTTCCACTCATGTTGGCACCCCCAAAATCAATCAAAGGAGAGACGTATACAGCCCATGTTGCCCCTTTGTCTATAGAATGATAAATCCTTCCTTTATTGGTTGCAAACCAAACACTGTTTCCTACGACATCAATTTGCCTGGTGTAACCATATTCCCCAGCCAGGGGATTTGGAATGTTCGCACCAGCAACCAAGGTCCATGTTGTACCCCCATTGGACGTTCTGTAAATTTCAAATTCACCGTTGATTGGATCTCCCATGCAAAACCCTTCGTTGGCATTCCAAAAATGAACAACATTGGTAAAGCTGCTTGCATTGCTAAAAGTGGCGGTTGTCTGTTTAACCCATGTAGTTCCACCATTGGTAGTTTTCCAAATTCCTCCAAGTTGTCCCGCGGCATTTGGGAAGGCAGCCAACCAAGCTGTAGTCGAAGAAATTGCTTTAATCATAGAAATTCCCAATCCTGCATTTCCGATGCTAATGTTTCCTGGAACCCATGTCACACCGCCATCTGTGGTTTTGGTGAACTGTTGAATGTTTGCAGCTGCACCACTTCCGTCATAGGCAGTTGCCCAAACCACATTCTGATCAACAATGGAAATATGGTTGATTCCTCGATTGGCTTGAGAAAACGCAGAGTTTTGTACTATCCAATTCCCGTAAGGAGGGACATTCACCGTTATGTAAGAAGATTTGGTTTTTACATCAGACGTTACTGAATTGGTAACCGTTAAAGTGACTGTATACACGCCAGCCGTATTGTAAGTTATATAAGGAGGATTGACACCCACATACGTACTTGGCGTACCACCAGGGAAACTCCAAGTATAGTTGGTGATTGCATTTCCACCATCTGCACAATTTTCATAAAACTTCACCGAGTCACCTTCAAACAACGTTGTTGGAATGGCGAAAAAATTTGCGGTGGGCGCTCCTGCAACCATTCCTTGTGTCGCACATTGCAAAGCAGCCAATGCATTGATTCTCGGACCCATGTTTTGGTTAATGTTAACCCCGGAACTGATTAAACAATTCAGGATTTGTGCAGGAGTTAAATCTGGATTTGCACTTAACATTAAACCTACCAATCCTGCAGCAAATGGCGTTGCCATAGAGGTTCCTCCCATTTTTGCATATCCGTTTCCATTTGCAGAATAAACAGTACTCAAAAGGCCGCCATTGGAATAACCACCTGGCGAAGCGATGTCAACATAAGGAGTTGCACCATTGTAATTTGAAAAGCTAGAACGTTGGTCATTGGCATCTACTGAACCGACACAAATTACATTGTTATAAGCCCCTGGATACATTAACGTAGTTACATTGCTATTGCCCGCTGCGGCCAAAAACACAACATTAGGATACGCATTGATCAAATTTTGAAATGCTTGCGAGGGACTGGAGCCACCAAAGGACATGCTCACAACGTGTGCCCCATTTTGACATGCCCACTGCACGCCTTCATACGTATACCATACAGAACCTGAAGTGGTTGCACTGTTTGGAGTACATTTAACGCCAATCAGCTCAACGTTACCCCCTAATCCAGCGATGCCAATGCCATTGTTAATGTCAGCAGTTGCCAAACCCGCACAATGAGTTCCATGCGACCATCCATTGTCTTGTGTGTAGGTTAAAGGAGGCGCCGCATTGTTGTCATTATCTGCTACGTCACGCTGTAAAAAGGCAGTTAAATCTGAATGGGTTGAATATACAGCGTTGTCGATAATTGCTACCTTAACTTGGGTTCTCCCTTTGGTAATGTTCCAAGCATTTTCGGAACCCACAAGGGTATGATACCATTTATCCGTTCCTGTATGACTTGGGTCATTGGGAATAAAATCTATTGAATAGATTGGTTCTTGTTCCGCATACATAACCTGTGCAACATTGGAAAGTGCTTTTATGTATTTTTCGGTGTTTTCAACGTCATCGAAATAGATTCGATAAATGTTCATTAACGAAGTTTTATGTGTAAAATAGGAAGGTCGTTCCAATTTCTTCACCTCTGAATGGGCGAAAATCTCTTTTAAAAAAGGGTACTGTCTAAAATTCTCCGTAAGTGCATAAACATTCGGATCGGATTGTTTCACGTCCATTTTATTAGGAAGGACCTCACCTTTGATTTGAAATAAAATGACCCCTTTATGAAATTGCGATTGGGCACTGACACTATTGGTAAGGACAAACGCAAAAAATAAGAGAAAAAAGTAGATGTTTTTCATGGTTAAAGATTTTCATAAAGATATAGAAAACTCAAATTGTATGCAATAAAAAACCCCGACCTAGGCCGGGGTTTTCAATATTTCGATTAGGGATTAATAGTTCCAGACATCGTTCTCCCAAGTACGCATGGTTTCCTTAATTTTTTCGGCTTCATAAAGTGCATCTACACCGTAACGGTAATCTTCGATCTCGCGATCAAATTGATCAGACGCACGATAGATGTTGGATGAGAACATACGCTTCCAGAAGAAATCGTCATAAGTCATCCATTGCGCATCGCTTTGGTTATTGTACACATAGTAGTTTACCATAACATTGCGCAATTCTGGA
This sequence comes from Chryseobacterium gleum, assembly GCA_945882095.1. Taxonomy (GTDB): domain Bacteria; phylum Bacteroidota; class Bacteroidia; order Flavobacteriales_D; family Crocinitomicaceae; genus UBA952. The sequence goes on from CAMCWF010000001.1 coordinate 197,275, forward strand.
AAATAAAGCCAAAAGAGCTCATATTCGCCTGTCTCTACGCTTTGACTGATTGTGGCTTTTGCACCGCCAACACTTGCAACCATGGTTGGTGTTTGAGCAAATGGATCCCAAACCAATAAACTACCTCTTCCCGAAGCCTTATTTTTATCTATCGTAAACTTAGCCACTGGAGCAATCGCAATGATTCGTTTGTCTAAAATAGAGCGCTCCTTATCAAAAAACCAATCTTCTTTTACATTGTATGCAGTAACTAAATCTGATGTGAGATAAAATGTTAAATCTTCTGAATATAAAGCTTGGTCGACTCCTAACTTCATTGCTTTTGACATGGCAACATTCCAAGATTTCTCGAATGAAGGGTCGGACATTTTGAACTTAACATCTGGTTGCCATTGGGCACCTATCCCTGCGGCATCATAATCAGAATTCACAATGTTATCTGCCCATTCTTTAAAAGTCTTGAAATTTTTATAATCCGTTTGATAAATTTTTGTCTGTCCTTGAAACATACCATCAATCATATCTCCCTGGAAAAAACCACCTGATCGCTCAACCACTCGTTGCTTGTAATAGTTGTTTTGAGCGTAAAAAGAACCTTTATCACCATTAGAATTATAGCGCATAAGTCTATATTTCAACATGTAGCCATCTTCCTTTACAAAATTAAAATCTGAAGAATCTGAGCAAAAAAACATTGACAAATCTCCATTCATCATATGCTGAAGGACGACAGACCATAGACTCAGCCTCTCTTGATTCCTAATCCAACCTCGATGAGCCATCATTTCAGATGCGTTTTTCGGTGGTTCCTGTGTAAAGTCTTTAGTGAATTTATCATAAGGATAGAATAAAGGATGGTTAACCTTTTCACGCGCATCGATTCGCGAAAAAATTCTCTTTGACCATACATAATCAGCTAAGCGAACATATTCATATTCTACTTTACTTCGAACCGGCACCTCGTCCTTTACAACAACGCCATCAACGACCCCATCAGAAAGAATATTTAAAGGCCCCCTTTGAACATCCAATGGATTTTGAGAAAAAAAGGAAAGACTTATCCCTAAAAATACTAAAACACAAATTTTGTTCATAATTCTATTATTGAATGGTGATTGCTCCTTTGAAAGGCGATGCTTTTCCTGTATCCGATCTTTTGCACATGCCACTAACCCCAACTACAGAACCTGGAGAATAAGCTCTCAAAGCGGTAGCAGGTATTACATTTCCATTAACATTTGTGGAACCAACTTTCATTGAAGTAATCATGAAATTAACCCCACTAAGAACAGACCCATTAGGTAACCCAACAAACACAGGACCACCTTTACTGCTAAGTGATGAAGTTAGAACGGTTGGTTCTGGGAAAGGTTTAATAGGAAACTGTTGCGTGAAAGTCACAGATTTATCGTTTTTATCCTTGGCTGTTACAGTTATTTTAGCTCCTCCCTTAGAGGCTGCCACCCTTGCGACATAGTAAGTGCCCTGCTTCGAACATGCTTTACCATTACAAGATACAGACATAGACTTAATATTCGCGCCTCCAGAGGCGGCTGTAATTTTATTATCCCAATCAGCATAAAGCGCAGTTTGCAAAGGCAAACCAATCGATCCACCACCTTTCTGGGCTATAAAAACTTTTGTAGCATAATCCTTCCATTTAACATTGCCCATCTTATCTGCAATACCAACAGAACCTGTAATTTGCATTTCATTTGAACCTGAAGCGCTCATTTCGAGCGTGGCTACACCATCCTTAATACCTTTAATGGTGCCTTGCGATGATTTAACTTTTGGCTGTTTATCAGAATCAAAAGCCGCCATCCAAACCGCGACCTCAAATTTATCACCTGATTCTACTACCGCAACTGAAGGATAGGCCATAGCCAAAATCTTATTAAATGAATATTGTCCCGTAGAGATTCTACTTTTAATCATACCCACAGCTTTTGAACGGGCTGACAAAACTTCATATTGAAGCGTAGAAAGAGAGGCCAATGCGGCAATCATAGGTGAATGGTAAAATGTACGGCCTAGCCAATGAACATTTTCTTGAATGTCACCGTCATGACCATAATCGTCTAATTCATTCTTAGTAAGCTCTGAGTATAGGGTGGTTAAATCAGGTAAATCCGCTGGATCTACTTTATTTCCCTTTGAAATCAATTTTGAAACAGCATCCTGAAGACCTTTATTGTCTACAAAAGCATCCACAGATCCATTCAATTTCACCACATATTTCTTACCTTCAACACTCTTGGTTCCACAAATTTCTACAATGCGTTGTCTGTAGTTCTTGTATGGTTCCCAAACCTTTTTCATCCCTACCCCAGCCTTGTCAATGTTTTCCAATTCTTTTATACCCAGCTCACGCATCGGAGTGTCAAATTCATCTTTGGATTCCAATGCCGAAAGATTTAACTTAGAAGGCCGTAAAGGATCATTTACACTGTATTTAACCCACAAGATAGATTTTGGGTCTTGGTCGTTTGGCGTTTTGTTAAGCTCACCTAGTTTTTCCAATAACAACAACTTAGCATCATCGATGTTTTTGATTACCAATTGGGTTTCTTTATCGATTTCAGCAATTGACTTAAGCGCAGTTTCAATTTTCATTCTTTTCGCAGCCTCATCTTCTCCTTTTGAATCAGCTAATTCGGAAGAAAGATCTGATTTTAACTCATCGCCACGTTCTAATTGTGTTAATGCACCTTTTTGGATATTCGCTTCAATCGCTACAAAGGCATCCAAGATTTGTTTTGATACGTTCAAGGCCAAGAGCGCGGTGAGTACGATGTACATCATCGAAATCATCTTTTGTCTTGGTGTTTCCTTACCTCCTCCCATAATTTCTTAAATTTTAAGTTTTAAACTCTACAAAAATATACTACTTATGAACGCATTGCTTTCAACATGTTACCATAAACGTTGTTCAAATCTGTAAGATTTTGAGCCAACATGGCCATATTTTCGCGGTACATTTTCGTATCCTCTGCAGATGCAGATAAATTAGACATCATGTCTACAACTTGCTGCTGGAATCCTTGCGTTGCTTCTAAATGAGCTGAAGAACCTTGTAATTGTAACTCATATACATTGTTTAGAGCGGCAAGATTTTTGGTAACTTTTTGCATTTGTTCACCAAAAGATTCACCTTCAGCTGTTGAAGAAGTCAATCCTGAGATAGCAACGGAGGCTCTGTCATAAGAATCAGAAAGGGATGAAACTTTTGTTGCAGCAGCCTCTAGCGAAGAAACATAAGAATCTGTTGCAGTAGCCGCGTTTGAAACGCTTTTTAATTGCTCAGCATTGTGACTTAGGTCACGCATAGCATTTCCAAGACGATCCAAAAGCGCTTGGTCAATTTTAGCTTTTTCCATTAACTCAGCCACTTTTTTAGTTGCTTCAGAACCACCTCCTGATCCTCCAGAATTATCTGCCACTGGACTTGTTAATAGGTTTCTCATGGTACCATCGTCTTCTTGAGCAACTGTTGCACGGTCTTCGATGTTAACTAGGTATGGATAGTAAATAGACCAATCTGGTTCGGCATGCGTTAATTGAAATGAACTTAAGGTAAAAAGTACAGCCTCTGTTCCAAGACCAACGATTAACATTTCATTACAAAATGGCCAGTGCATGATTTTAAACAATGCTCCAATAATTACAATTGCGGCACCTAAACCAAAAGCAAAACCCATTACCGTTCTTCCTTTCGGTTTCGCCATCCAAATTCCTACTCTGTTCCCTTTTGCACTCATAACTTGTTAATTTAATTGTTAAACTTTAGATTTATTTATTTGTTTTTGCTTACTATTTTAATTGGATGTCCATTTGGATTTCTTCTCCATTTTCTGAATCCAAATCTCTACCACCACGTCCTAAATGGGTCATTACATTTCTGAATCCGATGTAACATTTAGCGGTATCTTGATATTCAAACGTACGTGTTGAATTCATCAAGTAATATCCGATGTCTTTCCAAGAACCCCCTCTTATTACCTTACGTTTTTTAACAGGATGGTCGTCATCTTTTGCATCGTAGACATACTCACTGTTCATGTCATGGGTAAATTCATAGGCTGATTCATCGTACGCCGTATTACACCATTCTGCAACATTCCCCGCCATACAATATAGACCAAACGCATTTGGATTGTAAGAGTATACTTTTACGGTATGGAAACCACCATCCTCAAAATACCTACCTCTCATCGGTTTAAAATTCGCAAGGAAACAACCGTTTGCATTTCGAATGTATGGGCCACCCCATGGGTATTGGGACAATTCGAGGTCTCCACGTGCAGCTCTTTCCCATTCCATTTCACTTGGCAATCTGAAATCATTTACATAAAGATCTCCATTTGCCAATAACCAGCTATGGTAAAGTTGTGTTCTCCAAACAGAAAATGCTTTGGCTTGCGTCCAAGAAACACCCACTACAGGATAGTTATCGTAAGCGGTATGCCAAAAATAATTTTCAGTCATTGGATCATGGAAAGAGTAGGTATAATCACGCACCCAACTTAATGTATCTGGGTAAATGTTAATTCGTTCCTTAATAATGAACCTGCTTCGGTCAGAATGTCCTCTAATGGCATTGTGTTGACCTTTGCTGTTCGTGAAACCTAAATCTAAGTCTTGACCAGGATTGTTAAGGTAATCTGTTTCAACCAAAAGATTTCCTTTGTCATCTTGCGGAATTGTTTTGTAAGATGTGTCTAATGGTGAAACCGTTCCATCATACCAAACCATTGATCCATCGTTGGTAAGGGTAGACCTGTGCATTCCGTTTGATTTGTCATCTTTTGAAAGCGGATTTCTTCTGGCTTTGGGATCTAAATTGTTTAACGTACCTGAGAAGGAATTATCAGCAGTTTTCACTTTTCCTCTTTTGGCTGCCTCTTTATAGTCTATCCAGTAATAATCGTAGAACAACAAACGCGTATCAATTTGCTTGTTTTTGTAAAATTGCTCTTCATTGGAAACATACATATCTGATAACAACATTGCAATTTCAGGATCTTCATAACTGATTGGAACTTCCCAGTTTAAAATGAAGTATTTTCTGTTTTCTATTCTACCCCCTTGCGCTTTTGTTACAGCTTTGTATTCAGTTTCTTGTTTCAAACCTTTTTCGTCGGGTTTTCCAGTTTTACCCACTTCATTTGAATAGGTACTAAGAATGGCAGAAACTTCCTCTGGATTAAGGGTGATGTCTAATTTATCTCTTGTGATTTTTTTGACATCGGATTCTTTAGCTTTGAATTTTTCCCAAATTGAATTATTGGACTTCAAACCGTTGTTGTAACCCATTAACATTAAATAGGCTCGATCTAGGTCTTGGGCTTCGTCTTCTGTAATAAAAGGTTGAAAAGGATCATTTGCACCCTGTACATCAGAACCTGAGGCAATTACAGAACGGTAAGGCTCTTTGAAGAAATCATCAGGCACATTCACCCACTGTTCAGCATCATCCCCTGACTGTCTGCGATACAATTTTTCTCTGGCGATTGAATCCCTAACCCAATTTACAAATTGACGGTACTCATTGTTGGATATTTCCGAAGCATCCATATAATAGGCTTGCAACGAAATGGTTCTGCTTCGGGTGGTGTGTAAACCCATGATGTCTTTATCATCCTCACCCGTTTGGAAGGCACCGGATGGAATGTATACCATTCCGTAAGGAACTTTTCCTGGACCCAAAATATCTGGATAGAAAGTATCACGGCCCTTAACCCCAACGAGATTTCCATCTACAGGGTCACAGGATGTTAGTAGTAAAACTACAATGGCGAAAGCAAAAATTCTTTTCATTTTTTCCTTTTTTGGTTCTTACATTATCCAAACTATACTTGCTACAGGTTTTTGAAGCTCGGGTATAACGGCAGAACAATAAAAATGGTTACATCATCAATACATACAATTAATTACCCAGCCATCTTGGATGTGTGGAATACGTCTTCGGAGGCATTGGTAAATAATAGCAATATTTTACAAAAAACTCATGCGAACCTCTTGAGATGCTCGATAATTTATTAATGGTTAAGTCATATGAATAACCAACTGTAAAGTTTTTGAAAGCGTTATATCCTAGCATAATTGCAAGTGCATCTGATGTACGGTAGGTTAAACCAGCGTAAGCGATGTCGTCTCCATCTTTTTTGAAGAAATACCGTGAATTAATGTCTACTGAATATTTCACCATATCTGTTCTCATCAATAGATTAAAATCCAATGATCCTGGACCTACGTTTGAAAGTTTATATCCTCCCATTGCGTAGTAGTGTCTTGCCGTTGAATATCCCGTTGTACCAATTCCAGTAGCGGATCCCAACAATTCAGATTCGCTTAGATGGGTTGAAGATAAGCCTGCGTAAAAATTTTTCCCTTTTAAATAAAGTCCAAAATTAAGGTCTAGGTTGGCTGAAGTAAAATTTGCGGCTGGTAATGTAGGGTCAACTAAGGTTTGAGGGGGTATCCATGAAGGATTCATAGCATAAGTCATCATCCCTATTCCAATACCTGCACCCAAGGTACCAACATTACCTAAAGAAATTGGGTAAGAATAATTTAACAAAATGTTATTTTGTCTGGAGAAACCGATTGCATCATGGTAGAAAGAAATTCCAAGTCCACCAGGAAAGAAACGATTCATGTTTGCTGCAACGTTTAACACAGCAGAATTGGGAGCGCCATTTACTTTATCCCATTGATTTCTGTAAATGGAAGTGGCACAAATCCCATCGTCTAAACCCGTTTCACCCGGATTTATACTCATTTTATCATACATAAAATTGGTAATCAACTTATCTTGTTGAGCAAACATTGCGCTTGTGCACAAGAAGAAAATTATGAATAAGGATCTCATTTTCAATACCATACAAAATATTTAACTTGCAATTAAAACATTCTATTCTCCACAGTTGGGGATCAAATGCACGCTAAATTAAATAAAAAAATGCAAAACAAAAAAATTGTGAAAATTTAAGGCTGAAGTCAACCTAGTTTTTGATAGGTTTTCCACCAAATATTCGGAAGTTCGTTGTTCATAGCGTTGTCGTAATCAAATTGATTGCAAGGCACAAGGTGGTGTCTTTCAAACTTTGAAAATTCATTGGGTGGGTAGGGAACTTCAAGCCACCATCGGTCTGATTTGTTGCTTTTGTAAAACACCAATTCTTGGTTTGTATCGTCGAGCACGACGGTGAACCTCAGGTAGTCTTTCTTGCTTCCAACAGGAAAATCTCCTTTTCTACTTTCAACGCCTTCCAGGAAGTACCAAATGCTATGGGCAATGATGGCCGCATCCATAGAGGTTGATTCCGAGGGATTAAAAATCCCGAAGCAAGAGGTTTTGTCACTAATTCCGGCATACTTTGCGATTTGACAAATTTGTTCGACGTTAAATCCGTTAGGATTCCCAACTTTTTGTTGTCGCTCTGACGCTTTAATTGCATCTAGGTTGAGGCAAACGATGTCGGCATTTCTCAACAGTGGTTCTGCTGTTTTGAAGTCAGCATTAAATGCCCCTAGCCTACTTTCATCGAAAAATAACTTCTCATAAAGGTCAAGGGAGGCTGGGTTGTTCCGATTGGGTTGCACACCGATGGTTGAATGGTTAAAAAGGAAACAAGGCCTTCTCAACAGCAGCGCGCTCAAATAACCTGCACTTTTCACATCAGATGTGGGCTCACCTAGGTGAACTTTTTCATCAATGCAGCAAATGTTAAAGAGTTGTTCATTTGATTCAAAACCAACTGAGATCGGAAATGCAAGGTCCATACTGCCCCCAATTACGATGGGAATGCAGTTTAATTTCAGAAGACTTGAAACGACGGTTTGAATCGCAAAATACGTATCATTGAGCGTTTCGCCAGGGTTGAGGTTACCTAGGTCATATATTTTCCTGTTCCAACCATTTGTGGGATACAAGGTATAGAGGGCAGATCTGAAATCCAATGGATTGTTATGATGGATGTTTTTGTCTCCGCGGTATTCTGGAACATAGAATAGACAAATGGATCCTTGCTCAATTTCCTCAGAATTTTCAGGGGCAAAAAAAACTCTGTTACCTAGTTGTTCAGGAGTATACTCAACTTGTGAGGTGGACGTAAAAAATAGCGATGGGTCAAACATAGGGTAAGATTCAGGACCTAAAAGTATAAAACCTAGGTGCTCAACGCCAACCTGCTGTATGTTTTAATCAAACGGCTAAAGTGAATAACTTTTGGACTAAAAGAACTGCGCTATGTTGGGTTTGAAGTACAGGTTTGATTTTAGTACTTTTCCATCTTCACGATAAATTGGTTTTCCATTTTCATCGAGTTTACTCATGTTCGAGCGTTGAATTTCCATAAACACCTCTTCAATTTTGTGTTGCATACCATGACGCAAAAGAGTTCCGCATAGAATGTAGAGCTGGTCCCCCAATGCATCCGCAATTTCTACGATGTCTCCTTTTTCAGCGGCTTCCAGGTACTCCTCATTTTCTTCCTTCATCAAATTGAATCTTAATTTCACAGAGGGTTCATCTAAAAGGGTAGGTTGGTTGTAATTTTCTATTCCAAAGGCATTGTGAAAAACCTCAACTTGCTCAATGATTTCTTTAAATTTCATCTTATTTAATTAAATGTATAAATCCGTGATAAATGTCCCTTTGATTTTCGAAAGTGGCGATTACTGAATAAAAGTAAATTCCTTCGGCACACGTTTCGTTTTTATATAAACCATCCCAGCAGATTTTGTCAGTGGAAAGTTTGCACACCAAGTTTCCCCAACGATCTTGAATGTCCCCTTGAATGGTTAGTCCACATGGATTTTGAAGGCACCACAAATCATTTTCAAAATCGGCATTCGGTGTAAAGACATTGGGGAAAAATAAATTTGAAGCGATTGAACCCTCTAAAATCATAACATTTTGTGCAAATGAACACTGATTTGCATCTGTAACTGTGAGCATATGATTCCCTGGGTTTAATCCCAAACTGACAGAATCTACGGTTACACCATCCACGGTAAAAACATAGGGTAGATTTCCTCCAATTGCGCCTATTATTTTTATGAATCCTTTGTCATTGGTGCAAATTGGATCTTGCTTTTCATATTGAATGAAGCTAGGAGCGCCAAGGGTTGGGATGGTCACTTGTGTATTCAATTGGCAACCATTGACATCCTCTACGGTTAGGGGGTAGGCACCACCGGCAAGGTTGTTGAAAGTCGACGTTACTTGCGGCGCAATGCCGGAAAGGATGTAATTGTAAGGCGCTTGCCCCCCTTGCACTGAATTAACGACAAGTTGACCATTGTTGTCATTGCATGCTGCTGCGGTAATTAAATTTTGTACAGACAGTATGGCTGATGAGGGTAAAATGAAAATGGAGGTGTCGGCATAACAACCATTTAAATTGACAAAAACTTGATAGGTATTGGGTGTTAAGGAATCAGCAATATTCTCATTGGAAACATTGGGTGTCCATGAAAAACTTCCTTGGTTTATGCCATTTACCAGCACTTCTATCGAGGCATTGGCCAATCCGCAAGTGGTTTGGGTAACGTTGGTTGTTAAATCAATCTGATTGGGGCAAAGGGATGGGGGTAAAATACAACAATTTCCTCCTTGTGAAATCGACAAGGTATCATATAACCAGCAGGCATATTGGGTAAAATGACTGCGCAATGTTGCGCCTGTGGTATTTTCAAAGTAGTAAACAATTTCATCGGGTGTATTTCCTCCTCCGGCGTTTACATTGGTGTCACATAATCCTGCTACCCCAACCATGAGGCCTCCCCAAGGCCCAGCGCCATTGTTATGTTGGGGCGTGTAACCAACAGATGGCGGATTTTGAGGCGGATTAATAACCACAATTGAAGGGTTGACTCCCGTTATGCTGGTTGGGTAGTTTCCTAACAAACAATTATTGTTGTTTTGGACTGAATTAAACCCGGCATAGATTACTTGGGAAACGTTTGAAACAAAGGGTCCGGTTAGGGTAACCTGTATGGGCTCATAGGTACAGATACCAAGAATTAGGTTGGGAATGTTTTGATCTACGTCAATGGTGAGAACCCCCCCGTCATAATTAGAGTATATGATGAGATTTCCATTGGGGTTGCATATGGATTGTGACCAAGCAATGTGAGAAACAAAACACAGAACAAAAACTTTCCACATCAGTACTTCATTAAAGAATCCAACGCTTTGGCGACTTTTTCGGCATTTGGTAAGATTTCGGCCTCGAGTGCTGAGTTGAGTGGAATTGCAGGTGTATCAACGGAACCCACCAAGCCAACCGGTGCATCCAATTCACTAAAGCATGCTTTTTGAATGCGTCCGATGAGGCTGAGTCCAAAGGAGCATTCTTGAGATTCTTCGGTAACGACCAACACCTTGCCATGTTTTCTTGCCAATTCAAAGATGGCAGTTTCATCCAAAGGATTGAGGGTCCGTAAATCCAATATTTCAATGGTTTCAGGAAAATTTTTAGCTGCTTCAAGGGTCCAATATACTCCTCTGCCATAGGTTATTACGCCTACGCTTTCTCCGTTTCTTACTTTTTCAACAGATGCTGTTTGAACGGTCCTTGCTTTTCCGATGGGGATGCTGTAATTTTCATCAGGCTCAATTGACATTGCACCTTCTGTACCAGGAATTTTTGACCAATACAAACCTTTATGTTCAAGAATGACAACAGGATTTGGGTCGTAATAGGCGGCCTTCATGAGTCCTTTGAGATCTGCTCCTGTTGATGGGTAGACGACTTTAATCCCTCGAATATTCACCAAAATCGATTCAACGCTGGAAGAGTGGTATGGCCCACCCGATCCATATGCACCAATGGGTACACGAATCACGCAGCTTACAGGCCATTTCCCATTGGACAGGTAAAAACTTCTGGATACTTCTGTAAAAAGTTGGTTAAGCCCTGGCCAGATGTAATCGGCAAATTGGACTTCAACAATGGGTTTTAGTCCTGCGGCAGACATCCCCACGGTGGAGCCGATGATAAAAGCCTCTTGGATGGGGGTGTTGAAAACCCTGTGATCCCCAAAGCTTTGTGCAAGTGTTGCTGCTTCTCTAAAAACTCCTCCGAGTCTTCCTCCCACATCTTGACCGTATAAAATTGCCTCGGGATGTTTTTGCATTAACTCCCTAACAGCAAAAAGTGCCGCATCGACCATTACTGTTTTTTTTCTCCCTGCAGGTTCGCGAATACCTTGTTCCTCGATAAGGTCTGTAGGTGCAAAAATAAAATCTCTAATGCTTTTTGGGTCTGGATCTTCGGCATTCAAGGCTTTCAAGTAATCGGAATCTACCCTTTTTTTAGAATTTGACTCAGCCAAGATGAGATCCGCCAAGGCAACGCCATTATTCTGACATGCCTTTTTAAGTTTCGGGAAGGGGTCCTTTTCAGCCGCCTCTTTTAAGTCATTTCGGTACCATTCTTTCCTAACGCCTGAGGTATGATGGCCAAGTAAAGGAACATGTGCATGGATAATGAAGGGACGTCTTTCGGATCGGATGGTTTTCAGAACTTCGTTCACGGTTTCATAGCACAAGGAGAAATCGGATCCATCAATGGTCCGTACTTCAATGCCATTGAAGCCTTTTGCATATTGGGTGATGTCTTGGGCACGTGTTTCGGCTGCATTGGCGGAGATGTCCCAACCATTGTCTTGCACTAGGTAAAGGATCGGTAATTTTTTCAAGGCAGCCATTTGCAGGGCTTCTGAAACTTCTCCTTCTGTACAAGCGGCATCACCTAGAGAGCATACGACAACCCCCGGAACGGCATCTGGCCCAACCATTCCCATTTTTTCTTTGTATTGTAAACCCATCGCAATTCCAGTGGTGGGAATGGCTTGCATGCCTGTAGCCGAAGATTGATGGATGATTTTTGGTTTATCGGGGAGGTTCAATGAGGGGTGTGAATAATAGGTTCTTCCGCCTGAGAAAGGGTCTTCTTTTTTAGCAAAAACTTGAAGCATTAATTCATAAGGTGACATTCCAATGCTTAAGAGGATGCTGTCATCTCGGTAATATGGGGAAACCCAATCGTTTTCATTGAGCTGAAGTCCCAATGCAATCTGAATGGCTTCGTGACCACGCGAGGTAGCGTGTACGTATTTCGAAGTGATTTCTTTGTTCAATTCATAAATTTCAGTCAAATGTTTGGCATCGCACATCAATTCAAAGGCTTGAAGGAAGGTGTTTTTGTTTGGCTGTAAAGATTCTGAATTCATGACATCAACTAATTAGAGTACAAATATACAAAAGTGACCTTTTGGAATTATGAAACGGCACTTTCTAGCATTTTAAGGGTTCCTAAATCTGCATTCATCTCGCACCGCAGTCCAACGGGAATGGTCCATTTAAAGCTAACATGTCCTATGGGCGCTCCTATAAATACAGGGACATCAATGCAATTTACGTGTTGTTTGAGCACTTCAATCAATGAAAAGGAAGTAAGCGGGTTTTCGGGTTCACAATGCGTAAATTGTCCCAGGACAATTCCATTGATTTTATCAAATGCACCGGTGAGTCGAAGCGTGGTAAGCATTCTATCAATTCTGTAAGGCTCCTCATTTGTTTCTTCTAGGAACAGAATTTTATTTTCCCAATTGGGCAAATACCCAGACCCGATGATTGAGCAGATTACGGAAAGGTTTCCTCCGACCATTTCTCCTTTCGCGTAACCTGACTTAAGTGTTTGAAAGGCTTGGTTCTGCAGTGGAGCCGTGGGAAAATACGTTGGCACATCGGTAAAAAGTACGTTTTTCAGTGCCTCGATGGAGAATGCGTTCCAGGTAGAATATCCGACTGGGCCATGGAAGGTAACCAATCCTGTTTTGGCATACATAGAATTTAGCAGGGATGTAATGTCACTAAAGCCCAAGAAAACCTTGGGATTTTTTTTGATAAGCTCATAATCAATGAGGTCAATGATTCTGGCACTCCCCCACCCTCCTTTGATGCAAAAAATTCCTTTTACGGAGGAATCCTCAAAGAAGGCATTTAATTCATTCGCACGGTCTTCGTCGGTACCGGAGAGGTAACCAAATTTCTTGCGTACATTTTCCCCTACTTTGATTTTAAAACCGAGTTGTGTTAAGGTGTTTGTAAACAGGCTAACATAATTTTGGTCCCAAACGGCCCCCGCCAATCCGGCAATTGCAATGGTATCGCCTTTGGCTAATTTTGGGGGTTTAATTGTTTTTATCGAGACGTGATCAGCAGTTTTAGATAGGACTTTACTTGGAAAAGTGACGGTCGAAGCAGCGAGGAGACCGCTTAATTTTATAAAATTTCTTCTTCCTTGGTCTTCCATGAATCAAAAATAAGGGAATGAAATCAAAATCTCTTTTCTGACATTCAATATCTTAATAAAAAAGAAACGACGCTATGGCTAAAGTTGTCCCCAGCCCCAAGTCGGACAAAGATTCATGCTTAGGATTAGAAACTAAGAAAAACCCCAGCTGTAACGGGAGAGAATTGAGGCCCTTTGTTTTTTTCAAAAACTTCTGTCAGTCCGTATTGAATAAACAAGTTTGTATGTGAAAAACCCAATTGCAACAGTAGGTTTGCGCTGAATGGGTTCAAATGATAGTCATCCTTTGTTTTTGCTTTTTGTGTATTTCCATTGTTTTCCCATTTCGTCTTCCAGGATGAGGCTATTCGAATACCACCCACGACACCTGCACTGAGGTGCCAAGCTTTATCGGCGTCTTTATTAGCGTTGAATTCTAAAAGCAATGGGACTTGCAAATACGTGGAGCGCATTACATTTTTAGTATAATCTACATTTGCGTTAGGCATTCCAAAAATTGAATCGTTGTTTTTGGATAAGTCGACGTTGTTTGTCAACGCATATCGGTTCCACTGAAAGCCAATGCCTGTGGTTAAGCCGATGTATTCATGGTAAATAGCGAATCTTTTTTCCAAAACATTAAATTGGAAATTCAAACTTTTCGCGAAATCAAGTTCAAGAAAAGGTGCGTCTTCATTTACTGCAATTCTATCATTGGCATTCATAAACCCATTTACACCGATGCCAAAACCGGCGTAGTGAGCGTAATCACTGGATGCGAATTTCAGGAAATCATCTTTTTCTCCGTTCTTTTTGGAGGGCGATTTTTTTCCTTTAAATAATTCAGGATTGATTGTTACGATACGTTTTGAATCCTGAGGCTCTGTTGGGTCTTCCTCATCACCTACCATTACTTTTAATTCTATTTTTTTACCTTCAGAGGGAATCCCTTCTGTTTCGAATCCTCTCAACTGGAACGAATCTCCAAGGATGGAGTCCACCCATACGGTTTTGGATTCAGTGATGGTTGTATCATTTCCTTGGATGATGATGGTTTTTCGGATTTCGATTTGGTTTTGCGAAAACGAAAACGCAGCAATACCAAGGCAAAAAAGTAAGGACATTGAACGTATCATTCGTTTCATTTTTAAAAGTTAGGTTCAAAATTGTTAAAAATACCCATGGGACGCGCAAGAAATCTGTTAATAAACCTCAATAAATCAATTTGATAGAGATGCTTTTATTGGCGTTCAGGTTTACAGCGCAATCGTCAAAGGTAGGGATTGATAGGATGGGTTTTCGGTTATTGGAGAAACCATAGGCTTCGGTTGGGACGCCGAAAAAGTTCTTGTCACAAAGGTGGTTATTGTTGGCATCGTGGTAAATACACATAGCATATTTTCCCTCGGGCAGGTCTTTGAAGGTGCAACTCACTTCATCCTCAGCGATTGACTTGCGAATGATTTTGTAGGTTTTTCCTTCTTTTGCAAAAACATTTTTGTCTTTGTACAGTGCGAATTCTATTTGGCCATTTTTGGATTGGATTCCCGTGGCTTTTACGGTTAAATCAAATGAATTATGGGCCTTATCAGGCGAAAGAAATCCAAGTGCGAGCAAAAAACAGAACAACAATTTCACGGTTATTTTATTTCGGTCTTAAATATTTTATCCCACCAAGCAAAAGTTGATGCATAGTTCCCATCGAGCATCGCGTGATGGTCGTCGTGGTGCTTTGATTTTGAGATGAGTGGAATTTGACTGATGAAAGGCAGGTTTAAATCTGAATGGATGTGAATTTCATGAAGGTTTCGGATGGCACCAAATAAGAAAAATGCGAACATGTTTATGGGCATAAAAATCAAGATTACGGCAAACCCTAAGGCAGCGCCTATCATTCCCAGCATCCATTCAAGGGGATGATTATATAAATACTCCAATGGAAAAGGCGGACTTGCACGGTGGTGAATCGAGTGTATTTTTCCGAGCATAAATTTATTTTGGTGAATCCAGCGGTGAAAGAAATAGAAGAAAACATCATCCACAACAAAAGCAATAAGTACTTGCAAAGCAATGATCCAACCGTTGGTCCATGTGGTTTCGATGAGGGGAAAAAGAAAATACGCTCCCACGCCAGAGATAAGGAGCAAAAGCATGAGATTTAAAAAATACAGGGGAAATCTTTTCTTAAAAATGCCTTTTTGATAGGGTTTTTGTTGAATTCGATACTTTTTAAATATGGGGGTATAAAGCACGACCATGGAATACAATAACCCAATTAAATTAGTTGAAATCAATAGAATCACAGTATAAACGGCGAACGTTAGTGCATTCATTTTCTGGTAGCGAATAAGTTATACATTTTAGAATTTTCCAATCCACTTTCTTGCTCGATGACTTGTTTTGCGAAGCCATGTTTTTCTAATAATTTTTGGGTATTTTTCAAGCGGTCATCAACGTCGTGAACCTCAATTACCAAGGCTTTTATTTTATGCCAATCTTCTGCTTGAATCCCCATTAGCACGGCCCATTCAGCCCCTTCACAATCTATTTTGAGCAAATCGATTTTTTCTAAACCTTTTTCTTTTATTACATCAGAGAGGGTGGTTAGCTCACAATGGATAACTTGTCTGCCGCGAACGAGGTAAGCTGCAATGATGCCAGAAAAGGAAGTAGGAATCCATTTCATCCATTTCATGTTAACCGGTGGATTTTTCATTGTGCTTTTCACGGCATTTTTAAAAGACCCTGGATTGTTATCCCATTGCTCTGGGTGAAGTGTCGAAAGCGCTGGGGTATTAGGGAAATAGGTAAAAACAGCTTGTTGGGGTTTATCCGAAACACCTTTTTGAATGACGGTCATTTTTCCTTGCCCGTGCATCTCTGCGTTTTTGGACAAAACGTTCGCAATCTGGGGGATGGGTTCAAAGCAAAACACTTGTACATTTGGGGCTTTTTGAAGTACCCTTACGCCAAAAACACCCACATTGGCACCTACGTCAAAAACTACATCACTTTCTTTAATAACGATGCCATGTTGTAGATATCCTTCAACGTGGTGATCGAGCATTTTCGCTTCTGGCTTTTTCAAACAATGAACCTTGGTTCCGTCTGTAAGTGTTGTAATCATCCCTTAAAAATAGAAAAAAAAACAAGCAGATGACACAATGCCCTTCCCTTTTATTTTCCTTGCGTATTGGCGATTACATGAACAAGGGTACCGGATTTACAAACATCAATGATGATGTCATTGTATTTTTTTTCTGTGGTGAAACATCCTAGGCTTCTTCCTATTCTTCCGTTTTTTCTCAAGAAAGCATCGGAAAGGTATGTTGATGCGTGAAAACGAA
The DNA here is from genome assembly GCA_945882095.1 of Chryseobacterium gleum. Lineage (GTDB taxonomy): Bacteria > Bacteroidota > Bacteroidia > Flavobacteriales_D > Crocinitomicaceae > UBA952. The sequence goes on from CAMCWF010000001.1 coordinate 213,932, forward strand.
TTCCTCTTTGAAAGGCATTGTCATTGACTCCTTTGTCCATTCCATGAAGATACATGGCCCTTCCGATTTGTTCGCTTTGGTATTCGTCACCTGTTAAAAAAGTGCCAATGCAGCTCATGTTTGATTCATGTTGATTGCTAAAACGGGTTGTTTTTTCCCATCCAGACTTTTTGCCATGGGCTACCCTGCAGTTCACAAGTATTTTATGGTCTTTTATCACCCACAATCGTTTTTTATTAGAAGGCAATCGAAAATCAATGAGAATGACGGTACCTGCATCGGGTACATACCTCAACAATTTATTCGGTAGGGACGACAAGGAATGGGTTTTGTATGCTTCATTCTTTTGAATCGCCGATGTATGTCTCACGTGATAGAATACATTCTCACCTGCTCCTGTGTAGGATGAGGGAAACATGGATTGAACAATGGTGATAATAAACAGGAAGGATACCAAGCCAAATTTTAACATTTTCTATGAATTTTAAGGTTCTTGAAAGCACCTTTTGAAAAATGGGAAATCCCAAGCAAAGGTCTGACAATCGTAAAAGAATTCAAAGGAAAATTGTTACAATTATTCTTCCAAGAAGGGGTATTTATAATCTGTTGGAGGGACAAAAGTTTCCTTGATGGTACGTGCAGAAGTCCAGCGCAAAAGGTTCATCATTGCACCTGCTTTGTCGTTCGTTCCCGAACCTCTTGCTCCACCAAAAGGCTGTTGTCCCACGACAGCGCCCGTAGGCTTGTCGTTGATATAGAAATTTCCAGCGGCGTGCTCCAATTTTTCGGTTGCCAATTGGATTGCATATCGATCTTGTGAAAGAATAGAACCGGTTAAAGCGTAATCCGAGGTAGCATCCAGAATGTCCAAGGTTTCTTCGAATTTTTCAGCGTCGTAAACGTAAATGGTTAATACTGGACCAAAAATTTCTTCGCACATGGTCCGAAATGTTGGATTGGTGGTCACAACGGTTGTTGGTTCGATAAAATACCCTTGCGTTTTGTCGTACTTCCCTCCTGTGATGATTTCTGCATCGGTTTGGGATTTACAGTAATCAATGTAGGTTGCAATTTTATCAAACGCTTTTTCATCAATGACTGCATTTACGAAATTACTTGTTTTGGCGGGTGTTCCCATTTTAAAGGAATTCACTTGGTCTACGTAGTGTTTTTTAACTTCTTCCCAAAGGTTGGAAGGAACATATGCACGAGAGGCAGCAGAGCATTTTTGTCCTTGAAACTCAAAGGCACCTCGCGCCATTGCGGTTGCTATTTCGGCAGGCACAGCAGATTTGTGGGCAATGATAAAATCTTTACCTCCGGTTTCTCCAACAATTCGAGGATAGGTGCGGTAGGAATCCAGGTTCGCTCCAATTTCTTTCCAAAGATGTTTAAATACCCCTGTAGATCCTGTAAAATGTAAACCTGCAAAATCTTTGTGCTTGAAAACTACGTCTCCGGCCACAGGACCCTCAACTGTAATCATGTTAATCACACCATCCGGCAGCCCCGCTGCTTTGAAAAGCTCCATGATCACTTGTGCGGAATACACTTGGGTATCGGAAGGTTTCCAAACGACAACATTTCCCATCATTGCGGGCGCAGCACAAAGGTTGGCAGCAATGGAAGTAAAGTTAAAGGGGGTGATGGCAAAAACAAACCCTTCCAAAGGTCGATATTGCAAGCGATTCCACATTCCTGGCAAAGATTCAGGCTGTTCCTTATAAATCTGTGTCATATATTTAACGTTGAATCGAAAGAAATCGATCAACTCACAAGAGGCATCAATTTCTGCTTGAAAGACATTTTTTGATTGCGCAAGCATGGTCGCTGCATTCATTTTATCGCGGAAAGGTCCTGCCAACAAATCTGCAGCTTTTAAAAATATGGCTGCGCGTTCTTCCCAAGGGAGTTTTGCCCATTTAGTTTTGGCTTGAAGGGCAGATTCTATCGCACGTTGCACATGGCTTGCATCCCCATAATTGAAATGACCCAAGGTTTTTCCATGCTCATGTGGGGGAGACATTCTGCGTTTATCCTGCGTCCTAACCTCTTCGCTCCCGATGTACATGGGAATGTCGATGGGCGCTTGGCTGTACATTTTCTCATACTGCGCAAGCAGATTTTTTCGTTCCAAAGAATCCTTACCGAAGGGCTTAACGGGCTCGTTTATGGCTTTCGGCAATTGATAAAAAGCGTTTGACATGGGCTTAATTTTGGACAAAGTTAAAATAAAAGCAACAACCTAAGTTATCCTTGTGATTGGGAAAAGCCATCAAAAAGACAAAACAAGCGCAATAAAAATTAATTTTGTAGGACGATGCAATACCTTTCCAAACTCAATCTTTTAAATTTCAAGAACCACGAAAATTTGGAGTTGGAATTTTGTCCCAAAATAAATGCGTTGGTTGGTAAGAACGGCGTTGGAAAGACAAATGTCTTGGATGCTGTGTATTATTTAAGCATGTGTAAATCCTATATCAATGGCGTGGATAAGCACAACATCCGATTTGACAGCGGATTTTTCAGCATTCAGGGAAAATTTAAACACGAAAAAGATTCATCAACCGTATTGTGTTCTGTGAAAGCTGGCGCTAAAAAAGTATTCAAGCGAAACAAAGTAGAATATGAAAAATTGGCGGATCACATAGGCTTGTATCCTGTGGTGTTCATTTCTCCTTATGACGGCGATTTGATAGCGGAAGGGAGCGAAATGCGTAGAAAGTGGATGGATGGGATTATCTCACAGATTGACAAGAAATATCTTGAAAATTTAATGAATTACAACCGAGTGGTGGAGCAGAGAAACGCTTTACTAAAACAAATTCACCTTGGGAATCAAAACACTTCTGAACTTGAAATTTGGGATGCCCCGATGGAGCAGCTTGGAGAAAAAATCTATGAAAGAAGGCTTGTTTTCGTTGATTCCTTCATTCCCATTTTCGAAAAATATTATCAAACCATTGGCGCTGAAACCGAGACGGTGCAAATGGTCTATCGTTCAGACTTTGGCAAAGGCACTTTTACTTCGTTACTTCAATCCAACCTAAGAAAAGATTTGGCTTATCAGTACAGTACCGTAGGAATTCACAAGGACGATTTATTATTTTCCTTGAATGGAAATCCTGTAAAGAAATATGGGTCACAAGGGCAGCAAAAATCCTATGTAATTGCTTTGCGTTTGGCACAATATGAATACATCGCTGAAATTTGCAACCAAAAACCGGTATTGTTGTTGGACGACATCTTTGACAAATTGGATTCCACGCGCATATTGAAATTGATAGATTTGGTCTCCAGTGATTTTTTCGGGCAAGTAATCATTACGGACACTGAAAGTGAAAGACTCGAACTTATTTTTAAGGAACGGAACGCAGAATTTCGTATTTTTGATATTCACTCCCTTCCAATCACCCATGAATAAGAAAATAGAAGAATTTAAGCGGACCTCTGACAGCCAGCCATTGGCAGAAATCATAGACCGGTTATTCAAAGTATATAATTTAGAAGGGAAAATGAAGGAGATGGATGTGATCAACGCATGGCCAGAACTGATGGGCATAGCGGTAGCACGAAGAACCAAAAACATCTACATAAAAGGAAACACTTTACACCTTGAAATGGACTCATCAGTGATGCGAGAAGAACTCTACAACGGTAAACAAATCATCCTTGAACGCATCAATCAACATGCTGGAAAGGAACTGATTACAGACATTTGGTTTTCCTAAAAAAGTGTTAACAAACCTTTTGCATTTGCCACAGCAGATATCATTCCTTAGTTTTTCCGCATGAAAAATATCTTGATTTTAGTCCTTTTGTTCCTTTCAAACCTTAGTGCGCACGCTCAACTGAAACCCATTTATAGCCAAGCGGATTACGCTTTTTGGTTGCATTTGCCATCTGATAGCATTTTAAAAACGAAACCTCCTGTATTGATTTTTCTTCACGGAAAGAGTTTATCTGGAACGGATTTAAACCGTGTAAAACGCTATGGAATCATTTCCGAAATTGAGAAAGGGCGAAAAATTCCTGCCATCGTGGTCGCACCCCAAACGAACAATGGTTGGAGTCCTGAGAAGATCTTAAGTGTCCTTCAGTTTGTACAACGGAACTTCAACACGGATACGAACCGCGTGTATGTTGCGGGAATGAGCATGGGGGGATATGGCACGCTAAATTTCGCAGGTGCATATCCAGAATTGGTGACGGCAGCGGTAGCCTTGTGTGGGGGCGGAAATGTTAAAGACGGTTGTAATTTGGCAACGGTTCCTTTGTGGATTCAACATGGTACGTTAGATACGGCGGTTCCCATTTCAGAATCCGAAAAAATCGTTCGTGCCATCAAAAATTGCAATGGGGGAGAAAACCTGATTTATACTCCTTTAAAAGGCGCAGACCATGGAGATTTGGAAAGAATTTTTAGGTCCGATGAGATGTACGAATGGCTGTTTCAGTTTACAAAGGAACTTAACAACTAAGGATCAATCTTAGGATTTTCTTTTGATTTTCTTTATGCTTTGTGCGTCTAACCAATACAAAACTTTTATTGAAAGCCCATTGTTCAAGCCCAGGTTTAGGGTGTTGTCAAGGTTTTGAAAATAGTTCGAAGTGACCTCTTTTACGGAGGAAAACACCGCGCTTTTCCATACCAAACTCAATTCACTTCCAGGCAGAAACACCCAACGATACGCAAGATCAACCGTGATGGCATTGTAATTCAAATTAAAGGCTGAAATGCCCTGCCCATCTAGTCCTAAGGTGGGATTGGCTTCCAAGGTTCCGTTTTGATTTAGGTTGTAAAAATCCTTATACTTTAACACAGACCAATAATGGCGTGTTCTTAAGAAAATGTTCATGCGATTGGTAAGGGTATAATTCAATTCGATCAATTGGGTAAGGTTGTCTCGGTTTCTTTTTCCAAACAAAATCCCTTGGATGGTATCTACGGGCGTACCAAATTGATAGGCGTATCCGATGTCGTTTCGGGTGCTTTCTATGTTCCAATTATAAATAAAAAGGCACTTTTTAGAAACTCGAATTCTGGGGCTCAACGCAAGACTGTAAACGTTCCAATCGGAATAATTTTCATAGGTGGTGAAGGAGGCATTAATGTCTAAAGCCAGTTTCTTCTGGTAGTTGGTTGAAATCCACCCGCCAAATCCCGACCAACGAGGGACCAAATAAAAGTAGCCCCAAGTTCTGGGCTCGAAATAATCGTAACTCTTTGTAAATGCAGAATAGGCATTGAGGCCAAAAGCGTGGTATTTTTTTGTCATAGCGAACGCGGACCATTCAACGGAAGCACTGGTGTACACATCTGGATTGTACAATCGATTGTAGGAGAGTGACACATTGGTATTGCATTTGGTTATTTTCCAAAAGGGCTTGTAATAGCGATAGGCCACATAAGCCGTTGCTACTTTTCTGTTGTTCATTGGGTTGAAGCCAAGGTCATTTGGATCGTACGTATCATTTTCTACAAAAACATTTCCATTAAAAACAAAATTGCCACGTTGTTTCCCTGCGCCGATGCCATAATTAAAACCCATTTCATTCAGCTGGGGATAAAGTTTCTGCGACAAAGTAGCTTTGGTATTGAAGAAGAACTTGTTTCCTTTTGAATTCAGGTTGGAATTAAAGGAGGTAACGTTCGCGTCATAAAAGGCACCTTGTCTGATCACATTTGTATTGGTAAGGGTTACTGAACTATTGTTCCGAAGGTTTTGGTCAAAAACCACTGCATTAAAATTGGTCAATGGCGAGGCGGTGAAGGTACGGCTGCTGTCGTTGGTTGTGTTGTATGCCGTAGCCACATTTGGCGCAGACAAAGCATTGAAAACCCCAATGCCCAATCCTTTTTTCGTGCGGCCCGAAAATTTTGTTGCGTTATACAATTGAGCCGTTCCGGGTATGCTTGCGATGATTTCATTCTCTTTCAAATTGGTTTGAAGTACTTCCCATGGGGCTTGAATCCCTATCCTTCTTGAATAAAAAATTCCTGACTTGTTAAATAGTTCCATTCCCTCGGTAAAAAACTGCCGGTTCTCATTAAACTGAATTTCGAAGGGTGAGGTATTCAAAACTTGATTGTCATAAATGACTTGTCCAAAATCCGGAACCAAAGTCACGTCCAAGGTAAATGATTCATTGATTCCGTACTTAATGTCCATTCCTCCGAACAGCGACTTCGACATTGGCATGTTTTTGTTTTTGTTCAAATAAGTGGAAACATAGGGTATCAATCCCAGCCTCAAGGGGGGATATATTTCTTTTACGCCAACAACTTTTCCACTGTGGACCAAGTAATTCTCAAAATCAGGATTAACGGGAAACCAAGTAGACTCCTCTCGGTAGCGTGCAATCTGGCGTGAAAAATTAACATTCCATTGCTGCACGTCCTTTTTAGGAAAGCGAATTGCGGAATAGGGAATACAGATTTCCACCACCCAAGCTTCGTCCGTTTTTACAACCTTACTGTTCCAAACCAGGTTCAGTTGATCGCTAAAATCTCCGTTAAATATTTTCGCATCCAATTGCACCCCTTGGCTGGTTACGCCAAAATAAAAACCGTTTTGATGGTCATTGTAGGTGTCGAGGTAAATGGAAAACAAGTCTGCATTGGGACTGTAATCGTCACGAACTGTGAATACCTTAGAAATGGAATCCTTTTGGTCATAGCAAACGGCTGCAATGTAGATGGCTTCGTTATTGAAAAGGAATTTTACTTCGGTTTTGCGTTTGCTTTTCAATGCAGGAATTGGGCGAATGGTGGTGAATTCTACATCGCTTGGTTTCGCAAGCGCCCAGTCCTTCTCATCCAATTTACCATCTACTTGGATTTTATCTTTGGCAAAATGCGCGGGCAACTCCCATTGCGAATGGACTTGGATGCCAAAAAATACAATGGTAATAAAAACAATGAATTTCACGACGCAAAAATACATCAGTTAACTGAATCGGGGATTGATCAGATCTGGAAACTTTGAAAATATTTATTCGCACACTTTTTCTATTTAAACTTTACCTTTGTACCATGGAAACCTTTGATCGACTTAAGGAACAATTGCTGCTACAAGAATGGCCAAATGTCTATTTATTTAAGTTTATCATGCCCAGCGATTCTGCAAAGATAGCCTTGGTCACGGGGTTATTTGACGAGGATGCAGCGCTTACCATGCACCCTTCGAAAAACGGAAACTACACCAGTTTGAGTGTAAAAGTTGTCATGATGGACGTAGATGCGATCATCACCATTTACGAGTTAGCGGCAAAGATTGAAGGGGTAATTTCATTATAAATAGGGACACATGAACAGATTATTGGGAAGTGCATTTTGGCTTGATTTTTTAAAAATCACCTTGGCGATTTTACTTATCATCATTCTTTACCGATGGTTGTTGCGCTTTTTGAATCGAAAAAACATTGACAGCAAAAAGTTTTGCGAGCTATATGAAGTTGAAAACCCAGTATCTTCTGGAGAAATTCCTTTTTATTTTACCACGGAACAAAAGCGAAACATTTCCTTGTTTTTACGTGGGGAGGACGATGTTGAAATTGAATTGTGCAACCAAGCGTATGAACCTGGGGGGCATATTTTTAGGTTTGATACTGTTTCGGTAGCGAACGGGAAGTACTTTTATATTCTGCGAACAGAAAACCAAGAAATCACAAAGCGGATTGTTATTGAGAACTAAGCGTCTCCTTTCCCTTTGGGATGTTTGTTTTTGGGTGTTTTAATTTTCTTTTTCTTCATGTCGAGGTGAAGGTTTTTCTTTTGAAAAGTCCCTTCGCTGTCACCTCCCATCGATTCGAGACGAACCACCAAACCAATGCTGTGTTGAAAGTAATCTGCATTCCCAAACAAATCTGAAGCCAGGCCAATTTTACCGCATGATTGCACTTGAATTCCAATGGCATTGTTGATCCAAAAATTAACCCCAGCGCCGAGATTAATGGTTGGTGTTACTTTCCCAACAAGGGTGTCGTCACAATTCCGCATGCTTACCCCTGCGCCCATGATTACATATGGATCAATGACCCCTTCATTCAACAAACGATAAAAAGAGTATTTCAAATTCACATCTGTGGATAGGAAAAAACCTTTCATTCCCAATTGCCCATTCACCAATCGATCGCTTTTATAGCGTGTAAACCCAACACTGGCCTCACCAGACCAACCTTTGTAGAAATAGTAATCGAACATCACCCGTGTTGGGAAATACTCATATTGCCAATCTTTTACATTAAAAAGAGCCTTTGGGTCTCCGTCATCGTCAATGGCCGACCATCCCAGTCCAAACATACATTTATAAGTATTCGCATTGTTAGCCATTTTTGCAGGTTGACAAAAAGCGATAAAAGGGATAAAAAGAATTAAAAAAAGAAGGTGTTTCATTCGTAAAATTATGAGTTTCAAAGGTAGAAATTAATGTAGTTCCACACTTATTAATTTTTTGAATTTATTTTCAAATCATGGTTTTTTAACGATTGAATAACATCCTCGCTTTGAAAGGTCACGACCAATCCATTGAAATTGAATACATTTGTTTACGTGAAAAAAAATGGGAGATACATTTTAACTATAGATGAATCTGAGCATTTCGATGTGATTGGTTTGTGTTCTGGTTTAAATGATTACCGCGTCGCTTGGTTGTTAAATCAAAAGTTTTCTTGGAAACTCGAGCATTGCATAAGTCCGTTGGTCATTCCTACTAAAAAAGGAGCCAACACTGAGGTTTTCGATTATTATTCCTTTTCCGACGAAGACATGGGTGCCCTCCTTTACGTGTTAAAAAACAAGCAAAACGGTAAGGTCTTGTGTTCGGAATATCCGCAATTGGATTACCTCATCGTTTTCAAGGAAAATCAAATGGCTGAAATAGATACCATCGTAAATGATTTAAGGAGCATGAGTCAAATCATAGCCGCTTACAAATACAGTGATGCCGATTTTTCAGTTTCAGAATATTTACAATTTCAATAACAAAAATGAATAAAACTAAAATTGTCGCCACCATTGGCCCAAGCTCTACGGATAAAAAAGTATTAGAAGAAATGATGATTGCAGGACTCAATGTTTGCAGGATTAATTTCTCTCATGGCAGCCATGAAGTCCACCAACAAGTGATTAAAACGGTACGCGAATTAAATGTTTCGCTCAATGCAAATGTTGCGATTCTTGCGGATTTACAAGGGCCAAAAATCCGTACAGGAGAAATGGTAAACAACGGGGTTCTGTTGGAAGTTGGTAACCACTGTACCATTGTGACCGAACCGATTTTAGGTACAGCGAATTTATTTAACATCAACTACAAGGATTTACCGAAGGATGTTTCTACCGGAGAAAGAATCCTATTGGACGACGGTAAATTGTGCTTAGAGGTAATCGAAACAAATCATACGAATGAAATTCTTTGCAAGGTGGTACAAGGTGGAATCCTCTCTTCAAAAAAAGGGGTGAATTTTCCGAATACAAAAATCTCAATGCCCTGTCTTACGGAGAAAGACCTTGTTGACCTGTCTTTTGCCCTTGAACAAGACGTTGACTGGGTAGGACTTTCCTTTGTGAGAAATGCCGAGGACATCATTGAATTGAAAGAAAAGATATTGGCGAAAGGCGGGAAGGCCAAAGTCATCGCGAAAATTGAAAAACCCGAAGCACTGGAGTGCATTGACGAAATCATCCATGTCAGCGACGGAATCATGGTCGCCCGAGGAGATTTAGGCGTAGAAGTTCCTTACCAAAGGGTTCCGATCATTCAGAAAATGCTCATTGAAAAATGCATTAAAAGTGCCAAGCCGGTAATCGTTGCTACCCAAATGATGGAGTCAATGATGACCAACATGTCACCTACGAGGGCAGAAGTTAACGATGTCGCCAATGCCGTTTTGGATGGTACCGATGCCGTAATGCTGTCCGGAGAAACTTCTGTGGGAAATTATCCCGTTGAGGTTATCAAAACGATGTCAAACATCATCGAGGAAATGGAAAAAACCGATGGGATTTACAACAAAGAGGAACTTCCCAATGCGAACAACGAGCGTTTCATTACCGATTCAATTTGTTTCAACGCTTGCAGGCTCTCACAAAGAGTGGATGCGAAAGCAATCATTACCATGTCATTTTCTGGCTATACAGCATACAAAATTTCTTCCCAAAGGCCGAATACCGCGATTTATGTTTTCACCAGCAATAAGTCCATTTTATCTCAATTGAACATTCTTTGGGGAGTGAAAGCTTTTTTCTACGATTCTCACATCAGTACTGACCATACCATTGCTGACATCAAGGACTTAATGAAGAAACAAGGGTATTTAATCCCCGGCGACTTGGTCATCAACGTTGCTTCCATTCCATTGGAAGATATGGGAGGTTCCAATATGCTTAAATTAAGTTGCGTAGATTAGGATACTTCGACTGCTTTTCTTTGATCAGATTGTCAATTCAATCGTATATTTGCAAAAATATATTCAATTGTATGACTGATTTCATAGCACGCCATTTAGGACCCAATCAACAAGAAACCAACGAAATGTTAGGTAGAATTGGGTGTTCCTCCCTTTCTGAATTAATTGACAAAACCATTCCTTCAGACATTAGACTTCAGCAGGAGTTGAACATTGCGCCTGGAATTACGGAAGCGGAATACCTACAGCACATTAGTGAAGTTGGCAAGCTCAATGAGGTTTTTAAATCTTTCATCGGATTGGGTTACCACGAAACCATTACCCCTTCTGTTATTTTAAGAAATGTACTTGAAAATCCAGGATGGTACACTGCATACACGCCTTATCAAGCAGAGATTTCGCAGGGAAGGTTGGAAGCTTTGTTGAATTTTCAAACGATGGTTTTGGATTTGACAGGGATGGAAGTTGCCAATGCCTCTTTGTTGGATGAAGCGACTGCAGGAGCAGAGGCCATGCTTATGTTTTTTAATGCCCGAAGCAGAGCAGATGTCACTGCAGGAAAAAATAAATTCTTGGTATCTAAACACTGTTTTCCTCAAACCATTGACGTCGTTGAAGGCCGTGCTAAGAATTTAGGCATCGAAATAACAATCGCGGATGTTGACCATTTTGTTTCCGATGGATCCTATTTTGGGGCAATTCTTCAGTATCCAACCGCAACAGGACAGGTGAAAGACCTCACTGAAGTCATCGAAACCTTTCATGAACAAGGCATTCAAGTCGCCGTTGGCGCTGATATTCTTTCTTTGGTATTGTTAACTTCTCCAGGTTCAATGGGCGCTGATGTAGTGTTTGGAAACTCACAACGCTTTGGTGTACCCATGGGTTATGGAGGGCCACACGCTGCCTTTTTCGCAACGGTTGATAAATACAAACGAAACTTACCCGGAAGGATCATTGGTGTCTCGAAAGATGTTGATGACAACATGGCGCTTCGCATGGCCTTACAGACGCGTGAGCAACACATCAAACGAGACAAAGCTACTTCTAACATTTGTACTGCACAGGCACTTTTAGCCGTAATGGCAAGCATGTACGCAGTTTACCATGGTCCTGCGGGACTTCAACGCGTCGCTCATCACGTTCAAGATTTAGCGAAGAAAACCGCTGAAGGATTGTTGAAAAAAGGACATCAACTGCTCCACACCTCCTTTTTCGATACCATTGCTGTTTCGAATCTAGATGCAAAAGCCATCATGGAAAAGGCACAAAGCGCAAGAATGAATTTTTTCATGATTGATGATCAAACCTTGAGCTTGAGTTTTGCTGAGAACCATACGATGCAGGATGTTGAAACCATTCTTTCGCTTTTCGACACCGTATCCGAAGGAAATCAAACCGTTCCTGTAGGAATTTCAGAGGCCTTAATGCGTAAGGAAGCCATTCTCACCCATTCCATATTCAATTCTTACCATTCAGAATCCAAAATGATGCGCTACATCAAGCGCTTGGAAAATAAAGATTTGTCTTTGGTTCACAGCATGATCCCATTGGGTTCATGTACCATGAAACTCAACGCTGCCAGCGAATTGATTCCAATTTCAAATCCCAATTTCGCGAACATTCATCCCTTTGCGCCACTTTCACAAACGAAAGGATATGCTATGTTCATGGATGTCTTGGCAAAAGACCTTTGTGAATGTACGGGTTTTGCAGGTGTTTCTCTTCAACCCAATTCAGGGGCTCAAGGAGAATATGCAGGACTTATGGTCATCAAAGCTTTCCACGAATCAAATGGAGATTTTCAACGCAAAAAGATGATCATTCCATCGTCTGCACACGGTACAAATCCAGCTTCTGCAGTAATGGCAGGGTTTGAGGTGGTTGTAACAGGTTGTGATGAAAATGGAAACATCAACATTGATGAGTTAGAAACTGCGGCAACTGCCATTGGAAATGAACTTGCTGGAATCATGGTTACCTATCCTTCTACACACGGTGTTTTTGAAGAAGGGATTCGTAAAATCACTTCCATTATTCATGCGTTAGGCGGACAGGTATACATGGACGGAGCCAACATGAATGCGCAAGTAGGACTGACCAATCCAGGAAACATTGGGGCGGACGTTTGTCACTTAAACCTTCATAAAACCTTTGCCATTCCTCACGGTGGGGGCGGCCCTGGAATGGGACCGATTGGAGTAGGTGCACACTTGGTGCCTTTTCTTCCAGGAAACCCGGTACACCCCACAGGAGGTGCACAAGCCATTCACGCAATTTCTGCTACGCCTTACGGAAGTGCCTTGATTTTGTTGATTTCCTACGGATACATCAAAATGCTTGGTGCTGAAGGACTTCGTGAATCGACCTCGTTGGCCATCTTGAATGCAAATTACATAGCCGCTTGTTTAGAGGCACACTACCCCATCCTTTACAAAGGAAAAAACGGTACCGTAGCCCACGAATTGATTTTGGACTGTAGGGCTTTCAAGCAAACGGCAGGGGTAGAAGTTGCTGACATTGCAAAAAGATTGATTGATTTTGGTTTTCATGCACCCACTGTTTCATTTCCAGTTGCAGGAACTTTGATGATTGAACCTACGGAATCCGAAGATAAGGATGAATTGGATCGTTTTATCGCTGCAATGGTAAAAATTCGTGAAGAAATTGCTTGCATCGAAAGCGGTGAAGCTGACAAATCAAATAACCTTCTGAAAAATGCGCCGCATACCGCAGCTTGCATTATTAACAGCGAATGGGAATATCCTTACACGCCAAAAGAAGCGGTGTATCCACTTCCTTACTTGGTAAACAATAAATACTGGGTACCCGTAAGACGTGTTGACAATGCCTATGGCGACCGAAACTTGGTGTGTTCATGTCCAAGCATTGAAAGCTACATTACAACCGAATGAACATAGACATTCTCGCATTTGCAGCGCATCCGGATGATGTTGAAATTTCAGCGGGAGGTACCTTACTGCGTTATGCTTCAGAAGGAAAGAAAATTGCAATCGTTGACTTCACCCAAGGAGAAAGAGGGACACGAGGCAACGGAGCGATGAGAATGGTGGAGAGCAATGCTGCAGCCCTAAAATTAAAGCTTCAAGCGCGTGTAAATCTCGGCTTTTCGGATTGTTATTTTGAAGAAACAGAGGCGACTTTACAGCGCATCATTGAAGAAATAAGGCACTTCAAGCCTAAAATCGTAATGGCAAATTCCATCATGGACCGTCACCCAGATCATGCACGTGCTGCAAAAATGGTTGAACGAGCATGTTTTTTAGCTGGATTGCCCAAAATCGAAAGCCAACGAAACGGGGTGATTCAAACGGCCTATCGTCCAAAAATCGTTTTGCACTATATCCAAGATTACCATATCAACCCAGACTTTGTTGTAGACATTACGCCTTTCATGGAGGATAAAATTGATTTAATTCAATCGTATGCCTCTCAATTCTTCGATCCAAATTCAAACGAACCTGAAACGCCCATCTCGAATGCGCATTTTTTTAATTTCATACGGGGAAGAATGATGGAGTTTGGCAGGCCTATCGGTGTTACGTATGCAGAAGGATTTACAGTTGGTCGTATTTTCGGGGTGAATGACCTTTTTACTTTGTTTTAATACAGCAAAAGCGCAATAAAAACCCCAGCAATAACGCTGGATAATTTCAATAGATTGAATTTGTGGTTTTCCGACGTTTCAAAAATGATGGTGGTGGAAATATGTAAAAACATTCCGATTACAATCCCCAATACGACACTAACGCTCAACCCGATATCCGACAACGGTATTTTCAAGCCCAATAAAATGCCGAGAGGGGTCATGATTCCAAACAAAAGCAGCACAAGCCAGGCCTTTCCCTTAGACATGTTCGAGCTGAGTAAAAGCGTCATGAGGGCAATGGACACAGGGACTTGGTGAAATACAATTCCCCAAAACAGCGATAGTTTGTGGTCGTGGTGATGTAGGTGATGGACGATGTCAAATTGATTTCCCAGTGGAATGCCTTCGATCACAGAATGCAGGGACAGCGACAAAAACAACACCCATGGCATGGATTGTCCTTTGTGCACGTGGACGTGACCGTGTTCAATCCCTCCTGAAAAATATTCCAAAATCAACTGAATCAGGAAACCAATCAGGATGTAGATTCCTATACTTGCTTTATTGCTGGCATACAATTCCGGAAGCAAATGCTCAAACACAATGGCCAAAAGAAATCCGCCACTAAAGGCGAGAGCCAATTTAATGAATTGGTTTTTGTTGTTCGTTTGCAAGGCATACACAATCCATCCCCCCAATACAACGGCGCCCAAAAGCACCAGAATCATCAACCAAGCATTCATATTTTCTCCGCTATTAACAACAATCTTTTAGATTCATTTTCATGGTAGGGATTCAAATGGTAATCCCCAAATACGGTTTGAATGGTAAACAAACCTTCCAACATTTGCTGAAAGTCCTTCAAACCAAACAATTGCACCTTTTCTTCAAAGTGAAACGTTTTCCCTTGGTCAACAAAATCAATATGTTTAACCACGAAGCCCGCTTCTATTTTCCTGTGGATGTGAAACGTTATGCCTTGTTTTTCAATCACCTCTTCAGGAACCAAGGTGTTTTTTACAAGGGTTGGATTCAAAAAATCAATAACAAAAACCCCCTGTTTGGCTAACATCTCATGTGCCGAAGCGATTACCTTTCTATTGTCTTCAATGACGTCAAAATACCCAAAGCTGGTAAAAAGATTAAAAATTGCGTCAAAGCAAACGTTCGGCAAGGTTTCACGCATATCTTGTACCTGAAATTGCAAGCCATTTGTAGCGAATTGTTTTGCAAATTCAATGCTTTGTGGGGACAAATCCGTACCCAATACATTCAAACCAAAGGTATGAAGGGTACGTGCATGTCTCCCTTTGCCACAGGCAAGGTCAAGGACATGGGATCCCGATTGAAGTTTTAGGTGTTCAATGAGTTTTTGTATAAACAAAACGGCTTCATCCTCATTTCTATGGTCATAGAGAATGTGATAGTACGATGTATCGAACCAAGAAGCAAACCAATCTTTTTCAGACATGGGGCAAAGTTAGGAAAAGATCCTTAGGTATGGATTCTTCCGTATATTCGTTGCATGAAAACCATTGGATTAACAGGAGGCATTGGGTCCGGAAAAACATTTGTTTCATCGATCCTCGAAAAATTGGGTTTTCCTGTTTTTAATTCAGACCAGGTTGCCCAAATCTTGATGAACGAGGACAAAGACATTCGCGAACATTTGAGCAGCTACTTTGGGGCAAATTGCTACCTCGACGGAAGGTTAAACCGTGGTTGGTTGGCCGAAATACTATTCAACGACCCAATGGCCAGGAAATTTGTTAATAGGGTTGTACATCCTCGCGTTCAAAATCAATTCAAGGAATTTTGCGCTCAAAATGCTTCGCCCTTTGTTTTTAATGAATCCGCCATACTTTTTGAAACGGGTGCTTACAAAAATTTTGATCTCATGGCATTGGTCACGGCGTCAACGACAGACAAAATACAACGCATCATGGAAAGAAACGGCTTGAGCAAAGAAGCAATTGAGAAGCGTATGAACAGCCAGTGGGACGACCAAGAAAAAATTCCCTTGGCAGATTTTGTCATCCATAACGATGGGCAACCTTTGTTAATTCAAATCGAGCAAATGCTGGATCTTTTTAATAATCAAAGTTGTATTGAAGTCCAAAAGTGATTGGATACACAGCAGTCGTAGCGTTTTTCTTAAACAATGGACTTAGGTTGTAATTGGCGAACAATCCATAATGGTCAAAACCCGTCCTTACCGTAGCATACGCACCAAAAGTGGACATTTCGAAGCGCGAGCTTACGGTATGTTGAAAGCGATCTCCATTGGGAAGTTTACCAGAAGTCGCCCATGATCCCGCTAAATTCCAGTATCCTACGACACCAAAATCAAGGTAAAAGCTGTTTTTGGTTTCTTGCTTCGAGCAAATTTCAAATAGCAAAGGTGCCGACAGTGAGAAAAAAGAAAGTCCATTTCGTCTGTAGGTTTGCGTAGAATCAAACACACCATAAATCGAATCTTGGGGGTGAACCAAATTATAATTTTTGAGGTTTAACGTAGTAATCCCAAAGCCCAAACCGGTGGTTAACCCAAGGTAATGTTTCACAATGGGAATTTTGTATTCCATGAAATTCCAAGAGAAGGTTGAAACATTCATTTCTCTTGCGTTCCAATAAGGGTAAAGCAACTTGTCAGACATTTTAACCAGCCCAAAACCCAAGTCCATGCTGTTCCAATGCGCATTTGTTTTTGGCTCATCTTCAGCTTCGGTTGGCTCAAAATTACTCGCTGAGAATTCGGTAATTGTGTCTGGTTTCTCCTTAATTTCCGTAGGCGTCTCATCGTTTAATGCGAAATTAATGGGTAAACTCATGTAGCTGGCAGAATCCTGGCAAGAAGAATTCCACTTCCACTGCGTTAAATTCACCACCCTCAAAGCTTCTTGGTCCAAGGAAGGATGCACAGATTTAACGACTACAGATTTTGAAACATTGCCTTTTCTATCGACCACGAATCGGACAATAACCTTCCCTGACACTCCCTGCTCCCGACAATCTTTGGGATAGTTTACTTCCTTCTGCATAAACTTCATCAAACCAACATAGCCTGTTGGAAATTCAACGCACTCTTCAGATGAAACCATCAAAGGTTCTAAGTCTGCAGCTTGTGCGAAACTTAGCGCAAAACACAAATTCAATAAAATGCCCAAAAGTATATTTTTCATAAAAAGTAATTTTTACAAATGTAAGGATTAAATCGAAAGGGTCATTCGAACCATAAAATTTCTCCCGGCTTGCGGATAATAAAACCTTTCCGTTGTTTTTGCACCCCCACTGATGTAAGAAAACGCATAGCCATTGGATGCATACAAAGCATTAAAAAGATTTTGAGCAATGGCGGAGCATTCTATGATGGCTTTGTCTTTGGTTTTTAGGATAAATCGGATGCCTAGATTTGAATACGTGAAGGCTGCCAATTCACTGGTTTGGATGTTGTCTACATATTGCCTTCCCACGAATTTTGTAGTCCAATCGAATTTCAATCCAGTATTTTTGAGGGTATACGTCGCCCCAAAAGATCCAATAAAATTTGGAGACAAGGCCAATTTGGTTCGACTGTAGGTTTGGGTTTCTTGGGTGAAATAGGGCAAAGAATCCAAATACACATCTGTATAATCCACATAGTTTTTCGCAATGTTTTGGCTAAAAGTCGCATTTCCCCTCAGTTCGAGTTGCGCAATTGGACGGTAAGTGACATCGATTTCGATGCCCTTTCGATGGCTGTCTTTGAGGTTGATTCGGGTATAAGCCCCAACGTCGTTCACTTGACCCGTAAGCGCCAACTGGTTATCGTAATCCATGTAATATAAATTTATATTTGCGATAATCTTTCGTTTTTGATAGGTATAGCCAAACTCAAAGTCCCTCAAAGATTCTGCTTTTGGTCGGCTCTGAGGGGTTGATTCTCGAAAATCCCTTCGGACGGGTTCGCGGTTGCTGATGCCAAAAGACGCAGCCAATTTATGCGCCGAAGACACATTGTAAAAACCCGATACTTTAGGATTGAAAAAATGAAAATCAACGGTTTGCTGTACATCTTTCAGAACGCCAGAAACGAAATCAATCCCTAGAAAAGAATAATTAACATAGCGATATTGAAGGTCGCCAATGCATTTGAAACGATTCCAATTATATTCGGCTTTTAGGTAATTGCTCCACTCATTCTTTCGACCTGATTCATTGTAATAGCGATCACCTAAATCACTGTCGGAGGCGAACCTTGCCCAAATCACTTCGCCAAAATGTTTCCCTACATAGGAATTCGCTGACCCTCCAAAAACCATATTAAACTTTCGTCCGCCCCGGTAATGAAGGGTGTAAATGGCACCTACAAAACCATTGTCAAGCCAACGTCGTCTGACCAAATCTGAATTTAGCACAGTGTCATTTTGAAAAACAACCGGCGCAATTTGATAGGTTCCCAAAAGGTCTGCTTCGCGGTATTCTTCAAAATACCCAATGCCTCGGGTAAAATGCCCTGCGATGTTCATCAGCCAACGGTTGTTAAACTGATGATTGAAATGCAATTGGTAATTGTCTTGTTGGTAATTATCGACTTGGTTGGCATAGGTATAAAAATTATAGGTCCTGCCCGAATTCAACAAATTTTCACGTGCAGCTGCGCTGAGTCCATTTCGGTCGGCAAAATCATTTTTATCCGATTCAGTACCAAAAAGTACACAGTGAGGGGTTCCGTACCATGATTGATAGGTTGTTTCCTTTCCACTGAAGGCCAATGCCTTGACTAGGGATTTTTTACCTACGTAGGTTGCTCCTAAATACCACGACTGAAGGTTAGCGCTCGCCCGGTCGATGTAGCCCGTAGATCCAATTTTAGAGAGCCTTGCTTCCATAAAGTACTTTCCTTTGATCAATCCTGTTGTGGCTTTAATGGACGTTTTCAGGGTATGGAAGGAGCCCACACTCACATCTACTTTTGCCGTTGCCGCCGTGGTGAAATCATTGGTCTTTATGTTCAAAGAGGCTCCGAAAGCAGCAGCACCGTTGGTGGATGTGCTTACCCCCCTTTGAAAATCAATGGATTGTATCGATGACACCAGGTCTGGCATGTTTACCCAATAGACATCATGCGATTCAGGGTCATTTACGGGGATGCCATTAATGGTTACGTTGATCCGTGAAGCATCCATGCCCCTGACTCTTATTCCGGTGTACCCGATGCCATTTCCCGCGTCGGAAGTAGCCACGACCGAAGGCTGTTGGTCCAAGAGAAATGGGATGTCTTGCCCATAGTTGTTTATTTCCAACGTCTGCTTGTCGATTTTTTTGGAATGCGTTGTTTCCGATGCATAGGAAATGGAGACACAAGCGACCTCTTCCAATTGGCGACTTGAGATCCCTAAAGTCACTTGCATGTTGTTTTGGGAATATGCTTCGTCCACAGCGACATCCTGTTTGCTAAATCCCGGGATCTCGAAAGTCAAAACGGAATTCAAAAGCACATTTGGGAAAATAAAGCCCCCCCTTGGATCCGAATACATCACCCTACGGTCTTCACTGACAATGCGAACGCCCCCGAGGGGTTTATTGTTCGCGTCCGTCACATTTCCGTTGACGTTGATTTGAGAAAAAATTTGCGAAGCGCACGCTAAAAAAATGCATAGAAAAATCCCTTTCATGTTTAAAAAATAAACAAATTCAAGGGGCAAAACCTGTGGTTTATATTTCAGCAATGTCATCTTCCCTTCGCAGGCATTACCCTACAGGTTCAATGGGTATAATCTCAGCCTTTCGGCACCCCTTAGAGACGCAACAAATGTAAAGATTTTTTAGAGACTGCTCACTATTTTTGCAATTTGTACCGCATTCGTTGCTGCACCTTTGCGCAAATTATCCGCCACAATCCAAAGATTTAGTGTGTTGGATTGGCTTTCATCGCGGCGAATTCTGCCGACAAACACATCGTCTAGCCCTTCGGCATATTTAGGCATTGGATAGGTATACGTTTCAAGGTTGTCTTGAAGGGTGATTCCATTGGTTTCCTTTAACAATGTACGAACCTCATCCAAAGTGAATTCGTTTTCAAATTCGATGTTAACTGCCTCCGAATGCCCACCGACCACAGGGACACGCACCGCAGTTGCCGTTACGAAAATGGATGGGTCTAAGATTTTTTTGGTTTCATTGGTGAGTTTCATTTCCTCCTTGGTGTAGCCGTTTTCCTCAAAAACATCACACTGTGGGATACAGTTTTTATCAATGGGGTATTTGTAGGCCATTTCACCGGAAATTCCTGCGCGTTCATTTTCCATTTGCACCATGGCCTTTACTCCCGTTCCGGTAATGGATTGATAGGTGGAAACCACGACACGCTTAATGCCAAAACGACGGTGCAAGGGGGCTAACACCATGACCAGTTGAATGGTACTGCAATTCGGATTTGCAATGATTTTGTCGTCTTTGGTGAGCAATGAACCATTGATTTCAGGAACAATTAATTTCTTCGTCGGATCCATGCGCCATGCGGATGAATTGTCAATGACAACGGTTCCAACCGCTGCGAACCGTGGCGCCCAAGCCAAAGAAGTTTCTCCTCCTGCTGAAAAAATGGCAATGTCTGGAACCAAATCCAAAGCTGTTTCTAATCCCATCACCTCAAATTCCTCATCCTTAAAAGTGATTTTTTTACCTACAGATTTTTCCGATGCTACCACATAAAGGGTTGTCACAGGGAATTGATGTGCCTCCAGCACCTTTAACATAACATTGCCAACCATTCCAGTGGCTCCTACAACCGCAAGTTTCATTATTTTTATGTTACCAAGTGGGGTATATACCCCTCTAAATTCTTCGTAAAGTTATACATTTGAGCCTAAAACTTCGCCGATGAGACAGATTACGTATTTCTCAATGCTTTTTTTCTTTTTTGCCTCAAACGTAGCATTTGGTCAGGTTACAGACAATTTTACGGATGGTGATTTCACCCAAAGTCCAACTTGGAATGGCGCCACGGGTAATTTCATCGTCAATGCGGCGAAGGAATTGCAATTGAACAGTTTGGCAGCAGATACATCCATTCTTTCCACGCCCCATTTACTGGCCAGCTTTACAGGAAACAAAGAATGGAGAATCCATGTTAGGCAAACTTTTGCGCCTTCTTCCAGTAATTATGGACGGGTGTACTTGACTGCAGACAACAGCGACTTAACCTTGGCACAAAACGGTTATTACCTCCAATTTGGAGAAACGGGGTCTACCGACGCCATTCGTTTGTTTAAATTGGCCAGTGGGGTATCCACGCAAATTTGTGCCGGAGTGAATGGGCAAATCGCTGCAAGTTTCAATGCAAATGTCAAAGTAATCCGAACCAATGCAGGGGTTTGGTCTTTGTTCGCAGACCTCACCGGGGGAAGCAATTTCATTTTGCAAGGAACCGGAAACGATGTAAGCACCTTGATAGGAACCCATTTCGGAGTGTCATGTACCTACACCATGAGCAACGCTACAAAGTTTTATTACGACGAAGTGTACATTGGCAACGAGATTTTGGACCTTATCCCGCCGGCGTTAAGTGCTGTAAGCGTAATCTCTGCCAACCAATTGGACATTCTCTACAACGAATCCGTCACCATGGCTTCCGCTCAAAATTTGGCGTCCTATGGAATTACCCCAACGGTAAACATCTCTTCACTAACCTTGGATCCAATCAATACCGCCTTGGTGCATGCAGTGCTTGCCACCAACCTTACCAACGGAACCAGCTATGTTTTGAATACAACCAATGTTTCAGATTTGAACAACAACATTTCCGGACCTCTTACAGGAAATTTTCAATACCTGGTTTCTGACAGCGCGGTAGTAGGTGACCTCATTATAAGCGAGTTTTTTCCAGACCCAAGTCCAGTCATTGGATTGCCAGATGTAGAATTCGTTGAAGTTCATAATGTGAGTAACAAAATATTCAACCTCTCGGGTTTTAAAATTACAGACGGTTCTTCTTCAGGTGTGATTTCTTCCGGATGGATTTTACCGGGTGAATACAAAGTCTTAACGGCGACGGCAAGTGTGCCTTTGTTTTTAACCACCGTAGCCCTTGGGGTGACAAGTTTTCCTTCCTTAAACAATGCCGGAGACAGTGTGAAATTAATCGACAACTACAATCACTTGCTGGATTTGGTGGTGTACACCGATGATTGGTATAACGACGCAGTGAAAATGGATGGCGGTTATACCTTGGAATTAATCAACCCAAATGACCCTTGCTCCGATGTGAACAACTGGACCGCATCCAATGATATTTTAGGAGGAACACCGGGACTTGTCAATTCTGTGAACAACCTCAGTCCAGACACCTTAGCGCCCGGCATTACCATGCTCCAAGCCTTGGCTCCTAACTTCTTGCAAATCTGGTTCAGCGAAGGAATGGATTCTTCAAGTTTGGTCAATGCCAGCTACCAATTTTCCCCCAACCTTACCCCTTCTTTGATTTACACACAAAGTCAATACAGCAATACCGTGATTCTTCAGTTTGTAGAGAATTTAATTCCTTCTCAAATTTATTCGGTGTCGATTACAAACGCCGCGGATTGTTGGATCAATTCCCAGTCCATCACAGCCGATTTTGCCCTGACGGAAATACCTTTAGCAGGAGAAATCATCATCAATGAGATTCTTCAAAACCCCTACAACAATGGTTCGGATTGGATTGAAGTTTACAACACTTCCAACAAGATTTTTGATTTAAAAAACCTGATTTTAGCCAATTTCGACAACGATACGATTGCCAATTTCAAAGTGATTCCACAACATTATTTGTTAAAACCCGGTGGATATGCTGTCCTAGGCGACGATTCGTTGTTTGTAAAGCAAGCCTATCCAACGCACCAAGATGGGACCTTTGTATTTACGGACTTGCCTGCCTACAACAACGATTCAGGAAGCGTCTATTTATTTAACAACAGCCAACTTTTGTTGGATTTGGTGAAATACAACAATGAATGGCAATTTCCATTGTTGGATGATGTGGACGGGGTTTCATTGGAGAGATTAGATCCCTTGGGTCCATCCAGTGATGGAAAAAACTGGCACAGTGCAGCCGAGGCGGTAAAATTTGGCACCCCAGGACTCAAAAACTCACAGTATTCACCCGTGACCGTCAACGGGGTCTTTGAATTGCAAAACGAGGTGTTTTCACCCGACATGGATGGCAACGTCGATGTGATGCAGGCCAACTACCAAATGGCACAGGCTAATTGTTTGGGAACGGTGACCATTTTTGACGAACGCGGAAGGATCATACGGTCTTTGTATAAAAACCAATTGCTGGGAACGGAAGGGACGCTAACGTGGGACGGCGTGAAAGACGATCAAACCAAGGCTTCCATTGGTGTTTACGTGGTATTGTTTGAAGCCTTCACCTTGGATGGTGGTTTGTTATTTGCCAAACGCAAAGCCATCACATTGGCAGGAAAAATTTAAGATGCTTTCTCCAGGAAAAAAAAATTGGATAAAAAAATTCTTCGCATTAGCGGAATTAAACCAGATTAACCTCAAGGATACCGAGCATTTGGTGGGGGAAAAGGAAACCGAAGCGGCCGTTCAAATACAGGAATTGTGTGAAAATACAGGACTTATTTATGGCTCCCCAAACAAACTTATCTATTGCAATCACATGGTTTCGAAAGCAACCAAAGACGAAAGGCTCCAATTACTCTTGTTTGAATCCTTGTTTTTTATCCATTGCCTAAATCACCCTGGAAAATTTGACCCCAAGGATTTTATGGATTCCCTCATGGCTTTTTACACAATGGATGCAAAGGAATATGGCAATAAATGGTATCATTTCCTTTCTAAACGCGATGCCAGTCACCAATTAGAAAAACTCTTTTCGAACAGGGTAAAGGTTAAAAGTTCGTATGGTGAACGAAATTTCTGGTTCAACCACCTTTCTAACAGTTTGGTTTATGTCGACCTGATACTTTTTCATGCCTTTTGTTTAGATAAAAAAACCAAACACAAAGATGCTTTTGAAATCAATGCAAAATTGATCCTAGGTGTGATTTATGGCCTCCTTAATTCTGCAGAAACAGACCCAATTTGTGACCCGCGCGTTTTAAGAAATTTAGTAGATTCTTCTGCCATTCCAAATGAATTGGTCTCAGGCCTAAAGGCCATGTCGGTTGGTCATTCCGATTTTGATGCATCCATTCGTGCAATGAAAGAAAACCCGATGTTGGCTAAGTTTACCTTTCACATTCTTGTGTTGATGTATAACAAAATGCCTGTGACTTCTTTCACGGAACAACATCCGTTGTATGTTTTTGGACATCAACTCGGTCTCACAAAACAGGAAATAGAAGACGTATTTTACGATTGTAGAAAATCGATGAGTGAGTTTTCTCCAGAATATTATGATTTGTTATCCGATTCAGAGACACGCATTTTGTTTACGCATCTTACCAGAAAATACCACAGGGTATTGGGAAGAAACAAAGACAAGTTTGTGAAGGAACTTAAGGAAAGCAAAGAACTTATCTTTTTGGTGCATCAATCCACCACGCGTGAACTAACAGTGGAAGAAAAAGAAAAGGTGAAAGCGCAATTTAAAGATCTCATGAAAACAGTACCAAGCATTGGCATCTATTTACTTCCTGGCGGTTCGCTTTGGCTACCTTTGATCCTAAAACTCATTCCTGACTTATTGCCTTCATCGTTTAAAGAGAATGAAATCGAAAAATAGCACTACCTTAGAAGGTACGTAAAAAGTGCTTATGACCTACCCTAAATCTACTTACGTTCCACATTTAGACGTACTCCGTTTACTTGCAGCCATGATGGTCATCATGCTTCATGCCTATGAGGCCTGGGTGGGTTGGTACGGGCAGGTTGGATTATTGAGTAACGGAAATTTCAAAACGCTGTCATCCTATGGTTCCTGGGTTGACCAATTCATTCGCAATTTTGGCCATGGAGTAGATGTTTTTTTCCTGATAAGCGGCTTTTTGATCACCTATTTATTGTTAGCGGAAAAAAAAGCGCATGGAACCATTTCAATCGGAAAGTTCTTGATCCGGCGTACCCTACGTATTTGGCCCTTGTATTTTTTAATCATAGCCATAGGACCTATTTTGGTTTATTGGTTAAAAGAACCCACCCCAAATTATACTTGGAATCTTCTTTTCCTGGGGAATTTCGATGTTATTTTTACCCAAAAATGGTTATACCCGTTTAGTCACCTTTGGTCCATTTGCATCGAGGAACATTTTTATTTGGTTTGGCCTTTCATTATTGCGTGGGTACCTGTCAAACGTTTAATGACCGTGTTCCTGTCGCTGATTATGTTGAGCATTGGGTTCAGAATGTATGCTTGGGCCCATTTCGACCAGGGGTGGTATTATGTTTTCGCACACACTTTGAGTCGAATGGACGTACTGGTTATTGGTGCAATCGGAGGGTATTTTCACTCCTTATCTCCTATTAAAATCAACTTGTCACGCTTGCAGCGATTGCTTGTTTTATGCACCTTGATTACGGTGTTTTGCTTGGAGCCCATTGTGCAATGGGACAGTTTGATTATGGTCGGGTTTAAAAAATATATTTATGTCGGTTTAACGGCCTTACTTATGCTAGACTATTTGTTTAACCCAAATTTCAAACGCTTTTTGAAACCAAACAGTATATTTCACTATTTGGGTAAAGTTTCTTACGGCATCTACATGTTCGGAAACCTTATTTTACTGATCATTGTGAAAAAAATCATGCTAAAATTCGGAATCACCGACCTATGGGTTTTTCTAGGGATTGTCATCCTTTTGTCAACCCTTGTGCCCATCGTTAGCTACGAGCTTTTCGAAAGGCCCTTTTTGAAATTGAGCGCACGGTTTAGGGTGATGAAATAATCGGTTTATCCTTTTTTTATCCCTCACCACCCCTTTACCCACCCATTTTCGTTACTTTCAATAAGGATAACTGTGAAATTGAATACACCAAAGGAAGAATGGATTACCGGATCAATGAAATTAGACCGTAAAAGTCAATTGGCCTTGTATAATTATTGTTTTCCCGAATTAAAGAAAGCCGCTCGAAAATTTTTCAGTACCGAAGAAGAACTAATGCATGTGATCAATGGGTCTTTTATTAAAATCATTGAAAACCTTCATAAGTACGAATCCTTAAACTTCAACGCTTGGATTAAACGGATTTGCACCAATGAATCCATTGATTACCTTAGAAAGAACAAAAAGTACAAAGAAATATTTCTCATTAAAGCTTCAGAAGGAGCAAACGAACCTTTCGAAGCGCCATCCATTGAGATAAACATAGAGAAGGAATACCTTGAACACCTCTTACTTCAACTGAATGCTCCAAGCCGAATTGTTTTCAATCTTTTTGCCATTGAAGGATTTTCGCACAAGGAAATAAGTCAATCACTCGGGATTACCGTTGAAACTTCAAAATGGCACACCAAAATGGCCCGAAAAAAACTCAAAGCGATACTTGCCAACCCTCAAAAACGAACCGTTTACTATGGAAAAGCCTAATATGCACGACCCCTACGAACCTATTCCGGAAAACTACCTTGCCGACATTAACCAACGCCTTGATGCTTTGGAAAAAAAACGTAAACGAAGACGCGTACTCTTTCTTTGTTCCCCCTTCCTTTTGCTCGCTGGGATTTACCTTGGGAGTTATCAGACACTTTCAACTGAAGTAATTCCCCGTAACATGGCCGCACAAACACCTCAAGAAACGCAAAAGAATACCAAGGTTGATTCTAAACATTCAGGAATAGTGAACCTACCATCAAAAAAAGCGCTCGAACAAAACCCAAACCCACAGGAGCATACCAAACATACTTCGAATGCAATGGGGAAAACACACGAAGGCAAAAGGGGGAACACATCTCAGCCTCATGTGGGTAAATCATCCCATTCATCCCGTAAACAAAACAGTCCAAAAGTGCAATTTGAATCGATAGATTCCAGTAATTTAAACGTACAACCTGAAAAGCAAAAAAGCGAATCTTTGATCTTACCCAAGGAAATTCCCATGCTTTCCGAGCACCGCATCAGCTTTATCCCATGGCCAGTTTTAGGAACCTTACAAAAAAGAAAAACCCATGTTTCATGGCAACACATGATAGGGTTTTCCAGCGGAGTTGGCGGAATCATTTCCTCCTTTACACCCATAGACATTGCAGGAAATGCCTTTAATACAGGTGCGTTTGGAAACTATAAAAACTACGCACTAACACGAAAAGCGGCTGAACGCGCCACCAGTTCTTGGGATTTGTCTTTTTTTTACAGAACACAGAAGAATCGATGGTTTTACCAGATAGGCATTGCATACAATGAATGGGGTGAACAAATTGTATATCCGTTCAATTCAATTGATGGAACCAACCGCTACCGTTACCTCAACATCCCTATATTTGCGGGCTATCAATGGACCAAAAACAAAGTGAGTCTGAGTCCAATGCTGGGACTATCTGCTGGAATTAAACTGAGCGGTAGAGGGTACTATCTAATGCCTGATGGCGGTGTAGACATCGTTGAAGCACAAACTTTTTCTACTTCCGGTATCGCACAAATCGAATTGGCATATCACCTGAATCCATTCATTTTCCATTTTACCCCAGGCATTCGAAGCGCTATAGGTTCTCCCGTTAAATCAGCGGTTACAAAAAACCATTACCAAGCCATTGGCTGTCAAATCGGGTTTATTTACAAGTTTGAAGGTAAACCTTAAGTAAGCTAGAAATATGGAAAGGTGCGGTCCCTGAGCCTGTCGAAGGGCGCACCCCTAGAAAATCAAGAATTACTTCAACGGTCAGTTTTCAGAAATAGCGCATAGTGCGTCGCTACCACCCCTCTCCACCATCACATGCGTTTAGTTTGAAGTACCCCTTAAACGTATGCCATGAAAATTCTACCCACTATTTTATCTGCCCTTCTTGCTTGCTCCACCTGGGCGCAACAAAGTTCTTACCTGTCCTTAGATCACAACAATGTTTCGTGTTTGCTCGACGACGAAGGTGGATTTTTTAACAACTTGCCATCCGGGTTGGCGGGTTATGAAGTCCCTAAACAGAGTGGATTATCCACCATTTTTGCGGGTTCTTATTGGATGGGAGCTCAGGATGTGAATGGCGCCTTGTACATGTCTGCGGTGAAATACAGTGCGGGAGGCAGCTGGAGTGCTTTTCATGGTGGACCCATTTCCACTACCCAAGCATACAATACCTTAGCCTACAGCAACCAATACCAAGACGCCATCTGGAAGGTAAGCAAGGCTGAAATACTGGCCCACCAAGCCAATGTACAAAACCTGGGGTATGTGGTACCAGCTGCCATTGCAAACTGGCCGGCCAACGGGGATGTTTCCTTAGGAATCGCGGCACAACTTGCTCCCTTTATAGACCTCAACGGGAATGGTCTTTATGAACCATCCCAAGGAGATTATCCCGATATCCGCGGCGACGAGGCCGTTTATGTTATTACGAACGATGAATCGTATCTACCCGATGGTAACCAATTGGGTATTGAAGTACACGCCATGTTTTACCAATTCCAAACCGCTAACTACCTGAACAATACGACCTTTTTGACCCTGCGGGTGTACAACCGAAGCAACCGCACCTATTACAATTTTCATGAAGGCCTTTACCTCGACTTTGACTTAGGCAATTATTCCGATGACTACATCGGATGTGATCCCACCAACCGATTATTGTATGCGTACAACGGTGATGACCTTGACGAATCGGACGGAGGACAACTAGGATACGGTACAAACCCGCCCTGCCAAGGTGTATTGTGCCTTTCACATCCCTTGGAAAGTGCGGGAAGATTAACCGGTGCGATGGATGCAGGCATGAGCACCAGCTTTGATACAACGGCATGGTTGCTCATGAACGGACAAAACAGCGATAGCACCAATTGGATGAATCCCTTAACGAATACCAGCACCCATTTTCTGTACGACGGTAATCCCAACGTTCCCAATACGTGGAATGAAGCGGCCAGTAATAACCCCGCAGGGGACCGAAGGGGAATGTTAAGCATAAGAGAAGCAATCTTACCCCAAGGAGAAAGCTTTTGCGCTGATTTTGCCTTCATTTACAACCGTTCCGGAAACCGTCTACAGAATGTGCAACAGAACATCTACACGGCAGGGGCCTTACTTACATGGTATGCGCAAGATCAAGTTTTCCCCTGTCAATCGCAGGCGTTTAACAGCCTAACAGAATCGGATCAAGCACTTGAACCCTTACTCCTTTATCCCAACCCAACCAGTCAACAGGTCACTGTAGCATGGACATCCAAAGACGCTTCTTGCATTGAAATCTTTACCCTACACGGAAAGCTGGTAGCACGTATTCCCATACATGAACTCAAGGCTCAAACCCTCGATGTTAGCGGCCTATCGCCGGGCATGTACCTAATCCGTGTTGGAGAACAAACGCAATGCTTGCATAAAGAGTAATCTCATATACCTACTTTTTCCACGGACCCTGAGTAGTCCGCCTGCGGCGAACGTATCGAAGGGTAAGTGGAAAAGCAAAAAATCTACGCATTGGATTGCCGTTCGATTTGGTCACCCTCCTCTGACTGAGTCTGATACTCGTCAGAGTCGTCAAACTTTATCCTCCCTCTGCGCCTTCGCTGAAGCTTCAGCGCAAGCGAAAGGGGAGAGCTAGTTTTTGTTTAATTAAAGATTATATTTTCAATGTCTCTGGTATGGAAAGCGGCCCTTCGATACGTCCTTCGGCCTACTCAGGGACCGCTTATTGAACAGGCGATTCCAAATCCCCGAACATTGCCATGATGGCTGCTTCGTTGGGCGCGCAAACGCCGCGTTCGGTGATTAAGCCCGTAACCAAACGAGCTGGAGTTACATCAAAGCCATGATTCACGGCTTTACAAGTGAATGTTGTAGTTTCATTTGCTCTATGTATTGTCATAATCCAAACACCTTAACCTTTCAAACGATTTCGTTTACGCTGGTCTCGTGCCATGGCCTTGGTCATGTCTTCCTCGATGATTTATACATCGATATAGAGCTAAGGGTTTGTTAAAAGCTATATTATTTTTCTTTCTTGTTGAAAGTATAACCTATTCCAATGCTGAAAAAGCTTGTGAAATTATAACTTTGATTGTTCTTATTACCACCAATTAGTAGTAAACTATTGTCAGTGTTTTTCCAAAATAAAATACCTAAACAACCTCTAGTAGAGAGATATATGTTTTTTGTAATATTATTTTTTAACGTTATGCCAATCACATTGTCAGAAGTGAAAACCGGACCATAGATTCGTTCATACTTAGTATAAAGGAAATCAAATTCTGATTGAGGGTTAGACACTAAAGTGTCATAGGCTGAATATACTTTTATTAATTGATTCATTAAAGAGATTTGATTTGAATAAAAAAGACCGATTTTGAAAAAATCATTTTTGTATAAATAATATTCAAATCCTAATTGGAGTCCAAATCGTTGCCCGAAATTTTGCGCAAAAGCTGAGTTTTTGATAAATGTACCTATTGGGATTTGGTCTATTCTGTTGATATGGTATGTCAAACCCGTTGAAAAAGATAAATTTGGGTAGTTTCTTTTCCAATTAACACCTAAATTACTACCAATGTATACCTCATTGAAATTGAATTCGATTGAAGATTGAGATAGGAAAGAAAATGCTAAAAATAAGGCAAGACAACTTGAATAAAATTTCATACAATATTAAATTATAAGTTACTGCGGGCTAAACCTGCAGTAACAAAATTGATTAATTTACTTTAGTCAGATTATACTCTGACTTCCAACTTGTAAACACAATCTCCGTTTGCCAATCGAACCAATCAAAGGTGGTGGCATGAATGTTAACTGTACTTGGGATCCATTGATACCAATCGTTATCAAATCTCATTCTACCCCAAAACATCCACTCTTGTCCAAACGTTGTTCCATTTCCAAGATTCTTAATACTTCTGTTCCAATCGCGTTCAAAAGTATTCCAATACACTTTACTACTTGTATCAGGCGTAAAATTATTGGCATGGTGTGAAGTAACATAAACATTGCTGCTACTATTAACTTCATTTTTTGTTACTTCTTTTATTTCTAACGAATGGTCATTATTATTCGTTAAATGTAAAAAATTCGCGGGTGGAGATGCTTGGAGCACAATTGCTCCCCCGATACAGAATTCAGATTTTCCTGTTCCTTGTTCATGACGATACCCACTTTTAATTTTGATTCGAGTTGATTCAAAATAAGTGTTCCCAGATTTAGTAAAAGTTATAGCGTCTTTAGTTTTTAAAATATATGAGCCAATTTTGTCCATTTTAACCTTGGGTATAGAGTGGTCAAGAATGAAAATTGGATTTGCAGTTTGTATTACGGTTGTCTCACTTAGTATCGTTTCATTTAAAACACCATTTTCATTAAAGAACCAAGCAACGATATAATCCTCTTCATTATATTCTGTTTCTATGTTTGGCGAAATTAACGCTTGCAAATTTACATTCACATTCAAAACATTTGGAACAAAAATAGATGGTTCGTAAATCTCCAATTCTGCGGTTTCTGGAAATTCCGGATTAGGTAAAATTGGTTGGTGAGTCATATTTGCTGTTATTGATTCGACGCTCAAACCTTTTACAGCTAACTTCTGATTGATGATATTGTAATATGGAAGACCTTTATCCTTAATTTCTGAATAGTATACTGTTTCCACATTCGACTCACGTGCTAACCTAACGATCAATTCTACGAATGCATAATCCTTCAACAAATCTTTCGTTGCTTCTGCGAGTTCAAACAATTGACGATTTAACTTTTCTTCATCTGCATCATTTTCACTTTTCATTGCAACTTCGTAATTCTGTGAATATTTTATCATTGGGATATTATCCAATCGATATTCAATTTTCGTGTTCTCGTTCAGTCTTTCTGAACTTTGTTCTTTCTTACACCCAACAATCCCGACCCCGAAAATCGCTAGGAATAGAGCGCTGTAAGTTAACTTTTTCATAATACTTTGTTTTAACATTTACTTTTTTGGCAACTAACCAAGCATTTTGCCTCTGCTTTCGAAACTCACAATTCTTTAACCTTTGCACATAGCTATTCTTTTTCTTAAATCCGTGGTTGTTTTAGAGAAAAGCTTTATCTGCAAAACAAAATTACATCGAACGCAAACCTGATAAATTTACAGAAGACGTTCAATTCGAATGAAAACAATCCTAAAAATCTCTAAAAGGCTTACTTTACAAGGGATAGGAGAATGTTGGCCGGTTGTTGATTCAACCGAAGCGATAGTATTTATACTGAATTTTTTAGTATAAATGCGAAAAATAAAAACTGCAAAATTCATTGAATTGGTTCGGGAAAATCCTCAGTGAATTAACCAGTTCAAGTTCCCAAGCTCAATAATGTTTTCTAACGAAATAAAACACCTTAACCTTTAAAACGGTTTTGTCTACGCTGTTCCCGCGCTATAGCCTCGTTCTCATCTTCCTCCCTGATTTGCTCATCGGTTCTGGCTTTATACAAGCCCAACAAAATGCTTTTTCGCAACAACTCATTAGGATTCTTTGCCCCAATTCGTTT
>CAMCWF010000002.1 GCA_945882095.1 Chryseobacterium gleum
CCTCACCCCCCCAAGCGATTTTTATCCAAACTTCGATACTGAATGGCTTCTGCCAGGTGGTTAGGCTGAATGTCTGTTTGCCCTTCGAGGTCGGCGATGGTTCTTGCTACCTTTAGTATTTTGTCAAATGCCCTGGCGGAAAGTCCCAAATGAATCATTGCATTTTTGAGTAGTTCTTGCGAAGCTTCACATAATTTGCAATGCTTGTCAATTTCACCGCGACTCATTTGTGCGTTGTTGTGTGCAAAAGAATTTTTGTAGCGTTTTTTCTGAATTTTACTAGCGTTTTCCACGCGTGAGCGAATGCTTGCACTGGTTTCATGTTCAATTTTTGAGGTAAGCTCATCGTATTTTACCGGATAGACTTCTATGTGCATATCGATGCGGTCCATGAGGGGACCTGAAATTTTATTCAAATAGCGGTCCACCATTCCTGGACCACAAGAACACCCTTTTTCGGGATGGTTCAGGTAACCACATGGACAAGGATTCATCGCAGCAATGAGCATAAATCCTGCAGGAAATTCTACGGTAAATTTTGCCCTTGAAATGCTGACCATTCGGTCCTCCAAGGGTTGTCGAAGCACCTCCAATACCGCTCTTTTGTATTCTGGCAACTCATCCAAGAACAGTACCCCGTTGTGTGCCAAAGAGATTTCCCCTGGTTGTGGAAAACTTCCCCCGCCAATCAATCCGATGTCGCTGATGGTGTGGTGTGGTTTTCTAAAGGGACGGGTTCTCACCAATCCACCTACATGCTTAATTTTTCCGGCAACACTGTGGATTTTTGTTGTTTCTAATGATTCTTCCAATGACATTGAAGGCAAAAGTGTTGGGAAACGTTTGGCAAGCATGGATTTCCCAGACCCCGGAGGCCCAATTAAAAGGATGTTATGTCCCCCTGAAGCCGCAATTTCAAAGGCACGTTTCACCGCATATTGTCCTTTTACTTCCTTGAAATCTACGGCAATTTCTTGATGGATTTCATCATAGGGATCCAACAAATCTGCTTTTGATGGTATGATTTCGGTTTTGTCATTGAAAAAGTCAAGCACCTCTTTTAAGGAAGCAACACCCAAGACTTCAAGTCCTTCAATTACGGCTGCTTCTGGTGCATTTGATTTGGGGACAATCACCCCTTTAAATCCCTCTTGTTTGGCTTGAAGTGCAATGGCCAAAACCCCACGGGTGGGTTGTATGGAGCCGTCCAATGACAATTCTCCAATCACCAGGTAACCACTGAGTTTGGTTTGTTTCATCTGTCCACTTGCCGCCAATATACCGAGTGCAATCGGAAGGTCAAATACAGAACCTTCTTTGCGAAGGTCTGCTGGGGCTAGATTCACGGTAATCTCTTTCCCAGGGAAATTAAAACCGTTGTTTTTAAAGCTTGCGCGGATGCGTTGTTGACTTTCTTTGATGGCATTGTCCGGAAGGCCCACCAAGAAAAAATTAAGTCCATTGTCAATGTTAACTTCTACGGTAATCGTTGTCGCAGTAATTCCGAAGACACTGCTTGAATAGGTTTTTACGAGCATTTGATTCTACTAATTTTATGTTTTTCTATTTAAGTTAGCTAGAATTTTTAAGGCCTTCATTTTTTTAACGTTTAATAGCACATGGCTCCTTCAAGTTTACACCAACTGGTTCCGCAGTTTTCTACCTTAAGCACCGAATTATCAATGCATGAATTGCTTCAGGCGGTTTGGACCCAACTAGAAAAAGACATCCATGCGCTTGGATTGGTCATTTCGCCTGTGCAAGGTGTAGAACTTCCCGTAATGCATCAGCACCTCGTTACCTTCTTACGTGAACTTGCACCGGGTTCACTACCTGAGTTTTTATACCGTGTTGATTTACCGGAAACATCCGAAGTATTAGACCCAAGCACCACAGATTTTTTTGAAAATTTAGCGTGGCAAATCCTTCGAAGAGAAGCCTTGAAAGTATACTTTAGATTGCACTATGCGGGATAATAGGCTGAGTTTAGCCTCAATTCCTTACCTTTGCACACAATTTAATGCATGAGCGACCTACTTTCAAAGCTTGAAGCCATCCATTATCGATTCATCGAAGTGGGTAAAATGATCACCGACCCGGACATCATTTCAGATATGGGGCGCTTTGTAAAACTCAGTAAGGAATACAGAGATTTAGAAGAACTCGATCAGCATTACAAAACCTATAAAAACATCCTCGAAAATATTGATTCCAGTAAAGAGATGTTATCCATTGAAACGGATCCTGAAATGCGGGA
Organism: Chryseobacterium gleum; assembly: GCA_945882095.1. Lineage (GTDB taxonomy): Bacteria > Bacteroidota > Bacteroidia > Flavobacteriales_D > Crocinitomicaceae > UBA952. Next base: position 2,258 of record CAMCWF010000002.1, read on the forward strand.
CATGGCTAAAATGGAAATCGAGGAATTGGAGCAGAAGCGACCCCTTTTGGAAGAAGAAATCAAGTTTATGTTGATTCCCAAAGATCCAGAAGATGATAAAAATGCCATTGTAGAACTTCGCGCTGGCACAGGTGGCGATGAAGCGTGCATTTTTGTGGAGGACATCTTTCGAATGTATACCATGTTTTTCAAAGAAATGGGTTGGCAATTTGAAATCATTAACTCCTCCGAAGGGACCGTTAAAGGATACAAGGAAATTTCAATGCAAATTACGGGTGCCGGAATTTATGGTACCATGAAATTCGAATCTGGGGTTCACCGAGTTCAACGCGTTCCCGAGACGGAATCTCAAGGAAGGGTGCATACTTCCGCAATTACTGTAGCCGTGCTTCCCGAAGCAGAAGAAGTCGATTTCGAACTCGACATGAACGATGTCCGAAAAGATACCTTTCGTGCCTCAGGCGCAGGGGGACAACACATTAACAAGACGGAATCAGCCATTCGTTTGACCCATATTCCAACAGGTACCGTAGTCGAATGCCAAGATGGTCGTTCTCAACACAAAAACCTAGAACAAGCCATTTCCGTTTTGAGGTCGAGGCTCTACCAAGCGGAGTTGGATAGGCTTCATTCCATTCGTGCTGCACAGCGTAAAACCTTGGTTTCGACAGGGGACCGCTCTGCAAAAATCAGGACCTATAACTATCCGCAGGGAAGAATTACAGACCACCGCATCAATAAAACAATGTATAACCTGGCGGTTTTTATGAATGGAGACATTAAAGAAATGATTGATTCTTTGCGTATGGCGGAAAACGCAGAGAAATTAAAAGGAGAAGCAATATGACACGTCGGGAATTGGTAGCGCAAATACAGAAAAAACAGTCCTTTCTTTGTGTAGGATTGGATCCTGAATGGGAAAAAATACCTGCGCATTTACTTTCTTTTGATGACCCTCTTTTTGAATTCAACAAACGAATCATCGACGCAACTGCGCCCTATGCCGTGGCCTATAAACCCAATACAGCATTTTATGAAGTTTTGGGGTCAAAAGGATGGGAGTCTTTTGAAAAAACAGTGAATTACATCCCAAAAGATTGTTTCATTATCGCAGATGCCAAAAGAGGGGATATTGGAAATACAGCAAGTGCATACGCGAAAGCATTTTTTGTGAACCTCCCTTGCGATGCGGTTACCGTTGCGCCATATATGGGAAAAGACAGTGTGTTACCCTTTTTATCTTTCCCTGGGAAATGGGCCATTGTGCTCGGACTCACCTCGAATGAAGGCGCGAATGATTTTCAATTAATGCAAGACAGCAACGGGAACTCACTATACCTTCAAGTCATCGAAAAAATGAAAGCTTGGGGAGAAATTGATAACCTGATGTTTGTGGTTGGAGCGACCAAAGCAAGCAAATTAGAAGAAATTCGAAAGATTGTTCCGGAACATTTTTTACTTGTACCTGGTGTAGGAGCGCAAGGAGGATCCTTGCAAGAAGTTTTTGAGTTTGGTGCAATCAATGATTGCGGGTTGTTGGTGAATGCCTCTAGGTCAATTATCTATGCAGGAAAGGAGGCTGATTTTGACGTGGAAGCAAAAAAAGAAGCGTTGAAAATACAATCCGAAATGGCTTTGTACCTTCAACGCTTAGCGTTTTAAAAAAATTCTTTTATTTAGAAGCTACGTCGTTTGCTTTGATTTCTGTTTTATTTGCTCCGTAAGCGTCGCAACCTGCTTTTCTAGATGCGCCACATGAGGATAAAATAACCGTTGTAACAACAGTTAAAAGAATTAATACATTTACTTTCGTTTTCATAGTCGTTGTGTTTGTTGTTTGTGAATCCTCTAACGAGTCTTATGGGTGTAAAGTTACAAAAATTGTTAACGTATTTTAGGTTCAGAAATAAATTAATCCAAGATTAGCAATGATTTTACATGGATTGAAATACAGGTTGTTTCTCATATTCTTCGTGTTTTTTGGCGTGATTTTCAGCCAAAAAATTTCTGTGAATTATCAGTTTATTTACCCTGACCAAGCATTTAAAATCCCTTCCTATTTTACCAAGAAAAAATCTTTAAGTGCATTAAGCTTCCTTCAAAATGAGAAAGAAAACGCCAAGATTTTACTGGCTAAAAAAGGGTTCTATTCTGCGAAAATTGCCGATTCACTGATCGATTCAACCCACCTTTTGCTGAATGTCTATCTAGGGAAAAAGTACAGTGAAATTCGCGTGCGATTTTCCGATGAAATGCTAGAAGCCACCCCAATTCCTTGGAATCAATATGAAAACATTGGGGACATGATTGTTTTTAAAAATCCTACCGATTATGGCGACGTCCTTCAGCAAATTATGTCATTTTATCAAAATCAAGGGTATCCGTTTTCCAGCTTGAAATACACGAATTTTTCAGTGGAAAGTGAGAGGGTCTCTCTCGAAGTGAAAATGGAGAAAGGACGTAAGATGCTTTGGAAGGAAGCAACCATTAAGGGAGATTCTTTGCTCTCCATAAACGCAATGTATCAAATCCTAAATTTGAAAATTTCTTCCCCTTTCTCCGTGGCACAATTCAACGACATCGATCGGAAATTACGTCAACTTAGCTTTGTCAATGTGATTAAACCATCCGAAATGGTTTTTACCACCGAAGGTGTTTGCTTGTTTCTGTATTTGGAGTCAAAAAAAACCAGCAGTTTTAATGGCGCGATTGGTTTTCAACCTAACCCAATAACGCAAAAATTAGCGCTTACAGGAGAACTTCAATTGAAACTCAACAACGCTTTTCGACGTGCCGAACAATTGGATTTTCATTGGCGAAGTGTACAACCCGCTACACAATCCCTGAATGCACGTTTTCTCTATCCTTATCTTTTTAAAACAATGCTAGGAACTGAAATGAAATTCTCCCTGTATAAACGAGATTCCACCTTTTTAGAATTGAAAACGAACCTATCCCTGCAATACACTTTTTCAAATGGAATTACCGCCAAGGCCTTGTATCAATTCAACGCGAGCAACCGATTGAATGCAGCCGCAACCAGCAGCACGTTTCCAAATGCCAAAAGTTTTAAGAATAACATGTATGGTGTCGGTTTTTCTTACCGCAAAATTGACTACCTCCCCAATCCACGCAAAGGCATTGTATTAACCTTAGATGCTTTGGTAGGACAGCGCACCGTTCCGACGGATTCCATCCCAAAGAACCTTACCTCAAGGTTGGCTTTTTCAACGGAACATTTTATCTCACTCCATAAACGGTGGGTTTTTCGCTCCCAACTCACTTTTGAAAGCTACATCGCCCCTGTTATCTATTCCAATGAATGTTATCGTTTCGGTGGGCTTACTACTTTGCGCGGGTTTAACGAGGAGGGTTTCTTGGCAACTACCAAGGTTGTAAATCAATTTGAATTGCGGTATTTGTTAGATCAAAATTCGGCAGTATTTATATTCTTTGACCAATCCTTTTATGAAAAAAACACACAAGAAGGCTACCGTAAAGACTACCCCTATGGATTTGGGGTGGGCACCAACATCGGATCGAAGGTGGGCATCTTTTCCTTGGCCTATGCGCTGGGTAGTGAACAAAACAATCCTTTCGACTTTCGCGCAGGAAAAATTCATTTTGGATATATTGCTTACTTTTAATTCATATGGAGAAAAGGCGGAAAGTATTGTACGTATCTTATGATGGACTTACCGACCCATTGGGTCAATCCCAAATCTTACCCTATCTCTTGGGATTGGAAAAAAAAGGATATGATTTTACCGTCTTGTCGTTTGAAAAAAAAGGCAGTTTCACGATCCTTGAAGGACGCATTTTAAGCCTATTGAAGGACACAAACATTACGTGGATTCCAAAGTTTTATACCAAAAAACCACCTGTTTTATCTACGCTCTATGATCTTTGGGTGATGTATTTGACCCTTCGTAAAATTGCGTCAACCCACGACATTCTGCATGCACGAAGCTACCTCCCGATGCTTGTCTTCCAAATCATTCATAAAAACCAACAGGTGCTTTTTGACATGCGAGGACTTTGGGCAGATGAACGCGTAGAAGGTAAAATTTGGCCACAAAAAAAGGGGCTGTATCGCATGATCTATCGGTTTTTCTTGAAAAAAGAAAGTGATTTTATTGATTTTACCCATGGAATTGTTTCCTTGAGTCATGCTGGATTGAAAGCTTTGACGGAGCGGTACCCGACAAAAACTTTTCTTAAGAAAGCTACGGTGATTCCTTGTTGCGTAAATACAGTGTTGTTTAATCCGCTAGTTTCTTCTCCTTTCACAAAAGAAGCATTGGGATTTCCTGCTTCAGCAAAAATTCTTGTGCACGTTGGATCCATTGGGACGTGGTATCGTTTTGACAGGGAGGTAGCGTTGTACATAGAAATGCATAAAAAGGACCCGAATTGGTATTTTATGGTGCTGACCAAAGACCTTGAACAAGCGCGAAGAACCCTTTCGGAAATGGGAGTTGAATCACAAAAAATTAAAACATTGTCCGCACAGTACGCTGAAGTTCCCAGTTACCTTTCGTTGGCCGACCTGAGTGTATTTTTCATTGAACCCTCTTTTTCCAAACAAGCATCCTTCCCGGTAAAAATGGCAGAATCCATGGCAATGGGAGTGCCAATGGTTACGAATGAAGGCACAGGAGACGTGGCTGAAATCTTACGTGATTCGCATGCCGGGGTAGCACTTCCTTCTTTATCAGATAAAGATTTGGCGCAATTCGATTTTTCAATTTTACATTTCGACAGATCAAAAATACAAGCCTATGCCCAAACCATGTTCGGTGTAGAAAAGGGTGTGGAAAAATATGACGAAATTTACATGCGAATGAAAGAAATCCAGTGAAACAAAAAATCGCAATTCTTTGTCCGTATCCCTTACAACAAGCACCTTCTCAAAGGTTTCGGTTTGAACAATACCTGGAATTTCTTTCGGAAAACAATTTGGAAATTTCTGTATTTCCTTTTTTAAATCAAGGTGCCTGGGAAATCTTTTACCACCAAGGAAAACCTTTCCAAAAATCCATCGCCCTGATTTTAGGCATGTTCCGCAGGGGCGCCCTGATGTTTAATTTATTTTCCTTCCCCATCATTTTTATCCACCGAGAAGCAGCGCCCATGGGTCCTCCTGTGTTCGAATGGATCCTTTGCAAGGTTTTTAAAAAACAGGTGATATACGATTTTGACGATGCCATTTGGCTTCCCAATTATAGCAAACAACATGAGAAATTTCACCGACTTAAAGCCTATTGGAAAATCAAACACATCGTTCGTTGGGCAAATACCGTGGTGGTTGGAAACTCCTTTTTAGCAGAATATGCCCTGCGATTTAATGGGAATGTAACGATCATTCCGACGACCATAGATTTGCGTTTTCATAGAAAACCTACCGCCTTTTGCGAGAATCACCCATTGGTGATTGGTTGGACAGGGTCGCATACTACCATTAATTATTTGTTGCAAATTGCAGATTCTCTTGAAGTTTTGGCATCACAACACCACTTTGTGTTTCGGGTTATTTCAAATTTACCCCCCGATTTCGATTTGCCCAATCTTGATTTTGTGAAATGGAACCAAGCTACGGAAATGCAGGATTTGTCAAGTTTTGACATCGGTGTGATGCCTTTAACCGACGATGAATGGTCTAAAGGAAAATGTGGTTTCAAAGCCTTGCAATACATGTCCTTGGGAATTCCAACCGTTGCTTCAGATGTGGGGGTGAATGCCAACATCATCGAAGACGGGAAAAATGGATTTTTAATCCATACAAAAGAAGATTGGGTGATAAGACTCACTGAATTACTCACGAATCCAGCCTTAAGGTTGCGGTTGGGTAGTGCCTCCATGGATACAGTAAAAATGGAATTCTCCGTAGAAGCAAATCAACATAAATACCTTAAACTCTTTCAAAAATGAAATTGGTCTTTGCGTCAAGAAACGAAAACAAAACCGCTGAAATAAGGGCGATGTTGCCTAAGGATATTGAGTTGCTCAGTTTGAATGACGTCCAATTTGAGGGTGACATCGACGAAACTGCGCTGACGTTTGTCGGAAATGCCAGGTTGAAATCCAAGGAAGTCTACGATTTTTGTATGATTCCCTGCTTTTCAGATGATTCTGGATTGACAGTAGATGCCTTGAATGGCGAACCCGGAGTGTTTTCAGCAAGGTATGCAGGTCCTGAAAAAGACGACAATGCAAATTGCGAGAAACTCTTAAGGGAATTGGATGGGATTACAAACCGCAGGGCAGCATTCTGCACAGCCATTGTCTTTGTGGATGGAGAAAAGGAACTTGTATTTGAAGGAAGCGTGGAAGGCGATATCAACCATGGCAGCAAAGGAAACTTAGGATTTGGGTACGATCCACTTTTCGTTCCTGAAGGTTGGGATAAGACCTTTGCAGAAGTCGATAAAGAAACCAAAAATACGGTCTCTCACCGAGCCAGGGCATTTGTGAAATTCTTGAATTATCTTCAAAATGTGGATAATTTTTAAACCTTAGAAGCTACTTTAAGCATCCCTTTTTGGGAGAATAAACTACTTTCGTAGGACAAGGTTCAAAGATGCAAAAACGACAAAATGGATTTTAGGGAAATACAAAAATCAATAAAGGAAAAGAATTTTTCGCCATTGTACATTCTGCATGGTGAGGAAGGTTATTTCATTGATATTTTGGTCGATGCCTTTGAACAAAATGTATTGGATGAAAGCGAGAAAGATTTTAACCAGGACATCGTATATGGAAAAGATGCAGAGGCAATTAGCTTGTTGAGTGCGTTAAATGCTTATCCATTGATGGCTAGCAAACGCCTGGTGATCTTGAAGGAAGCTCAAAATTTCACGAACCTAGAAGCGCTTGAATCCTATTTTGACAATCCCAGTCCAACGACCATTTTTGTCATTGCTTACAAATACAAAAAACTAGATTCCCGTAAAAAATACGTAAAGTCCGCATCCAAAAATGGGGTTGTATTCACTTCAGATAAGGTAAAAGAAGAAAGACTCGAAGAATGGATCATGTCCTACATGAAAAACAAAGGATACACATTTGCTTCGAAAGTTCCTTCCATTCTTGCCAGTTCATTGGGAAATGATTTGTCCCGAATTGTCAACGAGTTAAATAAATTGGACATCGTATTGGAATCAGGCACGCATGTCACGGAAGAGCACATAGAAAACAACATTGGGATTTCAAAGGAGTACAATATCTTTGAGTTGAAAAATGCGGTCGCCAAGCGAGACTTAGCCAAAGCATTAAAAATTGCACAGTATTTTGATTCTAATCCGAAAGCAGGAGACATCAATGCATTGATTCCCATCTTGTTTTCTTTCTTTTCCCAAATCATGCGGATTCATTTTGCGAAGAACAAATCAACGGCATCCATCGCAGCTGAAATGAAAATTCCTCCCTTCATTTTAACAAACCTAATGAAGGAGAAAAACAATTACAACCCCAAAAAAATCGCTGAAAACATAGAAGTCCTATATCAATATGACCTGAAAGGAAAAGGTGTGGGGAGTACATCCGAAAACCGCGAGTTTCTTATGCGTGAAATGCTTTTACAAATCATCCTATAATGGCACTTTTTTACGCGAATGATATTTTCCCTCATACCAAGGTATATACGCTGACAGAAGAGGAATCAAAGCATTGCATCAAAGTATTGAGAAATAAAATTTCTGATCCCATTTCCTTGCTTGATGGCGTAGGGAATACCTATGAAGGAACCATCCTTAGCGACCACCCAAAAAAATGTACGATAGAAATTCATTCCTATAGATTTGAGCCATTGGAAAAAAGCATTCATTTGGTTTTGGCCCCCACAAAAAATTTGGATCGCATGGAATGGTTGGTGGAAAAAGGCACTGAATTGGGCTGTACCAGGTTTAGTTTTGTAACAACTGAACATTCTGAAAGAAGCCAATTAAAACTGGACAGGCTTGAAAAAATCGCGATTGCGGCAATGAAACAATCAAAACGAGCCCACCTTCCAAAATTAGATGAGTTGATTCCGTTGCGCCAATTCATAGCTGATTTCCCAAAGGGATGGGTTGCACACTGTGATGCATCGCAAGAAAGAGGCGTGATAAATGCTTCCGAGCACAACCGCATTCTCATCGGACCGGAAGGAGATTTTTCTCCCTCAGAAATTGATTTCATCTGTAAAGCAGGTTACCTTCCTGTTACCTTAGGCACGGCACGCTTGCGCACAGAAACCGCAGCCATTAGGGGTATTATAGGGCTGGATTTGGCTTAAACAATGGTGATGTTTCCCTCCGAAACCAAGGGTTCTAAACGCATTTTCAAAAACAACTGAATTAAGGCAATTACATCCTTTTCACAGTAGATTTTGATGCGTTCCAAATCATTATCCTCGTAGTAGACTCGCGCTACATCAGCCCCAGAAATGTCATCCTTTGGCGTAGGAATGTTAAACACATGACACAATAATGACAACGACGTGTAAGCTTTGTAGTCCCCAAATTTCCACAACTCCATGGTGTCTAAATGTTTGATCTCCCACGGTTTTTTTCCTACGATGTTTAGTGCCCTTGGCAAAGCAATGCCATTGATTAACATTCGTCTACAGATGTACGGGAAATCAAATTCCTTGGCGTTGTGACCACATAAAATGGCATTATCATCATTGTAACGGTCTTCTAATAGATGCTTAAATTGTTTTAACAGGGTTTCCTCATCGTCGTGAGCAAAGGACTTAATTCTCATCGTTCTTCCGGTAATTGATTCTTTCAGAATCCCAATGGATATACAAATGATTTTACCGAACTCAGATTGAATGCTTCCGCGTTCACCATAGACCGATTCTACGGATTTTGTATCGGAAATCATACTTTTGTTTTTTTGAGAAAAGAGAACTTTCGCAGTTTCATTCAATTCGTCGAAGTGATAATATTGTGGTACCGTTTCAATGTCCAAAAAGAGTATTTGTTCAAGGTATGTTTTATCGTTCATGTGTTTTTTTTTGAATTGCTATTTACGATTAATTATTGGATTTTTGTTGAATGGAAATCAAAATTTCGCCCGAACAAGGTGCAAAAAACGAGAAATACCAATTCATATTGCAGCATTTGCCAGCGTTGATTGGCTCTGAAACCGATGCGGTAGCCAACATGGCAAATTTGGTCGCTTTGCTTAAAGAATCTTTTGGTTTTTTTTGGGTGGGTTTTTACATCGTGAAGGACAACCAACTTGTGTTAGGTCCCTTCCAAGGTCCTGTAGCCTGCACCCGAATTGCTTTCGGTAAAGGCGTATGTGGAGGTGCTTGGGCACAAAAAAAGACGCTTGTCGTCGAAGACGTACATCAATTCCCTGGGCACATCGCATGCAGCGAACACTCTAAAAGCGAGGTTGTGGTGCCCGTATTTCGCAACGGTGAAGTTATTGCTGTGTTGGACATTGACAGCCAAGAATTTGCTACTTTTGACTCCGAGGATGCGGTGCATCTGGAAAAACTCATGGAATGGTTCGCGCCTTATATGTAATTCTCTCCCTTTTTGCCTTAATGTCTTGTGCACAAATTGGTACCTTGAGTGGAGGTGCCAAGGACGTTGTCGCTCCGGTGGTTGTGCATGCCAATGTTCCAAATTTTTCTACCAACGTAACCCCCACTGACATTCAACTTAGGTTTAATGAGTTTGTAGAACTGAAAAACCCTACAGAAACCATTCGTTTAATTCCCAACGATGCGGTGGTTAAAGCGACCTTGAAAAAGAAAACCGTTCAGGTGGTTTTAGAAGGAACCCTTAAACCAAACACAACTTACAGTCTGTTTTTCGACGGTGCAATCAAAGATGTGACAGAAGGTAATGATTCTCTGTATCGATGGGTGTTTTCCACTGGAAAGGACTTGGATTCTGGAGCGCAGGATTTTCGCATACGAGATGCCTACAAAGGAAATGTAATGTCAGGGGTCTATGTTGGGCTGTTTGATGAATTGACGGATCAAAAACCCAGATACCTAGGCTTAAGTGATTCAAAAGGGACCTTGCGTTTGTCCTACGTTGCCCCAGGGAATTATTATATGAAGGCCTTCGTAGATGTGAATAAAAACGGACAAGTTGATGTCTTTGAACCTCAAGATGGTCGCTTTACCTCCCAAACTTTGGGGAAGGACACCTTAGATTTTCGAATTTCTAAGCCCTTAGACAAGGTTCATGTAAAGCATCTGAAGTTTATTCCACCTGGCATGCTAAGGGGGCATTTGCCTTATGGATTTGACTTGAACCAAATTCAATTGAATGGAGAACAAATCGATTCCTACCGTCCCACAGCAGATTCCATCTGTATTTTCTTGAAGGATCCATTGGCAACAGAAGTGGTGTTAACCACCAAGGTAGATACCTTTTCTTTCAACCGTACCGCAAAGGACCAGAAAGCAGCGCTGATACCCAAAGGGACCTCATTGGGAAAAAACAACCAATGGCAATTTGAGGTTAACGACAAAATCAGCTCTATCCAAAACGAGACCGCATGGGAAATTAGAAGTGTACAGGATTCCTTGCCGATTCAAATCGATTCCATCCGATACAACCAGAACCATGTTTTCTTGTTCTTCAAAGCTGTGAAAGGTGAAAAATTAAAATTGACGCTTCCGAACAATGCCATTCAAGGAACCTCTGGGACCTATAATCCATTAAGCCAATTGGAATTTGTGTATGCCACAGAGAAAGAACTGGGGAACCTACTTGTAAAAATCGACCAGTCCATTAAAGGTGGAATGGTCGTCTTAGAATTCAATGGCAAGGAAGTAGACAGAAGCCCGTGTACCGAAGGTCAGAATGTGGTTTTTAAAGGGTTACTTCCGGGAGAATACCAATTGCTACTCATTAAGGATGAAAACAACAACGGTCTTTGGGACCCTATCGATTTGGAAGGAAACATTCCTGCAGAACCGGTAAAAATGTATAGAAAAATCCCGAAATTACGCGCGAATTGGGATGTTCAAGTTTCCTTGGAATAAGCCATTTGTAGCTTTTTTTAAGCAGGAAGAAAGACGCCTACGGCTCAAGAATAAATTTATGAACACTCGGATTTCCGACTTGATTTCTGCCTAATTTCGAAGTTCAATTTTCTCCAACATGTATTTAATATTTGATACCGAAACCACCGGCTTGCCACGGGACTTCAAGGCAGCGCATACCGACACCAATAATTGGCCTAGGGTGGTACAACTCGCTTGGCAATTGCATGACTTGGAAGGGAACTTGGTAGAAAACAAGGAGTTCCTCATTAAACCAGATGGTTTTGTCATTCCCTATGAATCCCAAAAAGTACATGGGATTTCTACCGAATTGGCAGAATTTGGTGGGACAGAAATGCAGGAAGTTCTTCTAAAATTCGATGAGGTACTGAAAAAGGCCTCCTTTGTGGTTGGGCATAATTTGCAGTTCGACCTCAATGTACTCGGTTGTGAATACGTTCGGCAAGGTCAAGATTCACCGCTTCAAGATAAAAAAGTGTTGGATACTTGTACCGAAAAAACAGCAGAATTATGTCAACTCAGTGGAGGAAGGAAGAAATTCAAAATGCCAAAGCTTGAGGAACTCTATTTCTTTTTGTTCAATAATTCTTTTGCCGAAGCGCACAACGCAACCGCCGATGTTGAGGCCACGGCGCGGTGCTTCTTCGAACTCATCAGGAAGTCCCATTATACTTTAGGGGAGCTGCTTCAACCCGATGGCTATCTTGAAAATTTCAAAAAAGCGAATCCAAATACCATTGCATTAATTGGTTTAACACACCAAAACCTTAAAAAAGCCAGTGCCAAGCTAAAGAAATCCAACGAAACCCATACCAATCGGGGGGTGGTTACCACATCGGCTGAGTTTGATGATGCACCTTATGCCCACCTGCACAACCATTCGCAATTCACCCTCCTTCAGTCAACTTCGGAGATAAAAGCGTTGATTGCCAAGGCGGTAGAATTTAACATGCCTGCCATTGCGCTGACAGACAATGGAAACATGATGGCAGCATTTCAATTTGAAAAATTGGTGAGCGACCAAAATGAAATCATTCGCGCAGAAATTTTAGAAACGGAAGAAAACGGTGCAATTTCAAACAAACAACTGTTGTTGCCCATCATCGGATGTGAATTCAATGTTTGCAAAGACCACACAAATAAAAGTGTAAAAGACTACGGCTCGCGATGGGTGTTTCTGGCAAAAAATAAAAATGGCTACCAGAACCTGATTAAACTTGCCTCCATTGCCTACACGCAAGGATTCTATTACCTCCCACGGATTGACAGGGCCTTGGTGGAGAAATACCACGAAGACGTCATTGTATTATCGGGTGGTCACATGGGTGAAATTTCAAACCTGATTCTCAATGTGGGAGAAACCCAGGCGGAAGAATCTCTTCTGTGGTGGAAATCGCTCTTTGGGGAAGATTTGTACCTAGAAATCAATCGTCATGGCTTAGAATCCGAAGACGTTCTAAATGAAGTGCTGCTTCGTTTTGCGGACAAACACGGCGTGAAATTAATTGCAAGCAACAATTCCTACTATGTAAACCGAGAAGATGCCGTTGCTCACGACGTTTTACTTTGCGTTAAGGAAGGTGCGCTCGTGAACACCCCCATTGGAAAGGGAATGGGAAAACGCTTTGGTTTTGAAAACAATGAATATTATTTCAAGTCCCCACAGGAAATGAAGCAGCTTTTTGCGGACATTCCGCAAGCGATTTTCAACATCCAAGAAATTGTAGATAAATGCGAAGCTTATTCTTTGTCAAGAGAGGTCTTGCTTCCAAAGTTTGACATTCCCGAAGCATTCATTGACCCAATGGATGATGAGCTAGGAACAAAGAATGGGGAAAACGGATTTCTTCGACACTTGGCGTATGAAGGGGCAGCGAGGCGTTACGGTGAAATCAGCGATGCCATTCGAGAAAGAATGGATTTTGAATTAAAAACCATTGAAAACACAGGTTACCCAGGATATTTCTTAATTGTTCAAGATTTTTGCACGGAGGCCAGAAAAATGGGCGTTTCGGTAGGACCAGGCCGGGGCTCCGCAGCAGGATCTGTGGTTGCCTATTGCACAGGAATCACCAATGTAGACCCGATTAAGTATGATTTGCTATTCGAGCGTTTCTTAAATCCAGATCGTATTTCAATGCCCGATATCGACATCGACTTTGACGACGAGGGTAGGGGAAAGGTCATCGATTACGTTATTCAAAAATACGGTTCAAGTCAAGTGGCCCAAATCATTACCTATGGTACCATGGCGGCTAAATCTGCCATTCGAGATACGGCGCGTGTAATGAATTTACCCCTGCCAGAAGCCGATCGCTTGGCAAAATTGGTCCCAGACATTTCTTTGAAGAACTTGTTTTCGTTAAGTGAACCTGAATTGGCAGACAAACTGAAACACAACATGGAAGCCATTGGCAATGCGCGATCGCTCAGGAGTATTTTTAACTCCTCAGGGGTACTGGCCGATGTGTTGGGACAAGCCAAAGCCATCGAAGGTTCTGTGCGAAACATTGGAATCCATGCCTGCGGTGTAATCATTACCCCGGATGACATTACGAATTTCGTTCCCGTTGCTACGGCAAAAGATTCCGACATGGTGTGTACCCAATTTGACAACGCCGTAGCAGAGTCTGCCGGGTTGCTAAAAATGGACTTCCTTGGGTTGAAAACACTTACATTGATTAAAGTCGCCGTAAAAATCATTAAAGAAATCCGTGGCGTCGATTTGGACCCAGATCAGTTTCCCATCGATGACGAAGCGACGTATGCACTTTTTCAACGTGGAGAGACCATTGGAATTTTTCAATATGAATCTCCGGGAATGCAAAAATACATGCGCGAACTCAAGCCGACAGAATTTGCCGACCTTATTGCCATGAACGCACTCTATCGCCCCGGACCTTTGGAGTACATACCATCCTTTATTAAGCGTAAACATGGGGAAGAAGAAATTACCTATGACCTTGCCGATTGTGAGGAGTACTTGAAGGAAACCTATGGGATTACAGTTTACCAAGAACAGGTCATGTTGTTGTCCCAAAAAATTGCAGATTTCACCAAAGGTGAGGCGGATACCTTGCGGAAGGCCATGGGGAAAAAAGACCGAAAAGTATTGGATAAAATGAAGCCTTTGTTCCTCGAAAGAGGTACAGAGAAAGGCCATGCTTCCGTCAGTTTAGAAAAAATTTGGAAGGATTGGGAAGCCTTTGCTTCCTATGCATTCAATAAATCCCATTCAACCTGCTATGCTTGGATTGCCTACCAGACGGCCTACCTAAAAGCAAACTATCCAGCAGAATACATGGCCTCGGTACTCAGTAACAACATGAGTGACATGAAACAAGTCACCTTTTTTATGGATGAATGCCGAAGAATGGGCGTGGAAGTCTTGGGCCCAGATGTGAATGAGTCCAATTTGAAGTTTACAGTCAATGAAAACGGTGCCATCCGGTTCGGTCTTGGGGGAATCAGAGGAATCGGTGAGGGACCTGTTGAAGCCATCGTTGAAGGGAGAAAGGAAAGTCCTTATTTGAATGTTTTTGACTTTTTCAAAAGAATCAACCACAAAGGCGCCAACCGAAATACCATGCAGAACCTAATCTATGCAGGGGCCTTGGATACCTTTTCCGACATGCACCGCGCGCAGTATTTTCACGAGGAAACGAACCGGAAGATGTTTTTGGATATACTCATTAGGTGGGGACAAACATCGCAAGATGGGATGGCCAGTGACCAAACCCTTATGTTTCAGGATACCGAAGACTTTGAAGCACCAACGCCCAACGTTCCCGTGAGCGAAGAATGGTCATCTAGCTACAAATTATCGAAAGAAAGAGAAGCCATTGGGATTTTTATTTCAGGGCACCCCTTGGATGACTTCAGGGTGGAAATTGATTCTTTTTGCACAGGAAACCTATCCATGTTTAAAGAAATGGATGCCTATAAAGGAAAGGATTTAACCATGGCGGTCATTGTCACCTCCATAGAACATCGTCTCACGAAAACGGGTGAACCGTTTGGAACCATTGTTTTTGAAGATTATACAGATCAATACAAACTCAATGTTTTCAGGGAATCTTACTTGAAATTCAAGCACCTTTTTACACCAGGGATTTTTCTGACGCTTTATGGAAGATTTGAAGTTCCGAAGTTTCGAAAGGAATTAGAGTTCAGTTTAAACAGTGTGTCATTGTTGCAAGAATTGAGGGAGAAGAGGGCGAAGTTACTTGAGCTTAAGATTCCTAACAAAGAGTTGAACCACGAGCTGATCGATCATTTGAATGCCTTGTTTACCAAAAACCAGGGGAATTGTAGCATTCAATTTACCATTGTCGATGCGGTGGAAGGTTTGGAGTTAAACATGACGTCGAAATCGGTGCGCATTAAGCCAGATCCTACGCTTTACAAAGAGCTGACAAGGTTGAATGTCCAGTTTAAGTTGACATAAAAAAAGCCCCACCGAAGACATTGCTTAGGAATGGGGCTTTGAAATAGCTATGAAATGTTATTCTTCTTCGGAAGGAACCAAGATTCTTCCACAGTGCTCACACACAAGAATTTTCTTTTTGGTTACGATGTCCAATTGTCGTTGAGGTGGAATTTTGTTAAAACAACCGCCACAAGCACCGCGGATTACTTGTACTACCGCTAAACCGTTTTTCGCATTACCTCTTAAACGATTATACGCTTTTACCAATCTTTCTTCGATTTTTTGTTTTGCTACCCCAGATGCAGCCATTAATTTATCTTCGTCTTTTTGGGTTTCACTGATGATGTCGTCCAATTCTTTTCTTTTCTGGTCGAGGTCACCTGAACGCATGGTCATTCTGTCTTGCGCTTCGGTTAACAATTCTTTTTTGCCTTCAATTTTCAACTTCGTCTCTTTCGAACGCTTTTCGTGCAATTTGATTTCCAATTCTTGAAATTCAATTTCTTTCGTTAGCGATTCGTATTCACGGTTGTTGCGTACGTTGTTTTGACGCTCTTTGTATTTGAGGATGGCGGCATCAGAATCTTTCGATGAAATTTTTCGGTCTGAAATTTCATTGTCAAGTTCCTTTATTTCTTCCTTCATTTTCGTGATTCTTGTTTCAAGACCACTGAGTTCATCTTCTAAATCTTGAACCTCTAAAGGCAATTCACCACGAATGGTACGGATTCTGTCAATTTCAGAATCAATTTTCTGAAGTTCGAAAAGGGCATCCAGCTTATCTGAAATGCTTACTTCTTTTTTGCTTGAAGCTACTGCCATATCTTAAATATAATTAACGGGATTTGTATTGTTTTCAGTTAAATGGACGGCAAAGGTAGGAATTATTTCTTGAATTATCTCAGCCAATAATTCGCAAGTAAATTGCTCACTTTCAAAATGTCCAATGTCGATGATTTGTATTTTTCCTTCTGCTCGAAAATAGTCGTGATACTTGAAGTCGGCAGAGATAAAAACATCCGCTCCCATTTGAATCGCCTTTTCCAACAAAAAACTTCCGGAGCCCCCGCAAAAGGCAATTTTCTGAACGTTTTCCCGAACTTCGGCCGTGTATTTTATCGTCCCACAATTGAAAACTGCCTTAAGCTCTTCCAGAAAAGTCTTTCCTGGTTTCGGCGCGTCGAGCATGCCTATCATTCCTGAGCCTCGCAAACCATGAACGTTTGAAAGTGGAATTAAATCGTGGGCTACTTCTTCGTATGGATGTGCCAATCGCATCGTGTTAAGAGCCTTTTCTACCTGGTTTTTTTCAATCAAGTAATCAATTCTGGTTTCTTCCTGTTTTGTTACTTCTCCCAAACTTCCAATGGTTGGATTGGCTGAACCCGTGGGGGTAAACGTGCCGATTCCCCTTGTTTGAAAGGAACAATCAATGTAATTTCCAATGCTTCCCACTCCCGTTTCGCACATGGACTCATGAAAAAGTTCTACGTTTTCTGTGGGTATGTAGATACTTAACTTAAACAATAAACCAACCTTCGGGAGAAGGATTTCACACACTTGCAAACCTATTTTTTCTGCTATTTTGGCATTCACCCCATCGATGTGATTGTCTAAATTCGTATGAATCGCATATACATTCAAGTCGTTTTGGATGCATTTACGAATGATCCTTTCAGTAGAAGTTGACGTACCAATTCGCTTGATTCCTTTAAATAGCAAAGGGTGATGAACAAGAATTACATTGCATTTTTTTTCGAGGGCTTCATCAATGATGGCTTCTGTACAATCCAACGCAATCAAAACCCCTGAAATTTCTTGGTTCACGTCGCCCAATTGCAATCCAGAATTGTCGTAGTCCTCTTGAAGTCCAAGCGGGAATTTATTTTCTAAGAATTGAATGAGTTTTCGCAGTATCATCAGATGTTTTTTACGAGGCCTAAAGAAAATCCAAAGCCGTAGGATTTATGGATGAAACCACTGTATTTTCCATACGTATTCGTCAATTGTCTTCGATAGGTACATTTTACCACCATTCCAATTCCTTTTGTACCAACATATTCTACCCCTGCTTCTGCTTTGACTTGGAGAATGTAGGAAGCGTAGGCATTGGATTTTTCCTTTAACTTTCCTTTATATGCCCCTCCCAATTCTGTGGTATATTCGAACTTCTGGTTAAATGAATTGAACAGCAGGGGATTGATTCCTGGACCAATAAAAAATCGGAATTGATTTCCATAGGTAAAATGCAAAGAAACCGGCATTCCGATGTACCTGAATTTCGAAACATAGTGATAGCTGCTGTCATTCACTGTGGATTGAAAGTCGTAGGCTTCGCCATTTTGCAAAAAGGTCAACCCTGCTTCAAGTCGTAAAAAAGGAAGGATGCCCGCTCGAATCCCTAATCCATAGGACCACAATGGGGTTGATGTTTCGTTGGCTCTTTGCCCAAGTGGTGTATTTAGAAAGTCTTGGTTTGAAAGGAGCGTTCTGTAGGACTGAGTGCGGTTGAAGTCTAGGTAAACTTGGGTTGGGTTTTTGTCGTTGGACCAACCTTTTTTTGGGCTACTTGATGTCATCTCAAGTTGGGAAAACAATACCATCGGTAAGGTAATCAGAATGAGAAAAAGGCACTTTTTGTACATGATGTAAATATACTAACATTCCTTAACCTAAATCAAGCAGGTAGGATGTTAAGGTTGACTACCTTTGTTAAAAAATAATACACATGAATACTTGGAAAATTGACAACATGCACAGCGAAATTGGTTTCAAAGTGCGCCACATGATGATTTCAAATGTAAGCGGAAGTTTCAAAACTTTTGATGCAAATTTAACCACTTCTGGAGATGATTTTTCGGATGTAGCGATTGATTTCACTGCACAAATAGGAAGCATCAACACAGGCGTTCAAGACCGCGATGGTCATTTACTTTCTGCAGATTTTTTCGATTCGGAAAAATTCCCAACCCTCGAGTTTAAATCTACCAGCATTGATAAGAATGCGGACAGCGAATGGCATATTCACGGGGATTTAACCCTGAAAGGAATTACGCATCCTGTGGTATTAAGGGCAGATTTCGCAGGGATTGCAACAGATCCTTATGGCCAAACCAAAACAGGAATGTCCATTCATGGAAAAATTAAACGTTCGGATTTTGGATTAACGTGGTCTGCAGTTACAGAAGCAGGAAACGTAGTTTTAGGTGATGAAATCACCTTGCAAAGCGAGGTCCAATTCGTAAAACAAGCCTAAACGAAACTTGGGTTTTGTTGAATAAGGGTGGCGAAAGCCGCCCTTTTTTTATGCGAATTCAGAAAGTTCTAACCAACGATTGGAATGTGTTTCTAGGGCGTTGACAATTTCTCCTAACCGTTCACCCAAAGACAACAAAGCGTCATTTTCCAAATCGCCACTGGAGAGTTCATCCGTGATTTGTTGCTTTTCCAATTCCAATTTTCCTATGGTTTTCTCCAAGGCCTCAAATTCTGCTTTTTCCTTAAAAGAGAGTTTCTTCGCAGGCGCATCTTCTTGAATCGGTGCTGCAACTTTTGCTTTCGCATCAGGTCTTTGCTCGCGTTTTAATTTAGCTTCTTGTACGCGATATTCAGAATAGTTTCCAATGATGTCTTTCACCACCCCTTGGCCTTCGAACAAGAAGAGATGGTCCACCATTTTATCCATGAAATACCGGTCGTGGGAGATTACGATCAATGACCCTTGAAAGGCGAGTAGGTATTCCTCTAGCGCAGCCATAGCAAAAATATCTAAATCATTGGTGGGCTCATCCAACACCAAAAAATTAGGATTAGACATCAAGATGCGCAACAACTTCAGTCGTCTTTTTTCACCACCACTTAACTTAGAAACAAACTGAAAATGCATATCTCTTGGAAAGAGAAAGCGTTCCAACAGTTGTGCGGCAGAAATTTGTTTTCCTTTTTCCAATGGAATAAATTCAGCCACGTCACGAACGATGTCAATTACTTTGGCATCAGATGCATACACCAAATTATCTTGCGTGTAATGTCCAAAATGTATGGTTTCACCAATGACAATTTTTCCTTTATCAGGCAATTCTTCGCCTAAAATCATTTTGATGAAAGTCGTCTTTCCAGTACCATTGTTCCCGACGATTCCCACGCGTTCCGTCCTTTGAAAATGATACGAAAAGTTATCCATGATTACCTTCTCCCCGAAGGCCTTGCTGATTTTGTGAATCTCGACAATTTTGGTCCCCAAACGCTCCATTTTAATAGACAACTGCATTTGGTCCTTGTTGATTCTCTGCGAAGCGGTTTCCTTTATGTCAACGAAGGCATCAATTCTTGCTTTTTGTTTGGTTCCTCTTGCTTTGGGTTGTCGTCGGATCCATTCCAATTCCTTTCGAAAGGTGTTTTGTGCTTTTTCAATCGTAGATTGCAGTTGTTCTTGTCGTTCTGCTTTTTTGAAAAGGTAATAGGAAAAATTCCCGTTGTATTTGTAGATATTGGGATTTTCCAACTCGTAGATGGTGTCGCAAATGGACTCAAGAAAATAGCGGTCGTGGGTCACCATGAAGACGGTTGAGTTGCTTGAACTTAAATAGCTCTCTAACCATTCAATCATGTCTAAATCCAAGTGGTTGGTGGGCTCATCTAGGAGCATGAAATCAGCTTCGGACAAGATTACTTTGGCCAGGGCTACGCGTTTTTTTTGTCCCCCAGACATGGTTTTAAGTTTGCCTTCAGGTTGCAGTTTGAGGATTGAAAGTACCTTAGAGATTTTTGATTCTAGGTCCCAGGCATCATTTTCCGTAATGATTTCGCTTAGTTTTTCAATGGCGTCAAGGTCGTTCTCTTCTAAGGCAACATTGTACTGATGAATAAATTTGAAAATTTCAAGGCTGTTGTCGTAAATCACATCCATGACCGTAGCTTCCTCTGGAAAAGCATCGCTTTGGTCCATAAAAGAAATTCGGATGTCCTTTCTAAAAACAATGTTCCCTGTATCGATGGGTTCTAGGCCCATAAGACAGCGAAGAAGGGTTGTCTTGCCTGCGCCGTTTTTGGCTACGAGCGCAACCTTTTGGCCTTGTTCTATACCGAAGGTAATGTTCTCAAAAAGGGCTCGTTCACCAAAGGTTTTGGTGCAATTTTCAACTGAAAGAAAGTTCATAGTGTGTTTTTTATCGACTGCTTATCGCACGCGATTAATGGAATCAAGGAGTGTTTTATCTCGAAGCACACCCTTATAGCCAAAAAAGGTCAAAGGAAGGGTTGTCACCGCAACGTAAAATCCTAACTGAATATGGTTGCTGGCATTGGCATTCCCTTGAACAAAAAGCAGGGTACTCCAAATGACAAAGACGACAACTAAGAAGGTGTTCACAAGAAAGCTTAGCCTAGCCAAAGACAGCTGACGTTTGATTTTTTTATAGGAAACCAAGGTGCTCACTAACAAAAGAATCATTCCTAAAACGGGGACAACAAGGGGAATGAATTCATTGGATATCAATTGAAAGGACCCTTTTGAGTAGTAGTAAGAGGATCGACCGTAAAGGTCAACGATGTGGTACTCCATTGATGATTCATGAAATTTTAAAAAATCAAGACCTCCAAGCAGTGCAATGAAGAGTAAGGCAGAAAGAATAAAATAAACAGATTGAATTCTCTGGAACATAATTCGGTTTTTACAAAGTTAAGGTCTTATTGCGTAAAAAGTGGTCTAAAATTACAATTGCGGCCATAGATTCTACAATTGGCACGGCGCGTGGCACCACACAGGCATCATGTCGTCCTTTGGGTTCTAGGGTGTTTTGTTGACCGGCGGCGTTTACGGTGGTTTGTTTTTGCATGAGGGTTGCTACCGGCTTAAATGCCACACGAAAATAGATGGGCATCCCATTGGTAATCCCGCCTTGGATTCCGCCCGAAAAATTTGTTTGTGTTGTAAAATCATCATTGAATAAATCATTGTGTTCACTTCCCAACATTTTTGCAGCGTCAAAGCCACTTCCAATTTCAAAGCCTTTCACCGCATTGATGGAAAGCATGGCTTTTCCTAAATCTGCATGAATTTTATCAAAAATAGGTTCTCCAAGTCCAGCCGGAACCCCATGGATAACGCATTGAATGCATCCACCAGCCGTGTCTCCTTTTGCCTTCACTTCTTGTAAATAGTCCTCCATTTTTTTGGAGATTTCATGGTCTGGACAACGCAACGTAGATTGGTCAATGGTACTTTGGGAATAAAAGCCAGACTTTTGGAGCATTCGTTGGGAGCCGATTTGGTCTACGTAGGTACTCAATAATATCCCTTGGCTTGCCAATATTTGAGCTGCGATTGCACCCGCAACCACTCGGCAGGCGGTTTCACGTGCACTGGAACGGCCCCCTCCTTTTGGATCGCGAAGTCCATACTTTTTTTCGTAAGTGAAATCGGCATGGGAAGGACGGTACAAAGTGGAGATGGAATCGTAATCTTCAGGACGCGCATCCTTGTTTTTGATGTTGAACCCGATGGGCGTTCCAGTGGTTTTCCCTTGGTAAATTCCCGATAAAAAAACGACCTCATCTTCCTCTTTTCGCGCTGAAGCGAATGCGTTTTGTCCAGTTTTTCTTCTGTCTAAATAGGCTTGGATTTCGGAGAGGTTCAGTTCAAAATTTGGCGGACATCCTTCAATGATTCCTCCGATGGAAGGACCGTGAGATTCCCCGAAGGTGGTAAGTTTAAATACATTTCCAAAGGATGATCCTGCCATGGTGCAAAATTACGGTAATTTCTTATTCAGCAAGGAAATTAACATTGCGCATCCAACCTTCATATTTTGTGCGTTTAATCGCGCTGTGCTTGAACATCTCTTGAAAAGCTTCCTTACGTAAGCCCATCCAATCTTCTTCAGCAAGGTTTAAAATTGAAAAATCTGGCGTAAATCGTTTCTCCTTCGTGGGTTTTGAAAATCGATTCCACGGGCAAACATCTTGGCAGATGTCACATCCAAAGGCCCATTGTTCCATTTTTCCTTTGAATTCGCTCGGTATGATCTCGTCCTTTAACTCTATGGTTACATAGGAAATGCATTTTTTTGCATCAATTTGATAAGGTATCGCCAATGCGTCTGTTGGACAGGCATCGATACACCGCGTACATGTACCGCAATAGTCTTTCATGGGTGCATCTTGCGAGAAAGTCAAATCAGAAATGATTTCGGCAATGAAGAAAAAACTCCCCTCTTTCGGATGGATGAGGTTGGTGTTTTTCCCGAGCCAACCTAAGCCTGATTTTTTGGCCCAAACCTTATCCATTACAGGTGCAGAATCCACAAAGACCCTGCATTGAATTTCTCCAATTTCTAATGCGATCCATTCAATAAAGGTATTTAAATGGTCTTTGATTACATGGTGATAGTCCTCGCCGTAGGCATATTTTGCGATCTTTGGCACCCCGGGGTTCTGGGTTTCGGCTGGATAATAATTGAACAGGAGGGAGATAACCGACTGGGATCCTTCAACCAATAGGGTAGGGTTTAAGCGCTTGTCAAAATGGTTTTCCATGTACCTCATTTCCCCATGTTGGTTGTTTTTTAACCAAGTTTCCAAAAGAGGTGCTTCGTGTGCTAAAAATCCCGCTTTCGAAAATCCACAATGTAAAAATCCGAGTTCCGTTGCTTTCTCGCGAATGGCATGTTTATAGGCGTCCGCCAGCATGTTTAGAACAATCCATTTTGAAAATACCCCAAATCTTTGCCCAGGTATTTGTACGTTTTTTCGGTGACCTTCCTACCTCTTGGCGTACGCATCAGAAATCCTTCTTGGATCAAGAAGGGCTCATACACTTCTTCCAAGGTTCCGGCATTCTCACCAATGGCGGTAGCAATTGTAGTTAATCCTACAGGACCTCCACTGAATTTTTCTAAGATGACTTTCAATATGCGTATGTCCATTTCATCTAATCCATTTTCATCAACATTCAAGGCTTTCAAGGCGATGTCAGTAATTTCTGTATCGATGCTTCCGGTGCCTTTGATTTGCGCAAAATCCCTTACACGTCTAAGCAATGCATTTGCAATTCTTGGGGTACCCCTGCTTCTGCTTGCAATTTTATAGGCTGCGTCGTCATTGATGGCAATTTGAAGTAAATTCGATGAGCGTTCAACAATGTGGGTCAGTGTTTGCGCGTCGTAATATTCCAGTCTTGAATTGATTCCAAACCTTGCCCTGAGGGGAGAGGTTAACAAGCCTGACCGCGTCGTGGCGCCAATCAAGGTAAATGGATTCAAGTTGATTTGAATGGTTCTGGCATTTGGGCCTGTGTCCAACAAAATGTCGATCACATAATCTTCCATTGCCGAGTAGAGATATTCTTCAACTACGGGACTTAAGCGATGGATCTCATCTATAAACAAAACATCGCCTTCACTTAAATTGGTAAGAAGACCTGCCAAATCTCCAGGTTTATCCAAAACAGGGCCGCTGGTTACCTTAAACCCGACGCCCATTTCAATGGCGATGATATTTGCAAGGGTGGTTTTCCCCAATCCTGGTGGGCCATGCAGTAGTACGTGGTCAAGGGGTTCATTTCTGAGTTTTGCCGCTTTTACGAAGATGGAAAGGTTTTCTACAACGTTGGGTTGCCCAGCAAAATCTTCCAATGTTTTGGGACGAAGAACTTTGTCATAGTCTTGGTCTGTATTCTCAGCCTGCTCTCGATAATCAAAGGAATCTTCCAAAATAGCGCTTTATACAAAGTTATCAATCCTGATGGATTGGGAATTTATTTCTGGAACTAAAATCTAATAAGAAGGATTCCATGCTTTCATAATGGTAGTCTGCGAGGATAAGCTTAGGTTCGGGTGAGTGGGTTTTTTCGGGGATGCAAACCACTTTCATTTTGGCAGCTTTGGCGGAAATGATTCCATTTAAAGAGTCTTCTATTACCAAACATTTTGTGGGTTTAACACCCAAAGTTTTGGAAGCCGTTAAATAAACCGCTGGATGGGGTTTTCCATGGGATTCATTTTCAGCGGAATGAATGGAATCAAAGGCATCTTTGATGTTTAAGCTTTTCAAAACCGCTTCCATCAAGCGATGGGGGGAAGAGGTTGCCAAGCCGGTTTTGAAGTGACTGTTTTTGAAAAAGGCCAAGGTATCCATGACACCCATCAAAGGGAAAGGATTTGCGTAAATCAAAGACTCCATGGCATCGATGATGTCATTTACGACCACTTGCTCGTTTGCAATGCCCCATTTTTCTTCCATGTTCCAAAAATGGACAACTTCGTCTATGCGAATGCCAACGGTTTTCTGAAAATCCTTTTTGGTGAGTTGGCTGCCAAGTTTTCCAAATACGTCTTCCATGGCAATCTTCCACAAAGGCTCGGAATCGATGAGTACACCGTCCATGTCAAAAATCAGGGCTTCTAAATCTGAGGGAAAAGGCATGCGTTATTTGAGAATGAGTCTGACTTTTTCAATTCTGCTTTTGCTCACTTGAGTGATGATCAAACGAATGGAATCATCGATTACCAATTCGGTGTTCATTTCAGGAATCCTTTCCAATTTTTGAATGATCAATCCACCTAGGGTATCATAATCTTCAGATTCCGGAAGGTTGATGGGATAGTTTTCATTGATGTAATCGATGTCGACCCGCGCAGAAAAGAGGTATTCATTTTCTGAAATTTGTTCTTCCAACCAGTCCTCATTGTCGTGCTCATCTTCTATGTCGCCAAAAATCTCCTCGATTACATCCTCTATGGTTATGATGCCTGCGGTACCTCCGTATTCATCCATCACAACGGCCATGTTGCCGGATTGCTTTGAGAAAACCTCCAAAAGTTCTTTTCCAGACAAGACACCAGGGACAAAACCGATGGGTTTGATGATATTTTTTATGCTGGTTGGGGTGCTGAAGAAATCGAAGGAATGCACATAGCCAATGATGTTGTCTATGCTGTTTTTATACACAACTATTTTTGACAGTCCTTTTTGAATGAAAATTTGCAAGGTGCTTTCAACATCTTGTTCGATATCTACCGCAACAATTTCTGTTCTTGGAATCATACAGTCGCGTGCCTTGACATTTGAAAAGTCTAAAGCATTTTGAAGGATGGTCATTTCATTTTTGAATTCTTGTTCAGGTGAAATTCGCGCATTGATGTCTTCAACATAGTGTTCCAAATCCACTTTTGAAAAGACTTTTACCGAGGACTTCATTTTTGAACCTGTGGCTCTCAGCAGTAACATGCTCAGGGAAAGCACGAATTGGGTAGGGAGGTAAAGAAGGATAAACACCACCAAAAGTGGAAAAGTCCCCAGGTTTAAAAACTTGTTTGGGTTGATCGCTGCGATTGCTTTCGGGAAAAATTCCGCCCCGATGAGTACCAATAAGGTTGAAAGTATGGTTTGGATGATCAATACCAAGACTTGGTCGTGAATGCCCCAAAGTTGATGGGTGTCACCAACTAGAATTTTCCCGAATGAAATTCCATAGACAACGAGGGAAATGTTATTCCCAAGCAACATCAAGGCAATCATGGTAGATTGGTTTTTGTAAAACAAACCATTGATTTTACCTTTCAGGGTTCCTTTTGATTTTTCTACTTCAATTTTCAAACGATTGGAGGAAAGGTAAGCCTGTTCCATTCCTGAAAAGAAAGCCGAAGAAACCAAGGAAAGTAAAACGAGTTGTATGTCCGACATTAAATTAAATCTTTACCAATATCTCTACGAAAATAGGCATTTTCAAAGGTGATTTTTTTAATATTATCATAGGATTTTTCCAGCGCCAAAGAAATGTTCTTTCCATAGGATGTTACGGCCAATACCCTTCCACCATTGGTAATCACTTGGGGACCGTCAGAGGTGGTTCCTGCATGAAAAACCATACTGTCAGAAATCCCGTTGAGGCCATAGATGATTTTGCCTTTTTCATACGATTGAGGATATCCACCCGAAACCATCATTACGGTAGCAACTGACTTTTCATTGAATTGTATGTCTCTTTCGGAAAGGGTTTGAGAGGCTACGCCTTCCAAGAGGTCTAAAAGGTCGGATTTGATTCGTGGGATGACGACTTCCGTTTCTGGGTCACCCATTCGGCAATTGTATTCAATAACATAAGGATCCCCTTTTACATTGATTAAGCCGAAAAATATAAATCCTTTGTAGTCGATTTTTTCTTTCCCTAATCCTTTAACAGTGGGTATAATGATCTGATTTACAACTTTATCCATGAAAGCAGGCGTAGCGAAAGGTACTGGAGAAACAGCTCCCATTCCGCCGGTGTTTTCACCTAAATCTGCTTCGCCAATCCTTTTGTAATCTTTTGCTTCCGGTAATAATTTGTAGGAAATACCATCGGTTACCACAAAAACGGATAGCTCAATGCCTTTAAGAAATTGTTCAATCACTACCGTTTTACTTGCATCGCCGAATTTTTCGTCCAACAACATATGGGTTAGTTCCTGTTCAGCAGCGATCAATTCCTCTAAAATAACAACCCCTTTTCCAGCCGCCAAGCCATCTGCTTTGAGTACATAGGGTGGTTTCATGCTTCGCAGAAAATGGATGCCTTCCATCAAAGTGTCCACAGTGAAAGCTCCGTATTTTGCAGTGGGAATGTTATGTCTAAACATAAATTCTTTCGCGAAAGATTTACTGCCTTCCAATTGTGCTCCCAGTTTCGATGGCCCAATCAATGCACATTTTAGTAAGTCAAGGTCGGTTTTAAAGAAATCAGCAATGCCATTAACCAAAGGTTCTTCAGGGCCAACGACGACCATTTCAATTCCATTTTTAAGAACAAAATCTTTGATTTCAGGAAAATTTGAAAGGTTAAGTGAGACGTTTTTTCCATACTGTTTGGTGCCGGCATTGCCAGGGGCGATGAACAATTCTTCAAGTATTGAACTTTGGGCTATTTTCCAAGCCAAAGCATTTTCACGACCGCCAGCTCCCAATAATAGTATTTTCATTACTTAGCAGAAATTAAGTAGCGATTCAAACAGTGCTTTTCCGTCGACATTGCCCAACAAAACATCTGAAGCACGTTCAGGGTGTGGCATCATTCCAAAGACATTTTTCTTGGCATTTGTAACACCTGCAATGTTTTGAACGGTACCGTTGGGATTGTGCGCTTCGTCAATTTTACCATCGACTCGACAATATTTGAACAAAATTTGATCGTTCGCTTGCATGTTTTCCAGGGTGTCTTCGTCAGCATAGTAACGACCTTCTCCATGCGCAATCGGTCTTTTATACACTTCATTTTTCACCAAGCCCTTGGTTATTGGACTGTTGAGCGTGTTGGGTGTGATGTAAACATTTTTACAAATAAACTTTTGGTTGGCATTGTGAAGCAAGGCACCCGGAAGCAATCCGCTTTCCGTAAGAATTTGAAAACCATTGCAAATACCCAAAACATATCCTCCTTTTCCAGCATGCTGGATGACTTCGTTCATAATGGGAGAGAATTTAGCAATGGCACCGGATCGTAAATAATCACCGTAGGAAAAACCTCCGGGCAATACGACCATGTCAACGCCTTGTAAATCTGTGTCTTTGTGCCAAAGTGAAACCACTTCTTGACCTAAAAGATCCTTTAAAACATATACCATGTCCTGGTCACAATTGGATCCAGGAAAAGTTACCACACCAAATTTCATAGTTAAATTTCTTGTGCAAAGTTACCATTTTATGGGTAAGGATGTTCGATTGTGAAAACCTAATGTATCATTTTTAGGCATTTGTATAAAAAAAAAAGGGCAAAAACGAATTCGTTTTTGCCCTTTGAAGAGACGTGTAGATTTGTTTAGTCTTCTTTTCTACTCAAAGCATAGATAACCAAACCGAATCCAATTTTGTTAACAGCATCTGCGATGTTGTATACGATGTCCATTGCATGCATGGCAGCTTTCGGATCTGAAACCAATTTGATTCCAAACAATCCACCTGGCGTACCAAGGATGTAACCTAATGGATAGATAGCCCAACCTACCAGTACAAACCAAGCAAGGATTTTGGTCGCTTTCGCAACTTGAGGTCCAGCCGTTTGAGCCAATTTCGCAACTTCTCCAAACCAAATTAAATATGCGATATAGAAATATGCTGCTCCGGAAATAATTCCCCAAAGTACACTGTTTCCTCGGTCGATGGTTTCACCAAAGTAACCTGTTACCAACATCACCAATGAAGCGAAAATTAATTTCCAAAGCAAACCGATTTTAGCTCCTGCTTTTTTGGTAATTAAATAAAACTCAACACACATTAATGGCACGGTAAGAATCCAGTCAACATATCTGAAGAATGTTGGTGATTCACCTGTTTCTAGGTTGTACCCTCTCATGTAGTAGTAGTGCACTGCTGCAATGAAGGTAATGAGTCCAGAAACTAAAACGGACGTTCTCCATTTTTGAGGGGTGTTGTTTAACTCAAAAAAGAAGAATACTGAAGCGGCCATCATGGCCATGGTTCCGATAAAAAACGTAAATGCTACGTAATTATCCTGTGCAATTTTTAAATGTTCCATAATAAAATAGGTTTAAATTTTCCTACTCTTAAGGCTTTTCGGTTCCGCCACGTTTAGCATATCAGTTTGTAACTAAAACGTTTTCAAATATATATATTTTTTGTTTAACATTTCAGTGAAATCATTAAACAGTTTTTCTCTGTTTCAAAAAATACGCCTAAAAATTTCTATGAAAAAGAATACAGAAGCGGGAAAGGACTAAATTTCAAGTTTGGAGTAATTAACAATAAATTAACAATAATTTAATAATAATTGTTCCGTAATTGAGCTATAAAAATTTCAGAATATTATAAATAAGAAAAATATATACGAGTATCGACGTTGCAAAGCGCATTCTTTTTTGAAGGAGAGGAAAGGCAAACAGCAAGCAAAGCGGCACAAGGAATAAATGCATTTTTGGACTCCCGGCGTATAAAGACCCTTCACAAAAAAAGGCCGTGAGAAGTGCAACCAACGAAAAACCAATCATTTGAAATTTCTTTTTAAGTCGATTGGATGCTGTTTTTATTCGTTCCCTTAATCCAATCAGTGAGAAAACGACTGTCACTATGAGTGCACTGAGAACGACGTAATTTGCCAAAGTAGATTCAAAAAGAAAGGAATGTCCTTGAGGCCAATAAACTCCCAGTGGCAAATGAAAAAACAATCGATACATCACCCCATAGAAAAGTGCAACACCTACACCCAATAGAAACACAACAAAAGACCGTAGGTTCCAAGGCCGTCCTATGAGGTACATCGAGGCAAAAAAGGGAAGTCCAATGAGCAAAGGAGGGTAACATGTGATGGACAGACCGAGGAAAAATGCCCCGTTGAAAATGGCATTGTTGCTAATTTCATTTTGGTTGAGTTTGAAAAATTGGTAAAAAACCATGGTTAGAAATATCAGTCCGATGGACATGCCTTCCAAAAGATAAAAGGAGCTAAAAAACGAGGACAAAACGACAAAAGAAAAGGAAACAACATAGGTGTTTCTTTCTTGGAATTCGTAGGTGTTGTAGATAAAATTGAGCAGCACAGCCTGAGCGCAAACCAAGAGTCCACTGAGTCCCTCAAGCCAAAGCAAGGCGTTTGAAGTGATTGGTTTTTCCAGCCTTCCCCACATTCCAAAATCCAAAAATTCAGGAGATGTTCCCGCAAAATGTGCATGGTTAAACACATGAAATCCAAATATAAGGAGCGGTAAAAGGAAGATTGAATAAGGCCTATTCCCTGCAAACAATTGAATCATACAACGAAGTTACATATTTATAGTGTATTACCTTTTTTGTAAGATTTTTACTTTTTATCCTACCGTATGATTAAAATGATATATTTGCTATCTTTCAAATAAACTAGGCTATGGCACACGAAAAAACAAGGTTCTCCGATGAGGACTTGATTGAATTTAAGGAATTAATTCACAATAAATTGGCAGAAGCAAAAATAAACTTTGAATTGTTGAAAGGATCTTTGTCGCACAAAGACGACCACGGCACCGACGATACAGGCAGGACTTTTAACATGATGGAAGATGGTTCTGAAACATTGTCTCGAGAAGAAGTGGCGCAACTGGCGGCAAGACAAGAAAAATTTATTCAAAGCTTGCAAGCTGCTTTGGTTCGCATTGAAAATAAAACCTACGGAATTTGCCGTTCCACTGGAAAATTGATACCCAAAGAAAGGTTGCGTTTGGTGCCCCATGCAACCATGGGAATCGATGCTAAAAATGCGCAAAACAAGTAAGTGAAAAAACGTATTTTTTTAGTTGCAGGATGTGTTGCTTTGTTGTTAATCTTGGACCAAATCCTCAAGATATACATCAAAACCAATTTTTCGCCCAATGAGACCAGGTACATACTTGGAGATTGGTTCGCTTTGCATTACATTGAAAACCAAGGTATGGCTTTCGGTACCACACTGGGCTCTTCCATCTACGGAAAACTTGCACTCAGCATTTTTCGGATTGTAGCCATTCTTGGAATTGTTTACTATGTCTTCCTCGAAATCAAAAAAGGAGCGAAAACATTTTTCCTCATTTCTTTGTCTATGATTTTGGCAGGTGCCACAGGAAACCTAATTGATTCCATGTTTTATGATTTTTGGTTCGCTTTTGATCCTTGTGAAAGTTACAACCAGTTACAAGGTTCTGGTATTAAAGCGGATTGCAATCAATTTGGAATGACCTACCCTGTGGAGGTTCGAAACAAAGGATTCTTATTTGGCAATGTAGTGGATATGTTTCAGTTTGATGCCTATTGGCCCAAATGGATGCCATTGGTAGGAGGGCAAGCTGTATTTCCTGCCATTTGGAACCTTGCCGATTCATGCATTTCTGTTGGCGTTGCTTTCATCATTTTGATTCATCGAAAAAGTATTTTTAGCTTTCGTAAAAAGAGCCAAGACGCAGCGAATTAAAAATTCCACTTCATACTTCGATCGTCCAACAGGGCAAAGGAGACCTTCCACGTGCCTGCCGTTTTAGATTTATTTCCATCAGATACACAGCCGTATATTCCGATGCGTAGACGTCGTCTCGATAATTTAAAATTCCTTTCAAGCCCACCAAGCAATTCATAATGTTGGTAATCGTGTTCCAAAATATACATCGCCCCACCTCCGAAAACCAATCCAATTCGGGTTTTTTTCATAAATGGAATCTTGTTTAATATGGCTCCGTTGTCGTGGTGTACGAAATGCGCTTCATGCACCCAGCTTTTGGTCGGTAAGGTGCTGTCAAGTCCTTGAAAGGAGTAGAGTGGATTTGAAAACCAAATCGGGTCACTTCGGCGCTGATACCTTAGGTCAGGTTCGCGGACTTGTTTATACGTTAAAAAGGATCCTGTTGCCAAACGGTAACTGGAATTCCCAAGCAAACCCAATTTGAAATTTTGATCGATTGCGAAACTTATGTAATCGTAGTTGATATCGCTCCCAAACAAAGAAGGCACCCCTTTTTTGTAGGCCACGGAAAAGGTCGGCCAAGCAGAACCCAATACGACCTTGCGGTAGGGTTCGCGCATGTATTTTTGTTTTGGCGTGAATGAAAAACCGAGGTTTACAATCATGGCTTGGTACGGATCAAAAGCCATTGCGCTGTCGTTGGGAATGAAGCCATCGGTGAGGGTCATAAACTTAAAATTCTGTAGACTCCTGCGCTCTGCAAAATTCATACTGACATCGGCATAAAAACCATTCAAGATTTCATAATTTACCCCGAGATTCATTTGGGTAGCTTCTATGAAATTGTTCCTGCGGTAAATTTGTGTAATGGCGTCGAACCCTCTGATTACATCGAAGTCGTGGCTAATCGAAGCGCTCACATCACCCATGTGGAAGGGTGAAAATCGATATTTGGTCCAAATGCTCCCTTTGGGGTCTTGGTTGAAAAAACCGTAGGAAACCCTCGTGAAAAGATCAAAAGAGCGTTGGTTTTCCCATTTTTTGAAGTAATAAAAGTTAGGCGCAACGCGCGGTCCTCCGATGCCAATCGGTTGTGCCATGGTAGCCAATGAGCCAATGGTATATTGCAGTCTTTCAGCACGGTTTCGGTGCTCGACTCCGAACCAAAGTACTTTTAACACTGTGATTTTATTGAATATGGCATCCACTGAATCTAAATACGATTGTTTATTGTGTGCTTCCTTAATGCTGTCCTTTACAAGGATGAATCGTTTTTCTGCTTCGGTAAGACTGAATGCACGTTTGTTCACCCAATAGCTAGAATCCTTTTCATAGGCTTCCTTTTCCGTAGTGGCTACCTCGTTGCTAAAATATTTGGAAGGAAAATTGGGTTTGAAATTGTAATCCGAAAATACCGCAATGGTGCTGGCTTTTGAAGTTTCTGATTTGTATTTCACTCCGTAGGTAAGCGTCTGTTTTGTTAAGACACAAATGCTATCCCCAGGGTGCTCAAATTCTTGGTCAATCGTAAAGTTGTCGTAAATCAGAAGGTTTCCTTTGTTCATCGTAAGGGAAAGCTTTTGTACGATCCAAAGACTGTCGATTACATAGATGTACCCTTCAAGCGTGGTGGTGGCTGTATTTCTTGGAATTACCTTTATTTTTGAAATCATCCTTCCGTTTTCCTCATACTTTTCTTCCAGTCGATAACGGTAGGATAAAATACCAGGTACTGAAATTGGGGAGCTAACAGGGGTTTCATGCAAATCATTTAAGTACAATAAATTCTCAAAAAAATTAAAGTTGGATTTCACAGTGGTTGTGTAATATAAATTGTTGGCGTTGCCATGCAAGTCGTAGGCGTTACGGATTTCTTTAACCTTGTTGGGAGGTGAAAAAGAACGCTCAAGTTGTACTTCTACCAAGTTCATTGAATTGGAAACAGTGTCCTTTGGCACCTCAAAATCGGGTTCGTCAGTTTCCTTGTCCGCTTGTTGGGCACTTTTTTCTTTTACAGGAAACACGAGTTTTTCAGAGGCTTTGATGTAAACATCTACCGTGTGTGGATAATTCCAAGGGTTAAGGGTGTCTCGTTTGTTGACGACTTTCAACATGATTTCCCTTCCCGGGTTGGATTTTTTTACAGAGACCACAACGTCCTCCATTTGCTTTACATTGCTTTGGAAAAGTTGAAAGGATTTTACAACGT
This sequence comes from Chryseobacterium gleum, assembly GCA_945882095.1. Lineage (GTDB taxonomy): Bacteria > Bacteroidota > Bacteroidia > Flavobacteriales_D > Crocinitomicaceae > UBA952. The sequence goes on from CAMCWF010000002.1 coordinate 35,808, forward strand.
CGATGTCGCCCATTCCTAAATAAGATTCTCGGTCCTCGAAACCGGTTGCTTGCATCACTAAATAGTATTCTCCTGGCATCAGGCCCATTTCGAAATAACCAAGTTCATTGGCAACCGTACGCTGGCTTGGGTCATTTTTCACAAATACCTTCGCGTAAGCAATGGGATTTTGTTTTTCGTCTAAAACAGTTCCCTTCAAAAATCTTTGAGAAAGGACCGGGAAACAAAAGAAGACTAAAAAAACAGGCAACAAAAACCGCATGTAACTAAGACAATTAATAGGACGAATAGTTACAGTGGAGAAGGGAATCATTTTTTATCAGAAGAATTCTGTTCGTTTAAAAAAGATTGGTGTTTTTCAAAACGTTTCACCATATAGCGTTTCATGACAAACATGAGAAGGGCCATCACTGTAAACGTATAATACATGGTCCAACGAGCAAACCCTTCGGTAATTCCGTTAAAGGTAACGATGGCGAAGCTTCCAATGGCTGCCAATAGCCAAAAATAAAGCATGATCTTATTGTAAATTTTCATAGTGCTAATTTAGTTCATCTTCTTTTTCCAAAAACACGTGGCCTTGAGGTTTCATGATTTCATAACGACTGAAGTCTTGTTTGGTCTTTAATCCCGTGCCAGTGAAATATCCTTTTGGTGACGTTACAATTACTTTTTCTTCGGTGTAAATGCTGCTGTCTTTTTGGTTCCAAAACAACTTTTCTGTTTTTAAGGTTTGTTTTTTCTTGTGGTTGTATAACCGTACAGAATCACGTACCATTAATTGGTTTTTAGAAAAATTTACTTCTCCATATTTTGAAGTAAGGGTGGAAATGATTTCGCCCGTAGCGGAAAAGAAATTCACTTTTAAACCATCCTTCATTTGCGTAATATGTGCTGGCTTGTGAAAGGTTTCTGCCAATGTGGAAAACAATTCTACCCTGGCAAAACCAGAGTCGCTGTAGACCATTTGAAAGTTTACAATGGCCTCGTCCGGTGATTTGGAATTGAAGGTTACGCGTTGTACATCTTCTAAATTGTTTTCACATGCCATCAGGGTAAGCGCGATTGTAAAGAAGGCCAGCCATTTCATGCTTAATCCACCTTGCGTTTTCTAAACCATCGTTCAAAGGAAGCTGGAGATACGATGACACCCAATTGGATGGAGAGGTAGTTTTCTTGCAAACTTCCTGTCTTAAAGGTTCCCCTTTGTCCAAGGTTCACAGAGATGTTGAGGTTTGACAAAGAAGGGGTTGACAAAAGAGGAATGCCTAAGCCCAAACTTACTCCCCTGTCTTGAAAGGGATTGTTGAGGTAATCCGCATAGGGTAAGTTACCGTAGTATGCACCCATTCGATAATGAAACTTATCAAAAAACTGAAGGGTTGATTGGTTTTCAAACAATTTACTTTCTGGCGAAAATTCAATGCCCACTCCCAAACGATTTGAATATTGTGTCGCACTTAAATTCAAAGAATCCAAGGTATAACCTTCAAATTGATAGTTGACGGTACCTTTCCTTGCATATTGAAAGGAAACCAATAAATTAGGGTGAAGGGTTTTGCTCTTGTGTTTATAGTCTTTCAATTTTATTTCGTGTGTCATCCCGATTGAAAAATTTTGATTTTGGGTGACCTTTCCTTTGTAAGCATCTGAAAAAAGGGTGTCGTAAAGATTGGCGTTGTTAAGGTTGGTTGATGTGTAAAAGGAATGATTGAGGGTGGCGTTAAAAGATTGGGTAGGGAAATAGGTTCCTCCGAGTTTAAGGGTGTAGCGATCCGTAATTCTTTGAGAATAAGCGATGCCCAATTCTACTTTGGGAGATTGTACACGGATGTTATCCAACATGATGCCTCCAGAGGTGGTGGTTCCAAGAATGAGTTGGCTCGTGCGTTGGTTTTCAACGGAGCCAAATAAATAAGAGAGGTTTGCGCCGAATCCAAGGTAGGTTGATTTGGTGGCGACGGGAGCATAAGTGACGCCTACGAAAACATCGTTGACATACCCTTTACCTTGATAGGTGTTTCTTATAGAATCAACGCCTGTGAAAACCTTTTCGCTCATGTAAAATCCTTTGGCGGCATAGGGTTTGATCCCGAAGGCCATCCCAAAGTGTCTTTTTATCTTAAAACCTAAGATGAGGTGATTTAAAGTACCAACGGGCTTAACCATGCTTTCTGAACCTTGGCTGAAAAACGAGATGCGTTCATTGATTCCAAGTGTTAGCAAGGTATTTCCTGTGCTTAAGGTTCCGTAGGTCCCTGGATTTAAATAATTCAGTTGGGTAGAGTCAAAAACAGCGCTGTAGGTATTTCCCAAAGCCGAATAAATACCATGGTTTTGCAATTGATGGTCGCCAATCCCAAAATAGGTGAGGGGGTGGGATACCATTTGTTGGCCGTAGGCAGAAATACTCAGTCCGAAAAGCAGGATGTTAAATAGGTAGACTTTGAATTTTGTATAAAGCATAGATCCCTTTAAGGGTTAAATTTTCGTCCACAAAGATGTTGTTTTTTTGGACCAAATCAAAATAATGGGCATCTCCACCGGTAAGATACACCTGTAAATTCTGATAACGATTGTTAAATTCGGTTAATCTCCATTGGATGGCTGCCTGAATTCCACCCATGACACCGCTTTGCATTGAAGAATGGGTATCGTTTCCAAGCAAGATTGAGAATGATTCATCTGGGTGAAGTTTCGGGAGTTGGGCTGTATAATCGTGCAAAGCATTTAGCTGAAGTTGTATGCCAGGCGCTATGGAACCACCGAGATACATATTGTTTTCATCGATAAAGTCCATTTTAACGCAGGTGCCAAGGTCAATGACCAGTCTGTTTTGTTGCAGTTGGTGCGGCTGGCAAACGGCCGCGATGTTGCATATCCGGTCCATTCCCAAAGTTTTTGGCGAAGCATAGTTTGAGTGAAAAGGCAAGTTCCCTTCACGTTGAATGTCGAGGATTGGATTTGGAAGTAGGGAAAGGGCATCGGTCCAATCCGTGTGGGAAACATTGGAAACCACGATGGGGAAACCATGCGTGAGGAGTATCTTTAATGAATCTGGGTTGTTTGCAAAAGAAATAGACAACAATTTATCTTCCACAAAAAGAGCGAGTTTTGCGCGGGTATTGCCGATGTCTAGGGCGTAAATGCTTGTGAAATGGGTCATTTAAGCAAAGGTACAATCTTTAATGAATTCGACATTTATTGCGAAGAATTGAAATTCTATTACTTTGCATTTGCCTAAAATTAAAAAAGATGTAATTTTGCAGTCCACCAAAGCTAGGTACCTTAGCTCAGTTGGTAGAGCAAAGGACTGAAAATCCTTGTGTCCCTGGTTCGATTCCTGGAGGTACCACATTAAAACCCTGACCGCAGCGTCAGGTTTTTTTTTTACTATTCAACTATAAATAATTCTTTTGGGTGATTTGCGTTAACACCACATGTTTACTGTATATGTTTTATATTCCAAGACTATTCAAAAGAAATACACAGGTTTTACGCAAGATATTGAAAGAAGAATTATTCAACATAATCAAGGGTTATTAGGTAAATATACCAAAGGAAAAGGACCTTGGGTATTAATTTATTCGGAAACATTTCAGACAAAAACGGAAGCGATTGTGAGGGAAAAAGAACTCAAAACGGGAAAAGGTAGAGATTTCATTAAACATACTACGGGTTTCTAACTCCTTGTGTCCCTGTGCGCCGCGGCGCACGATTCCTGGAGGTACCACATCAAAACCCTGACCGTAGTGTTGGGGGTTTTTGTTTTAATAAAAATCTATGAAAACTAATTATCGCCTTTGGTGGCAATGATAACTATAAGGTTGTTGTCCATTCCGATGCGGAGTAAATCAACCAATTCTTGCACATCCGGTTCCAAGGGGAATTAAGAGGACTTTAAAATTTGGCATTTTGTAAATTTCATATACTCTACATAAGGCGGTCGATTGTCGTAAAGTAGGATTGATTCGTTGTTTAGGTTAACGATGAGACCAATGTCAAATCCTTTTTCTAACAGATCAATTACCATATAATCTTGGTCATACGTAATTTTTATAGGACTCGAAATTTCGAGAACATCATCTCTGTAGAACGCTACCGAAGGCTCAGAGGTATTGATTACATATCTACAATTTTTGGGGGTGGGGATTTCGTCGTGAAGCTGCCTATTCAATACTTCCTCCATGGTCTGAGTGGTGTCACCGTAATACGATTGAACCTCATCTACTTGAATGATCAATTGTTGCGAAAAGGTCAGAACGCAAAAGCACAACGATAAGGTCAAAAGGAACGTTTTCATGGTTGAAGAATGAGTGATTGTTTGTCTGGGGAAAACGCTACATGTTGTCATGGGTGATATCGTATTGCCTAGGACGGTTTTTCAATGTAAAACTTGCTGATTTTTTTAACGGTGGTTTGATGGTCCAAGAACCAAAACCAGGTTACATTTTCGTGAAATGGATTCGTTTGTACCAATAAACCATAATCGAAGCCTTCTTCCATAATGGAAATCTTCAATAGGTTTTCACTGGGTTTAAATAGCGTAACAGGTAATACACTCAGAAGTTTGTCATTGACGTAGTAGGAAGAAGTTAGCTTGCTTAAGTCGATTTCATATTTAGTATAGGCTGTATCTAAGTCATAAGCGAAATCAGGATCGTTAAGGGTTGAGTCTATGGTTGTTTTCCGAAAACAAACATGTTCGGTACGCTCATATACATGAATGATGAGCTTTTGTTGACCATAGTCATTCATACAGGACAACAAAATTAAAAGGAGTAAAAAGCATCGCATCATTAGGTTGAAAATCAGAAATGATTTAAATGTTACAAAATCTTTCGATTGGGTTCTACTAAAAAAAAAATGCTAAAAATGAAAGACGTCAAAAGTGGGGTCAAATGCATTCCTATCAATGGAATTCAACTGATGCTTTGCTTATTCATCGCAACCGCAACCCATGCTCAAACTACCCGAATTGATTATAAGAATTTTGATACAAAAATAGCCTCGAAAATGTTGTTTGAAAAACTCAATTATTTTCGCTACACCATTACGCAAACCGGTTACGGTAAGGATTTAGAGGTCGCCTGGCCATCACTGGTTAACAATCATCCATTAATGAAACTTACGTGGTCTCAAACTTTATATGATTCGGTTGTTTTACCAAATACATTACAGAATGTAAATCAAAGGAGGCTTTTTCATGTCGACAGAGGACCTTGGTGGGCGAATGATACAAATCAATTTATGTTTTTAGATGAAGTTTATCCCACGAAGAAAAAAGGATTTCGTTTAACCTTAACTGAAAATGGAGGGTATACTACCCATATATTTGAAACCTATGAGGAGTTGACGGATCATATGATCATGTGTTGGGAGTCATCATTTATGCACCGATGTACCCAAAGAGGTTTGTTACACAATACCTTCTTCCTTGAAAAGGGTTATGATTCAAATACCATTGCTGCCACTTGTGTTATCTATGATAATGGCGTTTGTTACTTTTTTGTGGATTTTGTCTACTAAATCTTTGAAAACTAATTATCGCCTTTGGTGGCAATGATAACTTTAAGGTTGTTGTCCATTCCGATGCGTAACAAATCCACCAATTCTTGGACATCAGAATCAAAAGGGATGCGTAAAATCACCGTTTTGTCGTTTAGTTCATTGGTCTTGCTTACCAACATGGATTCAAGTTCCGAGAATTGTACTTCCTGCTTATCTAGAAAATAATGTTTGTCTTGGGTAACCGTAAGCGTTAAATGTTGCTTATTTGTCTTGGTGTTTGTTTTAGATTCTGGCAAGGGCACCTTGATGACATTGGGATTGGCCAAGGTGGATATGATCAAGAAAAATAGCAATAAAAAGAACATGATGTCACTCAAGGCACTGGTAGCAACCTCGATGTGAAAACGTTTGTTTCGCTTGATGGCCATAACCTAGGGTTGTGTAGATTTGATGAATTCCAAGTTCACTTGTTGAATGCGTAAAGCATAGGCATCAATTACGGCGTTAAGGATGTGATAGCCTGCATATCCAATAATACCTACGATTAACCCTGCTCCAGAAGAAATCATTTTTTCGTAAAGACCTCCCGAAATGTTACCGATGGAAACGTTTTCTGTGATGGAAATGGAATAGAAGATTTTAATTACCCCAGAAATGGTACCGATGAAACCAACGGTGGGTGCAATGCCCGCAATCAGTCCCAAGCTGCCCATGTTTTTCTCCATTTTACCAATCTCTATGTTTGCGACTTTATCCATGTTGGACTCTACTTCCGATGCTTTCTTGTCTGAATCGATACAGGTTAATCCTTCCTTAAGTACATTTCCATAGGCAGTATCATTGCTTTGAATCGTTCCCAGGGCATCCTTAAAATTTCCTTTGAGCATGTGAGGGCGGATGCTGTCCATGATTTTTGAATCAAATTTAGTCACACGACGAAGGTATAAGGATCTTTCAATGATGACATACAAGGTATAAAACAACAATAGAATGATGGGAATCAAGAATACGCCGCCTTTCATTAAGAAGCTGAATGCAGAAACTTCCGCAACTTTCTGTACCTTTTCCGCAGTCGCTTCCGTACCTGCCGGCGCGCTGTCTCCCCCAAAACTTCCTTGGGCAAAAATGTACACACTGCTCGCAAGGAGGAACAATGAGGTAAAGAATATCTTCATTTTATTTTTCATGTAAAAAATTTTTTCAGGCTAAAATTAATTCTTTGCTTGTAATTGTATTCAAGGGTAACGCTATAGATTTCCACACTGAATTGTTACTGAAAGTTGAAGGCATAAAAAAAGCCACCCGAAGGTGGCTTTATATCTGTGATTAGTGATTGGTAAGGTAGTCTGCAACGCCTTCAAAGGTTGCTTTCATTGCTGTGTCCCCTTTGTGCCAGTTGGCAGGACAAACTTCACCATGTTCTTCAAAATATTGCAGTGCGTCCACCATTCTTAAGGCTTCGTCCACGTTTCTTCCCAATGGGAAAAAATTAACCAATTGATGCATAACCGTACCAGATTTATCAATTAAATACAATCCTCTGTACGCAATCATAGGTCCATTCGCAGATAAATTTCCATCCATGTCGTAGTCATACTCACCGGCCAAAACCCCAAAGGACTCTGAAATGGTTTTACTCGTATCCGCTACAATTGGATAGGTAACGCCTTCAATTCCACCTTTGTTTTTAGGGGTTTGTAACCAAGCCCAATGCGACTCCTCAGTGTCTGTAGAACAAGCTACTACTTTTACCCCACGTGCTTCAAAATCTCCTAATACCGCTTGAAATGCATGCAATTCAGATGGGCATACGAAGGTGAAATCTTTCGGGTAAAAGAAGAACAATACATGGTTCTTACCAATAAATTGGTCCAATGAAAAATCATTTACGATTTCTCCCCCATTAACGACCGCCGATGCTTTGAAAGACGGAGCTTTTTTTCCAACTAATGTTGACATTTTATTTGATTTTTAAGGTTACGAAACAAAAGTAGGAAACAATCCCACACGCGATGAATTAAAAACAAAATTTCAAAGTCTCTTGTTCATTTCTTTACGTCCAGCAAATTTATACGCAAAGTTCTATAGAATTAATCAATACCATTTATATTTGAATCAAAATTATCAATATGATTTCACTGCAACAGATGCGTTACTTGGTGGTGTTAAGTGAGGAACTGCAATTTTTACGTGCGAGTGAAAGGTGTTTTGTGACCCAACCTACCTTGTCCATGCAAGTAAAAAAGGCCGAAGAACAATTGGGACATCCCGTTTTTGACCGTGTGACACAACCCCTTACCCTTACGCCATATGGTCAATCCGTCATTCCGATTTTGCGTGAAATCCTTAATGAAAACGACAAAATAACCCAATTGAATGAAAAAATGTCGGGAAAGGTTTTCGAAGAAATCAGGATTGGGGTCATTCCCACCATTGCGGTCTATTTGTTATCGGATGTTTTTCTGGGATTGCGAAAGGCATTGCCCAATGCAAAATTGCTTTTCATGGAATACCGTACCGAGGAACTGCTTTTGGCACTGGAAAGCAATAAGGTAGATTTGGCGATTTTCGCTGGGCCTTATTCGGACCCTAGGCACCGCAGCATTCCCTTGTACCAAGAGGAAATCAAAATTTACACGAATGAAGATTCAAAGGGTGAAATAGCCATAGAGTCGCTTACGAATTTACAGCCTTGGTTGTTGAGCAAAGGGAATTGTTTGCGTACACAAATGGTCAATTTTTGTAACCTCAAAGATGCCGTCGACCCCATCGAGTGGGATTACATTGGGGGAAGTTTGGAGATATTGGTCGACATGGTCAACATCAACGGAGGATACACCCTTATTCCTGACAACTACGCATCGCCAAAAATGGATGCGGGGAAGTTGAAAAGCCTGCAATCAAACTATGGGATGCCTGCCAGGGAAATCTTAGGGGTGTTTGCCCATAAGACACACAAAACGACGAGCATTCAAATCATCCTTAGGGAAATTCAATTGAAATACGCCGCGCAAAAATCGACAGGGCCTCTTCAGCTATTGGATTGGAAATAATTATTTTTTGAGCTCTTGAACAAATACCTCGTAGGTTAAGGGTTTCATTTTTAGGCTCATGTTGGACTTGAAAAAAGAGGTTAATTTTTGTTCAGCCAATTGATCATAAATCCCATTTGCTTGTTCTTTGTTGCTAAGCATATTCCTTGCAGAGGCTTCCAATTCAGCATCTTCAGGTGCAGGAATTCCATACTGTGCGTAGTTGTTCAACATCAATCCTTTGGTAAATGTGATTACTTCTTCGTTGGAAATTCTGATTTCTGCATCCTTAAAAATCCGGGTTTGGATCATTTGCCACTTGAGTGATTTCAAATAACCATCAAATTCTTTGTTCAGGTCTTCATCAGAGATTGGATTCTCCGAACTCATTTTTATCCATTTCTTCAAAAAACTTTCTGGAAAATTCATTTCGACTTTTTCCACCAATAAATCATAGGCTTTTCGTGTAAGTAAACGGTCCGCATCCTGTTCAAACATTTGCTCAAGGTCTTTATACACCCGTGCCCTGAGACCTGTTTCGTCGGTAATTTCTCCTTCTCTAAAAAGCTTAGCGAATAATTCTTCATTCATCTCGGCTTTTTCCATTCGTTTTACTTCAGTAACTGTGAATTGAAATGAATTGCCAACATTGGGAAGGTCCTCGGCTTTGATGCCAAGTAAAGAAATTTTGTCTTCTTCATTTTTCGATACCCAATCAGGGTCTAAACGAACGACATCCTCCTTTTTCTTTCCAAGCAACACTTCGATTCCTTTTGGATTGTCAAGGTATTCCAAGCTCACGGTGGTATTGTGTTTTACACCATTTTCTTTGACTGTACCATCATCGTTTAATTCAACCAGCTGACCTAACACCATGTCTTTTGCTTCGGTAACTTCAGCGTTGACGAGTTTTCCATAGCGTCGTTGGATGTCCTCAATTTGTTGGGTAACAAGGTTGTCATCCACGCGAACGGTATTGTATTCAATGCCTCCTTTCAACACAGAGTGATAATCAAAAGTGGGCACCAGACCAATTTCGAAAATAAATTCAAATTGATCGGGACGGTCGAAGTCTCCAACGACATCGGCATCCATTTTGGGAATCGGGTGACCAAGGATCTCAATGTTGTTTTGACGTATGAAGTTTGATACGCCTTCGTTTGAAAGTTTGTTAAGCTCCTCCGCGAGTACGGCCTTTCCGTATTTTTTTTGAATGAGGCTTAAGGGAACGGTTCCGGGACGAAACCCTGGTATTTTTGCTGTTTTTCTGTGTTTGTCAAGAGATTTTTGCACTTTTTCTGCGTAATCCTTGTTTTCGATTTCAACTTTTAACAATGCGTTTTGTGCATCAAGGTCTTGTCTACTTACTTGCATAGTTTTTTCAATAAAATTTTCAAAAAAAAAGGCCCCGCTATTTTAACGAGACCTTATTGGTGCGGATGGAGGGACTCGAACCCGCATACCTCTCGGCACTAGATCCTAAGTCTAGCGTGTCTACCAATTTCACCACATCCGCATGTCACAATATTTATCTCCTTTGAGCTAAATTGGATGGCAAAGATACAAAAGAAATGAAAAGTAGCAAACCCGCAGAGGAGGATTTGCCTTTAACATCCTGCGGAATGTATTTGAATGCTAGCGAATTTGCGCTTTCAATGAATGACGAATCTCTTTCATGAACTCCGAAGCGTAAACGAAGTTGACAATTTCTGGATTGTCTGTGGTTATGATGCTGTTTTTATCGCCGCTCCACCAGTTTTGACCTTGGTAAATGAAAAGTATGTTGTCACCAATTTCCATTACACTGTTCATGTCATGGGTAATCACCACGGTGGTCATGCCATACTCATAGGTAATGTCTTTGATCAGCGCGTCTATTAAGATGGATGTTTTGGGGTCTAATCCTGAATTTGGTTCATCACAAAATAAGTACTTTGGATTCATAGCGATGGCACGTGCAATGCCTACGCGTTTTTGCATACCCCCGGAACATTCCGAAGGATAAAGTTTGTTTTTACCGGCGAGGTTTACACGTTCCAAACAGAAGTCCACGCGATGGCTTAGCTCTTTTTTGGTTAAGTTTTTAAACATCGTCAAAGGGAATCCTACATTTTCCTCCACAGTCAAGGAGTCGAACAAAGCGCTGCCCTGAAACAACATGCCAATTTCTTGTCGTATCTCACTTCGATCCGTCAAATTCATTTCCGAAAAATTCCTGCCGTCAAAAAGGATGTTGCCTGAATCTACTTCGTGAAGTCCAACCATGCATTTCGCCAAAACCGATTTTCCTTGTCCAGATTGTCCTATGATTAAATTGATTTTCCCCGTTTCAAACTGCGCGTTTATGTCAAACAAAACTTGCTGTTTACCAAAGGACTTGTTGATGTTTTGTACCGTAATCATTTTATAGAAGCATCAATTTCGTAATGATAAAATTCGCGATTAGGATTGCCACGCTGCTGATTACGACGGCTTTGGTCGAGGCACGTCCAACATCCAAAGAACCTCCTTTAACATAATATCCATAAAACGAAGAAATGGAAACGATGATGAATCCAAAAGCTACGGTTTTGGTGAGTGCATACCAAACATTGGAGACTTCAAACCAAGACCTTAATCCCAAAACATAGGTTTCGGTATTGGTTAAATTTGAAACGATCAACGCGATGTAACCACCAAACATCCCAAGAAACATTGAAAAAATCACCAAGATAGGGAAGTATAAAATGGAGGCTACAATTTTTGGCAAGATCAAATGATTCAAGGAATTTACGCCCATGATTTCTAAGGCGTCAATCTGTTCGGTGATGCGCATCGTTCCAATTTCAGAGGCGATGTTGGACCCGACCTTACCTGCCAAAATAAGCGAAATGATGGTGGGTGAAAATTCCAGAATCACACTGGATTGGGTGATGTATCCTACGGTGTAATCTGGCAACAATGGGCTGTCCATGTTCGAAGCCGTTTGAAGTGAAATGACCGCTCCCATAAAGGTCGACATCAATGCCACAATGGGAATTGAGTTGATCCCAATTAAATGAACTTCGCTCATAAGCATCTTCCAGAAAATCCCGAATTTTCTAGGACGACGAAGCACCCATCCCATCATGAGGAAATAAATCCCAATATTTTTAATCATTTTCACGTGGTTAAAGTTAGTATTAATTTTTACAGACACCATCTACAAGCGACGGGATTCCTATCTTTGACAATGATTCAGAATAAAGCAGCAAAATATCAAGATGTCTTTGAAAAATACATACCCATTGCATTTACAGGGGTGATTTCTCAATTGTTGCTTGAATCCAATGTTCATTTTAAAATCGTAAAAGGGAGAAAAACCAAATGGGGTGATTTTCGGGTGCGAGGAATGGAAGGGAAACCTCAGATTACCGTGAATGGAGATTTGAATCCCTATGCCTTTTTACTCACCACTTTACACGAATTTGCTCACTACCATACCTTTGTGAAGTACGGAACCAAAGTGGCGCCACATGGAATTGAATGGAAATTGGCTTACCGTAACTTAATTGACTTGATCCTAGACCACCCGGAATTGCCTAAGGAATTGAATGCAAGTTTAAAAAAATCGCATTACGAACTCAAAGCTTCTTCTTGTACCGACGTAGACTTGAGTAGGATTTTACAAGCGTATGATCAACCCATTCATGGGCAGGTGATACTCGAAAAACTACCAAAAAGCAGTAAATTTGTACTCAATAACAAAGCTTTTGAAAAGGGGAACAAACGGCGAACCAGGTATGAATGCACCGAAGTCTCAACCGGAAAGGTCTATTTGGTCCACGTATTGGCAACCGTAATAAAATTAGACGATGATGAAGAATACCTATAGTTTAATCATGGCCGGTGGGGTAGGTAGCCGTTTTTGGCCGATGTCTACCCAACATATGCCCAAACAGTTTTTAGATGTCCTCGGTATCGGGAAGTCCTTATTGAGGCTCACCTTCGAAAGAATGGAAAAAATCTCAGAGGTGTCTAACATCTATATTCTTACCAATGAATCTTACCTAAACTTGGTATTGGAACAATTGCCCGAATTGACCGCCCTTCAGGTAATTTGCGAGCCGGAAAGAAAAAATACAGCTCCTTGCATTGCCTTTGCCGCTGCAAAGATTTATGATTTAAATCCTCAGGCAAACCTCGTGATTTCGCCTTCTGATCATTTAATTGTGCAAATCGAACGTTTTAAATCCTTGGTGGATATTGCGCTCAATGAATCCGAAAAAGGACAATTGGTTACCTTAGGAATCCAACCTTCAAGACCCGACACGGGCTATGGATACATAGAATTTACTGCAGATCAAGTAACCGCGGGTGATGTGCATGCGGTGAATCGTTTTTGTGAAAAACCAGATTTAGAAACCGCCAAAGCATTCGTTGCGGCAGGAAATTATGTCTGGAATTCCGGTATTTTCATTTGGAAAGCCGAAACCATTCTCAATGCATTGCATTCCTTTCAACCCGATTTGTTCGAAATTTTTTGTAAAAATACCCAAGCGTACAATTCGGAGGCAGAGATAGGCTTCATGAAAAATGCCTTTTCGGCGTGTGAAGACATATCTATTGATTTTGCCGTAATGGAACATGCGAAAAACGTCTCCGTCGTACTTTCAGATTTTGATTGGAGCGATTTGGGTACTTGGGGAAGTTTGATCGACCACATGAAATTGGATGAAAACCAAAATGCCATTGTAGGTGACCATGTGTTTATGTTCGATACAAACAATTGCCTTATCCATTTGCCAAAAGATAAAGTGGTATTGCTCGATGGCATCCAAGATACGATTGTAGTTGAATCCGATGGTATGCTCATGATCCTTCGAAAGGACAAGGAGCAGGACCTCAAAAAATACCTCAAGCAAATGCAAGAAAAAAAACCTTCTCTTTTCTTGTAATGGTAAAAATTAGGGATATTTTATTGGGCGATTTTCCGCTGTTGCTTGCCCCCATGGAAGATGTAAGCGACCCTCCTTTTCGTGCCCTGTGTAAAAAACATGGTGCAGATTTAATGTACACCGAATTTATCTCCTCTGAAGGTTTGATTCGAGACGCAGCGAAAAGTGTCCAAAAGATGGATATTTTCGAATATGAAAGACCCATTGGCATCCAAATTTTTGGTTCTGACATTCAAAGCATGGTACACGCAGCAGAAATCATTGAAAAAGTCAACCCGGATTTGTTGGACATCAATTACGGTTGTCCCGTGAAAAAAGTCGCATGCAAAGGTGCTGGAGCTGGGATTTTACAAGACATCCCGAAGATGGTGAAAATGACCCAAGCGGTTGTAAACGCAGTGAAAATTCCCGTTACCGTTAAAACCCGATTGGGTTGGGACGATTCAACAAAAAACATTGTCGACAATGCGGAACGTTTGCAGGACATTGGCATTGAAGCACTTTCCATCCATGGAAGAACCCGAAAACAGATGTACAAGGGCGACGCAGATTGGACGCTGATAGGTGAAGTGAAAAACAATCCGAGAATGCACATTCCCATCTTTGGAAATGGAGACATTGATTCGCCACAAAAAGCGAAGGAATTCAAGGAAAGGTATGGTGTCGATGGCGTTATGATTGGTCGCGCTTCGATTGGGTATCCATGGATTTTTAACGAAATCAAAACCTATGTGAATTCAGGGATTATGATAGACCCTCCCACCATGGATGCGCGTGTTTCCGCTGTGGAAGATCACTTGGCAATGAGCATCAAATGGAAAGGAAACAAGGTTGGCATTGCAGAAATGAAACGGCACTATGGAAATTACTTCAGAGGAATTCCACATTTTAAAGATTTCAAAACCCGTTTGGTGACATCTTCAGAACTAGAGGAAGTGCTAAGCATCCTTGAAGAGGTAAAAAACACCTATTTAAACATCGACTTCGCTTTAGAAAATACTGCCGATTGATTTTTTAGTATTTCGTTTTTGCAGTTTCAAAATCAATTGTTTTGCAGGAAGCATCAGGGTACCTTCTATTCCTTGAGGCGATGCTTTTTTGAGGTCCACTCGAAATTGACCCCCTTCATAATTCCATTGCACATGATTTTCAGATTGATCAACCAACTTAGGCGTGAGCAAAGAAGAAGTGAAGAAATAATAACTGTCCATTTTTCGCATGGTGAGCAATGGTGAAAACAAAAACCGCAACTTATTTTCTTCCGTTCGGAGCAATCCTTTTTGAAACAAGGTGTTTATAAATTGAGGTCCCTTTTCATTCATGTTAAATGCAATCGAGTACCCAGGCACCTCGATGTCTTGAAATTTTGTCACTTCGCGAACATTGAAATCCTCATCCAATTCAGAAACAATGATTCGTTGTTTGGATTTTACCGTTCCCCCTTCTCGAAAGGACAAATCGCCTTCCCAGGCATCTAAAAACGCGAGGGTAGGAAATCCTATTTTTTTTCCCATGGTGACCAATTGTTTCTTCAGCGCATCCCCTGATTTACCAGGTAAAAATGGCTTGTTTAGATGTAATTCGATGGATTTTGATTTCTCATTTCCCGAGGGCAAGCCTTTTCCATTTGTCTTTAAGGTGTATCCGAGAGCATCTTTACTTGCCAGGTAAAACTTAACATTCACATTCAAGGTATCATTGTCATGGGCGAACAAGGCGTAGTCAAACCCATAGTCTTTCAAGGGCTTCCCAGATAAAAAGACCACCAACTTTTCTTGATTGAATTTTTTAAGGGCCAGAAATTTTTTCCATGAACTTCTGATGTTACCGTATTCAGAATCATGAATTTCAGCCAATCTTTTTTTGAGTAAGTTGCCTGAATAAATGAGTAAGTACGAATTTTCATAGGAAACACTGAGGTTCATTTCAGGAAAATGAAAAATCCGAATCCCGTTTTCCGATGAATCCAACACTTGGGTGTTTTTTCGAAATCGGTCAACAGCATCAATGATTTTAGCGCTGTCTGTCACAGAAACCATTCCTCCCCATTCTGACTGGTCTTTGGACGCGAAAATGTATACGTTCTTTTGCACATCCAATCCACTGTTTTTCGCCTGACTTAAAAGAAAATCGGGGGCCGCAAATTCACGTATGGGCAATTTGTATTTGAACAGAATGGAGTTCAATTCCTTCGAGAGGTCAAGAAATTTTACCCTTGCCAACACATCTGCATGCGGTAAACGATCGACCATTCTAGGGGATTGCTTACCTAAAAACAAATCATTTCGGAAATAGAGAATTGCCCCTAAAAACAGGGTTAAGATGATGAAAAAAAATCCTTTGTTTATGTTTTTCACTTACTTGGTCAGCAAATACATTGTGTTTAACAAATCCAATAAATGTTTCCCGGAATTTTCTTGGCCTTCATACGAATACACCAAGGAAACATTGGTTTGGTTACTGGAGGTATCAGAGGAAGTAAGTTTCATATTTCCCGATTTTCCTTTCAGAGATTCAATCAATCTTTGTTGTTCTGGTTGTAAGAAGTCTGTCGGGAATTTGCTTGCGGCAATTTTGATGTCTGCAGCAGCCGTCATAAATCCTGAGTTTTTGATGGCTTTTACCGCTTTTTTTGAAATCGATTCAGCGCCATAGCCATTGGAATGGTTGTCTGCCAAATCTTTGTCATTGGTAACAATCAACAAACCGTTTTTATTGATGAGGTAAACCGGTGCCGATTCAAAAATCGCATTGTTATAAATCCAATAATTTTCCTTTTTCTCGAATTTGCTGGTTACTTGGCTTAGGTGTGAAAGAACCAATTCTGGGATGTCGGGCCGGTCGGTCGTGAATCCCAACGTGAAAATAGGCATGTCTTCTTCTGCTTCTGAAGTTCTTTCCCCATATTCAAAGGTGACTTCATCGTAAAAGAATTCGATTTTTTTGGTTTTTACTTTTTGAATTCCGTTAAAGGTTCCGAACATGCTTCCTTTGTAGGCGTTGAACAGCGCATCTTTGTTTACAAATTCATTGGCTAATTTCAAGAACAATACATTCATAGAGATGTCCTGGTTTTTCTCCTTACTCAAAATGGGAACAATCACCTCAAACGCTTTGTCATAAGCCTTGCGCAAGTTTATGTTGTACGTGAAATAAGCCGCTTGGTCCTCTTTGATGTATTTTGTTATGTTTTTATCGAATTTTGAATCGTTCATTTCTTGGTAAATCGAACCTAATTTCTCGCCATATTTCGCTGTAATTTGAAATTCGATGTTGTGGTCTTTAAGGATGAGGTCACCAACAATTACATTGCCTTCATAAATTTCCTGGATGTCGGTATACAAGGAAGGAAGGACGGTTTTCAAATACCATAGGTTATTTGTTTTTTCAAAATTACGTGCATTGTCCATGTAGAAAATACCTTCTGTCGTATGTGTTAACTGTTCTTGAAACTGGGGCGCTTGGGAATAAAGTGATTTACGTTGTACGAACAATCCTTCCATCACCTCTTTGAAGTAGGCATTCTGAAGGATAAATTGGACACTGTCCCTCATTTCATTGTAGTTTTTGGTCAGGATGTCCATGTCAATTTCTTGATTCATAACATTGTCATCCGGATTGTCTTCCCCATTCTCAAAATCAGCATAATAAGGAGAAAGATTCCCCCGGGAATACCAAATGGAATCTGTCACCTCCAAGACATGTGACTCGAGGGGTTCAACTCGCACCAAAATGGCAGCTTGATTTTGGATAATTAAGTTATTGAAGAAGGATCCGTAAACATCCACATTTTTATAAGGACTTTCCATGGCGTCGAAATCATCAAACACCTTGAACAAATCGGTTTTGTTTTTCAGTCCGAAGGTGAATCCAGAAAGCTCATACTTAAGGTTTTTTCCATAAAATATATTCAACCGTTGGTCAAAATCTATCCCCGCGTCCTTCAAAGACTTCTGATCGGTGGAACCGTCAAACAATTCTTGGTGGATTTCATCCATGAAGTCATATTCGATCAATTCATCGATTGTGACTTTTTGCAGCAAACTGATGTTGTTGATGCTAAAAACAGTAACGGCTTCCTGGGGGATGATTTGCTCAGAATTTTGGGCATTCAAATGCAGCCATACAAAGGAAAAAAGTACAATAAGGGTTTGTTTCATACCTAGTTAGGCGTTAAAGATATGGTATTCTCGATCAAGTGATTGTTTTGACGTAAATCATACGTGTTGACACGAAGCATGGTAGCTGTTTTCGAAGGATTAATTTTAGCATTCACATTGGTGGTTTTATCGATGGCGCGGTCAAAGCGTGAAATGCTTGTGTAGCTACCGTTCTTCAATAAATCCATGTCTGAGTTTTCATAGGCTTTGGCTTTTACGGCAAGGGCGTTGGGAATCAAACGGCTAAGGGTTTTGCCATCCCAAGAAATCCAATTTGAATTGTAGATCTCGGTATTTTTCTCCTTGCTTATGGCCACAAGGGTTTCCTTTATCCCATTTTGCAAAGCAACTACGTTGGAGAAATCACACGAAACCTTCAGAATAAACTCAACTTGATTGAATTCTGTCTTGACATTTGAGATTCCAGGTTGTGTTTCCAAGGTGTTTTTAAAGGTTTGAATTTTTTCCACAATCTCCCCCATGTCAGGGACTTTTTTTCCATTCAGACTGTCCAAAGCCAATATCGAATTTACCTTTATTTTACTGGAACTTAGGTTAATGGAATACTTAAAGGAGCCCGTTCCATCATTGTGGACCGTTATGTCATCAATGATTTCTATGCATCCGCAAAAAAAGAAAGGAAGAATAAAAAGAAGATGGGTAATTTTCATGGTCACAACTTCACAAAATTAATATCATCTAGCTAGAATAGGCTACTTTGTTCTCCAATATTATCAACAAAAATTGCTTTCACAGCTTCTTGGTTTGCGTTTTCAGACAAAAGGAGTTTCTTATCAATGCGATGGGCATACATTTCTTCCGCCGAAATCACAGGGAAATCCGAAAAATTAATCGGTAAATGTCTGTTTTCTAGGTAGTTTAAACAGTCTTCCGGCGTCAATACATAAGGCATTCTTTTTTTCTCATTGTGAATTTCGGCCATAAGTTCATTGGCCTCCGTGGTTAGAATTGTAAAGGAACGCATTGTTTCACCCGTATCGGGAGCGGTCCATTGGTCGAAAAGTCCAGCCATGCAAAACAAAGCCTCGTCTTTTGGCGCTATGAAATAAGGAATTTTTTCCTTTCCTCTGGTTTGCCATTCAAAAAATCCATTCGATGGAACAATACAACGTTGGGAGGCTATCAAATGCTTAAAACTCGGTTTTTCGGCTAGGGTTTCTATTCTGGCGTTGAGTGTTTTGGATGCGATGCTTTTCCAATCTACATCTTTAAACCATCGTGGAATAAGTCCCCATTGCATGATTTCTATCGCCTCCTGGGTAACGATTCTCCATTTTGGGAAATGAAAACCAGAGACAAAGTGCAAGGGGGGTGTATCAGGCAAATGGTCAACCGGTCGATTGAATTTTTTACCTAAGCTAACATTGGTCGAAGTACTTGAGTTGCTATAACACATCTTATTGATTTTCAGGGTCTGCGTCAAATTCCAAAAGCGGAAATAAAGTTAAGTTATTTTTGAAATCTTCCATAGCTTCTTCTTCGAGAAGGGCATGTATAACCATATCAGTTGCAAGGTATAGGGTCTTCATTTCCCAACCTTTTTTGTGATTTTTACTGTAAAAACGCATTAGCATTTCATAGTTTCCACGTATTTCGAAGATGTTTTTTTTGACAAATGGAATGCGTTCAGTTTGTTCAATGGCTTGAAAACAGGCTGCTTTGTATGATTTAATTAAACCGGGTACGCCTAATTTTGTGCCGCCATAATACCTAACCACTATGCAAGCAACATTCACAAGGTTCGCTGCGCGAAGTTGTCCAAGCATCGGATTTCCGGCGGATCCGGAAGGTTCTCCGTCGTCAGATGATCGGTGCGAAATAGGGTTTCCAAAAATACCTGCGGAACAATAATGGGAAGCGTTGGGGTAGGTGTTTTTTACGTTCGCTAATTCAGTTTTAAATGCATCTATATGAGTGCATGGAAAGAGAAGCCCAATGAATTTTGATTTACTTTCTACGAATGCAAGCTCCGTTTTGTGGGTAATGGTTAGGTACATGTGTACCTCAATTGATTAATGAAGGGTTAATTTCTTCTCCAATTCGTCTAGGTAATGACGGAATTGTTTGTCTGTTTCAGAAAGGTTGACAACGGTTCTGCAAGCATGTAAAACGGTAGCATGGTCTTTACCACCACAATGCGCACCGATATTTGCCAAGGAAGATTTTGTCATTTTCTTTGAGAAATACATGCTGATTTGTCTGGCTTGAACCACTTCGCGCTTGCGGGTTTTCGATTTCAACATTTCGATTGGAAGATCGAAATAATCACATACAATTTTTTGAATGTATTCAATGGAAACTTCGCGTGCGGTGTTTTTGACAAATTTGTCTACCATTTGCTTGGCCAATTCCAGGTTGATGGATTTTTTATTCAAGGAAGCCTGCGCCAACAAAGTGTTCAGTGCACCTTCAATTTCTCGAACATTGGTGTTAATGGAGTAAGCCAGGTATTCTACAACCTCTTTCGGAAGCTCAATGCCACTTCCGTACATTTTCTTTTCTAAAATGGCAATCCTAGTCTCTAAATCTGGGATGGTTAGGTCCGCACTTAATCCCCATTTGAAACGAGAAAGTAACCTTTGTTCCATTCCTTGCATTTCGACCGGTGCTTTATCAGACGTTAAAATGATTTGTTTGCCATTTTGGTGAAGGTGGTTGAAAATGCTGAAGAACACATCTTGTGTACGTTCTTTGCCTGCAAAGAATTGAACATCATCAATGATCAATACGTCCATCATTTGGTAAAAATGGATGAAATCATTGGTGGTTTGGTTCTTAATGGCATCGATGAATTGATGCGCAAATTTTTCTGATTGCACGTAAAGAACCGTTTTGTTGGGATGTTGCTCCTTAATTGATATGCCTATGGCATGTGCAAGGTGGGTTTTTCCAAGTCCTACGCCTCCATAAATTAACAAAGGATTAAAGGCTGTTCCGCCAGGCTTGTTCGATACCGCGTATCCTGATGCACGTGCCAAACGGTTGCAATCTCCTTCAATAAAATTCTCGAAAGTAAAAATGGGCATTAGGTTAGACTCAATGTTCACTTTCTTTAATCCTGGAATGATGAATGGGTTACGGATTTGATGCTCTGTTGCGCCTATGGGAACGTTTACCGGAGTGTTTCGGGTGGCATTTGAGTTTTGCGTAGGAAGTTTTACCGTGTAGGGCGTTGCATTACGGTTGTTGCTTTCCATTACAATGCTGTATTCCAGCGTTGCTTCTGCACCAATTTCTTTTTTAATAACCTTGCTGAGCAATCCGATGTAATGCTGTTCCAACCACTCGTAAAAAAAGTGCGAAGGAACTTGTATCGTAAGGATGCTCTTTTCCAATTTCACGGGGATGATTGGCTCAAACCACACTTTAAAAGCTTGTAATGAAATATTGTCTTTAATGACATTCAAACATGCTTTCCATGTCGTTTCGTGATCCTTTAACATAATAAAAAAACTTTTAACAGTATAACACTAATATCTTTAATACAAACTTTTAGCAATGTTAACCAAATGTTATGTATCGTTAATTTCGAGTGAACAAATGTCCACATAAAAAACTTAATAAAAAAGTCAAATTGCTATTGACTTTTACCTTTTTTTTACTTGTAGAGAGCAAGAAAAAACGACGCTGTGAAATAAGAAGCGGGCGTCTAAAGTACTCTTTTTTCCCTAATAACAAAATAAAATCTTAATTTAGACGGTGGATTTACACTGCCAAAATTCGATAAAATTCAGGGTTCGTTACAGCGAAACCGATCAAATGGGATATTGCTATTATGGCAATTATGCAGCGTTCCTTGAAATGGGAAGGGTGGAGTGCCTGAGAATGATTGGAATCGTCTACAGTGAACTCGAACAAATGGGAATCCTTTTGCCTGTAAAAAGTTTAGAAATTAATTATTTGCTTCCCGCAAAATATGACAACCTCTTGACCCTTAGCACACAATTGGTGAAACTCAACAATGCCTCCTTGGAATTTCAGTATGAAATTTGGAATGAGAGCAACTTGAAAATCACGGAAGCAAAAACCACCTTGGTTTTTGTATCAACTCCTCAGTTAAAACCCATGCGCACGCCCGGTTGGATTGTTGAAAAATTGAAAGTGTATGAAATCATCGAACGGTAACTTTATCTTCTTTCCATTCCAAGCGTACTTGAATGAACTTTCATTTTCCTCTCGTGAAGGTGAATACAAAGTGGGGGATTACCTACCAAATGCGGCTGTGCAGGCGCGTTTTAAAATTTTAGGCATCTCTGAATCGATAGGTCCATTTGCCAATTATGGTCGGCCAGGTGCTGAAAATGCTTTCGATGCGTTCATGAACTGTTTCCTTCCCATGCAATACCAAGGGCAAGATTTTTCCCTTCTAGGTTGTGTAAAATCGGTTGGTCCTTTCCCTATGGATGCTTTTGAGGCAAGTGTTTGGGTATCTGAATTGGATGATTTCATTGAAACGATATTGCTTGATAAGGTCACTGCAGATCAAATTCCTGTGGTGATTGGTGGCGGACATAACAATGCGCTTCCGCTGATGCGTTGGGCTTCGAAAACAAAAAACACTTCGTCCGTCATAAATGTAGATGCCCACGCAGATTGCCGTGAAACAGACCGAAGGCACAGTGGGAATTCTTTTTCTTATGCCATGGCTGAGAAAATCTTAACGTCCTATGCAGTCTTGGGTCTGCATGCCTATTATTTGAATTCTTTCATGGCCGATTTCATGGCCGAGCAAAATGTGTTTGCCACTTTTTATGAAGATTACCTGACCGGTGAAAGAAACCTCCAAAATGATTTCGTCAAGGCGATGTCAGCTGATGAAAACATTGGGCTCGAAATTGACATGGATTGCATTCAAAACATGCCTTCCTCGGCCCATTCGCCATCAGGTTGGGGCTTAGACCAAATTCGCGGATTGCTTTTATCCGTTGATCCAGCAAAAATTTCATACCTACACCTCACCGAAGCAGCACCATGTAATGAAATGGAAAACAGAATGGTTGGAAAAGCGCTGGGTTATTTGTGTATGGACTTTATGAAAATCAAGGAATTACATTGATTTCATTCAATTGAATGACTGCATCTGCCGTACATCCTTCAGGTTGCATTGCTTTAGATAACGTATAGGTAAACTGAACTTTTAAGCCTTTCTTCTTCATGTTGTTTGCCAAATTCAAAGGATAAGCCTTGCCAAAAGGTACCGTTTGATTGTTGTTTAATGCAGAAGTAACCTCGATGTACAAAGGACAACCCTCTTCATTCACATGGACAATCCCTACGGTGGCACTCACCAGTTGGGTGGCGGTGTCTTTTTTAGATTGTTTTTTGGTCGTTCCACAATTTGTAAAGATTGCAAGTAAGAGTAAGAAGGTAAGGTTTTTCATTTTGAATGTTTTTTTGAATTTCAAAGATATAAAAAAAGGGGGCACTGCCCCCCTTCCTTCAAATAACCTGTAGCATAGCTCATTTGATTTCTGAGGTTTTTAACGTCTTAAATTCGGAATGGTTACATCCCAATTAACATTATATTATGGATAAACATTTATCCTTCGAAGTTTTCGTAGGTGCTGCGCAAATACTTTTACACCGTGATAATTTCCGTAAAAAAATTAAATGCCCTTGTTTCGCTTCTGGAAGATCCAGATGAGAAAATCTTTTGTGTCATAAAGTCTTTGATCAAAGCTGAACGCATTCGAGTGCTGCCAATCCTTGAGAAAATCATTGCAGACAATAGGCAAGATCTACAACAACATAGGGCAGAAGAAATTTGCAAGGAACTTCGTTGCGAAGAACTCTATAAATCATTGGACGCTTGGAAAAAATCGGATGACAAGGATTTGCTAAATGGAATCATTACCTTGAATCGCTTTCACAATGTCCATTTGGATGATGCAAAGGTTTATGAAAAAATTGCTGAAATTCGAAGGGCCATTTGGTTGGAACTGAATGACAATCAGACTTCTTTTGAACAAGTTAAAATTTTTAACCACGTATTTTACGAAGTGCTCGGATTCCAAGTAACCCAAGAAACCGTTCCGTTCATTGAGTCCTTGGACATTGAGAAAGTACTGGAATCTAAAATAGGCCATCCGCTTACGGTAGGAATCCTTTATTCCATCTTGGCCAATCAGTTGGATTTACCCATCTACGGCGTTGATTTCCCCTATGTATTTGTACTGGCTTGGATGGATGACAACCATTTGGGTATACTTTCAGAGCTTGACAATGATTATGGGGTGCTTTTTTACATCAATCCAACAAACAACGGTGTACTGTTCGATGGCCAACACATGACCGATTTTCTAAGTGAAATGGACATTAAACCGCAGCGCGGATTTTTCGAGCCCTCTTCAAATACACGCATTCTTCGAAGATACATCTCGACCTATGAAACTTTCTGTAAAATGAATGGGGAAACAGAGACCTTGGAAAGCATGATCCAACTGCGTGAAATTCTGTAAGCTACTTTTGCTCTGCTTTTAGAACCATTTTATTTTTATTTGCAAGCTGTCCACAAGCAGCATCGATGTCTTTTCCTCTGCTTCTTCGCACGTTGACAATCATGTTTTTTTCTTCCAAAAATTCTGAGAATGCCTGCGTATTTTCCAAGCTTGCTTTTTCAAAGAAGGGATCGCCAATTGGATTGTATTCTATCAGATTGATTTTACAAGGTACACATCTTGAGAACTTTGCAAAGTCCGCTGCATCAGACAAAGAATCGTTAAAATCTTTGAATAAAATGTATTCAAACGTAATTCTGGACTGTGTTTTCTCGTGAAAATACTCGAGGGCATCTCGCAAGGACTCCAAATCATTGGAATCGTTGATTTCCATCACCTTGCTTCGTTTTGCATCTGTGGCGGCGTGTAGGGAAAGTGCAAGGTTAAAACGAACTTCCTCATCGCCTAATTTTTTAATCATTTTCGCGATGCCTGCGGTAGACAATGTGATTCTCCTAGGGCTGATAAAAAGTCCACGTTCAGCGGACATGATTTCAATGGATTGAATTACATTTTTATAGTTTAGCAAAGGTTCACCCATTCCCATGAAAACAATATTTGACAAAGCAATCCCGTATTTTTCCAGTGCCAAGTTTCTTAGTTCGACGACTTGGTCGACGATTTCCCCTGGCGTGAGGTTTCGAAGCAATTTTAATTTACCGGTGGCACAAAATGCACAAGATAAGCTGCAGCCGACTTGCGATGAAATACAAGCGGTCATTCTTGTAGCCGTTGGAATCAAAACGCCTTCGACGATTTTGTGGTCGTAGGTTTCAAAAGCACACTTTAGCGTTTTGTCGTTGCTCGTTTGGATTTCTTTGGTCGAAATTCTATCTATGAAATACAATTCGTTAAGCGCGTCAATTGCACCCTTACCAAGGTTTTTCATGTCATCAAAAGTGGCTACATTTTTTTTCCATAGCCATTCGTAGATTTGTTGGGTGCGGAATGCAGGCAAGCCTAACGCAACAACCGCTGTTTTTAATTCCTCGAAGGTTAAATTGCGAATGTTGAGTTTTTCAGGTGACATTATGGACGAGTAAGCATCACCGGCATCACCAGCATTAAGATGTCTTCATTTACGTTCGGACTGGCAGAGGGCGTAAGCAATCCTGCTCTTGAGGGTTCACTCATGGCGAGTTGTACCATTTCAATTTCTAAATTGGCAAGCATTTCTACCAAAAAGCGAGAATTAAAACCAATTTCCATGTCATTACCATCGTAGTTACATGTCAATCTTTCATTCGCTTCGTTAGAAAAATCCATGTCTTCAGCATACAATTGAAGCTCAGAACCGGCAAGCTTTAGTTTCACTTGATGGGTAGACTTATTCGAAAAGATGGACACCCTTTTCAAGCTGTTTAAAAATTGCAACCTGTCAATGGTAAGCACGTTTGGATTTTCTTTTGGAATCACCGCCTCGTAATTTGGGTATTTACCGTCAATCAATCGACAAACCAAGGTCAAGTCATTAAAGGTAAAGGTTGCATTTGTTTCGTTGTATTCAAGTTTAACCATTTCATCCCCTCGAAGGTTTGACTTCAACAAATTCAATGGTTTTTTAGGAATGATAAAGGCTGAGTTACTTTGTGTAGTAATGTCCTTACGTCTGTATCGAACCAATTTATGTGCATCTGTACCCACAAAGGTGATGTCCTCGGGAGAAAAGTGACAATAAACGCCTGTCATCACCGGGCGCATTTCGTCGGTTCCAATCGCAAAAAGGGTTTTTTGAATCGCACTGGAAAGGATTTCACCTGTTAATTCAATGGAACTTCCGTATTCTACTGCGGGCATTTTAGGGAATTCTTCGCTGTTAAAGCCTGACATTTTTGATTTTCCGTTGTCGTAGGTAATCTCAACCATGAATTCAGCCATGTTGATTCTAAATGTACAGGGTTGGTCTGGTAGGCTTTTTAGAACATCTAAAATCAGCTTTGCCGGAATGGCAATTTTTCCATCTTCGTCTGATTGCACCTCAAAATGCGTAATCATGGTCGTCTCTAAATCCGTGGCAGACAACGTTAACGTATTTCCGGTAATAGAAAATAGAAAATTATCTAAAATCGGCATTTTTGTATTGCTGCTGAGTGCGCCAGAAATGCTTTGAAGATGGCTTAGAAGTGTGCTACTTGATGTAATGAAGTTCATAGTCTTTAAATGAGAAAACAAAAATAACAATAGTTTGGAAACTTATTCCATCGCGTTCATAACTCTCGGGAGATGTTGTTAATTTTATTGCATCAAGGATGGGAAATAGACATTTCCCAGTAGGATTGGGTTGAATACGTAATATTGACATTTCACCAGAGAACCATTCGGAAGTTGACACCAAAACACATTCATATCCATGTTGACCCAGGCGCCAAATTCGTCACGTTGGGGCTCTTTGGTTTTTATCCTGAACATTTTCAATTTCGTAGTTTTTCCGCTGGTTTCCTTCAAGGTTAGGACACAAAACGGGGTTGAGCGTTTCATGGCGGCACATTCCGATTTATTCAATTCAAAATTGGCTAGGTTAAAATGTATTTTATGATAGGCTTGAAGGTAGCGATATACGTTCATGGTGTCGACAACACGCAGTTTTGACCCGCGCGAAGTAACGTCAAATCGGTTTCGATTCTGAACAATCTTAAAGCTTTGGCTTGGGTTTTCGAGGTTGTTAATGTCTACAGATTTAATTTGATTTGGGCTCAAGGCAAAGATTTCTGTACACATCCATTTTCTGGCATCTGCAAAAAACCTTGGAGAAATGATTCCATTTACACCTTTAATACGCATCATGACCGGTTCAGTGCTTTTTCCATCGGCTGTTTCCAACAACATAATTTGACCATAGTGATCTTGCGCGGGCGGACCGATGTACCAAGTTTTTTCATAATCACCATTGACATAAAAAGTCACCTTTGTATGCTGGGTAGACATTAATTCCGTAAATTTTTTCTGCGAATTTTTAGGTAAATACCCTTTAAATTCAATGAATTTCGCAGCGTCTAGGATGTAGCTGACATTGCTTTGCGCAACACATTGCCCGTGAGAATCTGTCCAATTCCCTTCGTTGTTAACCAAAGTGATGGTGGTAGAAAGCGGGTCTTCGATGGTTATTTTTGTGATCGACGTGGTGTCTTCGATTGCAAAATCAATTCTTTCGCCGTCTGAATTCCCTTTTGACTTCATTAATTTTTGGGTTAACAAAATCAAGGCGACCAAAATGGCCAACAATCCAACCAGCAAAATGGGCTTTTTCAATCGGTTCATTTAGTGTATTTCATTTTACGAATGAGGAACATTACAAACCCAAAAAGTAGGATAAGCAAAACAGGTCCGAATAGGTTTAGGTACTTTAAGGTTTTTCCTTGTGATTTCACTTTCTCCTTGTCAATTTCTTTGATGTCAATTTGTCGACTTCGTATGTCTAAAACCGAATTGTCGCCCATCATATAATCCACCAGGTTTTGGATGAATTCTTGGTTTCCATAAAACAAAGGAATCCTTCTTTCGGCCAAGACGCGGTTCATTTTAAGTTCATTGAAAGGATTGGCGCGGAAAGAAATTCCTCCTTTTCCATCGGGCATAGAGTCGTATGCATTGGCAATAAATCGTCCATTTCCCACCACAAAAATCTTGCTTTCAACTTTGCTTTGGCTTAGAAATCCAGAAAGTTTTGGATCGGCAAATTTTCCTACGATCCGATTTTTAAAGTGGGATTGAAAAGTTCCTTCCGCAATGGCAGCAAGGGTGATTTTATTCACGTCATCCTTTGGATTCTCAGCAAGTTTGGGGTTTTCACCATAAGAAGCAGGCATTGCCAAGCTGATGAGCGGTGCCAATCCGGTTTTGTTCGCATTGGTCGAGGTGGTTAAAATTTTTGTCAACTTCACACCTGTGGTATTGATGAGTTGCAGCTCGTTTGCGTATTCTAAGGAAACAGGCTCAAGGTTTCGGGTAATGGGGTGAGTAGATGGCGTTGCCAAGATGTGGAAAAACCAAGGCACCAAGGTCTGGTCAGCGTAAGGGACTATTTTAGGACCGCATTGGGCGTCAACCACTAAATTTTCATGAATTTTAATCCCATAATCAAAAAGCATGTTATCTATTTTCAGGTTTTTGCGCATGGTATGGGTTACACCTCTCGCCATTAAGGAATCATCAATGAATTGCAGTTCGTTCATGAAAACCATGAGTTTTCCGCCTTTCATTACAAATTGATCGATAATGTATAAATCTTTGTTGGTGAAAGGGAGTTTTGGGTCTGCAATGATCAATCCATCCACGCCGTCGAGCGCGCTTAGGGTATCATTCAGATTCACTTTTGTCAACGAGAAATAAGGCGCGAGAATGGCACGGGTTCGTATGGTTTCCCCATCCTTCAATTCTCCGTGACCTTGTAAAAACGCAATGCGCTTCTTTTCAATTTGCGTGATTTTCCGTATCGCAGAAAGAAGGTTGTATTCTAAATTATTCAAGGCATTTTCTAAAGTTTCATTGAGGTTGTCCAAATTCATTGGTTTACCTGGTTGCGTTCCCGGAAGAAATTGGATGGTGGTTTCCTTAATGATTCCATTGGAGGAATAGGCGATTTCAGCACCCGGCCACAACATCATTTGAGTTTGGGTACCGTCTTTCATGTACACAACATCCATGGGCAAAATTCCCTGACCTTGTTTATATAAATTCGTGTGGAGTGCCCTTTTTTCATCCTCCTTTGCATTCTCTGGATTGGGATTTATGAACTGATATTCAATGCGATTTCCCGCCAAGTCTTTAAAATCTTTTAACTTATCTTCAATGGCATTTCTAAAACTTTGTAGGTCAGCAGGTAAATCACCATCGAGGTAAATTTTTACTGAAATTCGATTGGGAAAGTTTTTTTCTTCACTTAAAAACCGCTTGGTTCCCGGTGCCAAAGAATAGC
The DNA here is from genome assembly GCA_945882095.1 of Chryseobacterium gleum. Lineage (GTDB taxonomy): Bacteria > Bacteroidota > Bacteroidia > Flavobacteriales_D > Crocinitomicaceae > UBA952. The sequence continues at coordinate 64,860 of CAMCWF010000002.1, forward strand.
GCTGGTCTTCCGTCATGTCGGCTTTCATATGGACCAAAGAACCAATAACATTTAAGAAAATAAGGATGGCCACCAAACCCAAAAAGTAGCTCCAATTATAAAAACCTTTTGAACTTCTTTTAGCCATGTTCTATTTCTTAAGGGTTTTAAGGATGATCAATGAAGCGCTTAGGAAGAAGACAATCAGGGAGAGGAAATAAACCAAATCTCCCGCCACAATAACGCCTTTTTTAATGGATTCATAGTGCGTACTAATGCTAAAATATTGAATGATGTAATCTAAATTTCCAAATTGGGCATAAGACCCTAGTAAGGTTAACCCGTCGTAAAGAAAGTAGCATAAGGACATCGAAATAATGAACGCGACAATTTGACTCGAGGTGAGGGTGGAAGCGAAAATACCGATGGAAACGAACGTAGCACCTAAAAGCAATAGTCCCAAATAAGAAGTAAAAGTAGCGCCATTGTCGATGATACCAACAGGTTTGCCAAGGTAATAAACCGAAGCATAATAGATGAGGGTAGGGATAATTGAAATTAGCAACAAGGTAATCCCCGCAAAATACTTAGCCAACAAGATGCCTAAATCTGAAATCGGACGTGTAAACAACAACTCTATGGTTCCCGTTCTGCGTTCCTCTGCAATGGACCGCATGGTGATGGCGGGAATGAGTACCAAGAAAATATAGGGTGAGCTATTGAAAAAAGGAATTAAATCTGCTTGGGAACCTTCAAGAATGTTGGTGTTGGAGGAAAGCATCCAATTGAAAAGCCAGCTTGCGATGAGGTAAATCAAGATGAACACATACCCAACCACCGAACTTAGAAAACTTCTGACTTCCTTTAAATAGAGCGCAACCATGTTAAAATTTATATCGGAAGTTCAAAATTAGGATTTTCCGCGCAATGTGAGCTGAATTTCTTCCCTTGAACTTATCGACAACAAGATTACGAATTAAATCCATTGTAATAATCTGCAACGGTCCACGCTCCGGCTTTTTCTTTGAAGAAAGGTTTAATCTTTGACCACAGTCCTTTAAATGTATCTGAATTTCGATAGTTTTCCAAGGCTGATTCGCTTTCCCATTGACTGTACGTAAAGAAAAGTCCCGCCTCAGTTTCTGACCGCATTAGTTTCATTCCCATGCAGCCCTCAAATTGATTTACTTTGTGTTTTACGTCCTCAAAGCTGTCAAGAAAATCTTGAACCTTATCATGATGAAAGTGAAGTTTTACAATGCGTGTAATCAATACATTTCATTTAAAGTGGTGATGGATCCTGCTGGGTAAAAGGTAACACGCACGATTTCGCCCAAACGTACCCCAAACAATTTATTGGCACCTCCATTTCCTTCGTTCGCGCCTTGGTTTATGGCGATTTCTAAGCGATTATTGGTGTTAAATATCGCCAATCGCTCTCCAATGGGCACTTCATTGTAGGCTTTTGACAAGGTGTCAATGTCATTGGATCGCTTAATGTAACTTATTATGAAAGGTGTTTTTTCGCCATACCGTTCAAAATCCGATTTCAATATATTGGTGATGATGTTCCCAAAGGCATCGATGTGAATAACCGCGCCTTGAATTTGGTTCTTTTCGATCAATGGAGCCTGTACAAAGGCACGTTTGTAAGATTCTACTTCCTTACAAAATGAAGTGAAAGGGGTTTTTTGCGAAATTTTTAAAGCCAAGTCCACAAAGCAATCCCGCATGGTGAAAATCAAATGGCCTTCCTGCGATGGCTCAGGAACATAACGGTAAACGCGATCGGGTACATCATCCCCAAGAAATGCGCCGATAAACCCATTGTCATTGGAGATAAAGTACTGAGACTTAAAAATAACAATGGTGGGAAACGAAATGGCATTTTCGAGGTAAGTTGAAAGCGTTGATGAAGGAAGGAGCGGTTCAGCATCGACGCCCATAATATGAATGGTGCCGTCTGGAAAAGATTCAAAACATGAACGTAAGTGGTAGGCAGCCTCTAAATTGTCGAATGGACGAACCTCATGTGTGATGTCAACAATCTGTGCGCCCGGAATTTTCTTGTAAATCATCCCCTTAACCGAAGCGATGTAATAATCCCTTTGGCCGATGTCAGATGTTAGGGTTATGATTTGCATTTTTTTTCGCTCGTGTTTGGTATTTTTTTAATTTTACCAAAAGTAAATTTTTTTCTTACAGGTATTCAAATACAACATAACTTTAATTGAACTTAAGCATCCGGAACATAGAGTTGGAAGGCGTTAATCCCGCTGCTTTTTTTGGCGTGAATAACCTCAACCTGAAGCACCTAAAATCGCATTTTCCAAAATTATCCATCGTTGCCCGTGGCAATAAAATCACCGTAAAGGGAGACGAAGAAATGCTCGATCATTTCGAGGTTAAGTTTAACCTGATGGTTCAACATTTCTTGCAATTTAATGTCCTGAGTGAAAACAACATAGACAACCTAATGCTTGCAGATGGGGAGAAATTGTTAAACACCGATAACGGTTCTGAGACCTTGGTGTTCGGAAACGGTGGCGTAAAAATAAAAGCCAGAACAATCAACCAAAAAAAGTTGGTCGATGCCATTCAAAAAAACGACATGGTATTTGCCATCGGTCCAGCTGGCACCGGTAAAACCTATACAGCTGTAGCCATGGCCGTACGCGCCCTAAAGGCCAAAGAAGTCAAACGAATCGTGTTGACAAGGCCTGCCGTAGAAGCTGGAGAAAATTTGGGATTCCTACCAGGAGACCTAAAAGAAAAATTAGATCCCTATTTGATGCCATTGTACGACGCACTTCGCGACATGATTCCCCCCGAAAAACTTGCAGACATGTTGGAATTTGGCGTGATAGAAATTGCCCCCCTCGCATTCATGCGCGGAAGGACCTTAGACAAGGCGTTCGTAATCCTAGATGAAGCACAAAACACTACCCTGATGCAAATGAAAATGTTCCTAACACGTATGGGAATGACCGCAAAATTTGTAATCACCGGAGACATGTCTCAAGTTGACTTGCCCTCCCGACAACGTTCTGGTTTGGCCTATGCGACACACATATTAAAAGACATTGAAGGCATTGAGATCATAAAAATGGGTCACAGCGACATCATTCGTCATAAACTAATCTCCAAAATAATTCAAGCTTTCGACGAAGCAGAGTTGGCAGAAAATTCTAAAAAAAATGAATCAAACACTCAAAAATGAGTTCTTTACTTTTCCCGGACAAACCAATGTTTACCATGGTAAGGTGCGGGATGTGTATACCTTAAACGATGGCAGATTGGTCATGGTGGCTTCGGATAGAATAAGTGCTTTTGACCATATTTTACCCAAAGCAATTCCCTACAAAGGCCAGGTGTTAAACCAAGTCGCAACCTATTTCTTGTCAGAAACTAAGGACATCGTCCCCAATTGGCTTCAACATGCTCCCGATCCGAATGTGTCGATAGGCTTTGCTTGCGAGCCCATTCGCGTAGAAATGGTCATTCGTGGTTATTTGGCAGGGCATGCCGCTCGGGAATACAATGCAGGCAAACGCTCGATATGTGGGGTTCAAATGCCAGAAAACATGATTGAAAATGATAAATTCCCTGATCCAATCATTACGCCAGCAGTTAAAGCAGAAGAAGGTCATGATGAAGACATCTCAAGGGAAGATATTCTTGCCAAGAACCTGGTTCCGGAAACCATCTATGTGCAAATGGAAAAATATACACGAGAATTGTTTGCGCGAGGCACAGAAATGGCAGCAAAGCAAGGTTTGATTTTGGTGGATACCAAATACGAATTTGGTTTGTTAGATGGAAAGGTTGTGCTCATCGATGAAATTCATACCCCAGATTCTTCAAGGTATTTTTATGCGGACGGGTATGAGCAGCGACAATTCAATCAGGAGCCACAATTGCAGCTTTCCAAAGAGTTTGTTAGAATCTGGCTGATAGAAAATGGTTTTCAAGGATTGGAAGGTCAAACCCTGCCAACAATGCCTGATGAATTTGTGAAGGTTGTTTCGGATCGATACATTGAGCTTTATGAGAAAATTACAGGGAAAAAGTTTATAAAACCTGACCAAACCAACCTAATCGACCGGATTAATCAAAACGTTAAAAACTACCTACTCTCCACCAAATAATTCCACAATGGGACGTCCAATCATACTTCCATTTCGCTGTAAATTAAGGAAATGTGTAAGGGTAGGAGCGACGTCAACTATTTGAATCGGACGAACAATCTCTTGGTGTTTTAAATGGTTGCCATACCACAACAAAGGAACATGGGTGTCGTAGTTGTAAGCCGCACCGTGGGAGGTTCCTTTGTGACTTGCTTCCGTATCTTCATCCACTGATAAATATCCTGGTTTTAAAATAAAAAGTACATCTCCACTTCTGTCTTTGTGAAATCCTTCGCGAATCATTTTTACCCAGGGGTCATCCGAACTTCCTGAAGTAAGCTGCATGGACGTGGCTGAACATTTCACTTCAGGCATAGAAAGTACCCATTCATTGGTTTGGTTGATCACAGTGTGCAAGTCTAAATTCAAAGAATCAATGGCGCGATGGTTTAAATAGATGTTTAAATTCTCTTCTTTCTCAACCAAGGATGCCCCAAAGGTTTCCTTTTGTAAAGATTTAATTTTGGCCATGGCTTTTTTCGCATCGAAATAGCCTCCGGGAAGTTTTTGGTCCTTCAACTGTTGAGGTACAGGAACCACCGCATGGTCAGCGGTTAGAAAAAGCAAGTAATCATTTTTCCCAATGGTTTTGTCTAAATACGTCATCAACTTCGAAAGGTCTTTATCCAAACGAATATAAATGTCCTCAATTTCCATGGAATAAGGTCCAAAGGCATGTCCCACCAAATCTGGCGTAGAATAGCTGATGCACAACATGTCTGTCACATCTTTTTTACTTCCCAATTCGGTTTGGTTTATGGTTTCAATGGCCAAGTCTGTGAGCAGCGTATTCGCAAATGGAGAGAGGCAAAACATACTGTAATTTCCTTTGGCAAACTGCGTGAAGTTATAAGGGAATTCAGGGGTTTTCTTCCCTTCCAAAGTTACTTCGTAAGGGGAATTATCAAGTTGATTGATGTAGGATTCTTTGGATACAGACAAATTCCAATCCTGTAAATACGTATCTGCATTGTGGGTTGCGTTAAAAGTCACCAACCATTCTGGAAGGTTCTCACCAAAATAGGAGCTTGAAATGAATTTCCCTGTGGTATTGTCATTCCAAAAGGTTCCATTGCTTAAATGCCCTCCTGGCAGAATGGCTCCTCGATCCTTGATAGACATCGCATAAACCCGGGCATCTGGGTATGTCATTTTTAATTGATCCGTCAGGGTTACGGTTTCAAGGTTGTGGGGAGATGCTTTGCCTTTTTTAGAATCACTTCCCACGGTGTGTACGCTTTCATCGGCGACACAATTTGTCATTTTTTGCGTGCTTCGAACGTACCATTCGTTGTTTACAATGCCATGGTTAGAGGGGGTTGTACCCGTATAAATGGAAGCATGGCCAGGTCCGGTAACTGTGGGGACATAGTTGTAATTTGTATTTCTACAATTCACCCCTTTTGTCATCAAGCGGTTAAACCCACCTTTTTCAAAGTGCGGTTGAAACCGATAGAGGTATTCGTAACACATTTGATCCACGACAATGCCTACAACCAATTTTGGTTTTTGACTGAAAAATAAGAATGTAAAAGATGAAAAGAGTAGGGTAATGAAAATTCGTTGCATCAGTTTTTGCCTTTAGAGGGTAGGGAAGTGTTTGTGTTTTTTGGTGCGGGGGAAATGCTTGGAGGTGATTTTACCGGTTTAACTTCATTCGAGGGTTTTGGGTTGGCCGGTTGAAAATCAACGGGATTTTTTATCTGAATGGGTTTTTCATATGCGGGAGTTTTTGGCTCATACATTTGAGGTTTTGAAACAGGTTCCGTTGGTTTGGTCTGCATCGGTTGAGCACCTCCTCCAGGATTTTTCTCGGGAATCACAGGTACAACCGTATTGCTATTTACGATGGGACGTTCTAATTTATTAAGTACAACACCCTCTGTCGCCCTTGGCGGCGCAGGAATGGGATTGGGAGGAAGGTTTAGGAAGTAATTGTCGTAAATACAACCATTCATTTCTGCTTCGTTGATTCCCATTTCTTGGCACCTTTGTCTAGCTTGATCTCTGTTTTGATTGGGTATGGAATTAAAGGTTCTGTGAAAACGGGGAAAACTTCGGTCCGTGTAAAATGAAGTGTTTAATCCCGGTCGGTAATTGAATAGCGAGTTCGTATCGGTAACGCGATGGTCTTCTGCAAATTCCTTCGTGAAAGCCATTAGGTATTGTTGCTCAAGGTCATTCCCTAAGCTTGCATACTGTGGAGAATTCATTCCGATGAATCCATTTAATCCATTTTGACTCGCTAAGCGGTTTGCATTAAAATCATCGGAAGGATTTCCGTTGGCATTTCCTAAGATTCCGCTGTAACTGTTGGCTAAGCAACTCGGGGATTCTACCGTAAGGTTCACAAAGCGCATGATGCCAGATGACCGCGTGTCGATGATTACTTTTTGTCCCAAAGGACCTGAAACAATGTAATTCCTTCCGACCAAACGGATGGTTCCTCCCATAGGTAAATAATAGGTTCGTCCTTCCAATCGAATGGGTTGACCGTTTACCCAAAGTGCCATTGAAGAGTTATCCGGAATGTCCTCCGCATAGTATGCGATGCGGTCCCCAGACATTTGAATGGCTACGGCAGTATTCAAAGAGAAATCGTCGCGCTGCGGCTTTTGTCTTGCCTGTACTTCAAAGGTTCTGCTTGTGTTTTTGGTTAGGACAAATTCGCCAACGGTTTGAAACGAATAACTCGTATGATCCATGGTCACAATGTGAGGGTCTCCATAACTTCTCCCCGTAAGGGTATTGCAAGAAGTCGCGCTGAACAACTGTGACAATACATTTATAAATGCATCACTTGTGGGTTGACGTAGGATTTCAGATTGAATGTCTTCACGGGATCCATTTGGCGCAAGGGACAACATTTCAAATGCGGTTAAATCTTCTGGAAACGTCCGGTCCGGAGCGGGTTGATTGGAAGACAATGCCTTCATGCTTTCAAAAATCCAAAGACCGCGAACGGGATCCCAGTTCATGAATTTGGTTTGAATTGCAGCGTAATCGACTGCAATCTGTGACCACGCCATTTGGGTACACAATAAAAATCCAATTAGAAAGAATGTAGTTTTTTTCAATTTTCAACAAATTTATAGCCAACACCTTTGATCGTAGCAATGTATTTTTCGCCTATTTTTTCCCTGAGTTTACGAATGTGCACATCAATGGTGCGGTCGCCAACAATGACATTGTTTCCCCAAACGTTTGCCAATATGGATTCTCTTTTAAAAACATTATTGGGTTTTGAAGCAAGCAAGGATAACAATTCAAATTCTTTTCGTGGAAGTTGTATTCCCACGCCGTCTACATAAACAAGATGCGTTTCTCGGCTAATTATGATGCCTTCGGTTTGTGTATCCAACTGAACGACAATGCTTCGGTTTTTTCTTCTCAGTAAGGCATGAATGCGACTCATTAACACCTTAGGTTTTATGGGTTTGGAAATATAATCATCTCCCCCTGCCTCTAAACCAGCAATTTGACTGTAATCTTCTGCACGTGCTGTTAAAAAACAAATGATTACATCATTGTAGTGCGCATTCTCCTTAATGGCCTGACAGGTTTCGATTCCATCCATCATGGGCATCATCACATCAAGTAACACCAAATCAGGGGTGCGAAACTTCATTTTTTCCAAAGCCTCCAAGCCATTGGAAGCAAGGTCCACAGTGTAGCCCTCCTTTTCAATGTTAAACCTAAGAATCTCAAGGATGTCCTTCTCGTCATCCACTATTAGTATGTGTCCCATATGTGTCTCGAATTTACAAATTATTAAAATAGTAAAATGGCATCGTTTACCCGGCAGTTGATTTTAACATAATTTTGTTAAAATTAAGTAACAATTTGGTAACAGAATATAATAATCACATTATCTTTGTACCAGTAGTAGGTTAGGTTGATTAGTCAAGTGCTTTGGGCAACCAAGGCGCTTGACTTTTCTTTTTTAATAACATCTCTATGGACATATCGATACTACTTGCAGAGGACGACTTAAATCTGGGATTTGTAATTTCCGATCAGTTAAAAACCGAAGGGTACAAAGTAACCCTAGCCATTGATGGCGTCGACGCCTTGAAGCGTTTCAACGAACAAACCTATCACCTTTGTATTTTCGATGTTATGATGCCGAAAAAAGATGGTTTTACCCTCGCTCGTGACATCCGAAACATCAACAATGAAATTCCCATTTTATTCCTCACCGCAAAATCCATGACCGAAGACAAAGTGGAAGGATTTAATGCCGGAGGTGATGATTACTTGACGAAACCTTTCTCCGTGGAGGAATTGCTTTTGAGGATAAAATCATTGCTGAAAAGAGTCAACATACGAACCGAAACCCCTGAGGAAAAAATCATTCAAATCGGTAACTTTAGCTTTGACACCGAGAATTTAACCTTAACCATACAATCTGAGGTTAAATCCCTTACCAAAAAAGAAGCGCAGATCTTAAAACTCCTTTACAAGTTTAAAAATCAAGTCATGCCAAGAGAGGTTATCCTCAATACCGTTTGGGGACAAGATGATTATTTTATGGGGAGAAGCCTAGATGTTTTTATCACCAAACTTAGAAAATACCTAAAGGAAGACGAGTCCATTCACATTTCAAATATTCATGGAGTTGGGTTTAAATTGGAAGTGAAATAATGTACTTGCTCCACTTAGAAACCGCTACAAAAATTTGTTCCGTTGCCCTTTCTAAAAACGGTCGTTGTGTACAGGTCATCGATGTAAACGGTGATGGTTTTGTGCATGGAGAACAACTCACCTTGCTGATACAGCAGGTACTTCAAAAAGAAGACATTTCAATGCATGTTTTGGCGGGTATTTCTGTTGGAATGGGGCCAGGTTCGTATACCGGATTGCGCATAGGGATGTCTACCGCAAAAGCCCTGTGTTTTGCATTGAATCTTCCTTTGCTGGGCGTTTCTTCGCTCGGGAGTTTAATTGAAGTTGCGCGTGCTTCTTTTCCCAGTCATGTCATTTGCGCGGCGTTTGATGCAAGAAGGGATGAGGTGTTTCGGAGGATTGAAAGTCCAGCAGGAAACCTAATGAAAACCGATGGGCCTGAAATTTTAGATGAACATTCATATACGCAACAAGATGAAATCATTTGGGTTGGCGATGCCAATGAAAAAGTCAAAAACATCCTTAAGATGGGCAAGATTAATTTCCAAGACCACATCGAAGTCTCGGCAAAAGGTCAAGTAAAACAAGCCTATTCAAACTTTCTAAACAAAGAATTTCTCGATTTAGCCTCAAGTACCCCTAATTACGCCAAAGCCTTCTACACTACCCATAAGATTTAAGTTCGTTCATTTTCTAAGGAAAATCGAAAAAAAATGAAGGTATAAATTAATAATCCCCCGCCGAATATTAACTTTGCAGAAAGTTTGTTCAAATGACACCCAATATCGAAGCTCAAATTTCTCGTTTGCGTGCAGTCTTCTTGAGATTGAAAAACGCATTGGATGAAATGACCGCTTTAAAAGGTGAAATTGAAAAAGAACGAAACGCTTTGGCAACAGAAATCTCTGAATTAAAAGGGATTAACAATACCCTGGGCAAGGAGGTTTTGCAATTGAAACAAACTTTAGAAAAACAACAAATGCAGGGAATTGAGAAATCTGATTTGGCCATAAAGGGTAGAAATGACGATGAAATCGATGCATTGGTAAAGGAAATTGAACACTGTATTACTCAGTTAAAAAATAGAAGATGAGTAAAGTATCATTGAAAATAGAAATTGCAGGCAGGACTTATCCCATCACGGTAAAGCAAACTGAAAAGGAGAAGGTGGAAAGTGCTGCAAAAAAAATCAATGATGCGGTTGATATGTTGAAAAAAAATTATGCGGTGAATGACTCCCAAGATTTATTGGCCATGTCCGCCCTTCAACTGTTAATGAAAACCCCTACGTCTTCTGCTTCTACATACGAAGCCATTGAGTCTCAACTCAATGATTTGGAAAATGAGGTAAACAGCTGGTTATAATCCCTTTATCATACCCGCTTAAAAACTTAAAAGGTATGAACATAGTAGGAATCATTATTGGAATTCTCGTAGGTGGCGCAGGTGCTGTCGTGGTACAAAACGTCGTTTTGGGATCAAAATCAAAACAAAAAATCAAGGATGCGGAGCAAGAAGCGGAGCGCATCAAGAAAGAAAAAATGCTCCAAGCAAAAGAGAATTTTCTAAAACTTAAGGAAGAACACGAAACCAATATCAAGGACCGCGAGCGAAAAATGCAATCCAACGAGGACAGAATCCGTGCAAAGGAGAAAACAGTGAACCAAAAGTTGGACGAGCTTAACAGAAGCGAACGCGACATCGAAAAAGCAAAATCTGACATTCAATCGAAAAGCGAAGTGCTTGATGTGAAGAACCAGGAATTGGAGAAAATTCAATTGAAAAGGGTCGCCGAACTTTCTAAAATCAGTGGTATGCAGCCGGAAGAAGCGAAGAAAACGCTGATGGATGCATTGGTAGACGAGGCAAGAACTTCCGCCATGGCCCAAATCAAAGAGATTTCCGAAGAAGCCAAATTGAATGCAAATAAAGAAGCAAGAAAAATTGTAATCCAAACCATTCAAAGGGTAGCAACCGAACAAGCCATCGAAAATGCAGTTTCAGTGTTCAACATTGAATCGGACGAAGTGAAGGGAAGAATCATCGGTCGTGAAGGAAGAAACATTCGTGCCTTGGAAGCAGCAACAGGTGTCGAAATCATTGTTGACGATACCCCCGAAGCCATCATCCTTTCTTGTTTTGATCCTATCAGAAGAGAAATTGCAAGGCTTTCCCTTCACCAATTGGTTTCCGATGGACGAATCCATCCAGCGCGTATCGAGGAAGTGGTTGCCAAAACCAAGAAAAACCTCGACGAAGAAATTGCTGAAACCGGACGACGTACATGTATTGACCTCGGAATTCACGGCCTTCATCCTGAGCTCATGCGAATGGTAGGAAGAATGAAATACCGATCTTCTTATGGTCAAAATTTATTGCAACACTCCCGAGAAGTAGCAAATTTGTGTGCCATCATGGCTACTGAGCTTGGCTTAAATGTTAAATTGGCTAAAAGAGCTGGATTACTTCATGACATTGGTAAAGTTCCCGATGAAGAGCCCGAATTGCCACACGCCATATTAGGGATGAAAATCGCTGAGAAATATGGTGAAAAAGCAGAAGTGGTAAACGCAATCGGAGCCCACCATGATGAAATTGAAATGAAATTCTTGATTTCCCCCATCGTTCAAGTATGTGATGCCATCTCTGGAGCAAGACCAGGCGCACGACGGGAAGTGGTTGAAGCTTACATCAAAAGAATTAAAGAACTTGAAACACTCGCACTTTCATACGATGGTGTGGGAAGCGCATACGCCATTCAAGCGGGACGTGAGTTAAGGATCATGGTAGAAGCGGAAAAAGTAACCGATACAAAAGCAGAGGAACTGTCTTTTATCATCTCACAACGCATCCAGACTGAAATGACTTACCCAGGTCAAGTCAAGGTAACCGTCATCCGAGAGAAACGATCTGTTAATTACGCAAAATAAAAATGGTACCTCCGGAAGTAAAAGTGATTGCCGGACCATGCAGCGCTGAGTCCTACGAACAGTTAAGAGCAACGGCAGCTGCCCTAAAAGACATAAATTTATTTGCCTTTCGCGCTGGCATTTGGAAACCAAGAACCCGTCCAGGCGCTTTCGAAGGAATCGGAGACATCGGCGTGGAATGGTTGCGACGTATCAAAGAAGAATTTAACATTCCCGTTACCACCGAAGTCGCCAATCCAAGCCATGTAGAAATTGCGTTAAAAGCCGGAATCGACATCTTGTGGATAGGTGCAAGGACCACCTCAAATCCTTTTTCCGTTCAAGAACTCGCGGAATCTTTACAAGGTGTTGACATCCCCATTATGGTGAAAAACCCCACCAACCCAGACCTTAAACTTTGGCTGGGCGGCATCGAACGTTTTATGAAAGCAGGGGCGCAACAAATTTCTGCCATTCACCGCGGATTTTCTACCTACGAGAAAAGAGAATACCGCAACGTACCCAATTGGCAAATACCGTTGGAGTTGCGACGTTACCTTCCCGATGTACCCCTTTTTTGTGATCCTTCACACATCTCTGGAAAATCTGAATCTGTATTTGAAGTGGCGCAAAAAGCCATGGATTTAAAATTTGATGGGTTGATGATTGAAACCCACAACGATCCCGTGAATGCTTTGACAGATGCAAGACAACAAATTACCCCGCTGGAATTAGAAACCCTTCTTCGACAACTTGCCCTTAGGAGTCGTCGTGAAATTGATGAAGTGGAAATGTTGGAATACCGCGCATTGTTAGGTCTGATTGATGAACAAATCATTCTATTGCTTTCTCAACGCATGGACCTCTCGAAAAAAATCGGTGCCTTCAAAAGAAAATACCATTTGGCCATTCTCCAAAACAACCAATGGAAAACGTCCTTGCAAGCCAACATAGAAAAAGCCAAAAGTTCAGATCTCAATGAGACTTTTTCTACTGAGATTTTCAAGTTAATTCATCAAGAATCAATCGACATTCAATCTGAAATTTTAGGTACACCCTCCGATAATCCAAATGACTGAAATAGGTTCTTATGAGCTAATTGGCGAAAAACATGCGCCTGTTTCCAAAAGTCACATGCAGCGTGAAGTTCTACTTTCACTCTTGGCTGACGAAAAAAGTACACTTGCCGGTAATTTTACTTCCCTTCCATCCGATGTGATGGATGCCTTGGATGCCATTCAAAAACTTGGAGCATCATGGATGCTCAATGAAAACACATTGCAAATTTCTCCGCCTAAAGCACGAAAGCTTTTAACGCATATGGAACTTCACGTCGGTGAATCAGGATTTCTGTTTCGCTCCCTTTTGCCCTTGGGTTATTTATTCGCAAAGCGCATAACGTTCCATGCCCGAGGAACCTTGCAAAAACGAACCACAGAATCTTTGGTCCCTTCGTTGGTTCAATTTGGTTGTACCCTTTTATCCGAGCCGAATGCCTGGCCTTTTGTACTTCAATATCCCAACGACATTGGAGAAAAATGTGTGGTTGATGCTTCACAAACGTCCCAAATGGCATCGGGGTTTTTAATGCTCGCTGCTACCTTGCCATCGAATTTGGCCATCGAACTCATGAACCCAACCAGCAAGCCTTATTTGGAGCTTACCATGGAGGGATTGGCCAATCGTGGAGTTATGGCATTGCGCAACGAGGATCAATATGTTTTTGGGGCGGATGTAAAACCATTGGGAAAATCGGTAGAAATTCAAGGAGATTGGAGCGGTGCTGCCAATGTCCTGGTGGCCGCAGCCATACGGGGTGACATACAAATGAAAGGACTTTCATTGGGTTCGAGGCAAGCAGATGAACACATTTTAGAGGTTTTAAAATCGTATGGAGCTGAATTGCAGTTAGCGAATGATTCCATCTGGGTGCGGGCCAAAAATCATTTTTGTTTCCAGGTGAACGTTACGAATTGTCCGGATCTCTTTCCCTTGGTATGTGTGCTTGCGGCTTCTGCGGACGGTCAGAGCGAAATTTCAGGAATTCATAGGTTATACAACAAGGAATCAAATCGTTTTTTATCCACATGTGCCTTACTCGATATATTGGGAGTTACCTACGAAGTTTCTGGGGATGCAATGCTCGTAACCGGTGGTGTGAAATATGGAGGTGGAGAGGTAGCCTCGTTTGACGACCATCGCATCGTGTTCGCAACGTATGTTGCGAGGATGCTGACGGATGTTCCCATTCGTATAGATGACATTCACAGCATCAAAAAGTCGTATCCCTCATTCGTCAGCGACCTCTGAGCTGTTTTTTTTGTATTTTTGATACTCTAATCAATCATTTAAAAATTAAAAAAATGAAAAAAATCTATTTTATGATGTTTACGTTGTTTTTAACAATGTCGGCAAATGCGCAAATGATGCAAGGTGATGTTGCTATTGACCCATACATCGGGGTTCCCAATTGGGCGAATGCCATTTTGTTTAAGGAATATAGTGGAGAGGCAACAACCGTTTCGAATTACAGGGTTTTGGGTGGTTCACTTTCATATGGTGGACGTGTTGAGTACATGGCATCTGAAAAAGTGGGTGTGGGTGCAGATGTAAATTATGAAGTTTCAGGTTTTGGGTATTCATTTCAAGATTATGCCTACGATGCAACAGGTACTGCACTTCAAGATGCGAATGGAAATTACATTTATACGAATTATGACAGGGAGTATACTTCTAAAAAATTGCGCGCAATGTTTCGTTTGAACTATCACTTTGTAAAAGAAGGTAAAATTGATATGTACACAGGATTTGCAGCGGGTTACAAAAGCGCCAAAAGGGAAACCGTTACTGCTCCTACCAATCCAAGTTTTCTTGATGCCGATATGACCAAAGCATTAATTCCCGTAACTGCAAGGATAGCCGTTGGAGCTAAAATGTACTTTACCAACAACATTGGGGCACACATCGAGTTGGGCTTAGGTGGTGGTGGTTTACTACAATTTGGCGTCTCTGCTAAATTCTAACACACGCTCTAACACACGCTATAAAATACGAAAGCCGCTTGTGCGGCTTTTTTTATGCTTTGTAATTCGGGCAAGTGTAAAGTCCCTTTGCGAACTTGCGAACGAAAGTTCTTAGTTCTCCATCAGTTTAATCAAGTTCAATGCAGAACCTGCTTTAAACCATTCGATTTGAGAAGCATTGTAAGTATGGTTTACCTTGATGTCCTCTGTTGTACCATTTTGGTGATGGATGCGCAAAGTCAATTGTTTTTCCGGGGCAAATTCTTTAAGGTCTACGAAGTCAAACACATCGTCTTCTAAAATTTTGTCGTAATCGCTTTCGTTCGCAAAGGTTAACCCAAGCATGCCTTGTTTCTTCAAATTGGTTTCATGGATTCTTGCGAAAGATTTCACCAATACGGCAGCCACGCCCAAATGTCTTGGTTCCATTGCAGCATGTTCTCTTGAGGAGCCTTCTCCATAATTGTGGTCTCCTACAACCATGGTAGGGATTCCCGCTGCTTTGTATGCTCGCTGTACGGCTGGTACTTCACCATACGTTCCTGTCAACAAATTCTTAACGGAATTGATGTTTCCAGTAAAAGCATTTTCTGCACCAATCAATAAATTGTTTGAAATGTTGTCCAAGTGACCTCTGTATTTTAACCATGGACCCGCCATGGAGATATGGTCTGTGGTACATTTTCCTTTAGCTTTGATCAATAATTTCATCCCCGTGATGTTCTCACCGTCCCAAATCGGGAAGTTTTCCAACAACTGTAGACGTTGTGAATCGGGTGCTACCAATACTTCTATGTTGCTTCCATCTTCCGCGGGTGCTTGGTATCCGTTGTCTTCAACATCAAAACCTTTTGAAGGCAATTCTTCACCTCTTGGAGGACTTAATTTGATTTCTTTTCCTTCTGAGTTTGTTAGGGTGTCTGTCAATGGGTTAAATCCTAAGTCACCGGCAATTGCCAAGGCTGCTACCATTTCTGGACTCGTTACAAACGCATGTGTATTTGGATTTCCGTCTGCTCTTTTGGAAAAGTTACGATTGAAGGAATGTACAATGGTGTTTTTCTCTTGTTTTTCAGCGCCGTCCCTAGACCATTGTCCAATGCAAGGACCACAGGCATTGGTGAAAATTTTAGTACCCATTTTCTCAAAGGGTGTAAGAATCCCATCGCGTTCCGCGGTAAAACGTACTTGTTCAGACCCTGGGTTGATTCCAAAAGCAGCTTTGGGTTGAATTCCGTTGGCTACGGCTTGTTCTACAATGGATGCTGCCCGAGCCAAATCTTCGTATGAAGAATTCGTACAAGATCCTATCAATCCCCATTCAACCTTCATTGGCCATTCGTTCTTCTCCGCTTCGGCTTTCATTTTGGATACCGGCGTACCACGGTCTGGCGTAAATGGACCATTGATGTGTGGTTCTAATTCAGACAGGTTGATTTCAATCAATTGATCGAAATAATCTTTTGGATTTTTATAAACCTCTGCATCTCCGGTTAAATGATCGGCGATGGCATCTGCTGCAATTACCACTTCTTCGCGACCCGTGGCATTCAAATAGCGACGCATTGAATCGTCATATCCAAAGGTGGATGTAGTTGCACCAATTTCTGCACCCATGTTGCAAATGGTCCCTTTACCTGTACAAGAAAGTGACAATGCACCTTCCCCAAAATACTCAACAACACATCCTGTTCCACCTTTCACGGTAAGGATATCAGCGACTTTTAAGATGACATCTTTGGCAGAGGTCCACCCGTTTAATTTTCCTGTAAGCTTAACGCCGATGAGTTTTGGAAACTTTAATTCCCATGCCATACCGGCCATAACATCTACCGCGTCTGCGCCTCCAACACCAATGGCAATCATTCCCAATCCACCCGCATTCACGGTGTGAGAATCGGTACCAATCATCATCCCGCCAGGAAAAGCATAGTTTTCCAACACAACCTGGTGAATGATTCCAGCGCCTGGTTTCCAAAAACCAATGCCATATTTAGTTGAAATAGAGGCTAAAAAATTAAATACTTCATTGTTTTGATTTAGTGAAGCCTGAAGGTCTTTGTCTGCACCTAATCTTGCTTGAATTAAATGGTCGGCATGCACAGTAGAAGGAACCGCAACACGTTTTTTACCTGCTTGCATGAATTGTAACAAAGCCATTTGCGCCGTAGCATCTTGCATGGCAACACGATCTGGAGCGAAATCAACGTAGGATTTTCCACGCTCATAAGAATGGTTGGTATCATCGTTCCACAAGTGGGCAAATAAAATTTTCTCGGAAAGCGTTAGGGGCTTTTTTACAATTTTTCTTGCTGCTTCAATGCGCTCAGGGTATTGTGCATACACCTTTTTAATCATGTCTAAATCAAAAACCATAGTAACTTTTTTTGTTGTGCAAATCTACTTAATTTGTACGGAAATCATTCCGTGACAATCAGCATTCTTTACTTTTTTTTGCTCGATCATGCTTTCAACGGCGAATTGGGTTAAATTTGATTCCATGTTTTCAGATTTAAAAGTCATCGATTTATCAACGGTTTTGGCAGGTCCAACGGTAGGGTCTTTTTTTTCTGAATTGGGAGCAGAAGTTGTTAAAATTGAACATCCGAAGCACAAAGATGTCACCCGAACCTGGCGTATACCCAATGAAAAAAACAGCATAACCTCGTATTTTTCTAGCTGTAACTACAACAAAAACTATCAATTTTTAGATTTAACACTTCCAACGGATTATCACCATTTCTTAAGGCAACTTGTAACCGCAGACCTACTTCTCATGAATTTCAAAAAGGGGGATGACGAGAAACTAGGTTTGACAGAAGCGAAATTGCGCGCGGTCAACCCAAACCTAATCATTGCGAAAATCTCAGGTTTTGGATCCGATTCCGACCGTGTCGCCTATGATTTAATCCTCCAAGCTGAAACCGGATTTATGTCCATGAACGGTGAATATGATTCGATGCCACTTAAAATGCCGGTTGCCCTCATTGATGTTTTGGCAGCGCATCAACTAAAAGAAGGGATTTTGATTTCTTTATTGAAAAAACAAAAGACGAATGTGGGAAGTACGGTAGAAGTGTCACTTTATGACGCGGCAATATGCAGCCTTGTAAACCAAGCAAGCAATTACCTTATGAATGGTAACGTTCCCTTTCGCATGGGGAGTCTTCACCCAAACATAGCGCCTTACGGCGAGTTGTTTTCGACCAAAGACAAGGCCTTGGTAACTTTTGCAATTGGATCTAACAAGCATTTTGAATGGCTATGCATCCTTTTGAATTGCCCTGAAATCCCTAAGGATCCTCGTTTTTTGAACAATGTTGATCGGGTAGCTAACAGAAAAATATTGTTCGAATTGCTCGAGCCGATGGTAAAACAACAGGATTCTTACAGCCTTTCCCAACAGATGTCGAAGAAATTTATTCCAATGGGGATTGTAAAAAACCTAGATGAAGTATTTAAATCGCCGCAAGCGAAACAACTCATCAAGGAAGAATTGATCGACGGTGAAATGACCCGAAGGGTTTCCCAAATTGCCTTCAAATGGAAGTAAGGTCACCAAAAACTGCACAAGAATGGGAAGCCTATTTTAGCCTGCGTTATGAAGTTTTACGTAAACCATGGAATCAACCCCCTGGAACAGAAAGGGATGGATTGGAAGACCAAGCCAAGCATTTCGCTTGTTTTTCCGCATCCATAATAATTGGGGTAGGTCGGTTGGATCAAGTTTCTCCCGAAGTTTTTCAAATTCGTTACATGGCGGTTCATCCAGATGCCCAAAACAAAGGAATTGGTAGGATGATCATTAGAAAAATGGAAGCAGAAGCGTGGGTAAATGGGGCTCAAACCATCCTTTTGCATGCGCGTGAAAATGCAATGGGATTTTATGAATCGTTAGGATATGAACTTCAGTCGATTTCGCATTTGCTCTTTGGTACCATTCAACATTTTTTAATGCAAAAGAAAAAGGGATAGCCGTTGCTACCCCTTCTCCTAACCTTTAACCTAACCATCCTTACATAACCACGATTCTTTTTGTGGTTGTATTTCCTTTGTCATTTACCAACGTTACAAGATACATTCCTGTAGCGTTTTGGTTTATGTTGTATGCCTGCTGTCCATCTACCTGTACATTCTCAACTTGTTTTCCTTGCGCATCTGTAATCAAAAGCGTTTTCATTGTTCCTGTCCATGTGATGGTCGCATTCCCATTGCTTGGATTTGGATACACAGATACCTCAGCATTTTGATTTTCTTCGATGCTTGCAGTTAGATCTAAAACCGTTACTTGCGTATTTGCGGTACATCCATTTGCATCGAAAACAGTTACGTCATACACACCCGCATTGAGATTGGATAAGTCTTCGGTATTTACACCATTTGACCATGCAAATAAATAAGTAGGTACGCCACCGGTAACGCTTAGGTCAATGCTTCCAGGGTTGCTCGTCGTAACATCGGTAACCATAGCGCTAAGATTCAACTGCGCAGGTTGTAAAACATCAAAGCTTCCGTAAGCCGTACACCCATTCCCGTCAACCAACGTTAAACGGTACGTCCCAGAAGGAATGTTATTAAGGTCTTGTGTGTTTGCACCGTTGTCCCAGAAATAGCTGTAGTTCGGTGTGCCTTGTGTCACGGTAACGTCAATCGCACCATTGCTTTGACCAAAACACTGAACATGTGTCAAAGTAGCATTCAATTGCAAAGGCGTTGCTGTATTGATGAGTATGGTCGTGTCTGCAGTACAACCGTGTGCATCGGTAAGAGATAAGGTATAGTTACCGTTTGCCAAACCTGCGTTTTGCAATCCGCTCATTCCATTTGACCAAGACACGTTAAAAGGTGCCGTAAATTGGCTTGGTGCAAGGGTAATGGAACCTGTAGAGGATTGGCATAGACCTACCACATTTGCGTTGAAATGTCCATTGCTAACAAAGCCAGATGCCATAGCAACCGCATTTGCAGCATTTAATCTGCCTGCTCCAATTTTACCTGCATAATTTGGGTTTAATAGGTCGATATTGTTGGAGCTGTTTTTCAATATGGTTTCAATGTCATTGTTCGTTAGACAAGGGTTTGCAGTCAACATTAAGGCAATGGTTCCCGTAACAAAGGGTGCTGCATAAGATGTACCTGAACTTGCCAAATACCAACCGCTCATAGGCGCAATGGCAACATCATACCCAGGCGCAGACAAATCTACCATGTTGTTGTGTTGGTGTGTGGAATTTGGATCGCCAGCCATTTGTTCGTGATTGTCAGATTGACCGATGCTTGTAACGGCAAATACGTGTGCATAAGCAGCTGGGTAAACCAATGCATCGGGTGTGCCACAGGTATTTCCATTTCCTGCCGCCGCAACTGCGAAGGTTCCGTTGTCATATATTTCGGTCATCACATCTTGTTCGTACTGATTGTAGAAACATCCTGAGGTCCAACTGATATTGATTACGTCAATCCCAGCATAGGAAGCCAATAGGATTTCGTTGTAGTTCATTTGATAGAAAGCAATGGACGAATTGAATCCGATGGCACTCAACCCTTGATTGTTATCCGTATTTCCTGCGGCAATGATAGAAACGGCATTTCCGTGTGAAGGAGTAGCTGTGTTTGAAGCATCGTAATGAACGATTTTCCCCGCTAATTCTTCGTGGTTAGGGGTGATGTTTTGGTCACTGATGCCAATCACAAAGTTACTGCTTCCGTGTGTTACGTCCCAAGCGCTTTGTGCTTGAATGAGGTTAAGTGCATAGTCGGTAGGCACCATCAAGTTGAAATCGTTCGTTGAATAAAGCGCTTGGTAGTTAGGTGCATTTTCAATTCCGGAAACAACCGAAACTTCTTTAAGACTGTTCTTTAGTTCGCTTTCTTCACAGTTACATGTGAAAGCGTACACCTTTTGTAATTTTTCGCTTTTTGATGCGGGAAGTGCTTGAGTAACCGAAACGATGTTTACATTAGAAATGGCAGCGTTGAGGGCTGGATTGGCAGAACTTAATTTTCCGTCTGCTGTCATGGTAGGAATTGCATTCACTTCCGTGATTTGCGCCCAAACAGTACTTTGATTTTGGGCAAATGATAAACTGGAAAGGGTTCCAAAAATTGCGGTGAGAAGTAGGTTTTTTGCTTTCATGATATTGTTTTTGTCGTTGTTTGTGAATCAAAGTTGCGACATGAAAGCGGGGGGAGAAAGCAAAAAGAATAAGCCCTACGTAAAATACATAGAGCTACACATGAGGGGTTAAGTAGTTGTCACGCAGGACCTGCGTAGAACTACTTAGATTGCGTGGAAACAGGGGCGATATTGCGTACCGAACGGCTGGCTTTTTTCTTGATTTTAGCCTTCGGTTTAAGGATGTTTTTTTCATAACACCACTGCGCGGAAGCCTTTTCATTGTTGAGTTCTACCAATAAAAACCCGTGGTCACGGAAATTTAAATAATTGATTTGTGGATTGGTTTTTCGTTTCGCCATATATTTTTCAGCCAATCTTGCTTTCCAGGTAGGAATGTACTCATCTAAACTTGAGGAGGTGATACTTGGAGCTACCCATTCTGTACCCACGTGTGTTTTTGGATCGAAGATGTCTTTTCGCAAATCAATGGAAAACGAGGCATGAACATCGCCTGTTAAAATGATGATGTTTTTTTCTTCATCTGTCAGCCATTTAGAAAGAATTTGGTCTCTCTCAATGGGGTATCCTTCCCACATGTCCATGCTCTTCTCATATTTTGCCATCTGTTTCGGGTAGTTGTAGGAAGAAAAAATAACTTGATTTCCTATGATTTTCCATTTCGCCGTCGAATGAGATACGCCATACTGAAGCCAATCCCTTTGTTCAATACCTAACATGGAACGGGTAGAATCGGTTCGTTCTGTGTCGTTAATAGATTTTACTTGTTGTGAACGGCCCTCCATTCTTCCGTCTAACATATACAATTCAGCCAAATTCCCCATCTTGAATTTTCTTCGGATGCTGTACAAGGTATTGTCGGTTATCGGCATCCATTCAAAGTAAGCTTTCTTTCCATTCTCTTTTCGATTATACCATGAACCCTCATTCTCTTGGTGATTTTCAGCCCCTTCAACATAGGCGTCATTTGCGATTTCGTGGTCATCCCATACGGTGATAAAAGGTACCACTCTATGCAATTCCTGTAAATTTGGATCCAATCTATATTGTGCATACCTAGAACGATAATCTGTCATGGAAACAATCTCCTTTCTTGGTAAGTGTTTTCTCGCTAAATCTTTGTTACCATAGGTTCCCTGACCATACTCATAGATATAATCACCCAAATGAATTACGAAATCCAGTTCTTTTACTTTTGCCAATGAGCCGTAGGCGTTGAAATACCCCCACTCAAAGTTGCTACAACTTGCCACTGCGAATTTTAAGTTCTCAGGATTCTCTCCAAGTGTTTTCGTAATGCCCACCACAGAGGTGTCTTGGTTGTATATGAATCGGTAGTAATAGGTCTTCCCTGGTTTAAGGTTTTCCGCATTGATTTTTCCCGTGAATCCATCTTCATAGCGAATGGAACGAATGAACTTTACAGTGGAATCTGAAAAAAGTATGTTTTCACTAAGCTCACATTCCAATTGTAGGGTACTTGATGTCCTGAAGGGATTGATTGCTGTCCAAAGTACTACGCTGTTTTGAGTGGGGTCTCCTGAGGCAATTCCAAAAGGAAAAACACCCTTGTCTTTGATCATATCATCAATCTCTGAGCAATAAACCCGTTGTGTTTGCGCGTACATGTTCATTGTGCTTGCCGCTATAAGTAAAATGAATAGGATATTTTTCATAGGTGGGTTAGGTGAAAAAACGTTGGAATAACTCAAATTTAATGGCCTAAATTTATCACAAAATAAAGATTTGTGACTTTGTTGTTGGTATTAATATTTGGTTAAATTTGTTAATATTTAATTCACATATGAAAACTTTCTGCGCGCTTACTGTTTCTTTCGCCCTAACATTTTCCTTTTCAGCCCAAACCATCGTTTGGCAAGATAACTTCGAAACGCCCGCAAATTGGACCCTTAATACGGCCTCTGGACTCAATGGGGTCGATGCAAACCTTTGGGTGATTTCGGATGCTGAAGGAGGCGTTGCTGCCGGGAATTGTGGCGTAGCAAGCAATGGAAATAAGACACTACATTTGGGTTGTCAGGGTGCTTGGTGTTTAGGCACAGGCGCTACATACAACGCTGGTGATGGTGGATTGGGTTTTATCGATGCGGTCACCCACAAACGAACTTACCTATTGAATAACATCAATACATTAAACACAGGGGCTTTGTCCATAGAGTTTGATTACATCGGAATTGGTCAACCAGGTTTTGATTTTGGTAAAGTGCTCTACAGTATTGATGGTGGGTTAACTTGGACTACTTTACAAACCATTGCGCCAGCGGCTACTTGTGCCGGTGGACAAGGGTTGTGGTCACATTTTACACATGCGCTTCCTGTGAGTTGTCAAAACATCACGACCTTGAAAATTGGTTTTGAGTGGGTTAATGACAACGATGGAAATGGAACAGACCCTTCCTTAGCCATAAACAACGTAGCCATTACAACCCCTGCGGCAAACGTCACCGCTTCTTTTGGTTTTCAAAACAATATTTGTTCTGGAGACTGCGTCGATTTCACCAATACATGCAGTGGAGCATCCCTTTTTATGTGGGATTTTGGAAATGGCAATACGTCCATGAGCCCAATTCCTCTCTCTATTTGCTACAACAATCCAGGTGTTTATGCCGTTCAATTGGTCGCTTGCGCTGGAAATGTGTGTGATACCATGATTCAATCGTTAATCGTCAACAACTATCTTTTTGGTCAACAAAATGTTTCCGCCACGGGTTCTTACACATGGCCGTTTAACGGGATGACCTACTTGCAAAGCGGTTCCTATACAGATACTATGGCAAATCCAAATGATTGTGACAGCATTCTAACCTTGAATTTGGTCTTGACCGTGGGAGGTGTTTCTGAATTTCAGGAGGTTGAACAACACATCGTAAGGTATCTTGACCTAATGGGTCGAGAAATCGAAAGAAGAAAAAACACGATGGTTTTGATTCAGTATGAAGGCGGGAATGTTCGAAGGGTATTCTTAACTGAGTAAAGAGGTTCTATTGGATTGTTGATAAAATTAGGATAACCAGGTTAATCAAAATTTCTACCTTTGAAGGAATTACAAAATAACCAAGCTATGTACAATTTTCCCCTTGACATAAATTTTAAAATCGGAACGCTATCCAATGATTTCATCGCAAAAGATGCAACGGGAAGTACGGTTGCGTATGTGCGTCAAAAGATGTTTAAGCTTAAAGAAGACATCCTTATTTACGATGGTGAAGCCAAGAAAAACGTAAACTTCCGAATCAGAGCCAATAAATGGTTGGATTTTTCCGCTTCTTACCTTTTTACAGACGATCAAGAAGTTGAAATCGGCCGGGTAACGCGCAAAGGTATTAGGTCCATTTGGAATGCCACCTATGAAATTTACGATGCTGCGCAAAACCATGACTATACAATCTCCGAGGAAAACCCATGGATTAAAGTTTTGGATGCAGTGTTATCTGAAATTCCAATTTTAGGCATTTTTACGGGTTATTTGTTCAACCCAACCTATTTGGTGAAAGACAACAACAATAATGTAGTTGCAAAATTGAAAAAAATGCAGTCCTTTTTTGGAAGGAAATTTCAAGTTCAAAAAACCGGTGACCTTGGTGAAGCAGAAAGCAGAATCCTTCTTGGACTTATGATGATGATTCTTTTAGAAAGACGAAGAGGGTAATCGATTTAGCGTTTTATATTCCCAAATAAAAATCGTTTTGAGTCAAAATGAAAGCATTGCGGTGCGAACAGCAGTGTTTAGCATTGTTGGTAACTTTTTAATGGCACTTACCAAGTGGTTGGCTGGGTTCTTTGGAAATTCCTATGCGTTAATTGCCGATGCCATAGAATCAACTACCGATGTTTTGTCTTCTGCCTTGGTTCTTTTTGGACTTAAATACGCAAGTAAGCCGGCGGACGTGAATCATCCCTACGGTCATGGGAGGATAGAACCCCTAATCACCTTTATCGTAGTAGGGTTTCTTATTTTTTCCTCTTTAGTTATAGGATATCATTCAATATTGAACATACAGACACCCCACGCACAACCAAAATATTGGACACTATTTGTTTTGGGGGGCATCATTGTTTGGAAAGAACTTTCCTACCGATTCGTAATCCGTAAAGCAAAACTTACCCAAAGTTCTACCCTGAAGGCAGATGCTTGGCATCACCGAAGCGATGCAATTACCTCGGTTACCGCTTTCATCGGTATTTGCATTGCTCGGATATGTGGAGAGGGATATGAATCCGCAGACGATTGGGCAGCACTTTTTGCTACCGGATTTATTCTTTACAATGCCTATAAAATTTTTAGACCTGCACTGGGAGAGATGATGGATGAGCACTTGCACGATGAATTGGCACAAAAAATTGACATTTTAAGCAAAGAAGTTGAAGGTGTCCACAATACAGAGAAATGTAGAATTCGGAAAATAGGGATGCGGTTTTTTGTGGATATTCACATTCGAGTAGATGGGCAATTGTCTGTGCGTGAAGGACATGACATCTCGCACGCATTCAAAGCGCACATTCAACGTGAAATACCGGCCATAGAAAATATGCACATTCACATTGATCCTTTTCAAATGGTTCCGCTGCACAAGTAGAAAAAACTTGAACTTTTTTCCAGATCCTATTGTGTAATTAAATTAACCTCGTATCTTTGCACCCCTCAAAGAGCGTTTGAGTTAAAAATTTATTATTGTTTAATTAAGAGTATTTTTATGCCAACTATTCAACAGTTAGTTCGCAAAGGAAGAACGGCAGTAGTCAAGAAAAGTAAGTCTGCTGCACTTGATTCATGTCCTCAACGAAAAGGAGTATGTGTTCGTGTTTACACAACCACTCCAAAAAAACCAAATTCTGCAATGCGGAAGGTAGCACGTGTGCGCCTTACCAACGGTAGAGAAGTCAATGCCTACATTGGAGGTGAGGGTCACAACCTTCAAGAACACTCCTTGGTATTGGTACGTGGAGGGCGTGTAAAAGACCTTCCCGGAGTTAGATATCACATTGTTCGTGGCGCAGAAGATACAGCGGGAGTTCAAGGAAGATCCCAACGTCGTTCTAAGTATGGAACCAAACGCCCTAAACAGAAATAACCATAAAAGCATTTAACGATGAGAAGAAGAAAAGCCAAAAAAATAGCCATCCTTCCGGATCCAAAATTCAATGAACAAATGGTTACGAAGTTCGTGAATAATTTAATGTACTCCGGAAAGAAAAGTTTAGCATTTAGAATTTTTTACGATGCGATTGAATTAATCGATGGTAAAATTGAAGACCAAGCAGGAATCGAAGTTTGGAGAAAAGCACTTGAAAATGTAACACCAAGCGTTGAGGTTAGAAGCCGCCGAGTTGGGGGTGCTACTTTCCAAATTCCTACCCCAGTTCGTGAAGAAAGAAAAGCTTCACTTGCAATGAAATGGTTGATAGGTTATGCTCGCAAGCGTAACGAAAAGACAATGTCTCAAAAATTAGCAGCAGAAATTATTGCAGCTTCCAAAGAAGAAGGCGCAGCTTTTAAAAAGAAGGAAGATACCATAAGGATGGCTGAAGCAAATAAAGCGTTTTCACATTTTAGATTTTAAATCATGGCAAGAGATCTTAAGTTTACACGAAACATTGGAATTGCTGCTCACATTGATGCAGGAAAAACTACAACTACAGAGCGAATTTTGTTCTATGGTGGCGTAAACCACAAAATTGGTGAAGTTCACGATGGTGCTGCTACCATGGACTGGATGGAACAAGAACAAGAGCGTGGAATTACCATTACCTCTGCGGCTACAACCCTAAATTGGATGTACCGTGGTCAGGAATATCATATTAACATTATTGACACCCCAGGACACGTTGACTTTACAGTAGAAGTGAACAGGTCTCTTCGTGTACTTGATGGTTTGGTTTTCTTGTTTTCGGCTGTAGATGGTGTTGAACCGCAATCTGAAACCAACTGGAGATTGGCAAACAACTACAATGTACCACGAATTGGTTTTGTGAACAAAATGGACCGTCAAGGTGCCGATTTCTTGAAAGTTTGTCAACAAGTTCGCGATATGCTTGGAAGCCATGCTTTACCATTGCAAATCAACATCGGTGATGAGGACAATTTCAAAGGAGTGGTTGATTTGATTAATTTCAAGGGAATCGTTTGGAATGAAGAAGATTATGGGATGACTTATAAGGAAGTTGAAATTCCAGCAGATATCATTGACGAAGCAAGAAAACTGAGAAGTGAATTACTTGAAGCGGTTGCTGAATTTGATGAGTCTTTGATGGAGAAGTTTTTCGAGGATGAGAATTCACTTACCGAAAGAGAAATCTTAAATGCCTTACGCCAAGCGGTAATTACAGGTAAAGTAGTTCCAATGATGTGTGGTTCATCCTTTAAGAACAAAGGAGTTCAATCCATGTTGGACATGGTAATGGAACTTTTACCTTCGCCAATGGATGTGGAGGGTATTACAGGAATCAATCCAAAAACGGATGAGGAAGTAACACGTCAACCATCTGTAGATGAGCCTTTTTCTGCACTTGCATTTAAAATTGCAACCGATCCTTTTGTTGGAAGGTTGTGTTTCATACGTGCCTACTCGGGTAACCTTGTTGCAGGATCTTATGTTCTTAATACACGTTCTGAAAATAAAGAAAGAATCTCTAGAATCTTCCAAATGCACGCAAACAAACAAAACCAAATCCCTGAATTGGGAGCGGGTGACATTGGTGCAGTAGTTGGATTTAAAGACATCAAAACAGGAGATACGCTTTGTGCAGAAAATGCGCCGATCATCCTAGAATCTATGGATTTCCCAGATCCAGTAATTGGATTGGCGATTGAGCCTAAAACGCAAGCAGATACTGATAGATTGTCCATTGCTTTGTCTAAACTTTCTGAGGAAGATCCAACTTTCCGTGTGAATACAGATGAAGAAACTGGACAAACCATCATCTCAGGTATGGGTGAGCTTCACCTTGAAATTATTGTGGATCGTTTGAAAAGAGAATTTAGGGTTGAAGTAAGTCAAGGCGCACCGCAGGTTGCTTACCGTGAAGACATCAGCGCAAACACGGAACACAGAGAGGTTTACAAAAAACAAACCGGTGGTAGAGGTAAATTTGCCGACATCTTGGTTAAAATTTCTCCACAAACCGATGAAACGAAAAAAGGACTTGAATTCGTCAACAGTATCAAAGGTGGTAACATTCCTCGTGAATTTGTTCCATCCGTAGAGAAAGGTTTCAAAGAATCAATGAAAAATGGAGTTTTGGCAGGATTTCCTTTGGAAGCAATGCGCGTTGAATTGTTAGACGGATCCTTCCATGCGGTCGATTCAGACTCCTTGTCTTTCGAACTTTGTGCGAAAATGGCTTACAGAGCAGCTTTGAAATTGTGTAGACCCATTCTTCTTGAACCAATCATGAACCTAGAAGTTGTAACCCCTGAAGAAAACATGGGTGACGTTGTAGGAGACTTAAACCGTCGTCGTGGTATGATGAAAGGAATGGATGACAGAAATGGAGCAAAAGTACTGAAAGCAGATGTTCCTTTATCTGAAATGTTTGGATATGTAACCCAGCTAAGAACCATTACCTCTGGACGTGCCAACTCTTCAATGGAATTCTCACATTATGCAGAAGCACCTAAGAATGTTGCAGATGAAGTGATTACGAAAATTAACGGAAAAGTATCCGCATAAATTTATAGGAAATGAGCCAAAAAATTAGAATAAAATTAAAATCGTACGATCACAATTTGGTGGATAAATCTGCTGAGAAAATCGTAAAAACCGTAAAATCTACTGGTGCTGTTGTGAGTGGTCCCATTCCACTTCCTACACACAAAAGAATTTACACCGTTCTTCGCTCGCCTCACGTTAACAAAAAGGCAAGGGAACAATTCGAATTGTGTTCTTACAAAAGATTGTTGGATATCTATAGCAGCTCCTCTAAAACCGTCGATGCGTTGATGAAATTGGAGTTGCCAAGTGGAGTGGATGTTGAAATTAAAGTATAATAATTAGATTAAATAAATAGCTATGCCAGGATTAATTGGTCGAAAAATCGGAATGACTAGCATCTTCAGTGCCGAGGGTAAATCTTTACCATGCACGCTTATTGAAGCTGGTCCCTGCGTTGTTACACAAGTAAAAACGACGGACAGAGATGGTTACGAAGCCGTTCAAATTGGGTTTGGAAATCGTAAAGAGAAAAATACCCCGAACGCACTTAAAGGCCATTTCAAAAAAGCAGATACTACCCCAAAAACAAAGTTGGTGGAATTTAACGGATTTGAAAATTTGAATTTAGGAGACGAAATTACCGTGACGCTTTTTGAAGAAGGAGATTTCGTTGACGTGGTTGGTACCACCAAAGGAAAAGGATTTCAAGGGGTAGTTAGAAGACACGGATTTGGTGGGGTTGGACAAGCAACACATGGTCAACACAACCGTTTGCGTGCACCTGGTTCCATCGGAGCTTGTTCTTATCCAGCACGTGTATTCAAAGGAATGAGAATGGCGGGCCAAATGGGTAACAAAAGAAGGTTGCAATCGAATTTAGAAATTCTAAAGGTGATGGTAGATCGAAATGTTTTGATAATTAAAGGGTCCATTCCTGGTGCGAATGGTTCTATGGTAACAATCAAGAAGTAATGGAAACAAAAATTTATAACATTAACGGTACGGCTACGGCAGAATCTGCCAATCTATCGGATGCAATTTTTGGAATTGAGCCAAATAACCACGCGATTTATTTAGATGTTAAACAACATTTAGCAAACCGTCGTCAAGGTACGCACAAATCAAAAGAACGTGCTGAGATCTCTGGTTCAACTCGTAAAATTAAGAAACAAAAAGGTACAGGTGGAGCGCGTGCAGGGAGTGTGAAATCAGGTACAAGAGTGGGGGGTGGTAGAATTTTCGGACCAAGACCAAGAAATTATCACTTCAAACTCAATGTTAAGTTAAAAAGGTTGGCACGTAAATCTGCGTTCTCTTTTCAAGCCAAAAATGACGCAATCGTGGTGATGGAAGACTTGAAGTTTGATGCCATCAAAACCAAGGATTTTGTAAACCTTATTCAATCCATGTCGCTTGAAAATCAAAAAGTTCTTTTGATCATGGGTGAAAAAAATGACAATGTTTATTTAGCCTCAAGAAATTTGAAAAAGGTGAAAGTGGTAACAACTGACTCTTTTAATACCTACGATGTGTTGAATGCGAAAAAAGTAATATTAACCCAAAACGCCATCGAGCGAATTGAAGAGATACTAAATTAATTAGAGATGGAAGGAATTATCAAAAAACCTATTATTACTGAAAAGGCCACTTTCGCTTCTGAAACAAGAAACGCATTTACCTTCGAAGTACATAAAAAGGCCAATAAAATCGAAATTAAAAAAGCGATTGAAGATATGTACAGTGTACATGTTACGGATGTGCGCACCCAAATGTATGGTGGTGGCGTTTCCTCTTCTAAATATACCAATAAAGGCATTGTTGAGCAAAAAAGCAAACAATGGAAAAAAGCGGTGGTTACTGTAAAAGAAGGTGAAACCATTGATTTGTTTAACAACTATTAATTGAACGATGAGCTTAAAAAAGTTTAAACCAATTACCCCAGGACAACGCCATAAAGTGGCGATGGACATGTCCGGTATTACAACTTCTACACCAGAGAAAAGTTTGGTTAAAGGAGGTACACGTTCCGGTGGACGTAACAATGATGGACGTATGACCATGCGTTACCTAGGGGGAGGACACAAACAAAAATACCGTGTCATCGATTTCAAACGTAACAAATTTGACATCCCTGCAACCGTAAAAACAATCGAGTATGATCCAAATCGGACCGCGAACATCGCCCTTTTGTTTTATGCAGATGGTGAGAAACGATACATGATTGCGCCAACAGGATTGAAAGTAGGAGATACAGTAGTTTCAGGTAAAACTGCAACACCTAACATCGGTAACACAATGTATTTGTCTGACATTCCTTTAGGAACCGTTATTCACAACATCGAATTGATGCCAGGTCGTGGTGGAGCCATCGCAAGAGGCGCCGGTTGTTACGGTCAACTTAACGCACGAGATGGAGCTTACGCAATCATTAAAATGCCTTCCAGTGAAACACGTATGATTTTAACCACTTGTTTGGCTACGATCGGAACGGTTTCCAATGCTGAGCACAACTTGGTTCGTTCTGGTAAAGCAGGGCGCTCAAGATGGTTAGGTCGTCGTCCACGTGTACGTGGTGTGGTTATGAACCCAGTAGATCACCCAATGGGTGGAGGGGAAGGAAGAAATTCCGGAGGTCACCCGAGGTCTCGAAATGGCATGCCAGCTAAAGGATACAAAACAAGGTCTAAAACCAAGTATTCTAATAAATTGATAATTGAAAGAAGAAAAAAATAGAGTGATATTATGAGTCGATCATTAAAAAAACCGCCTTTTGTTCATTATAAATTAATGAAACGTGTGGATGATGCACAAGCTGCAAATAGCAAATCTGTTATCAAAACTTGGTCTCGTGCCTCAACCATTACACCGGATTTCGTAGGAATGACTTTCGCGGTGCACAATGGACATAAGTTTATTCCAGTTTTTGTTACCGAAAACATGGTAGGTCACAAACTAGGCGAGTTCTCCCCTACACGAAATTACAGAGGACACGGTGCGAATAAAAAAGATAAAAAAAGATAAGTAAATTATAAGTCATGGGTGCTAGAAAAAGATTAATGGCCGAACAGCTTAAAGCAGACAAGAAACAAATTGCCATCGCGCATTTGAATGACTCTCCAATCTCCCCCCGTAAAATGCGGTTGGTTGCAGATTTGATTCGTGGGATTGAAGTGAATAAAGCACTCAATATATTGACCCACAATTCAAAATTCGCTTCTGTTGGATTGGAAAAGTTACTTCGTTCTGCCATTTCAAATTGGGAACAGAAAAACGAAGGTGCTGATGTAAGCCAAGAACAACTTTTTGTGAAATCTATCGAAGTTGGTGGAGGTCCAATGTTAAAAAGAATACAACCAGCGCCTCAAGGTAGAGCACATAGAATTAGAAAAAGATCAAACCACGTTACGATTGTCGTTGACGGAGTAAAATAAGAATAAGCATGGGACAAAAAACAAATCCAATAGGTAATAGATTAGGTTACATCCACGGATGGGAATCCAATTGGTATGGCGGTAATGATTACAAAGATAAAATCATTGAAGACGATCAAATTAGAAAATACCTTTTTGCGCGTCTTGCAAAAGCTAGCATTGCAAAAGTAATCATTGAACGTACCTTCAAATTGGTTACTGTTACCATCAATACTGCTCGTCCAGGTGTCATCATCGGAAAAGGTGGACAAGAAGTGGATAAGCTGAAAGAAGAGTTAAAAAAATTGACCAAAAAGGAAATTCAAATCAATATTTTTGAAGTAAAACGTCCTGAATTGGATGCCAGACTTGTGGCTGATGCAGTTGCACGTCAATTGGAAGCAAGAATTTCTTTCCGTCGTGCCATCAAAATGGCGATCTCAGGTACCATGAGAATGGGCGCTGAAGGAATTAAAATAAAAATCTCAGGTCGTTTGAATGGTGCTGAAATGGCACGTTCAGAAATGTATAAAGACGGTAGAACGCCTTTACATACTTTTAGAGCAGACATCGATTATGCAATTTCAGAAGCGCATACAACCTATGGTCGTCTTGGAATTAAAGTTTGGATTTGTAGAGGAGAAGTCTATGGAAAAAGAGATCTTTCTCCAAATGTAGGCGTATCAGCAGGGTCAGGTGCCAATGCAACAGCAGGAAAACCAATGGCACCGAAACGTAAAAAGAAGTAATACTGATTAATAGTTATTGAAATGTTACAACCGAAAAGAACGAAGTTTAGAAAAGTACAAAAAGGAAGAAGTACAGGTCTTGCCCATAGAGGTTCTACCATCGCATTTGGATCCTTCGGTTTGAAAACCTTGGAACCAGGTTGGATAACTTCTCGCCAAATTGAAGCGTCTCGTATCGCTGTTACCCGTTTCATGAAAAGGGAAGGTAAAGTTTGGATACGTATTTTTCCTGACAAACCTGTAACATCTAAGCCAGCAGAGGTAAGGATGGGTAAAGGTAAGGGTGCTCCAAGTCACTGGGTGGCTGTAGTGAAACCAGGAAGAATTATGTTTGAAGCGGATGGTGTTTCGTATGAAATCGCGAAAGAAGCCATGCGTTTGGCAGCTCAAAAACTACCGGTCAAATGTAAGTTCGTCGTTCGTAATGATTATGTTTTACCTATTTAATAGTATACAATGAGAACACAAGATATTTCTAAATTATCAGGCGAAGAACTCGGAAGAAAACTTGATGAAATGAAAAAACAAATGGTGAGTTTGAAGTTGACGCACAAAATGGCGCCTATTGAGAATCCCATGAGGATAAGAGGTTTGAGAAAAACCATTGCAAGATTGAGTACAGAATTTTTAAAAAGACAGAACGCAGCCTAAGGGTGCGATAGATAAAGTAGGCTTATTATGGAAAAGCGAAATTTAAGAAAAGAAAGAATTGGAATTGTAACCAGCGATAAAATGGATAAGTCCATCGTGGTGGCAGTTGAACGTAAAAAGAAACACCCGAAATACGGGAAATTCGTGAAGACAACCACAAAATTTGTTGCACACGACGAATTGAACGATAGCCATACAGGTGACACCGTTCGCATTATGGAAACTCGTCCGTTGAGTAAATCCAAAAATTGGAGATTAGTAGAAATTGTAGAAAGAGCGAAATAATCTGAAAAATGATACAAACAGAATCAAGACTAGCCGTAGCAGACAACTCAGGTGCAAAAGAAGTGCTATGCATTCGTGTACTTGGCGGAACCCGTAGAAGATACGCTTCTGTAGGAGACAAAATTGTCGTTGCCGTGAAAAGTGCCATGCCAACAGGTGCCGTGAAAAAAGGATCGGTTGCTACCGCAGTAGTTGTCAGAACCAAAAAGGAAATACGAAGAGTGGATGGATCTTACATTAGATTCGATGACAACGCTTGTGTAATCCTTAACCAAGCTGGCGAAATGAGAGGCACCCGTATTTTTGGACCCGTAGCACGCGAACTTCGTGAGAATAACTTTATGAAAATTGTTTCATTAGCACCCGAAGTGTTGTAAATTATTAAGATATGCAAGTAAAACTGAAATTAAAAGTAGGAGACCTGGTCCGCGTGATGAGCGGGGATTCTAAAGGTCAAGAAGGAAAAATTACTTCGATCAGCCGTATCAAAATGCGCGCAACCATCGAAGGTGTTAACATGGTGAAACGCCACACCAAACCAAGCGCTTCGAATCCACAAGGTGGAATTGAAGAAAAGGAAGGTACCATTCACATTTCCAACCTTATGTTGGTAGTAGAAGGAACACCAACCAAAATTGGTAAAAAAGAAGATGGCAAAGGTAAATTAGTAAGGTTTTCAAAGAAATCAGGGGAGGTCGTAAAATGATACAGGATTACACACCACGTCTTAAAGAAAGATATCATTCTGAAATCATTGCAGAATTGACAGAGAAATTCGGTTACAAATCTTCTATGAGGGTTCCGAAGTTGACAAAAATTGTACTTAGCCAAGGAGTAGGTGATGCCGTTGCCGATAAGAAATTAATCGAAAATGCAGCCGCAGATCTTTCTCGAATCGCTGGACAAAAAGCAATCACGACACTTTCGAAAAAAGACATCTCAAATTTTAAATTGAGAAAAGGAATGCCAATTGGTACCAAAGTAACCTTAAGAGGAGATAAAATGTATCACTTCCTTGACCGTCTTCTTTCCGTGTCCTTGCCTAGAACACGTGACTTTAGAGGGATCAACCCAAAAGGATTTGATGGTTTCGGGAATTTTAACCTAGGGATCAAGGAACACATCATCTTCCCAGAAATCGATATAGATAAAGTAAATAAAATTTTAGGTATGGATATCACTTTCGTGACAAACGCGAAAAGTGACGAAGAGGCGAAGGCATTGTTGGACGCATTTGGATTTCCATTTATTAAAAAATAAAGAAATGGCTAAAGAATCAATGAAAGCGCGTGAGCGCAAAAGAGAAAGAATGGTGGCTCGATACGAAAAGAAAAGAGCAGCATTAACGAAAGTATTGAAATCGACTTCAACAGATGAAGCAGTTGTCAATTCAAAGTGGGAAGCAATGATGGCTTTGCAAAAACTTCCTGCCAATTCATCCAAAGTGAGATTGCACAATCGTTGCGGCCTAACCGGTCGTCCACGTGGTTACATGAGACAATTTGGAATTTCAAGGGTGACCTTCCGTGAAATGGCTTTGGCTGGAAAAATCCCTGGCGTTAGAAAAGCAAGCTGGTAATAACATTAATTGAAAATTAGAAAATGACTACAGATCCAATAGCAGACTTCTTGACGCGAATTCGTAACGCGAGTTCCGCAGGTTTGAAAATGGTTGAGATCCCTGGATCCAACATCAAAAGAGCTATGGCCGAAATTTTATTCGATCAAGGGTATATTTTGAACTATAAATTCGAAGAGGACGAAAAACAAGGCGTAATTAAAATTGCGCTTAAGTATAACATGTCGACTCGAGTTCCTGCCATAACCAAATTGCAAAGGATTTCAAAACCAGGTCTTCGTAAGTATGCCGGTTCTGAAGAGTTGCCAAGGGTATTAAACGGTTTGGGAATCGCGATTGTTTCCACTTCGAAAGGTGTAATCACTGACAAAGAAGCACGTAAGCTAAAAGTAGGTGGTGAAGTATTGTGTTACGTATATTAAAAATTAAAAGAAATGTCAAGAATTGGTAAAGCACCCATAACAATCCCTGCCGGCGTCGAATTTTCGATGAATGGAAACATTGTTACCGTGAAAGGTAAAAAAGGTGAACTAACGCAAGCAATTGATTTGGAAAGTGTTACGTTGGAGGTTGAAAACAATGTCATTACTTTTTTAAGAACATCAGAAGCACCCATGGTTAGAGCGAAACACGGTTTATACCGCGCTTTAATACAAAACATGATTGTAGGGGTATCCGATGGTTTCAAAAAAGAAATGGAAGTGATTGGCGTAGGGTATCGTGCAAGCGTTACCGGACAATTACTCGAATTGGCGCTAGGTTTTTCCCATCAAATCGTTTTCGAAATTCCTACAGAAGTAAAATGTACAACGGTTTCTGAAAAAGGTAAAGCGCCGATTGTAACATTGGAATCTCACGATAAACAATTGTTGGGTGCAGTCGCTGCAAAAATTAGAAGCTTGCGCAAACCAGAACCATACAAAGGAAAAGGCATTAAGTACGTAGGAGAAGAAATTAGAAGAAAAGCTGGTAAATCAGCAGGTAAAAAATAACAGGTAAAGTCATGGCATTACAAAAAGTATTAAGACGTTCAAAAATTAAACGCAGAATTCGTAAAAAGGTGTTTGGCACAGCAGCCATTCCGAGATTGTCTGTCTTTAGAAGCAATAAGCAAATCTACGCACAGGTTATCGATGATACGACTGGCAAAACCTTGGCTTCTGCGGGTTCATTGAAAAATGACGAGGCTCAAAAGATTGCGAAAAAAGAACAAGCCGTTTTGGTGGGTAAATTGATTGCTGAGAATGCAATTAAAGCCGGAGTACAAGCGGTAGTATTTGATAGAAATGGTTATTTATATCACGGACGTGTGAAATCTTTAGCAGATTCAGCGCGTGAAAGTGGACTTAAATTTTAATAAGAATGAGTACTCAACAAAATTTGAACAAGGTTAAATCGGTAGACATCGAACTGAAAGATAAATTGGTGGCTGTTAATCGTGTTACCAAAGTTACTAAAGGGGGTAGAACCTTTAGTTTTTCAGCAATCGTTGTGGTTGGTGACGAAAATGGAGTGGTTGGTCACGGTCTTGGTAAAGCCAAAGAAGTAACCGAAGCCATTACAAAAGGAATTGACGATGCTAAGAAAAACCTTATTCGCGTTCCGATTTTAAGAGGTACTGTTCCCCATGCACAAAAAGGAAAATATGGAGGCGCTGAAGTCTTCTTAAAGCCTGCAACAGAAGGTACGGGTGTTATCGCCGGTGGTGCGATGCGTGCAGTATTGGAAAGTGTTGGTGTACACAACGTTTTGGCGAAATCACAAGGATCATCAAATCCACACAACGTTGTAAAAGCAACCATGGACGCATTGTCTAACATGAGAGATGCGGTCGCTGTTGCTCGTCAACGCGGAATTGATTTGGATAAAGTATTCAACGGTTAATAATAGAAAGATGAACGTTATAAAAATAAAACAAGTTAAAAGTGCCATCAAAAGACCCGCTGATCAAAAGGCGACCATTAAAGCACTCGGATTTAGACGATTAAACCATGTGGTTGAAAAGGAAGAAACACCCCAAATCATGGGAATGATTAACAAGGTGAAACACCTAATCGTGATTGTTGACTAATTGATAAATTAAGAAGAATGAGTTTAAATAA
Organism: Chryseobacterium gleum; assembly: GCA_945882095.1. Lineage (GTDB taxonomy): Bacteria > Bacteroidota > Bacteroidia > Flavobacteriales_D > Crocinitomicaceae > UBA952. Next base: position 102,169 of record CAMCWF010000002.1, read on the forward strand.
TTTAACACCGGCCCCAGGTTCGGTGAAAAGTGAAAAAAGAATTGCAAGAGGTCAAGGTTCTGGTCGCGGTGGAACTTCCACACGTGGTCACAAAGGAGCTAAATCGCGTTCTGGTTATTCAAAGAAAATAGGTTTCGAAGGGGGACAAATGCCTTTGCAAAGAAGGGTTCCTAAATTCGGTTTCAAAAACATCAACCGTATTGATTACAAAGCCATTAACTTGGATTCTATTCAAATGTTGGCTGAGAATAAAGGCATTACTGCTTTTACGCCTGAAGTGTTTGAAGCCAATGGCCTTATCTCTGGAAGTAAAACCTTAGTAAAAATTCTTGGAAGAGGTGAGTTGAAAAGCAACGTTCAAGTGAGTGCCCACCATTTCTCTGAAACCGCAGTGGCAGCTATTGAAGCAGCTGGAGGTAGCATACATAAAATTTGATTTAATCAGAACCCATGAAAAGACTCATTACCAATCTTCAAAATATATGGAAAGTCGTTGAACTTCGTCAAAGAATTCTTTTGACTTTGGGATTGGTGCTTGCCTATAGAATTGGTTCCTTTGTAATTCTTCCAGGTATTAATTATGGTGCACTTGAAAATGCATCCGCAGGAAGCTCCGATACGCAAAAAGGGATTGAAAATTTACTTTCGCTATTCTCTGGAGGTGGTTTTACCAATGCTTCCGTTATGGCACTCGGAATTATGCCCTACATCAGTGCTTCCATTATCATGCAATTGCTTGGAATGGCGGTTCCTGCGGTACAAAAGCTACAAAATGAAGGGGAATCTGGAAGAAAAATCATTAACAATTATACACGAATCTTAACCATTATCATCTGTTCTTTGCAAGCCCCATCTTACCTCAAAATGTATGTGGAGCAAAAAGGAGCTTTGCCTTTAGATGCAGGGCCGTTGTGGTGGACTCAAACCATTATCATCCTTGTAGCAGGTTCGATGTTTGCTGTTTGGTTGGGTGAAAGAATCACAGAAAAAGGAATTGGAAATGGTATCTCTTTATTGATTGCAGTAGGTATCCTTTCTCGTCTTCCCGGAGCCTTTATCGCAGAAGTAGGAAAAACATTTGAAGGAGGTAACTTGATTAAATTGGTATTGGAAATCATCATTTTCATGCTCATTATCCTCAGTGTCATTCTCATCGTGCAAGGTGTAAGAAGGATTCCGCTTAATACTGCGAAAAGTTTAGTAGGAGCGCGTTCTGTTGGGGAACAACAAGCAAGAAATTACCTTCCCTTAAAAGTAAATGCAAGTGGGGTTATGCCTATCATATTTGCACAAGCCATTTTGACCATCCCGATGACCGTATTTCTGAGCGCCACCGATTCTAAGGATCAAGGGGGAATTGTCCAAAGAATTCTTAGCGATCCTTATGGATTCTATTACAACCTGATTTTAGTCGTACTTATCGTTGTGTTTACCTATTTCTACACAGCCATTATGATTAATCCGCGAAAAATAGCAGATGAATTAAAAAGAAGTGGAGGATTTGTACCAGGGATTCGTCCAGGGGACGATACCGCAAACTACATTGATGACCTCGTCTCACGGATTACATTTCCAGGTTCATTATTTCTTGCAGCCATTGCTGTGATTCCTGCCATCGCTAAACTGTCTGGTGTGAATGATTCTTTTGCAATGTTCTTTGGAGGTACCTCATTGTTGATCATGGTAGGAGTGGTATTGGATACCCTTCAACAAATTGAAACGTATTTGTTAAATCGTCACATGGATGGTCTAATGGATGGAACAAGGGTGCGTGGCAGAAGAGGTCCTAACGAATTATCAGGTTTCTAAGATGGCAAAACAATCATCCATAGAACAAGACGGGGTAATATTGGAAGCACTTCCGAATGCCATGTTTAAGGTGCAATTGCAAAATGGACACGAGATCATTGCGCATATTTCTGGGAAAATGAGGATGTTTTACATCAAAATTCTTCCTGGTGATCGAGTTAAAGTTGAAATGTCACCCTACGATTTGTCAAAAGGGAGAATTACGTTTAGGTATAAATAGAAAAAAAATAAAAAACGATGAAAGTTAGAGCATCAGTAAAAAAAAGAACTGCGGATTGCAAGATTGTAAAGCGCAAAGGAAGGGTCTATGTGATAAATAAAAAGAACCCGAAATTAAAACAACGACAAGGATAAAACGATAATTATGGCACGTATAGCGGGAATTGATTTACCAAAAAACAAAAGAGGTGTAATTGGATTGACATATATCTATGGCATCGGAAGAAGTACTTCAAAGAAAATATTGGTTGACAACGGAATTGATGAAAACGTCAAAGTTCAAGATTGGAATGATGACCAATTATCGGCAATTCGTAACTCTGTAAATGAAGTAAAAACAGAAGGTCAGTTGCGTTCAGAAATTCAATTGAACATCAAACGATTAATGGATATCGGTTGTTACCGAGGCATTCGTCACCGTGCTGGATTGCCTTTGCGTGGTCAACACACCAAAAACAATTCAAGAACGAGAAAAGGTAGAAGAAAAACGGTTGCCAACAAGAAAAAGGCTACTAAATAATAAATAGAAAATGGCAAAAACGAATCAAAAGAAGAAAAAGAACGTCAAGGTGGAAGCTGCCGGTGAGGCGCACATCCAAGCGAGTTTTAACAACATTATTATCTCATTGACTAATAATGCTGGACAAGTAATTTCTTGGGCTTCCGCAGGAAAAATGGGTTTCAAAGGTTCTAAAAAGAACACGCCTTACGCAGCACAACTCGCCGCAGAAAATTGCGCAAAAGAAGCGCATGATTTCGGATTGAGAAGGGTTAGGGTATTCGTAAAAGGACCCGGAGGAGGTAGAGAATCTGCCATCCGTTCATTGCACAATTCTGGGATTGAAGTAACGGAAATTATCGACGTAACCCCACTTCCACACAACGGTTGTCGTCCACCAAAAAGAAGAAGAGTTTAGTTAACCAGTCATCGAAGGAATGCCTTAATTCATGACTTAATTCAAATATACATATGGCAAGATATACAGGTCCAAAATCAAAGATTGCGCGACGTTTTAAAGATCCGATTTTCGGACCCGATAAAGCACTTGAGCGCAGAAGTTACGGCCCGGGACAACATGGTCCGGCAAAAAAACGTGGAGGTAAACAATCCGAATACGCAATCCAATTAGGTGAAAAGCAAAAAGCTAAATATACCTACGGAATTTTAGAGCGTCAATTCGCGAATATGTTCGAAAAAGCCTCTCGAATGAAAGGAATTACAGGTGAAAACCTTTTGCAACTTTGTGAATGTCGCCTTGATAATTCCGTTTACCGATTAGGAATTTCTACTTCTCGAAGAGGTGCAAGACAATTGGTGACACACCGCCACATTACTGTGAATGGTGAAATCGTTAACATCCCGTCTTATCAATTAAAGCCAGGTGATGTAGTTGGCGTTAGAGAAAAATCAAAATCATTGGAAGTTATCGTAGCCTCACTTAATGGAACCAACAAAAGGTTCGATTGGATGGATTGGGACGCAGCTACCATGTCAGGCAAATTGCTCAGTTTGCCAGGACGAGATATGATTCCTGAAAACATTAAAGAGCAACTGATCGTCGAGTTATATTCTAAATAATACTAAATAAGCAAATGGCAATTTTAAATTTTCAAAAACCAGATAAAGTCGTAATGATCCAATCGGATGCATTCCAAGGTGAGTTTGAATTTCGTCCCCTTGAACCTGGGTATGGAATTACAATCGGAAATTCTCTTCGAAGAATCCTTTTGTCATCTTTGGAAGGTTACGCAATCGCTTCCATTCGAATTGAAGGCGTTGACCACGAATTTTCTACCATCAAAGGGGTGGCTGAAGACATCACGGAAATCATCCTAAACCTGAAACAAGTACGTTTCAAACAACAAATTGAATCGGTTGACAATGAAACGGTGTTGGTGTCCATCGCGGGACAAAACATGTTGACGGCTGGTGATATCGGTAAATTTACCAACGGTTTTCAAGTGTTAAATCCTGACCTTGTTATCTGTAACATGGAGCCAACCGTGAAATTTGAAATGGAATTAACCATCATCAAAGGAAGAGGTTATTATCCAGCAGAAGAAAATAAAATTGAAGGCGTTCCTTTCGGAACCATTTTCATAGATTCAATTTTTACGCCCATCGTGAATGTTCAATATACCATTGAAAACTATCGCGTTGAGCAAAAAACAGATTATGAAAAATTAATCGTGAATCTTACCACCGATGGTTCCATTCATCCGAAAGAAGCATTGAAAGATGCAGCAAAAATCCTCATTCAACATTTTATGTTGTTTTCTGATGAGCGTATCACCCTCGACAACGAAATGAAAACCGAAACAGAGGAGTTTGACGAAAGCTCATTGCACATGAGACAATTGCTTAAAACAAAATTGACAGATATGGACTTGTCCGTTCGTGCATTGAATTGTTTGAAAGCAGCAGACGTTGAAACGTTAGGTGATTTAGTATCTTTTGCTAAATCCGACCTTTTGAAATTTAGAAATTTTGGAAAGAAGTCACTTACTGAGTTGGAAGATTTAGTAGATAACAAAGGACTTACCTTCGGAATGAATGTAGCGAAATATAAATTAGACAGAGATTAATCTCGAAAAGATTTTAAGAAATGAGACACGGAAAAAAATTAAATCACCTAAGTAGAAAATCCCCGCACAGAAAAGCGATGATTTCCAACATGGCTTGTTCACTTATTCAACATAAGCGAATTACAACCACCTTGGCAAAAGCAAAAGCACTTCGGGTTTTTGTTGAACCCCTTTTAACGAAATCAAAGACAGATTCTACCCATTCTCGAAGGGTAGTGTTTTCTTACCTTCAGAATAAAGAAATTATTACCGAATTGTTTCGTGACATCGCTCCGAAAATCGCCGAAAGAAATGGGGGCTATACCCGCATTATCCGTACCGGTTTTCGTTTGGGTGACAATGCCGAAATGTGTATGATCGAATTGGTTGACTTCAATGAAGTTTACACCAACGAGAAATTCAAGAAAACAGCACGTAGGTCAAGAAGAGGTGGTTCTGGTGCAGCAAAAACAACGCAAACCGATGAAGCCAACAATGATTTGGCGGATGCTGAAGTTGTGGAATCAGTGGTTGACGCTCCAGAAGCAGCCATCGTTACTGAAGAAACACCTGTTGTTGAAGAAGCACCTGTTGCTGAAGAAGCACCTGTAGCTGAAGAAGCACCTGTAGCTGAAGAAGCAACGGTAGCTGAAGAAGGAACTGAAACGGAAGAAACGAAAGAAGGAGAAGCTACCTCTGAAGAGAAACCAGCTGAATAATACTTTTTCACATATTGTTAATAAAAAAGGCGAGATATTCTCGCCTTTTTTATGCAAAAACAATTTCCCTATCTCCTAAGCGCTTAAATTTGTGAAAATCTTGAAATGGTCAATTCAACTCCCGCTGTTCTTGTTTTAGAAGATGGCACTTTTTTTCATGGAAAATCTATTGGTGTAAAAGGAAAAGCAACCGGAGAAATCGCTTTTAACACGGGTATGACAGGGTACCAAGAAGTGTTTTCTGATCCTTCTTATTTCGGACAGTTGTTGGCGATGACCACCCCGCACATTGGTAACTACGGAGTCCACAGCGAAGAAATCGAATCTGATCATGTGATGATTTCTGGCCTCATTACCAAGAATTTTTCAAACGGATACTCACGTCCGGCGGCCTACACCTCCCTGCAAAATTTATTAGAAGAAAAAAACAAGGTCGGAATTTCTGATGTAGATACGCGATCATTGGTGCGCCACATTCGTAGCAAAGGAGCGATGAATGCAATCATCTCATCCGATGAATTAGACGTTGAGAAATTAAGAGCACTCTTTCATACCATTCCTTCCATGAATGGACTTGAATTATCCTCCAAAGTTGCCACCCAAACATGCTATGACGTTAAGCCAGAGAGTCCAGCTTACAAGGTGGCCCTGTTGGATTTCGGTGTGAAGAGGTCCATTGTTCGCTGTTTGGTGGATCGAGGTTGTCATGTACGCATATTTCCTTTGGATTCATCCTTAAGTGATTTGATGGACTTTCAACCTGATGGTTTTATGCTGTCAAATGGGCCTGGTGATCCTTCGGCCATGCCTAATTCCATTCAATTGGTAAAAGAACTCGTTGCATTGAACAAACCTGTTTTTGGCATTTGCCTAGGTCATCAGATTTTGGGATTAAGCCAAGGTTTGAAAACAGAAAAAATGTTCAACGGTCACCGAGGCATCAACCACCCAATCAAAAACCTAATAACTGGAAAAGGTGAAATCACCTCGCAAAACCATGGTTTTGTCATCACCAAGGAAAGCATTGCCTCCCAGCCTAACATAGCCGTAACCCATGTGCATTTGAACGATGAGACGATAGCAGGCATTGCGTTAAAGGATCGTCCTGTTTTTTCAGTGCAATACCATCCTGAAGCATCGGCAGGACCGCATGATTCAAGGTATTTATTCGACCAATTTATTGACAACCTTCAAAAAAGTTCCTTATGAGTTACATTGCCAAAGTTTTTGCACGCCAAATATTAGATTCAAGAGGAAATCCAACGGTTGAGGTTGATGTGATTACGTCCAGTGGTGTGCTCGGAAGAGCTGCCGTACCCTCGGGTGCATCAACAGGCATACATGAGGCCGTAGAGTTGCGTGATGCGGATGTGAAGGACTACATGGGAAAAGGTGTTATGCGCGCCGTTACAAATGTAAATTCCATGGTAAATGAAGTGTTGCAAGGAATGGATGTGTTTGACCAAAAAGGAATTGATATGTGCCTCATTGAATTGGATGGTACCGAGAACAAATCCCACCTTGGCGCAAATGCCATCCTAGGAACATCTCTTGCGGTTTCCAAAGCAGCAGCCATTGAAGCCGACCTCAGTCTGTATCGATACATCGGTGGCGTAGGTGCAGTTACCTTACCCGTACCCATGATGAACATCCTAAATGGAGGGTCTCATGCAGATAACCTTATCGACATTCAAGAATTTATGGTGATGCCTTTCGGAGCCAACTCCTTCTCTGAAGGTTTACGTTGGGGTACAGAAATATTTCACCACCTGAAATCTGTGCTAAAAAAGAATGGAATGTCTACCAATGTTGGGGATGAAGGTGGTTTTGCGCCAAACTTGGGTTCCAATGAAGAAGCCATTCAAGTAGTGATTGAAGCCGTTGAAAAGGCCGGTTTTAAATTGGGTCATGACGTCTACATCGCTTTGGATGCAGCAGCTTCTGAGTTTTACAATGCTTCCACCGGACTGTATGAATTTGAGTCCAATGGTGAAAAACGAACCTCCGCAGAGATGGTTGAATTTTGGAAAGGTTGGTGCAACAAATACCCAATCATTTCCATCGAAGATGGGTTCGCAGAAGACGATTGGACAGGTTGGAAATTGGCTACAGATGCATTGGGTTCCAAAATACAATTGGTTGGAGATGATTTGTTTGTTACCAATACAAAAAGACTCGCAAGAGGCATCGAAGAAGGCGTAGCAAATTCTATTTTGGTAAAAGTAAACCAAATCGGGACCTTAACAGAAACCATTCAAGCAGTTCAAATGGCAACTTCAAATGGGTATACCTCCATCATGAGTCACCGCTCAGGGGAAACAGAAGACACCACCATCGCTGACTTAGCCGTCGCTTTAAATACGGGTCAAATCAAGACAGGATCTGCTTCGAGAAGTGACCGTATGGCGAAATACAACCAGTTGTTGCGCATTGAAGAAGAGTTGGGAGAATCAGCAGTGTACCCTGGAAGAAATTTCAAGTTCTTGAAATAATTCCAGCGCATTTTATTTACACTTATTTTTTGAAGTGTTCTGAAACCACCAATTCCTTGGTTCCATGTGTCCAAGAATAAAACCCTTCACCTGTTTTAACCCCTTTTTTACCGGCCATAACCATGTTTACCAGAAGAGGACACGGTGCATATTTTGGATTTCCAAATCCGTCGTGTAATACATGTAAAATAGCTAAACAAACATCCAAACCAATAAAATCAGCAAGTTGCAAAGGTCCCATTGGATGTGCCATTCCTAATTTCATAACGGTATCGATTTCTTCAACACCCGCTACCCCTTCGAACAAAGTATATATGGCCTCGTTGATCATTGGCATCAAAATACGGTTGGCCACAAAACCTGGGTAATCATTTACTTCTACAGGAATTTTATTCAATTTTTTGGACGTTTCCATGATCACATTCGTTACCTCGTCAGAAGTAGAATACCCACGGATGATTTCCACCAATTTCATTACAGGAACTGGGTTCATGAAGTGCATGCCGATTACCTTGTCAGGTCGGTTGGTAACCGATGCAATTTGTGTAATGGAAATCGAAGAAGTATTGGACGCAAGGATCACTGAAGGGTCCGTGCAAGCGTCTAATTCCTTGAAAATCTTAAGTTTTAAATCAATGTTTTCCGTCGCTGCTTCTACAACCAACGCAACCCCTTGGACACCCGTCTTTAAATCCGTTTGGGTGCTAATGTTCGCCAAGGTTTGATTTTTCTCATCCTCGGTGAGGGTGCCTTTTGCGACCTGTCGGTCCAAGTTTTTACCAATCGTTGCAATTGCTTTGTCAAGTGCCACTTGCGATACGTCAATCAGTTGAACGTTGTGACCATATTGGGCGAATACGTGGGCGATACCATTTCCCATGGTTCCAGCTCCGATTACTGCGATGTTTTGCATACCATTCATTTTTTTACAAATATAAGGATACTATTCAGTGAACACTTTGCTAAAAACAGGTTTGTCGTGACATCCATTTTGGTAAGCCCCCATTAAAAACCAAAAAATCGCATTGAACATAAAATAGTCAAGGACATTGCTCACCACATTCACCATAAACACCATGGTCATCACAAGAAAGAAGAAAAAGGAAGTGTCTTTATTTTTCGCAAAAAACAACCTAAAAAGAAGGAAAAGGAATAAAAAAGTAAAGGAAATAAGTCCAAAATATCCAGTTTCATTGGCCAATTTTAAATACCATCCATCCGTTGCTAAATAGGCAGATTCTACATTTGTATCCTTCAAAAAGCGGTATGCAATCCATCCTGATTTTCCAATGCCATAACCCCCAGGTTTATGCTGTAAATGCGAAAATGTATCCTTCCAAAGTTGCACCCGGGTAACTTTTTCCTGGAGTTCTAAGGTTTCTTTGGTTGAGCTGAATACCCAATAAAAATTCCCTAATGAAAGGCCCACCATTTGCAAAGTCACTAAGAAAACTAGGGTTTGGGTACCTAAAAGCAGCAGCAAAGACTTCCATTTTTTAAAGAAATAAACAAAGACGATGCACATAATGAACAAGTAAATTACGATTCCTCCTCTGGACATCGAGAGAAGCAACGCGCAAAAATTAATGGACAACCAAAGTAGGTTCCATCCCTTTGGTTTTTGAACGCTCTGAAGTAAAAAATAGGTGCATGATGTCGCGCAGAAAATTCCGTTTACGGTAGGAGAGTAGTAAATTGAATTTAACCTGGGAATAAAATACGCTCCATTATTGGCTTTCATGAATTCCATCCATTGGTCTTGTAGGTTGGGAAGGCACAGGTAAAATAGAAGTCCTAGGGCAGACCATAACGTAAACCACAGCATCACGCGATGCAACCAAAGTTTGTATTGAGCTTCAAAATTGTTTCCCTGCATAAGCCTCGCGCAGGCATACATAATCATGGGTAAATAAGTCATTCGCGTACCCAAAACAATCAATTTGAGGTCTTGACTTAAAACAGATCCGAGCACTACGTTACAGCAAAAGACGAAAAATACAATGAGGTCCAACAGCTGAAATCGGATTGAATTCATGTGTTTCCTGAATTGTAAAAACACATAGGCTGTCAACCCAACCAACCCTATGTCTGGCAAAGCGGACACCATGTATTCCCAGGCGTTTTTTGCATTTTCTGTACCGATTGTGAGTACCCGAAGCGTAGGGAATAGGGTGTAAAAAAGGATAAGCAACAAAAGCATGGACCACGAAAGTGGGGTAGTTTGCAGTTGTTTTACAATACGTTGCGCATTTCGTCTTATCATGGTCTTAGGCAATGTTTCGATCGTGGGTGACGGCTTGTTTATAGGTTACAAAAATAATCATCAGTGCGAAACAGGATTGTCCCAAGGTAATGATTGAAAAAGCCATATAAATGTTTTTTGGATGGTAGAGTCCTGCGTAGGCGATGGAAAGTATGGTAATCAAAGTTCCCAGTGTAGTCCAACCCACCATTTCTTTTTGTCTACCCAAAATCACAGGGATTTGAGAAATGGGAACACGAACCAAGTCGATGATCATCCAAAAGGACAAAATGGAACAAATGATACCCGCAGGTTTCCAAGCCTCTCCGAAAAGAAAGGCAAAGAGTAGGGGGCCTAAAAAGAAAAGGATTAAAAACAAAGGGAGGGCGAGTAAAAAGGTAGAAAAGATGGTTTTACGCACCAAAGGAAGCAAGGTTTGTTGGTTTTTGAAATGGTCAGCTGCCTTTGCTAAAAACACATTGCTAAGCGGTTTGACAATCAAATACAAAGGAACTTGCAGAATGCGCATGGAAAAAGAATACCAACCCAATACCGCGGTTTGAAACCAAATTGAACCCAAGAGAAAGAACACCTGCGTTTGCAGCATGTCCATAAAACTTAGGAAAATATTATATTTTGGGTAGTTGATGAGTTCCTTAGCAAGTTGAATCAAGTCGCCCAAACCGACCGATGATTTTTCGGAACATTCGGTATCCTTGGACAACTTTCGAATTCGATATTCATAGTAAACAATCGATAACACTTGCGAAGCCAAGAAACCAATCAACAAACCAGATGACCCTACAAACCAAAATACAATGGCCAATCCATTCAATCCAATCGACTCAAGAATACGCGACAACGAAAGTACCCCGAACCGTTTGAGACGTGTAAAAAACATGTACATCACGTTGGCATAGCCAGACAGAAAAACCCCTAAACCCAGAAAGGGTAGCCATTGGATTTTTTCTGTCGAAATTCCCAATCCATCAGAAAACATGAAGGCTAAAATACCCAACAAGGTTAGCAGGATGCAAAAGAAGAAAAGCAAGACCAGACATAGCCTAACCAAGGAGCGAACCACCCCATTGTCCTTTAAAATTACGATTCCCAAATCGTATTTTCCGTTGGCAAAAACACTGGAAATCCCAACCGCAGAGAGGTAAAATCCTAAAATCCCAAAATCCTCCGGCGAAAACAACCGCGATGTAGCCAGGGATGCGAAAAAAGAAATGGCTTGACCAATTGTGGCACCCGAAACCAATAACATTACCTGTTTTACAAAATCATTTTTGGTTAAGCTCTTTATCACGCCTTTGGTTTGGTGGATAAAGTTACTTTTATTCGGGATATGAAGCCTCTTTCACTCCCTTTATGCTTTGAGATTTCTACTAACTTTGCCATGAAATGATTCCAGCCACGCACATCGATGTCTCCATTGTGATTGTTAACTACAATGTCAAGGATTTACTCCTCAAATGCATTCAAAGCATAGAAACCTATGTCTCACCTGCGTTGAATTTGGAGATCATTGTGGTCGACAACGCCTCGTCCGACCAAAGTATTTTCGCCGTAAAAGAAAGGTTTTCCTCGGTGATATGCATTGAAAACAAAGAAAATGCGGGCTTCCCAAAGGCGAACAACCAAGCTTTCGCAGTGGCACAGGGAGATTTTATTTTCATGCTTAACCCAGATACAGAATTGTTTGACGATTCCTTGCTTTCGATGTTTCAATGCATCGTTGAACATCCTGAAATCACAGCCATTGCACCCGGTTTGTTGAATACAGACCGCACCCATCAGAAAAGTGTATGGCGATTTCCAACCTTGACTTCAGTGGTTTTTGAAATGTTTTATGTAAAATCCTTGGTGAAACGAAAGCATTATGAAGACATGGATTTTACAAAGCCCTTTTTTGCCGACAGTGTTTCGGGTGCGGCCATCCTCTTTCGTAAATCCCTACTTGCAGAAATCGGCATGCTGAATGAACGAATGTTTTGGATAGAAGATGTTGATTTTTGTTATCGCATACACCAAAAAGGAGGGCAATTGCTGTACTTCCCAACGGCAAAAATACTTCACCACATTGGACAAAGTGCGAAGAAAAACCATAACATTTCGATCTCAAACCAAGTTTTTAACAAGATTAAGTACTTTCGGGAACATCACCCAGGTTATAAAGCTTTCGGTGTGACCTTGTTCAGTTTAATTCATGTCCTTGTCAAATTGTTTGTTTTTGGGATTTTATCACCCTTCGATGTCATTTACCGAAGCAAAGCAAGGGCTTATGCATACACATTGCCTAAGGTGTGCTTTCCTCCGGATGGCATTGCATAAATCATATTCATCGATTTAGGTATCTTCGTATTTTGAAATCCATTTCCCAAAACATGGTTATTTGTTATTTTGGTGACAGTGAAAGCATCCATTTGGTAAAATGGGCCACCCATTTTCAAGGTTTGGGGAACGATGTTCATGTCATCAGTTTCAAGGAAAAGCAAGTTCCCGGTATAACGCACCATTTCTTAAATGCAGGTAACATCAACCAAAAAGGAGGGAATTTCAAGGTGCTGTTCACCTTTCGTGCCCTAAAAAAGATACTTGAAAAAATAAAACCTGATGTACTTCATGCGCATTATGCAACCAGCTACGGTATCACCGCTGCGCTTACGGGATTTCATCCTTTGGTAATCTCAGCATGGGGTTCAGATGTTTTGGTAAGTCCCCAAAAATCTTTTCTTCTTAAAAATCTCTTGCGATTAGCATTGCGCAGGGCAGACATTGTAACCGTCGTAGCGCCCCACATGCTACGCGCCCTCGACTCCTTGAATGTAGCCAAATCCAAACAACGCGTGATTACCCACGGCATACGAAAGGAAGTTTTTTACCAAACAGAAAATACCCGAGACAAGAACACTTTTACCTTCGTGAGTACCCGCCATTTGGAACCCATTTACAATCCTTTTTTCATCTTGGAAGCCTTCGCTGCATTTTCCAAATTGCATGAAAATGTCCAATTGCTCCTTGTGGGCGAAGGAAGTTTAAAAACGGAACTCCAAGCGTACTGTATAGAAAATGGCCTGCAAGATAAGGTTCACTTTTTAGGAAGGCAAAGCCAAGTTGAGCTGGCAAGAACCCTAAACCTATCCCATGTATTTCTTACCCTGTCGAATTCTGATGGCGATGTGGTTTCAATGGTCGAGGCAATGGCTTGTGGTTGCGTATGTATCGGCAGCGACATTCCCGCAAATCGATATTGGATATCACCTTCTGAAAATGGGTTTTTGGTTCCCTTGGGTGAGGTGGCTAACTTCATCGAAACATTGAACCATACTTACAAACACCATCAAGAACTCAAAGCAAAGTATGATGTCATTAACAAGAAGATCATTGAGGAAAAAGGGAATTGGGAGTTTAACATGAATGCAGCCCTGAAAGTATACCAAGACCTGCTGAAGGAAAAAACAAACTTGAAAGCATGAGAGAAAAATTACAAACTTGGGGACTGTTTTCATTGCGATTGCTGGATTGGGGACTCCTTTGGGTAATCTTCTTTTCTGTGATGTACCAGAAATTAGTACCCATTGGATTTCTAATGATGATCATTGGAACCTTCAGGTATCCAAAACCTAAGGCAGAAAGAAATTTTAAGGAACTGCTTAAGGGGCCAGCCCTTTGGCTCATTGCCTATTTTTTCTGGTTGTTGATTGCCATGCTTTGGACCGAAAACCAAGCCTATGGGTGGGGGAAAATCGAGAATAAATTGGCTTTTCTACTCTTGCCAGTACTCGTCTTTATGGGCGATTTTAAAGTAACGCGAAAAATGCTCACCCGTGCTTTTTTAGCGAGTTTGTTCATTTCATTAACCATTTTTGAAATCACAGCAGTGTCGAGAACGATATGTTGCTTGGATGCCAATCCACTCTTTTATTTTCAGGATACGGTATTTGTCACCCTGATGCACCGAAGCTATTACAGCGCATTCCTTCAAATCGGTATCCTTTTCTTGGTGAGTGATTTACTAAAGTCCAAACGTTGGACCCTGGTTTTTCCCATCTGTTTTTTAGTATTAGGGAACTTACAAACGTTGTCAAAAGCAGGGATGCTATGCATGGCAATTGTTTTTCTTTGTGTCCTGGTGTATTCCCTGCGGAACTTTAGAATTTCGAAGAAAATACTTCTTGCCATTGGAATCGTCGGGGTTTTCGGATTTTGGTTTCTTTGGACCTACACTTTATTGCCTTACCGACTCATTTCGGTGAAATCAGCCATGGAAAATGTTCAACTCAAAAACAATCCTTCGGTGGAAAGCAATGCGGCAAGAATTCTCAGTTGGAATGCATCGTTGATTTTAATCAAAGAAAAAGGACCGCTCGGTTGTGGTACGGGCGATTACAGTGAGGATTTGGTTCGTAAAAACAAGTCTTTGGGAAATACGGGCATTGCGGAAGCGGAACTCAACTCACACAATCAATTTTTAAACACAACGCTACAGTTGGGGTGGATTGGGATGTTGATTTTAGGAATGATTTTCTTTAGTGCTTGGCGTAACATTCGGTACCACTTCTTTGATGTTTTGTTGCTGATGACCTATTTTATCCATTTTTTATTTGAATCCTACCTGGAAACCCAAGCAGGCGTCGTTCTGTTTGCGGTTTTTTTAGCGGTCTTTTTTCATCCCCGTTTTTCGAACCTCGCACAAACCGAAACAACCGAACCATGAAAATCTTATTCCTTACCCAATACTACCCCCCGGAAATAGGTGCGCCCCAAAATCGTTTGCATGAGTTGGCCATTCGGTTACAAACCCTAGGACCAAAAGTGGACGTGTTAACGGCGCTTCCGAACTATCCAAAAATGGAAATTCACCCAAACTACCTGCAAGGAAAAAACAGAACAGAATCGCTGGATGGCATACAAATTTTTCGCGCCTGGATTTTTGTCTCCAAAAACGCAGGCATACTTCACAGACTCCTAAATTATTTCAGTTTTGTCTTTACAGCGTATTTACGTGGTAGGAAGTTGGGTAAGTACGACTATCTCTTGGTGGAAAGTCCTCCCTTGTTTTTGGGTTGGACCGCAATGGCATTGTCTAAAAAATTGAAGGCAAAAATGATTTTCAATGTTTCAGATTTATGGCCTGAAAGCGCCGAAAAATTAAACATTGTCACAAACCCGTTTTTATTAAAAATGGCGTACCGCCTGGAGAAAAAATGCTACGAAAAAGCGCATTTTGTAACGGGACAAACCCAAGGCATTGTGCAAAACATCCAAGACCGCTTTCCGAACAAAAAAGTATATTGGCTGCCCAATGGCGTAGATACAGCGTTTTACAACCCAGATTTGATTGATGCGGGATCTTTTAGAGAAAAAAATGGTTTTAAGCCAACAGATCTATTGTTTTTTTACGGGGGAATCCTCGGTCATGCCCAAGGCTTGGAGGTAATTCTAAAAGCTGCCTCCGATGTAAAAGACTTACGAAAGGTACACTTTATCCTGCAAGGAGAGGGGCCACTTAAACTTCAGCTCTTGGCACAAGCAGAGAACCTGGCATTGGAAAATGTACATTTCTTACCTGCAGTTGCTAAAAAAGAGATGCCAAGCATCTTAAAATCCATTGACGTCGCCTTGGTGCCCTTGCGCAACCTTCCCTTGTTTCAAGGGGCCATTCCTTCTAAGGTATTTGAATCTTTGGCAATGAAAGTTCCTTTGTTGCTCGGTGTTGCGGGAGAAGCCAAACAGCATTTCATTGACAACGCGCAGGCCGGTTGGTTTTTTGAACCTGAAAACGCGTCCGATTTGGCAAACCAAATTCGATCCATTCACGCGAACCCTTCCCAAGTGGTAGCTTGTGGTGAAAATGCGAGAAAGTATGTGGACGAGGTCTTCAACCGCAACCGCATTGCGCAAGATTTCTATGCGTATTTGGTAAAGCATGACCACGGACTTTAACTTTATTACATCGTTTTCAATGTATCTTTGCCAACATGCCCATTAAGTTTCTTCGCGAATTCAGCAAAAGCCATGTGTTTAAATCATTCGTGATGATGTTTTCGGGTACCCTTTTGGCACAAGCCATCGGATATGCCATCGCACCCATCCTCACCCGCCTATATTCGACCGCAGAAATGGGAGAAATGATGTTTTACTTGCGTTTAACTGCCTTTCTCTCTTCCATCATTACACTCCGTTATGAAGCCGCCCTGCCTTTGCCCAAGAAGGATGACCATTCCTACCTTATTTATCGCTTTATCTATTACTTCTCAATGTGGGTGCTGCTGTTTTTGGGTATTCTCTTCGCAGTGTTTTCTGTAACGGATCTCTTTCCAAAACTGAATGCTTGGTTTTACTTGTTTTCCATCCTCGGGACAGCGGCAATGATTTTGATCAATGTCGGGACAAGTTGGGCTGTACGAAAAGGTCAATATGGAATCATAACAAGGCAAAAAATCACAAATTCATTGTTTGCCAACGGATTTAAGTGGGGTTTTTACTACCTGCATTGGAGTAAATTCGGATTGATTTTAGCCACCATGTTAGGGTTTGTACTTTCAGCTTTTGAATTTTTATTCGATTTTAGACGAACACATCATTCTTTTAAATCTTTATTCAGTAAACCTAAAACCGCTGCGCTGTTAAAAGAACATGGTGATTTTCCAAAACTCAATTTGCCCCATGTTTTGGTCGATAACGGTAAAGAGATTTTACTCGCCACTTTGATATTGGCGTATTTCGGCGAATCTATGTACGGTTCTTATGGCCATTCCTATCAAATGCTTCGAATTCCGCTTATGTTGATAGGGGTTTCCATTGGACAGCTGTTCTACAACCGAACCTCCGAAGCCATGCACAAAAAAAAGCCACTGGTTCCCATCATCACCAAAACCATAGGAATGCTCACCTTGATTTCTTTGGTTCCTTTTACCATCCTTTTCTTTTTTGGCGCTGATATTTTCGCATTTGTCTTTGGCCCACACTGGCGCGCTTCAGGTACTTTCTCGCAGATCATGGCGCTTTGGTTAATGGTAAATTTCATCCTCTCACCCATCACCGCATTGCCTTTGTTGCTGAATCGCCAAAAGGATGCTTTGCTCATGGGGATGGTTAGCGCAATCCTTCAATTGGCTCCCTTTTGGGTATTTCCATTTTTCTGGGGAAACGATTCCACCGTATTCATCGAAGCACTCAAATTTGTCTCCTATTCTCAAGCGCTGTGGCTTCTTTTAACCATTCTTCGCTATTGTTATTTTGCAATGAAATCGGATGCACTGCTGACAAAGCCCTAAGGATTTTCAGGATGAATTTTATAATATTCATGGCTATTTTCCCTTGGAATGCAATTCGTTGTATTATTTTCTCGAAATTTACCCACATCAAAATATGTGACTATGTTGCCATTCTCTCCGCCCCGCATTGACCAGAAAATTATAGACGAAGTAACGGATACCCTTCGCAGCGGTTGGATTTCTACAGGACCTAAAACCAAGTTGTTCGAGAAAAAAATCACAGAATACATTGGTTGTAAAACCACAGTTGCGGTGAGCGCTTGGACCACTGGAATGGAAATCGCTCTACGGTGGTGGGGTATTGGTCCGGGAGATGAAGTAATCATTCCCGTTTTGACCTATTGTGCAAGTGCAAATGTCGTACTGCATACAGGCGCTATAGTGGTTATGGTTGACATCAATTCAGATGACTTTAACATTAACATCGAAGCCATTCGTGCTGCCATTACGGAAAACACAAAAGCGATTATGCCGGTTGACATCGCAGGTTTACCATGTGATTTTGATGCCATCAAAGCTTTGGTCGAAGAATTCAAACCCATCTTTAAACCTTCCAATGTTGAACAAGAGAAACTGGGAAGAATTCTAATCGCGGCAGATTCAGCGCACAGTTTTGGCTCTACTTACAAAGGAATGCAGATGGGAACCATAGCGGATATTACCTGTTTTTCCTTTCATGCAGTGAAAAATCTTACCACAGCCGAAGGTGGTGCCATTTGTTTTAACTTACCGGATGCCTTCGATCATGACGCATTGTATACATTGTTCTGTATCAAAATTCTTCATGGACAATCCAAAGATGCCTTGGCGAAAATGCAAAAAGGTGCTTGGCGTTACGATGTGATTGAACCGGGTTACAAATGCAATATGACCGATCTTCAAGCATCGATTGGTTTGATTGAATTGGCACGTTACAACGATACTTTGGAGCGTAGAAAAGAAATTTTTGAACAGTATTCAGAGGGTTTAGGCAAGATGCCTTGGGCAGAAATTCCAATCAAGGAAGATGAAAATAGGATTTCATGTTGCCATTTGTACCAATTAAACATCAAAGGAATTACGGAGCCGCAACGCGATGCCATTATGCATGAGATTTTTGAACAAGACATCGCTGTAAACGTGCATTTTCAGCCCTTACCATTGTTAACAGCGTATAAAAACCTCGGGTTTAAAATGGAGGATTTCCCTACGGCATATGACAAGTATTCACGCGAAATTTCCCTTCCCATTTATTACAATTTAACCCAAGCGCAAGTAGAAAGTGTAATTCATGCCGTTATACAGGCCTATGAAAGGGTGATGGGATGAAACGGTTGCTTGACATCTTGTTTTCAATTGGAATTTTAGGACTCTTTTTTCCCTTGGGTTGTTTTTTGTCGTTGGCAATACTTCTTGAATCGAAAGGCGGTGTATTTTACCGACAGGAAAGAATTGGAAAGAATGGCAAAGCTTTCTTTTTATTGAAGTTTCGCTCGATGCGTCCTTTGGCTGACCAGTCGGGGAAACTTACCATTGGCACAAAAGACCCTCGCATCACCAGGGTAGGAACCTTCATTCGAAAGTATAAATTGGATGAGTTCCCACAATTTATTAATGTTTTAAGGGGTGAAATGAGCTTGGTCGGTCCTCGGCCCGAGGTGAGTGAATATGTGCAATTGTATTCTCGAGAACAGCAGAAAGTTTTGGGGTATAAACCTGGAATTACGGATGTTGCTTCCCTTGCATATTTCGAAGAAAATCGTTTGTTAGCAGAAAGTCAGGATCCTCATCGCACCTATGTAGAAGAAATAATGCCGGAGAAATTACGCTTAAATCTTGACTATCAGCAAAAAGCAAATGTGCTTACGGACATTGGTGTGATCATCCGAACGGCTTTAAGAATTTTAAAGTAGCCTTAACTCCCACAAGAGAGACATTCATCGTCTTGGTCGAGTTCAGGATTTTCTTCTATGGCAGGATTTAACTGTTTCTTCAGGTCATAAATCTGTTGCTGCGTTTCTAAATCAGCGAATAATTCCCCTGTTAATTGCGCTTTAAGCGCCTCTATTTGTTGTTCGATGTGCTCCATGATTCGAAATTAGAAAAAATATAGATTCACAATGTGTTAAATTTTTCTGAAAGTTGGGAGGCAAGAATGGAATAAAAAAAAGCCTACCGAAGTAGGCTTTTAAAATCTATACCTTGAATTTATTTAAGGTCAAAACGGTCTAATTGCATCACTTTGACCCATGCTGCCACGAAATCTTTCACGAATTTTTCTTTGGAATCGTTGCTGGCATACACTTCAGCAAGTGCACGAAGCTCGGAATTCGAACCAAAGATTAAATCAGCTCGGGATGCTGTCCATTTGGCGACACCCGTCTTGCGATCACTTCCGATGAAGACTTCCTGTGAATCTGATGCTGGCTTCCATTCGGTAGACATGTCCAAAAGGTTTACGAAGAAATCATTGGTTAAAAACCCTGGGCGATTGGTCAAAATTCCAGTTTTGTCATTGTTATGGTTGGCATCCAACACCCTCATTCCACCGATGAGTACAGTCATTTCCGGAGCTGTTAAGGTTAACAGTTGGGCTTTATCAACCAATAATTCTTCTGTGGACAATGTGTATTTTGTTTTGGTGTAATTTCTAAAACCATCCGCCATCGGTTCAAGAACGCCCATTGATTTTACATCGGTTTGTTCTTGCGTTGCATCCATTCTACCTGGTGTAAAATTCACTCCTACTGGAATACCTGCTTTTTTAGCCGCTTCTTCGACACCGACATTTCCTGCCAAAACAATTAAATCTGCCAACGAAATTTTCTTCGCAGTTGACTTGGCGTTAAAATCACTTTGGATTTTACGCAATGCTTTCAATACACGATCCAACTGTACAGGATTGTTCACTTCCCAGTTTTTCATCGGTTCAAGCTGAATCCTTGCGCCATTGGCACCTCCTCGCTTATCGGATCCCCTAAATGTACTCGCAGAAGCCCAAGCGGTTTCGATGAACTCATTCAAAGGGATTCCTGCACCATGGATTCTTACTTTCAACTCAGCAATGTCTTTTGGGTTTACCAATTCATGGTTCACCGTTGGAATTGGGTCTTGCCAAATCAATGCTTCCTTTGGAGCCTCTGGACCGAGATACAAACTGTTAGGTCCCATGTCTCGATGGGTTAATTTAAACCAAGCCCTTGCAAATGCATCTTCAAAAAGGGTAGGGTTGTCCATGAATTTTTGGGAGATTTTTCCGTATTCAGGGTCAACACGAAGGGATAAATCGGTGGTTAACATGGTGGGTAATTGTTTCTTGTTCGCATCGAAGGCATTTGGAATGATTGAATCTCCATTTTTTGCCACCCATTGGTTTGCACCTGCGGGACTCTTCGTCAATTCCCACTCATAACCGAACAGCGTTTTGAAGTATAAGTGACTCCACTGTGTGGGAGCGGATGTCCAAGTCACCTCAAGTCCTGAGGTAATGGCATCTTCACCTTTTCCTGATTTGTAGGAGCTTTTCCATCCAAATCCTTGCGCTTCAATGCGTTCGGCTTCAGGTTCAGGTCCTACATGTGAAGCGGGTCCCGCGCCGTGTGTTTTACCAAAGGTATGTCCTCCGGCGATCAGCGCGACTGTTTCTTCATCGTTCATTCCCATACGACCGAAGGTTTCTCTGATGTCTTTTGCGGCTAAAAGTGGATCGGGATTGCCGTTCGGGCCTTCTGGGTTGACATAGATAAGTCCCATTTGTACGGCAGCCAATGGATTTTCTAACTGACGGTTTCCTGAATAACGTTCATCCGACAACCATTTCGTTTCTTTTCCCCAATACACATCTTTTTCAGGTTCCCAAACATCCACACGACCACCAGAGAATCCGAAGGTTTTGAATCCCATGGATTCAAGCGCAACGTTTCCTGCAAGTACCATCAAGTCTGCCCAAGAAATCTTGCTTCCGTATTTTTGTTTAACCGGCCAAATCAATCTCCTTGCCTTGTCCAAGTTTCCATTGTCTGGCCAACTGTTTAAAGGTGCAAAGCGTTGCTGTCCTGCTGATGATCCACCACGTCCATCTCCTGTTCGATAGGTTCCAGCACTGTGCCAAGCCATTCGAATGAAAAAAGGTCCGTAATTTCCGAAATCTGCAGGCCACCAATCTTGGGATTCTGTAAGCACTTTTTCCAAATCCTTTTTTACAGCGAAATAATCCAATGTGGTGAATTCATTTCTGTAATTGAATTGGGTTCCCATGGGGTTTGACATCGACGATTGTTGATGAAGCAGGGATAAATCGAGTTGGTTAGGCCACCAATCTTTATTTGTTTTCGGGGATTTTTCATCATACTTCGTTTCAACCGTTGGCGTTGCCATTTCTGGTTTGGCGGCTGCCTTGTCAAAACCGTAGGGACATCCCGCAGGTGCGGACTCTTTTGATTTTTTTTGCCCAACCACCATCCCGGTAATTAACAAGCTTACACAGATCAGTAAAAATTTCATAAGGCTGTATTTTTTTAGATGATGTAAAGCTATACCTAATTGAGTTGGCAAATCATAAAATTTATCAATACGAACATCAATTTATTTTATCGGAAAACCCTCGAACAAAAATGTGAAGCGGATTCATTTTCAATTACCCTTCAATGACAATGGATACCTCCCTTGTGTCGCCATCAATGGGGGGGGATAACTTATGAATCTCAATGCGTAAAGCGTTGATTCCGTTCAATTCCTTTTGAATGCGCGAAAAAATTCGTTGGCCTACATGTTCTATCAATTTGGATCGAATCGCCATCTCTTCATCTACGATTTTTTGAACACCACAATAATTGACCGTATGGATCAATTCATCGCTCGCAGCGGCCTTGGAAAAGTCGGTTTTGATGTCAACATCTATAATGTAATTTCCCCCAATGCGCGCCTCCTCTTCCATGCAACCATGAAAAGCGTAACAACGAATTCCGCGTACGTGAATGCTATGCTTCATGGAGGAATGCTTCTATTTTTGGTAAATTTTCGTTCATACGTGCAAGAACCTCATCTTTTCCTAAAAAGGATGAAATTTCAAACATTCCAGGACCTGCACCTACGCCGGTTAAGCAAAGACGATAGGGAAGAAGTACAGCCCCAATTCCAAGCCCTTTTTGGGCCAAGAAATCCTTGAAAGCCAACTCTATGGAATGGGCAGAAAAATCATTTAGGTCATTCAATATAACTTTCCATTCTTGCAAATAACCACTTGTTTCAGGTTTCCATTTCTTGCGCAATGTATCCGTTTCAATTGTTTCTGGGCGACTCATCAAATAGGCTCCTTCCGTTAAGATGTCACCCGCGAAAGTGGCCCGTTCTTTCATGAGGTTCACAACCGTTTCCAAGGCATCGTCATCCATTTTAATGTCACTGTTGATTATTCTCAGTTCGGTGGCGATGACATGGTTGGATTGCATACGCAACCAACTTTGTTGAAACCACTTTGTTTTGTCTGGGTCAAATTTCGCCCCCGATTTAGAAACACGCTCCAAGGAAAATGCTTCTACCAATTCTTCAAGTGTAAAAATTTCTTGCGTGGTCCCTGGATTCCATCCCAACAGTGCCAGCATGTTGACAAAAGCTTCGGGGAGGTATCCTTTCTCGCGGTACCCAGAATACAATTCACCTTCTGCCGTAATCCAATTCGTTGGAAACACAGGGAAGCCCAATCGGTCGCCATCGCGTTTAGATAGTTTTCCATTGCCATCAGGACGCAACAACAAAGGTAAATGTGCGAATTCGGGTGCTTCCCAACCGAAGGCTTCGTACAAGAGAACATGTAAAGGCGCCGAAGGCAACCATTCTTCTCCACGAATTACATGACTGATTTCCATCAAATGGTCATCCACCACATTCGCTAAATGGTAGGTTGGCATTCCATCGCTTTTGAAGAGGACTTTATCGTCGAGGTTGTTTGTATTCTCAACCACCCACCCACGAATCAAATCATGAAACCGAACATCGTGGTTTCGAGGCATCTTCATTCGTATAACATAAGGTTCTCCTGCTGCCAGTTTTTTGTCAATTTCAGATTTTGGAAGCGTCAACGCATTCTTCATGGCGGTACGGGTCACTCCGTTGTATTGCCAATTGGGCATTCCCATTTCTTTGGCGCGTTCGCGCATTTCTTCTAATTCTTCAGAAGTGTCAAAGGCATAATAGGCATGTTCTTTTTCAATCAATTCTAAGGCATAAGGATGGTACATTGCTTGTCTTTCAGACTGGACATAAGGACCAAAATCCCCGCCGAGGCCAGGCCCTTCCGTGGGCATAATCCCACACCATTCCATTGCCTCCATTATGTAGTCTTGCGCCCCAGCTACAAAGCGCGTTTGGTCGGTATCTTCGACGCGAATGATAAAGGTACCTTGGTGTTTTTTCGCAAATAAATAATTATAAAGTGCAGTCCTAACGCCTCCCATATGTAAGGGGCCTGTAGGTGAAGGGGCAAAGCGAACGCGAACGGGTTTCGACATGAGGATAGTTTTTTGCAAAGGTAATCAAATGAAGCTCGTATGCATTCTGGCTCTGAAATTTCTAGCCTCTCAAGATTCTGATGAAAATCAATATTTTAATACCACAAAGCCGTGCATTTTTACAGCTGCACCCCCTTCCTTGATGGCATCAATGAGGTAAAAATAAGTGCCCTCAGTTACCAAATCTCCATTTTTATCCTTGCCATCCCAAGCACCATTCACGTCATTGATTTCGTTTATGAGATTTCCCCAACGGTTTAAGATTACACAGTGAAATGAGGAGATGCCAGAGGTATTGACAAAAAACAATTGATTTCCATTGGTAGAAGAAAGGGAAACGATGTTTGGCACTTGAATGTCACAAAGGTAGAAATCAACCAAAGCTGTATCGGTGAACGTATAACAATCATTTGATATGGTATACATGTAGTTCCCTGAAGAAGTTACTTCAAGCGAAGGCAGGGTGGAGCCATTAGACCAAATTCCTGTCCATGTAGGCACGTAATTGGGCTGTAAGGTGAACGCGGTTAAGGATGTATTTTGAGGGATGGGAAAAGAAACAGGAACCAAACCAATGGTGCTTCCAATGCAGGACGACGGATCTTGTAATTGTGTTTGCAAGTAAGGAGGAAAGTGAATTTGGGCACTGATTGTTTCGTTACAAGCAATGTCTTGAAAGGTCAAAGTATATACCCCTGCATATTGTGAGAATACCAAAGGATTGTTGTCATTTGGATTGGAAAAATGCACGCAAGTATCTGAAGCACTCCAGGTTCCGCCAAGGTCTGTTATCGTTCCAGCAATTTGATATTGATAATTACAAGCCAAGGTATCTATAGATATGGAGGGAACAACTTGGAAATGAAGTACAGCGGTTTCACTGTGGTTACAAATGCTGTCGGTAAAGGTTAATTGGTAAAAACCAACATTATTGACGGTAAGTGTAGGATTGTTTGCTTGGTTGTTTGGATTAAAATTTAACGTATTCCCCGGGGAAGAAAGATACGTCCAGGTTCCTCCGGTTGGGTCACATAGGGTTCCTGTAACATTGAATCCCAAACCACACAAGGTTGAATCACTGAAGATTTGAGGCGATACGGGCAAGGTGAGGTCTACATTTAAGTTTTGGTTGCAAGCATTGTCTAAAAAAGTCAATGTGTATGTTCCTCCTGCGGCAATGGTCACGGTTGGACTTAAGCTGTTGACATTGTCAAACGAAATTTGGTTGGAAGTACTGCTCCAAACACCACCGTTGGATACGATGGGTGGACATTGAAACGAGGGGTTGCAAACCAAGGTATCGTTGAATATTACAGCCGAATTCGCACCCGTAATTAAAAAGGTGGTGTCAGAACCGCATAGGCCTGAGAAATCCATCACCGTTATGGTATAGGTGCCAATGGGAACGGTTACAGTCGGCAATGAATCCAATGCTGGATTAGGTAACCCCCAAGAAATTGTGGAATATTGATTTGGATTCTGCAAAGAAATTGTCGTCGCGGTATCTGGAGGACAATAGCTAAAGGAACCTGTAAGGTTAATCGGTACAGGTTGGGCAATGATAAAGGTATCTGCGATGTAGCGGAAACAACCATCTAGGCTTACCGTTACCCCAAAAAATTGATTTGCGTTCAGGGAATTCGTACTGTCCATCGAAAAATCATCCCATAAATAGGAATCATACGGACCGTTTGCAACCCCGATGTTTACGCTTCCGCAAGTATCTGTGGTTAATAAATACGAGGAGTCCAATGCGTTGAGGGTCGTGTCTATCTGGATGACAAAGGGTAAAACCGTTACACCCGGGGGGCTAGCGTCGTCTGTCGCAGTTATGGTAACATTGTAAATACCTAAATTCGAGGCGTTTCCTACAATTTGGAGTACAATGTTTGCAGAATTCCCACTCGTGTTGGATACTTGCGTTAAGGTATTTAATCCCCCATTGTTAAAGGACACGGTCGTAATTTGCCCTATTTCTGGAGATAAGAAATCTACCGAGAATAGAGCGGTATCGCCAATCGAACAAATTTTCAGCGTATCACAACTTGTGATGCCTTGAGGAATGGGCGGGATGTTACCTGAACTGGAAGCATCAAAAGCGAAGCTTTTATAATCTAACCAATCGATCCCATCTGGAACGCCTTGTGGTCCATCAAAACTTCCGCCCGCATGGTCAAAATAGGAAATAAGGAAATAAGCCACACCATCACCAGCATTTGCCCCGCAAGTCGCTGGAATACCATAAAAACCATTGATCCCAGATGAAGCGTCGCCGGTTGTCCATTCCATGTCTTCGTAACAAAAAGCAACATTTCCACCTTGAATAATGGGGTCGGAACCGTCGGTAATGATCAGTTGAAAGGTATTTAATTTATCACCGTGAACATTGAAATAACCAACATTCTCCCAATTGATGAAAACCGCCGTGGGTGTAATCTTATAAACCACCTGTCCATTTCCATTGCGTGTATCTACATCTGCCCAGAACGGTGCGACTATGGAATTGATAACAGAGGGAAATGCCGAGGCAGAAAAGGTAGCCATCGCTCCATTAAAAGTGATGTTTCCATTGTTATTGATGTAAATACCGTTGTACACATTCCCATACAGATTAAAACCAAATGGAATCGGGATGTATGCTGAAGAACCATCGTCGTTCGGTTGCATGGCTAAGGTGTAAGATGCATCGGGTTGAATGTAACAGTTGCAAGAAGATGCTTTTTCAGAAGTGAAGGGTTTTGTTTTTGCAGGAGGAAGGGTGCCAACGGAAGGGTTAACCTGAACCGTTCCCAACTGTCCTGAAGCTTTTAATTGCTGATACAGAGGCGAATCCGCTAGGATTTGTCCGAATGAAAAGTTGAAATACCCTATGAAAAACATAAGGGAAATAAGTAAAATGCATTGCTTTTTTGCCAATCTCATGCTGCCTGAATTTTAATGAATTCGGTTGTAAACCAATGACTAAATTAGCATTTATATTTTTGAATGAAGGAAGCATCCTCTAACGAATGCCATTGCAAACTGTAATAACCGGCATTAAGATGATTAGGATTTTGTTTTTAGCTCCTTTTTATCGCCTTTACATTTTGTATTTTTGAACCATGAAAGCGATACCCTTTTTATTCAGTTTACTCTTGTTAACAGCATGTGTTCAGGTGAATTACGTAAACGACGTTATTCCCATTACCCAAAAACACCTTACCATTGCCGTTTTGCCACCGCAAACCAGCATCGAACGTAAAATTTGGATGTCAAATGAAAAATATGCCGAACTTACCACAGACAATCAACTTCATCTTCAAAATAAACTGATAAAATCCTTTGAGAAACGTATGAACTTTGGGGAATGTTTTGTCGCTATTTTAGACCAACCCACAACCAATGCAGTCGCTTTGTTGGATGGTTTACAGCCCAATCCTGCTTCGCCCTCGTCACTTTGCAGACAATTGCACGTCGATGCGGTTATTCAGTCTGCCATAGACATTCGGGAACCCGTTTCTGAAGCCACCGCTTTTCTCTTTCAACGTTCAACCGGAACAAACTTGGTGACCAATTCAATGACGCTGAATGCAAGGTTGATAGACACCCTCAATGCTCAGCCCCTGTGGAGTTTAAGTGCTTCGAAGTTTGGTTATCTCGGATCGATCAAATGGGTAATTGAGAATAAAATTATACGAAGGACAACGCGCAATACGCCTTACAACCTGAAGAAAAACCCGTACAAAAAGCTTTACGTGAAATATACCCAAGGGTCCTAATCTCTTTTATTCTCAAGGAAGATTCCTTCTAAAAAATCCCCTTTTCCCGTCGGGAAATCTATACCCAACATACGCGCAATCGTCACAGGAATGTCAATCATTTCAGCTTTTTTGGTAATTTCTTTACCGGGCGCAACATCCGGGCCCAACACCAATAAAGAAATATGTCGACATCCTTCACACCCATCGCCGTGGCTAATAAATCCGTTTTTTACCTTCGGTAAATGCCTTCCGTGGTCGTTGGTAATGAATAAGGTGGTTTTGTTGCGCATCGATGCATTTTCTTGAATGGTATTCCAGAGTTGCAGTGCGTAAACATCCGTAAGCTGAATGTTCTCCAAGTATTTTTCCCAGTGGTTTGCATGTCCTTCGACATCTACCCCCAATAAATTAATCAACATTAAATGAGGGGGGGCAGAGGAACTCAAAGATTCAGTAACTTTCTGCATGGTCTGAAAATCATCCCCATACCCAAGCCCATTTCCATTCGGACCACAATAGGAATATGGAAGATAGGTATCCCGCCATTTCTTGTTTTTCGTGTTCGATAACACATTGAGTTTCCCTTTACTTGCGATGACTTGCGCGTCTTTGGTTAAGGTATGTTTTTCCTTAATGTAGTATTGAAACAAAGAGGGATTTTTTGGCAATTGCCCTCCAATATTAGAGATGTGCTGGTAATTCCCTGTCATGATTGCCGTATGCCCAGGAACCGTTAAGGTCGGTCCGTCATTTTTGAAATTTGAAAAGAAAGTCCCATAAGGTCTTAATTGGGTGCACAAGTTGGGAATGTATTTACAAGTGGAATCACCATAGGTTTCACTGTAACGAGGTCCGTCGATTACGAGAATCACAAAATACGCTGACTTGTATTGAATTTCTTTCGATTGGCAATGGGCTGTGTTAGACAAGAAAAGGATGAAAAGAAAAATGAAAGTGTACTTTACCATTGCAAATGTTGTTTCGACAAAAATAAGGATTCTTTGTATTCCAATTTGTAACGAAATGTTTACTTCAAACTTTGCAATCCTAAAACCTCATCATGCGAATTGGACTGCTTATTCTGCTTATCTGCAAGGTTTCCTCGTTGGATTCCCAAATTTATATGAGAAAGAAACAAAACATTGGATTTTATACCCAAGGAAATTTTAAAAATGCACAAATCGAAAATATGGGATTTGGCGTAACGCGTTTAACCTTAAAGTACTTTGAACCTGAAATCGGCGTGAGGACAACCTTTCCTTTGGCCACAGAATCCAATTTATTTACACCCAAACATTTCTATTTGGATGGCGCTTTGAACATTCGTAAATCTCTGTGTGTGCTCAATGAACGTAAAAAGGGAAGGTCGTGCAGAGGGGAGGTTCTCGAAATTTTTGTGGCACCCGAATACCACCTTTTGTTAAAGAATGGCACCGCAAGGAATGACATCGGACAAGGTTCAATTCGAGCAGGGTTGGGACTTTTCCATTACCAAACGGGATTCTCCAAAAGAAACAAAACGTACACCTTAAAAATTCAATGCTATTATCGTTGGGTTCCAGGACCAAAAACAGTTACCCAAACGATTGGGAATGAATGGGGCGTTCAGCTCAGGTTGTTTAAATTTAAAACCTATGATTTCGTGAAATAAAATCAATCGATCTCATACTTAAGTCGAATGGTTATGTTTGCTGTTTTTCTGCGAGAGGAGGTATTAAAACTTCCACCCCATTCATAATCTTCCGCACTGTGCTCTGCTGTGATTTGAAAAACACCCATTTCCGCATTTTTGAGGGAGCCTAAGGATCCGCCGCCATTCTCAGCAATCTTCGTTGCCCGCTCATTCGCATCTCTGGTGGCTTCCTCAATCATCTTCAATTTTAGCTCTGACAACTTGGTGTAGTAATATTGTGGGGATTGTGAATTTAACTCAATGCCTGCGTCAATTAATTCGGAAACCTCCCTGGAAACTTTCTCGATCAAAGCGACATTTTTAGACTGAATCTTTACATTTTGGGTAATGTTATACCCTGTGAAATAGGACGAACTAACATTTCCATTTTCATCATATTCCGTGGAGAATTCCTTTTGAATGTTTGCCGCTTCAATAATAATATCCGCTTCCGATACCCCTTTGCGCTTGAAATACGTTTTTAATTTTTTTAAATCTCCATGCAGGTCTGCGTATGCTTCTTTTAACTCCAAGCTGTTCCTGCTAAAGGAGGCGTTCCACACGATTAAATCAGAATCAAATGAAGCCTCGCCCATACCGATAACACTGATATTTGGGTCTGGTTTACCTTTGGATAAATAGGACCTACCCAAAATCAATCCAGTGATGACCACCGATAGTGAAATAAGTAGGGTTGCGAAATGGCTTTTCAAAAAATTCATGGTTTTAATTTTATTTAAAATTACAAAAAAAACACATACACAGCCACCAACCGATATGGAAAAAAACACCACTTCTATCTTGCCAAGGTCGATGACTGTTTCGTTCTTTTTGTTTCAGATCATCGAATCATGGCAATGTGACCCGTTATGTTTTCCTTCTTCGCACTGTCTTTGTATCCAAAGCAAATGTTATAAATATAGACTCCATCTTGAACAGGCAATCCGTTGGTTCCATAGGTTCCGTCCCATCCCACATTCGAATTGTAACTTTCCCATACAATTTCTCCCCAACGGTTGAAAATCGAAACATGATAGTTTTGAGGATCAAGTCCTTCTGTAAAAACGGGCTTCCAAACATTGTTAAATTGATTCCCGTCGGGTGTGAAGGCATTGGGCACATAATAGGTTAACTCTTCATGAATTTCTATGATTTGATAACTCGTGTCTGTACACCCGTATTCATTGGTGGTCACTAGCATTACCTCATAGGAATTTGCTTCATTTACGGGGAAAGCATGGTATGGATTTTCCTGGCTATTTACAGGGGATCCGTCGCCAAAATCCCAGGTATACACACTGCCACCCGAACTCATGTTTTCCAAGGTAACACCATTGTAAACCGTTGTTAAATTTTGGTTGGGTACATTAAAACTTGAGGTGGGAACAGGAAAGGTGCAGATGGCATTGGCTTGAGTAGTCGAATATTGACATCCTAAGGGAGTCGTTACTTGCATAGAAACATCAAAACATCCGACTTCTTGGAAAAGGGTATGAATTGAATCGCCCACTAAAAATGCTCCATTGCTAAAATTCCATAGCACGTTCGTGAATACATTTCCTGTGCTTTGATTGTTTAAACTCACCGCCAATGGGGCACATCCGCTTGCCGGACCATACGAAAAATCCAATGTGGGAATGGAGTCGATTCCGATGTGGAGGCTATCCACATTTGAACAACCATGAAAATCAATCCCTGTGACCGTTAGGTTTTGGTTTAGTAAAACATTCATGGAGCTGCCATTCGGCAATTGATTAGACCACTGATAATTGCTTGCCCCCACAGCTTGAAGGATTGTTTGAGAACCTGCACAGACAATGGTATCATTTCCCGCATTTACATTGGGTAATGGATAGACTTCAAGGGATACCGTGTCGCTTGAAGCGCATCCATTTAGGTCGGTTCCATGTACGACGAAGGTGCTCATTCCAACATTCGGGGATACAAAGGCACCATTCAAAAGATTTCCTTCCCAAAATAAATTCCCCCCAACCGTTGCCATCAATTGTGCGCTGTCGCCTGAACAAATGGGTTGAAGATTTTGGGCTTGTACACTGTCAATTACATAGATTCCAACATGTAAACTATCGAAGGCAACACAATTTAGGGAATCGGTCCCCAGGACTGAAATCCAATCGTTTTGCGTAGGAACAAAGCTTTGGTTTTGTTGGTAAGGTACTTCCCATTGGTAAGAACTTCCTCCACTTGCTTGAAGTAGTACTGAATTTCCAGGGCACACATCAACATCGATCCCTGCATTGATGTTTGGCAAAGGATAAATGTTTAAAGGGGTAACCAAGGTGTCGTAACATCCATTGTTTCCTTGACCTATTAAAGTGAGCGTGTACAAACCTGGATTTGTGTAGGTGTGGATTGGACTGAGTGAGTTAACGGAATTACTCCCATCACCAAAATTCCAATATAAATTATTTACACCGAAGAGACTTGTCAATGAAAATGAGGTGGATTGTTGAATGCAATTTCTATCAACTTGGAGGGCTAAATGCGGCGCAGGTAAAACCATAACATTTTGAGTCGAAGTATCTACACAACCATTGGAGCTTTGGGTGATGAGGGTGACAGTATAATTTCCAGGGTTAGAAAAGAGGGCGGTGGGGGTATTTGCATTTCCTCCGAGGCCAATGCCATTTCCGAAATTCCAGGTATTCTGAATGGTAACATTCGGCGAATTACTGCTCAAAGTTGAAGTGGATTGAAATTGAACGGGTGTGTTTTGGCAACTTGCGGCATACACAAAACTGGATTGAACCAGGGTGGGAGATGCTTGCACATTTAAATTCACTGAACACGTGCCTTGGTTGGAATAAGTGGTCATAGTACACGTGTAAATTTGGTTGACGTTGGGATTGGCAATCACAACCTGTTGTCCACTTAAATTTCCCGGTTGCCATTGGTAGGATTGAAAGCCTGTGGGTGCTGTCAGGGTTAAGGGTTGTGTCCCCCCACAAAAATCGACGTCAATGGCGAGCGGTAAGCATTGTGCAGCAATGTATGCATAGCCATAATGACCACCTTGGGCGCAATCCCATGTGGTGAATTTTATTTGAATGGTCTGGCCCATGTACGGCGTTAAATCCAATCCAACCGTGGTCCAAGGCAACCATGTATTCATTCCGCAGGATTGAAAATTTTGCCCTGGTTGACCGCCATAAACAGTGTAGGTGCCACAACCTCCTCCAATCGGCAGGCCGGCAGCGTTGAGAATTTCTGTCTCAAATTTTGGTTGTTGAGGTGCGGTATGACCCGGGTTTTGAAGGACAACGGCATATTTGTATACAAAGAGATTGCTTTGTGGCGTAACGTTAATGGTGTACACAAGTTCCTCTGCCTGTGCTCCAGAGATTGCGTTGCCAAGTTTTACAGATGCATTGTGTCCGGGTGGGATTACCGATAGTCCATTGCAAGTGTTTGGGTCTGTGGATTGGGTAGATACGATGGTGTGTCGACCTTGCGTGATTCCGAAATTGGTCCCCGGGGCATAATACGTACCTGTGTAGCCAGTCCAATTGTTGAAGTTTCCCAGGGATAAATCTACATTTGGACAGCTTTGGTTTTGAGAAAATAAAAAGCAATAAAATACCGTTGCCGTGAAGGCAGAAAAAATCTTTAACATCATGTAATAGAAGGGTTTAGGTTGTTGGGATGGTAAACGATTTCCCTTTAAAATTCTTGTGTTTTGTTAATAAATGGCATGAATTTTAAATGGGTTATTAAAAAACGCCTTTATTGGCAACGCGTTTGTTAAAATGGACGTTTGTGAAAAAAAAATCTTAAATTCGAACAATAAAAACAGCTTATGAAAAAATTATTTATCCTTTTTACCTTAATGCTTGTAGGTTATTTCAACGTTGAGGGCCAAGTTTACGCAGTCGCAGCTTCAAAAACGGATTATGCTAAACAAAAAGCAGATGGCATCATTACTTTTAGATTTGGATCTGACGTACTCCCTGAAACAATCCTTACCAATGGTGAGAATTTCACAGAGAATTTTAAGACTAAGTTTGATGCATCAACGTATGTAGGAACATTCACCATGAACGAGAATACGGAAATGAATCGATTGATGCTGGGACGTCTTTTAATCATGTCTGGTGTTGAGGTCATTGAATTTGATGGCGCACAAATCCCAGTCTTTCAGTTTTCTAACGATCAACTAAAATAAATACAAGCCCTGAGGGGCTTTTTTTATGAATTTTACCTTCCCAAAAGTTGAGTTGCATTTGCACATCGACTGCTCACTAAGTTTTGCATTTGTATCTAAATACGTTCCAGGAATAACCCTCGAGGAATATTCCAAAACCTACAACGCACCTGTAAATTGTTGTTCACTCATTGATTACTTGGCCTGTGCCCAAGCAGCCATCCAATTGATGCAATCGCGTGAACAATTGTACGATGCAACGATGGATGTTATTCAACAGTTGGAAGCGGATCAGGTTATCTACGCCGAGCTAAGGTTTGCGCCTTTACAACATTTACATTTAGGACTTACCCCAGATGAAGTGGTTGAAGTATGCCTTTCCGCCATGGAGGATTACGAAGGAAATGTAAAAGTTCGAATGTTGTTATGTACCCTGCGGCATTTTTCAAAAGCGGAAAGTGACCTAACCGCTGAATTGGTAATTAAATACCACAACCGAGGGGTAGTGGGATTGGATTTAGCTGCGGATGAAGCAGGTTTTGGTTTGGAAAATCACCAAAGCGCTTTCGAAAAAGTCAACCTTGCCGGAATTTATTGTACCTCTCATGCAGGAGAAGCTTGTGGACCAGAATCTGTTTGGGAAACCATTCAAAAACTTAACGCCAGGCGAATTGGTCATGGAATTCGAAGTGTGGAGGATGAAGACTTGCTCATAAAATTGAAAGAGGCAGAAATCCATCTTGAAATATGTCCTACCAGCAACCATATGACAAGGGTTTTTCCCGAAACCAACGACTACCCTGTAAATCACTTATTGCTTCATGATGTTTCTTTTGGTATTAACACTGATGGTCGCGCAATTTCTAATGTTACCTTGGGAGATGAATACCGCTGGTTGCATACCGAAAAAGGTTGGACCCTCGAAGATATGTTTAAGGTAAATTCCAATGCCATTCATGCGGCTTTTATTCCAGAGATGGAAAAGGATATACTTATGAGTCAATTGAGAGATGGATTCGAACGAACTAACGGTTTTTCAAATTAAATATCAGCGAAATCCCCAGTCTGTAATAGACATCTTTTTGGTTAGAATCCCCCCTGCGTTTACCAGGCAAGAACAATTCAGGACTAAGACTTGGGTTAGAAAGATAGATAGCCGCAGGATCCGTAAGTACACCCGTTTCGGGATAAAATCTTGAGACGTCGTCCATGTAATCTGTAAACGTTTTAAAACAGGTAGCCTCGATACCTACACGAATTTGTTTAGAGATTCCCAATCGAATGCCAAAACCCACAGGAATGATAAGCGTAGCCTTGCCGTAGGGCGTAGATTGTCCTTCTGTTTTTAGGGGACGTAATTCGACCAAGGTACCCTGGAAACTTGCTTTGGGATTGAAAGTCGAAAACCCCATCCCTGAAAAGGTATACAATTGAAAATTGGATCGTTTTCTGCGCATTCTTGAGGTCAATTGGTAGAAGCGTCCATTGAATTCTTGTGCCAAAAATATCAATTCTAACCTTTGTGAAAACTCAAAATTGTTGCTTTTGAAAGACAAGTTACGTGCATGACGCAAGGGATTTTCAGCATAAAAATCGCTGCCCATGATTTGAAAAAAGGAAAACTCAGTTTTGGTGGCAAAATACCTCGAAAACCTAAACTTGAATGCGGCTTGAACCCCTTTTCCTGTTGATTCCCAATCAATGTCTTTGGTAGAATAATCGATTCCTTTTCCGCCGCCTCCTCCAAGGTCACCGGTGAATTGTGTGGCGCAGAATCCTGCTTGTAATTCCAATCGATTGGAGCGCCAGTTGGTTCGGTTGTTAAAATTTTCCCACTTTAATTTTTTTTGACCAAAAACCATGGTGTTTAAAACCAATAGTAAAAGGATGAATGGGATTCTTAGCGGTAAAAAAAAGGGTGCTTTCATGGTCAATGTGTCAAAATTAACGAATGCATTTGTAAATAAGTATACCTGCAATGATTTGTTAACTCTTGAACAATCTTTATCTTTGTCGGCTTAGGTCTTGAAGTTACAAGATGCCCACGTGGTGAAATTGGTAGACATGCCATCTTGAGGGGGTGGTGCCACTAGGCGTGCTGGTTCGAATCCAGTCGTGGGCACGAATTAAAAGTCTGGAGAAATACCAGACTTTTTTCTTTTCCATCTGTTAAAATGTATACAGTATTAAAGTGAAATAAAAAGGATGGCTGCGACAGCATCTTTATTAAATAAATTCCTCGTGATAATTCAGGTCTTTAGAAAAAGTTTCTCGCAGGTTGTAGGTTCCCCAAAGTGCTAAGAAAATACACAAACATCCAACGAAACAAGCGGCAAAATCTGTCGGTAGAAAGGAGGTGAATAGCGCGAACAAGGACACAATGGCAAAGACACTTCCGCGTACAAAATTTGGAATCGTATTGGCAGCGGTGGATCGAATGTTTGTACCGAATTGCTCGGCTGCAATGGTAACGAAAATGGCCCAATAGCCTGTGCCTGCACCCAATAAAAAGCAAAACACATAGTAGACATTCAAGGACATTCCCTTGCCAAGGAAGAGAAAGCACATCATAAGAATAAAGGTCATAGATAGGAAAATAAACACCACTTTTCTTCTGCTTTTTAAGAATTGACTTAGCATCCCCGCAAGTAAATCACCCATGGATAGACCGATGTAAGAATACATGACTGCTTTGCCGTTGTTTACATTGTGGAGCCCAACCATCGGACCGAAATCATCTTTGGAATTCATAATAAGCAACCCTACTACGAACCAAATGGGTATGCCAACGAGGATACAATTAAAGTAGGTTTTAAGGTTTTGTTTCTTGGTAAAAATCAGTTTCAGGTCCCCTCGTTTAATGCCATCGTTTTGGTGCATTTGATGAAACATCGAAGATTCCAAAGAGCCCATGCGAACAACCAAAAGCATAAGTCCAAGTATGCCACCTACAATGTATGCCACCTGCCAATTGAGGAGAGAGCGGTTAAATACCCACGATAGAAAGGAACCAATGGCTTGCCCTTGTTCACCTACAATTGTAGCCACGACAGCACCCAGTGCTCCAAAGCACACAATGATCATCGTTCCATATCCCCTTTTTTCCTTAGGCATTAATTCAGATACCAAAGTGATTCCAGCGCCTAACTCGCCAGCCAATCCAATTCCAGCAATGATTCTTATGACAATGTATGTTGGAAGGTCGGTTACGAATGCATTGGCAATGTTCGCAATCGAGTAGAGCAGAATAGATCCAAACAAAACCTTAACCCTCCCTTTTTTATCTCCCAAAATCCCCCATAAAATGCCGCCGATCATCATCCCAATCATTTGCATGCTAAATAGCATCTTACCCGTAGCAGCTCTGTCAATGTCCGATGCCTTCGGTAATATGGTTAGAAGGCTTTCTGCTTTGACTACGCTAAACAATACCAAGTCATAGATGTCAACGAAATATCCGAGAGAAGCGATAATTACCAATAAAGTAACTTTCTTATTCATAGGTTTTGGTTCCATAATGGCCTCGAATATAATTATTTGTAGGGAAAATCTCGTTTTATGTTGAGAATCCCCTTCTTTCCCTTTCGTTTATTAATTCTATCTTTAATCTGCTTCTTCGTATTTAGAAGCTACAAAAGGAACAATAAAACCCAATTCAATGATAAAGAAGATCTTAAAACATTTAACCTTTTATGTAATTCTAGCCATCATCGCTGGGGTATTACTTGGGCATTTCAATCCTGCGCTTGCGGTAAAAATGGAATTTCTCGGAAAGCAATTTATTGCCATCATTAAACTGTTCATTGCGCCTATAATTTTTCTTACCATTGTTTTAGGGATAGGCTCGGTAGGTGACCTAAAAAAAGTCGGGAGAATTGGTATAAAATCTTTGGTATATTTTGAAGTGGTAACCACTTTGGCACTTGCCATTGGCGTATTCTGTGCATGGTTGTTTCAGCCCGGAAGTATTGATAAATCCAGTTTAAAACTTCACGATGCCTCAAAGTATACCGAGAAAGCATCAGAAGGATTCAGTTGGATTCGCTTCTTTCTGGATAATTTTACCATCCAGGTTTTGGTGGTAGCCATTGTTACAGGAATCATTGTTAACCAAATTAAATCAAAGGATAAAATCCTATCTCATTTCAGTTTTGCATCTAAATGGGTTTTTAAAATCCTAAAATTTGTAATGTACCTTGCTCCGTTAGGCGCGTTTGGAGGAATTGCTTATGCAGTGGGAGAATTTGGACTCGCGACCTTGGTTCCCTTGGGAAAATTGGTACTTAGTGTCTACGGTACCATGGTGATTTTTGTGGTTCTGGTTTTAGGAGGTATAATGCGTTTGGTTAAATTGAACATCTTTAAATTCCTGCACTACATCCGCGAAGAAATTCTCATCGTTTTGGGTACCTCAAGTTCGGAATCTGCCTTGCCCAATTTGATGGAAAAACTGGAGAAATTGGGATGTAAGAAATCTGTAGTTGGATTGGTGGTGCCAACGGGTTATTCTTTTAATTTGGACGGAACCTCTATCTATCTGTCCATGGCAGTCATATTTCTTGCGCAACTTTACGATGTACATCTTTCTATGGGAGAAATCGCCATGATCATCGGTATTCTAATGCTAACCTCAAAAGGCGCTGCCGGGGTCACAGGAAGCGGCTTTGTCGTATTGGCCTCTACCTTGGCCTCACTGCATAAAATTCCATTGGAAGGATTGGCGTTTTTGCTGGGCGTTGATAAATTTTTGAGCGAAGCAAGGGCGATTACCAACATTATCGGAAATGGCGTCGCAACCCTCGTTATTGCCAAAAATGAAAAAGAATTTGATGAAGAAATTTACCACAAGGAAATTAATTCCAATGTGTGATTTCGGAAGATTTTTTCGGTATAAAAATTTTGAAAATGAATCCTTTACTTTTTAATGCCTAATTTCGTAAAAACCTTGGATTGATGATACACAACTTATCCCTAAATGGATCTTTGATTACCAATTATTTAGCTGAAATAAGGGACGTCGAAATTCAGAAGGACGCGATGCGGTTTAGGTTGAATCTGGAACGAATGGCAGAATTGATGGGTTATGAAATCTCGAAGACACTTCCACATCACCAAAAAGAAGTAAGAACCCCACTTGGGATTTCCAATGATTTTGTTTTGTCAGAGCAGCCGGTTTTGGTCACGATTTTACGCGCTGGATTGGCCATGCACAATGGTTTGTTGCGTGTTTTTGATCGGGCGGATAATGGTTATGTTTCAGCGTATCGCAAACATACTACCCCAGAAGATTTTGACATCCATGTAGAATACTTAGCATCGCCCTCGCTGCATGATAGGATCTGTATTTTAAGTGATCCGATGTTGGCGACCGGAAACTCTATGTTGGCTGTGTTAGATGCCCTTAAAGAAATAGGTGAGCCCAAAAAAATAATTGTTATAGTCGCTATTGCCACACCTTTAGCCTTGGAAAAACTGCAAAAAGCCTTCCCTTCAGACACGGAGTTTTGGGTGGGAGCCATTGATGAGACCTTAACGGCCGAGTCCTATATCGTACCAGGTTTAGGTGATGCCGGCGATTTGGCATTTGGGGTAAAATTATAATATGAAGTGGCACATCCTTACGAGCATGTTTTTGCTCTCCATGGTGAAATTCATGTTTGCAGCTGCGCCTGGTGCACATCAAGAAGTTCCTTTTTGGGCAACCGTTATTTCCATAATGTTAGGTGCAATGATCAGCTCGGCATTCTTTTATTTTGGAAGCGAATGGGTGATTAAATACACCCTTAATAGAAAAGCGAAAAAAGAGGCGAATTTGGTAGCGCAAGGAATCACGCCTAAACGTAAAAAGAGTTTTACACGCACCAATAAACTTATCATTCGCATTAAAAACACCTTTGGGATTTATGGGGTTTGTTTTCTGGCTCCGTTGATTATCACCATACCCCTTGGCAGCATTGTTTGCGCGAAATTTTATGGCGACCAAAAAAGAACCTTTTTGATCATGGCCATAGGAATCATGGTTAATGCTGTTTTTCTTACGACAATCTGGTATGGCCTTTTCTGACAAACACATTTTTTTTGACCTTGACAGAACCCTGTGGGATTTCGATAGGAATTCAGAAACAGCCCTTCGTATTCTCTTCGCTGAACATCAATTACATACGGTAATCCCTTCGTTTGAAACCTTTTATAAGGTCTATAAAAACAGAAATCAAGCACTGTGGATACGATACAGCAAGGGTAAAATGACCAAAGAAGCGCTGCGTTACGAAAGATTTCGATCTACGTTTTCCAAATTTAACTTGACAAATGAAACCCTTACCAAAGAAATGGGTGATGGCTATGTCGATCTTTCCCCAAAACAAACCCACTTATTGCCGTATGCAAAAGAGGTTTTAATTGATTTACGGGAAATGGGTTTTAACCTTCACGTCATTACCAACGGATTTGTGGAAGTGCAACATGTGAAATTGGAACAGGCAAGTCTGAAATCTTATGTTGAACATGTCGTATGCTCTGAAGACATCGGATTCAGTAAACCCAATTTGAAGATTTTTTCTCACGCCATGCAACTGGCAAATGCCATCCCTGCAAAAAGTTTAATGATTGGGGATGATTACCATGCGGACATTTCTGGCGCAATCAAGGCAGGTATGCACGCCATTTGGTATGAGCCCAAAGAAATTAAAAAAAGCAAGTACGAACACAAAATTACTTGTCTTCGTGAGGTTCCAACACTCGCAGCACGCTTACTTCAGTAAATTAACGGTTTTTTTCTTGACGAAGTTTTTCAAACATCGCAATTCCGGCAGCTACGCCTACGTTAAGTGAGCTAATGTTTCCGGGCATTGGAATGCGAACCCGCATGTCTGCCATGTTTATGATGTCTTGCGTAATTCCATCTTCCTCAGATCCCATCACAAGGGTTATCGGGCCACGTAAATTCACACCGTCCAATTCTACCTTGGTTTTTTCCGTAACAGCGATGATCCGAATTCCATTTTGTTGAATGTAGAATAAAGAAGCCTTAAAATCATCGGTTTTACAAACTTTGATACGACTTAAGGCGCCTGATGAAGCTTTCAATGCATCCGCAGTCACGGTTGCTGATCCTTTGGTGGGTATTAACAAAGCATCAACGCCCATACATTCCGCAGTTCTTCCAATCGCTCCGAAATTTCGTACATCCGTAATTCGGTCCAATGCCAAAATAAAAGGTTTCTTTTCCTCCATTACCCACTGGTCGACCAAGGTTTCAATTTTTTCGTAGGCAATCGGTGAGATGTATGCAACAATACCTTGGTGATTTCCCTGTGTCAAACTGTTCAGCTTTTGCACGGGAACGTATTGAATGAAATAGTTTTTGGAGGTCAAAAAAGTCCTGATTTCCTCGAATGCATCTTTGTCAATTCCCTTTTGGATCAGGATTTTGTTGATTTCCCGATCCGCCGCAACAGCCTCCTTGATGCTATGAATACCAAAGATGATATCTTCCTTGGGTTTGCGGACATACTTTTTGTGTTTCTCTTCCATTAAATAAAATTATATGCTATGATTACATTTTCACCCAAAGTTAGGGCGATAGGACATGTTTTCCCTGCCCTTATGACGCGTTCGGTCGTTTTTTCATCCCAATTGTTTCCACGAAAATCCACATCCAAAACGAGTCGTTCTACTTTTCTTGGATTGCTCGCCATGTGCTTTTCCACCTTGATTTCCGCATGGTTAAAAGGAATGGAATGGGTTTGACAATAGATGCCAACAATGGTAAGAAAACAAGATCCCAACGAAGCAGCCAACAAATCTGTTGGAGAGAATAATTCCCCTTTCCCATGGTTGTCTATGGGTGCGTCCGTCAGTATTTTTGTCCCGTTCTCATGAATGCACTCATTCCTTAATGAACCTAAATACGTTATCGTTGTTTTCATGTATTAATATAGAATGCAAAATTACAACTTATCGCGTTAACATCTAGAACGCTGTCCCTTTTGCTTTCGTGACTGTTTTTTCTTTAATTTTTACGAAATTTGTCCCCAATGGAAAACAACATTCGAATCAAGAAGCCAAATTGGTTGAGGGTAAAATTACCCACGGGAGAAAACTACAAGAAAGTTAGGGGATTGGTGGATCAACATAAACTCCATACCATCTGTGAAAGTGGAAGTTGTCCTAACATGGGCGAATGTTGGGGAGAAGGAACCGCTACTTTTATGATCCTTGGTAACGTCTGTACGCGTTCATGTGGCTTTTGTGGTGTGCAAACAGGAAAAC
Source organism: Chryseobacterium gleum (assembly GCA_945882095.1). Lineage (GTDB taxonomy): Bacteria > Bacteroidota > Bacteroidia > Flavobacteriales_D > Crocinitomicaceae > UBA952. The sequence continues at coordinate 143,834 of CAMCWF010000002.1, forward strand.
CCCAAGAAGTGGATGTGTTCGAGCCAGGGAAAGTAGCACACAGTGTTAAAACCATGGAGATTAAACATGCAGTACTTACCTCAGTTGACCGCGACGATTTAAAAGATGGAGGTTCTGAAATTTGGGTTCAGACCATCAAAGCAATCCGTCACCAATCTCCAGGTACGACCTTAGAAACATTGATTCCAGATTTCGCTGGAAATTGGGAAAACCTTCAAGCCATTATTGACATAGCTCCCGAAGTAGTGTCTCACAATTTAGAAACCGTTAGAAGACTAACCAAACAAGTACGCGTACAAGCCAAATATGACCGCTCCTTAGAATTGTTATTTAGGTTGAAAAAAGGAGGTATGCGAACGAAATCAGGTGTCATGCTGGGATTGGGTGAAACCCATGAAGAAGTCCTTGAAACCTTAGAAGATTTACGCAATGTTTCGGTGGATGTGATTACCCTTGGTCAATATTTACAACCATCCACTAAACACTTACCCGTTGCTGAGTTTATTACACCGGAAAGGTTTGAAGAATACCGTTTGTTGGGATTGAAAATGGGCTTTATGTATGTCGAAAGTGGACCCTTGGTTCGTTCGTCTTACCATGCTGAAAAACATGTGCGCTAAAAATTTAATTTAAGGTGTGTGTTTTTGGAATTTTTCAGCATTTATTGCTAAATTGGCAGACTGAAATTGTTAAATTAATATAAATACAATGAGAAAAAGAATGTATCTTGTTGGTACTCTGATGATTGCAACCATTTTAACAATGGTCGCAGGATACCAATTGCAAAAAGCAAACCTAGGTTCTTATGTTCAAAAGAATTTTTCTGATTTAGGTTCATCCGGATCAGGGAGCGAAGCGGAAGGTAAAGGTGCAGACAAAGCACTTGAATGGATGAAGGCGCGCTATGTCGATGTGAGTACCGGTCTACCCGTGACCCAAGAGAAATTGGCACAAATCCAGAAAGAAATTTCCATGATGGATCGTTCTAAAAACATCAGTTTTATTGAACAAGGCCCAGATAACATTGGAGGAAGAACACGTGCCATTCAAGTGGACAGGTCAAACATCAACCGTGTTTGGGCAGGAGGTGTTTCTGGGGGATTGTTTGTTTCCTTAAATAAAGGAAATCTATGGAATCGTGTAGAAGAATACTTTAATGCAGGTGCAAACCCATTCATTTCAAGCATGACGCAAACCAAAGACAATACGTTTTATGTTGCAACGGGATCCAACCAAGAAGGATGGAATGGAAACGGTGTTTGGTATACAACGGATGCAGGGGCAAGTTGGACCGTAATTCCTGGAACAAATAATTGTACACAAATCGTAAGTTCAGACGTGGATGATTATGTGTGGATGGCAACTTCAACTGGGTTGAAAAAATGGAAATTGAACGATGCGGCTTTAACCTCGGTAACGGTAACGGCAGGATCTTGTACGTCACTTGAAATCTCTAAAGACGGACAAATCGTTGTTTGTGCCTTTGCTTCTAACAAAACGTATGTATCCACAGATGGAGGTGCAAGTTTTTCTGATAAATCAGGAACCGCTGCAAACAACCTAGTGCCCAATGGTGCGCAAAGAATTGAATACGCAGTGTCTGCCATTAAAAACAGTTCAAACCACTATTCACTGTATGCCGTTCGTACAAATTCAAACCTACTAAGCATGCATGTCTCTCATGATGATGGACAAACTTGGACACAATTTGTAGGCGCTTCTGGTCCCCCAAGTGAATTTGACATTTTCCGTGATCAAGGAACGTACAATTCAATTGTATCTGTTGTTCCCAATGACCCAGAACAAATTTTAATCGGTGGAATTGACATTTGGAGATGGAAACAAACCGTAAACAATCCTCCTTCCGGTGGTTTCCAAAAGATTTCCCTCTGGTCGATATCTCCAAGTTCTTCTATCTATGTCCATGCAGATAACCACGAAATGAAATGGGATGGCAACAACCGTTTCTACGCTGGAAATGATGGAGGTGTAAGCATCACAAACAATTATGGATCAACTTGGTTTGTAGCCAACAGAGGGTATAACGTAACCCAGTTTTACGGAATAGCCTTTGATCGTGATGGTGCCGTAATGGGTGGAACACAAGACAATGGAACCCTTTACAACAATCATACACTTTCGACTTATCAAGAATTTAGAGAAGTGAACGGTGGTGATGGTTTTGAATGTGAGATTTCTTATTTTAATCCTGCAGTAATGTTCTCTACCATTTATTTCAACAACATTTCTCGTTCAGGAGACAAGGGGAATACATGGAATTCATTTGAACCATTGTTGCCAGGTTCTTATGATCCGGCAGGTACAGACGAAAGCCCTTACCATCCTTTTCATTCTGAAATTTTCTTGGCAGAATATTTTGATCCGAATTCTGAAGATTCTGTGACGTATGTTCCAACCAAAAATTATGCAAATGGTAACTTAATCCGCATACCTAGTAAATCTTCAGGGGATTCTATTTCTTATTTCACCCCTACGCCTTTGTATTTTGATGATACCTTGCACTACAATCCAGCTTTGACAGCGGGGGGCATCAACTATGGACAAAACGCAGCAACAGGAGAAGTTGTAGCCATGGGATCTGATACAGTGGTTTACAATGTTACCTGGGATACCCTTCGCGTTGCGGATCCTTTTCAATCTTGGTTTTTAGTGTATGTTAATGCCAATGGTGGTGAATTATGGGGTACAAGAAATGCCCTTAGGTTATCCGTAACTTCCGTTCAATGGGCTTGCATCGCACGTGGAATTGGCGGTGGCTTGTTTAACAGTGTTGACGTAGAATTTACAAAAGATTTAGAGCATTGTTACGTGAGTGCAGGAAGCGGTGTTTGGAGAATTGATGGTTTAGGCAGTGCCTACAGCAGCGATCCAAATTTCATAGCAAAAGTTGGGTATGTGGGAACAGGACCTACGGGGACTACGCCAACCTTTACCTCTGCAGTGAAAATTACCACAACCAATTATGAGGGACTCGCCGTGAATCCGTCCAATCCAAATGATATCGTATTGTTTACCGGATTTGGAGGAACGAACAAGCGTTCTTTGAATGCCACCAATGCCGTTCCTACCTTTACTACCTTGGGTAATATTTTACCTTCCAACCAACCAGCTTGTTATGATGGTATCATTGACAGAGATGATCCAAACATCATCGTAGTTGGAACTTCAAACGGTGCATTTGTAACCGAAAACGGAGGTGCTTCGTGGGAGAATGCTTCAGCAGGTTTCGAAGGTACGCCTGTGTACGAGGTAAGACAAAGTTGGAGAACGTTCCAAGAAGGAAATAACCGTCCTGGCGAAATCTACATTGGAACCTTTGGTCGTGGAATTTGGAGCTCAGAGGCATACTTAGGATTGGGAGAAAACGGTTCAAGTACCAACTCGAAATTTGATACGAAATTACTTACCTACCCGAATCCAACACGTGACAACACAACCTTGTCCTTCCAATTGGAGAAAAGCGGAAACGTTTCAGTGAATGTATATTCTATCACGGGTATTTTGGTGAAATCAATCGTTCGTAACCAAATGTCTGCCGGAGAAAACACATTGTTTATCGATGGAAATGAACTTTCAGCTGGAACTTACATCGTGAAACTGGTATCTGGAAAACAGAGTGAATCAGTGAAATTCATGAAATTCTAAGAACCTGAATTTATATTTTGAAAGGCGGAGAAATCCGCCTTTTTTATTTACATAGGTTTTTTCACTGCACCTTCGAGCTATGTATGGATTGCGCAGAATCCCATAAGCGTGATATACAATGAATTGATTTAGGTCAACAACATGACGTCTATCCTGTCGTAGTTTGAGAGGGTTTTTCGTTACATTTGTTAATACCCCAAAACGCATGTTAGAAAAAGACCACAGAAACATTACTTGTAGCACCTGTAGAAAAAGAAAGGAAAGTTTACTTGTGGGATTGGAGCAAAACGAGGTTACCCATCTTGAGGACCATAAAACTTGCAGTTACTATAAAAAAAATCAATCTTTGTTTTTAGAAGGTTCTTATCCTCGAGGTGTTTTTTGCATCAATGAAGGGAAGGTTAAGATTTTCAAGCGAGGGGACGGTGGAAAAGAGCAAATCATTCAAATCGTAAAAGGGGGAGAATTGGTAGGTTTCCGCGCCTTATTTTCTGAAGATTACTACAAAGTTTCTGCAGAAACTTTGGAAGATTGCAACATCTGTTTTATCCGAAAAGAGGATTTTATGTCCATGATGGATACCAATCCAATGTTGCGCAACGGAATCCTAAAAGAAATATCTACAGAGCTGGCGGATCGTGCAGATTTTATCACAAACATGGCCCAGAAATCGGTTCGTGAACGGTTGGCTTTTGCCCTGTTGATGCTTATGGATATTTACGAAGACGAACCCATCAATCTGTCGAGAGAGGACATGGCCAATTTTGTAGGTACAGCCACAGAAACCTTGATTCGCTTATTGAAAGAATTGAAAACCGAAGGGTTGATCGAAATTCAAACACGGAAAATTACCGTATTGGATCGCAAAAAACTCTTGGACATCGCTGGTCATTGATTGCAAATGCGTACAAAGTTTTCAATTAGAATGTATCCGTAATTCCCCGAAACTTCTGGGTGAAATTGAACCCCATAAATAGGTTTGGATTCATGTTGCATAACTTCATTAATACAATCATCTGAATTTGCTACCAATACAAAGTCTTTGGGAATGGAAATGCCTTCGCAATGGTCTTCCATCATTTCAAAAATAGCAGGTAAGCGATCCAAAAGCGGAGAATCTACAAATTGTTCGATTTCATTATAGCCTCTGCATTCTTTCATTCGGTCTCCTTGTGCCTCGAATAGCAACCCGATGATCTGATGACCAAAACAAATCCCTAAAATTGGCATCGTGGCTTCTTTCACCCAGTTAATCTTTGATAAGAAGGGATCTACATCTTCCTCTGTAATCAGAATCGGCGCACCTGAAAATATTACGCCTGAATAGGTTGAAAGTTGGGATTCATCAACTTCAAAAAAGGGAACTGTATCAAAATCGCAATATTCGTCTACTGCAGATTCAATGTCTGGTGTTTTTTGACTTCCGCAATCAATGATCAATATTTTTTTCATTTATTGATTTGAGGTGATTACAATTCTACAACGAATTGGCTTGTGGTCAGAGAAATTATTTTGAAAAATCTTAAAATCTGAGCATTCTATTCCTTCGGAACGAAAAATATAATCGATCCTTCCAGCAGGAATTCTCCCATTATAGGTGGATCCCAGTCCCCAAGAGGCTTCACGGAATCCATCTGTAAGTTTGTTTTGAAATTGATTGTAGGTATAGGACATTGGGGTATCATTGAAATCTCCACAAACCAAAACTGGGTATGGGGAACTTTCCATGTGCTCGATCACTTTTCTCGCTTGATCCGCTCTTTTTGAACTTGCGGTCTGCATCTTTCTAAAACCAATTCGTAGTTTTTCAATCCTTCCAAGGTCCGTTTTTTTTCCTGTTTCACTCAGACGAATGGACTGGAGGTGTACATTGTAAATTCTGAAAGTATCCGAATGTGCAACGATGTCTGCAAAAATACAATAGTTAAAGTCCATCATGCTTTGACTTTCAAAAATGACATCACCCCTTGCAATCATTGGGTATTTAGAAAAAATAGCGATGCCAAAATTCCTTCTTCCATTCTCGTTATGCGCACTTCGCTCGTGATAATCAACGGATTTTAAAATTGTTTTGATCGAATCAAAAGTCTCGAATTCTGTAGGTTTATCTTGTCTATAATATTCTTGAAAACATGCCACATCTGGTTGCTCAGCGCGAAGAAATTGAAAAATACGGTCGCGGGACGCAGTTGTACTGGCGTCGTACAAACCAAAAAGTCGGACATTATAGCTCATTATGTAAATCGAATTTTTAGCTGGACTGCCCTGAAAAAAGGAGAATCCCACTAGGCGCAAATGAAACTTTATGCCAATTACCAAAAGAATCAAGCATATATATTTCCAATTGGATTTCTTAATAAACCAGAAAAGGGTAATCAAAATTACAATGAGAACCCAAATAGGGTAGGATAGTCCAAAAAACGGAAGAAAAGGTACCGTGTCGGGATGGAAATAAGGTGCACAATAACCAAAAACCAGGCACAGCAATGCCATAGAGGTAAGTACCTTCATAATCCTTCCTGAAGTGATGGCTTTTGGATTATTCATCATTGCTTTGATTGAAAAGAAAATCTTTTTCGTTTTTAGTTAAGGATTCATAACCTGATTTTGAAATTTTGTCAAGAATCGCATCGATTTTCATTTGTTTTTCGCGCTTTTCGGCGTTGTATTGCTCATCTGTTTTTGGACGTCGTTTTTGGGTTTTCTGAACGGTATTCTTCGCAAACAAATTAGACACTAAATTCACTGGATTGTTGCTGCTCATTATGTTCCTTGTCGCTAAAAATCCGAACAAAGCTCCCCCTATATGTGCAAAATGTGCAATGTCGTCTTCACCAACAATCCCAACAATGTCCTTAATGATGAAAAAGAGGGCAAAAACAAAAATAGGAACGGATATCAATCCAAAAATACTTACCGGGGTTTGTGGACGGTAGAAGGATACGGCTGCAAAAATCGCCATGATTGATCCGCTTGCGCCAAGTACAAAGCTGCTGTTTTCGGGTAAAACAATGGCTGCCAGAACCTCAAACAATGACCCCGTTACGCCCCCAAGTATGTAGGTGATTAATAGTTTATTTGCACCAAACAACTGTTCGTAATAGGTCCCTGCGAAATACAAAAACAACATGTTGAATAAAACATGACTAAAGGATAAATGAACGAAAATGGAAGTGAAAATCGTCCAAGGATGTGTCAGCGCGCTTAGCCAGTTCGTATTTAATGCAAAAACCTGTTCGAGGTAATATTGGGTATCGCCTCCAAATTTAAATAGCGTTGATATTCCAAGAATGAGTTGTAAAACCACAAATACAATGCAGTTAGCAACCACTAACTTTAGGGTCATTGAACCTTTTGTTAATTGGTCTTTTACGTTTTTAAATTCGGTTTTAAACTCGCTGCTTTGCATCGCTAGTAAAAATTAGAGCGGTCGGTTTTTCGCCAATACAATACCATAATCGCCCCTACAATCGCCCCTCCAAGATGGGCTAAATGCGCCACTTGGTCTGTTGGACTGTTCTTGAATGACAGATAGATTTCCAATAGAATGTAGGCTCCGAAAAGGTATTTTGCTTTCACTGGAATCGCGAAATACAATAAGAACTCCATGTTAGGAAAAAGGATGGCGAAAGCAGCAAGTACACCGAAAACAGCTCCCGATGCCCCAAACATGGTCACCCTCGTTAAATCAAAGTAGCGCTGAATTCCTTCACCAGATGCCAATTGTTTCTCATTGAAATAAGAATTTAAAGCATCTACTGTGTTCGCATCCGAAGTATTACGAATAATGTTGTCGATGCTTTCCATCGGGTAATTCATTGACAAAGAATGCCTTAATTCATAGATTTGGTAAACCCCAATTCCGTTGTGTAAAATGAAAGCACCAAGTCCGCAGAGGATGTAGAAAATAAAAAAACGTTTCGGTCCCCACAATCGTTCTAAGTGACCACCTAGCATAACAAACAACCACATATTCATCAAAATATGGAGAAAGTTCTCGTGAATAAACATATGGGTGATTGCTTGGTAAGGCTGGAAATCAGGTGAGTTGAGGTAATGCGCGCCTAAAATGGTGCGAAGGTTGATTCCTTTTGATTCTAAAAATAAAGTAACCAAAAAGAACAGAACGTTCAGAATCATTAGGTTCTTGGTAACTTGAGGTATATTGTTTAAAAAGTTCATTTAAGTAAATTGGATAATTGGTCGAAAGGTATCATTTTTAGAATTGATTCATTGGATGGGCTTACATTGGGTTCTTCCGATGCGAAAAGTTTTTCCATCACATATTGTGCTTCTGCGTTGGATTTTATTTGAATGAATTTGGAAGATTGTTTGGTCATTTCTCTTACTAAAATATGTGCGAGGTCTCCTTGGTCTTGGTCTTGAAAGTTTAAAGTTGTTATCAAAGCTTCCAAACATTCCAAAATACCAGATTCTTCAATGATTTCGGGAGCGCCAATGATTTCTAAAATCTCCTCGTTTAGCGTGAATTGAAAGCCCAGTTGGGTCAGGATATTGGTATGGGTTCTGATGGCGCGAATCTCGTTTTTAGCCAATTGTTTTTCGATCGGAAACAATAACATTTGATGATGTAAAGGTTGCGAAATAAAGGATTGAATCACTTGATCATAGTATATTCTCTCCATCGCTTTCCTACTGTCAATCAACAGAATGCCATTGTTTGTGGTGGCAATGATGAATTTTCCTGAGACGATGAATTCCTTAAATGCTGTTTCAGATGCGTCTTCAAAAAGTTTAGGTGATTCCGGCAACGATTCTTGAACTTCATACAATGATTGCCAATTGACTAGGGATTCTGTACCAAATCCAGCATCGCGAATCGCCTGAGAATTCCCATTGGATTTTTGCGATATAAAAGGGTTAAATGTTGGATCTACCTTAATTACGGGTGCTACGATGGGTTGTTCTCTGAAACCATGTGGCAAATCAAATACGGTATCTAAATTGAAGTCTAAACTGGGTGCAATATTGTACATCCCCAGGGATTGCCTAACCGTACTGTGTAGGATTGAATAGATAAACCGATCTTCCTCAAATTTAATTTCGGTTTTTGTTGGATGGATGTTTACATCGATTTTAGCAGGGTCAATTTCAAAAAATATGAAATAACTTGGATAGGTTTTTTCGGGAATTAAGCCTTCAAATGCCTTCGAAACTGCATGGTGGAAATAGCTGTTTTTAAAATAGCGTTGGTTTACAAAAAAGTATTGCTCACCTCGGCTCTTTCTCGCCGTTTCAGGTTTGCCAATGTAACCTTCAATGCTTATGATATCGGTTTGAGTTTCTATTGGAAAAATCTTTTCGCTGCCATTCTTTCCCAACAGATCTGCAATCCTCTTTTTTAATACAACCGCTGGCAAATTGAACAATTCCTGTTGATTATTAAAAAACTGAAAGGAAACTTCTGGATGCGCCAAGGCAATGTGAAAAAATTCATCCTCAATGTGATTGAATTCAATGGCATCTGATTTGAGAAAATTTCTTCTTGCCGGCACATTAAAAAACAAGTTTTTCACCTCGAGGCTTGTACCCACTGGACATACGGTTTCAGTCGTTTCAATACAATTTCCTCCTTCAAATTTAATCAAGGTCCCTGTTTCCTCATCTTCTGTCCGTGTTTTTAGGATAACTTGAGATATGGCGCCGATGGAAGCCAATGCTTCCCCTCTAAAACCTTTTGTATGTAAACTAAACAAATCTTCTATCGCGTTCAGTTTACTTGTTGCATGCCTTTCAAAACACAACATAGCGTCATCCTTGCCCATTCCTCTTCCATCATCCGTAATCAGCAATTGTGTTCTTCCTCCATCTTTTACAGACAAAACGATGCGTTTTGCACCCGCGTCTATTGAATTCTCCAAAAGCTCCTTGACCACAGAACTTGGACGTTGTACCACCTCACCTGCGGCGATTTGGTTGGCAAGATGTATGGGTAAACGCTTTATGATTTGCATAAAAAAAATTCGCTATGACCGCGAATAAACAAAAATAAGGATTATCCCGAGAAATAATCCTTACTTAACATTTCTTGACACAAAGAATTACATTCGAACGACGGTTCCTAAGTAATCTGATTTTTCTCCGATTTCTGGTGTTACTAAGGTAACTTTCCAGATAAATGCTTTGTTTGTTTCTACCATTTTTCCATTTCTTCGGTCGATACCATCCCAAGGAAGGTTTACATCCATGGTTTCAAAAACCAATCCACCATCTGAAGGGTCTAATATCACCATCTTGAAGGGTGTGTTACGTTTGGTAAGGGCGTAAGGAAGAAAGGTGTTTTTTCTTATGTCAGAAGCGTTGGGGTCAAAAGCATTTACAGCCAATAGGTTGTAGGCATCAGACACATAAAAATTTTCAGAAATAACATTGCTGCATCCAGATTCATCAATGGTGTTAACCTTTAACTGATATTGACCTGCTTCAAATATATTGACCTCTAAGTCTTTGGAAGTTTTGCCAATGTTCTTGTGGTTGATTTGTATGCTTTGAATGTTGGATTCGGTTTTTATATGGATTCCTTTAACTGGCAAACCATTGCTGTAATTTACATCCTCTAATTGTACCTCAGTTGAGAATGGTTTTTTAACCCATTGGGTTTGTATAGCTTTCTCGGCTAATTTACCCGCTTGCATTTTAAAGACCTCAATCGCGCCGGTTTCTTTGATTTGTATTTTTTTACCTGAATTTGCAGGGATTTGTAGGTAGAATTTCGCACCTACTAAACAAATGTCAAAATCATTTTTGTTCTCAATCAACGCTTCTTCATCCGCACATTTTGGCAATACAATAGGTTGATAAATTTTGCTGTCTATTGAGTTGATTGGATTGGCATTGTTTTTTAATTCCAATTGCGCTTTATCTTTTAATTGGGTGTCAGCAGCGACAACATCTGATTCTGAAGTTGACCATTCATCAATGGCCTTGATGACAGGAATTGCTTCTTGGTTGGTTGTTTCAACTGCAACAGGAACATTTGTTGTATTGGAATTTTGAACCTTTGGAGATGGCTTTGTAAGATTTTCTGAAAGGGATTTTTCAGGGGTGTTTTCCAATTGTCTTGGACCCTCATTTTCCGTTTTATCACTTTCTTTTGCCAATTTTTCATTGGAATTTGAACTGAAATACCAAAGGGCAACAGAGGTACAAACAACCACAGCTGCACCTGGTATACCCCATTTGAGAAAAGGATTTTGCTTGGACGGCATTTGCGCATCCAAACGCTTGGAGATGGCATCCCATGAGCTGGGATCAAAAGGCTCGGATTGATTTCCTAAAGCTTCTTTAAATATTTTGTCAATTTTGTCCATTCTTGTTGGCGCTTATTTAATTTTCGTTGTTAACATTTTCTGCAAGTTTACCCTTGCTTTTGATAAATTAGATTTTGACGTTCCTTCACTGATTCCGAGTATGTCTGCAATTTCTTTATGAGAGTATTCTTCAAATACATATAAATTAAAGACTGCTCTGTAGGCGGGCGATAACTTATTTACACATTCTTTTGCAATTTCGTATTTCAAATGAAGGGCTTCGAGTTCTTCCTTTTCTTCTAAAGGATTTTCCGTGGGCGTTTTAAAGTCGGTGTCCTTATCGCTTAAAAAAGGATTCCGTTTTGCTTTCCGAATGGCATCAATGGCAGTATTCGAGAAAATTCTACGCATCCAACCTTCGATCGAACCTCTGAAGTCAAACATTTCCAATTTGTCAAAGACCTTTATAAATCCATCTTGTAGAACCTCTTGCGCGCTGTCTCTGTCACTTATGTAACGAAAACAAACCGCCATCATTTTGCCTTGATACATTTTGAAGAAGGTCTGCTGTGCTCGACGGTCATTTCGAATACATGCCTCAACAATTTGTCTCAACGCCTCTTGGTTCTCCAATTTTTATGTCTTTTACGATGTTTAACAAAGGTCAGTTGCCTTGAATTTTTAGGTCAACAAAAAACTTTTTCAAATTAAAGAAAAAAATTAATGTAGTTGTAGTAAATTCGCCGTGACAATAATAGAAACAATTTCAACAATAAATCAAATGAAAATAACAGTTGTAGGAGCAGGTAATGTAGGGGCAACATGCGCAGATGTTTTGGCATCAAGAGAAATCGCGAATGAAATCGTATTGTTGGACATTAAAGAGGGTTTTGCGGAAGGCAAAGCACTTGATATTTGGCAAACAGCACCCATCAATCAATATGATTCAAGAACCATTGGTTCTACCAACGATTATGAAAAAACGAAAGATTCTGATGTCGTTGTGATTACTTCAGGATTACCTAGAAAACCAGGGATGTCGAGAGATGATTTAATTGCTACCAATGCAGGCATCGTTAAAACGGTGACAGAAAACGTAGTTAAACATTCTCCAAATGCAATCATCGTGGTTGTATCCAATCCTTTAGATGTCATGACTTATTGTGCCTTTTTGAATGCCAATATGGATTCAAGTAAGGTATTTGGAATGGCAGGTGTACTAGATACGGCAAGATACCGTGCGTTCCTTGCAACAGAATTGAACATTTCTCCTAAAGACATCCACGCTGTGTTGATGGGCGGACATGGTGACACTATGGTTCCACTTCCAAGGTATACTACGGTTGCTGGAATTCCAGTTACTGAACTTATTTCCGAAGAAAAATTGAATGAAATCATTGAACGAACTAAGTTTGGAGGTGGCGAAATCGTAAAATTGTTAGGTACATCAGCTTGGTATGCACCGGGAGCTGCTGCAGCGCAAATGGTTGAAGCCATTGTAAGAGATCAAAAAAGAATTTTCCCAGTTTGTGCTTGGTTGAATGGTGAATATGGCCTGAAAGACATTTACCTGGGCGTACCTGTTGTATTGGGTAAAAATGGAATTGAAAGAATCATTGAATTGGATTTAAATGATGCTGAGAAAGCGCTCTTGAACGAATCTGCTGAGGCTGTTAAAGCGGTGATGGATGTTCTTGACGACATGATCGAAAAGGCATAATCTAAGGCTAACATTATTTTGAAAGGGGGTATTGACCCCCTTTTTTTAATTTACCTCAACCGCGCCAATGTCCGGCGGATTGTTTCTCGTAATACCAAAATAATCCAGTGACGTAGTAGAAAAAACGCCATTGTCATTTAAGACAGAGTTGGGTTGAAAGATAAAATCTCCTTGCGAAAGGTCAACAAACATTGGGTCCTGATTCCAAAAAATACTTGTGTAAAAAGGATCGTTGAAAGTTGTACTGCTCTTTATCAAATTATGGGTGAAGTTAAAATTCAAGGTCACCCCGGCCATTTGTAAGGTATCCAAAGCAAATTCATCCTCAAGGTTCCCGTAAATCACGCAATTGGAAAGCGTTCCTTCGTTGATTGAGCCAACATTGGTTACCCCTGTAAATCCATTGTTGTAATAGTTGCTAATGCCCACAGCAGGGACTTGAGCACTTCCATAACCTAACAAATCGCAGTGATTGAAGTTAAAATCGCCGCCTTCCAATACCAAAAGTGCATGGCTTTGGTTTTTAGAAATTATACAATTTTCAGCCTTAACCTTGGCTCCTGAATAAATAAAAACGCCATAACGAGAAACATTAAATATTTTGGTGTTTTGAATTTGAAGGGTATAACCCATATTGGAAGGGTCCTCCCCAAATAAGTGAACACCCACGGTTCCATTTTTTATAATTCCATAATCAATAGACGATGGCAAGGCCTGGTGAAAGTAAATGCCATAATATTGTCCTGCAACGTCATCGTACATTGCTTCCAATCGGTCACCTTGAAAGACAACCTCATTCCCTAAGGTTCCATTCACATTCAGACTGCCTTTATAGACATATAGAATAGAATTTTTATGCAAATGTATTTTTGTTCCCGCTTGAATCGTGAGGCTTTTAGAGGAATCAACGGCAGCATAACCATAAATCACATGAGGCTTGTCGTTTGGCCATATTCCCTCGTTCAAATCTTTGTAATGAAAATACGCATCTTGTCCCCAAACGGTTAACTTGACATATTGATCCACACCATTGGTTCTAAAACGAATGGAATCCTCCACAATCATCGGTAAAGTTTGGTTGTTGGGGTCTAAAGTGACTTCAACAAAATTAAAAAGACTGTCCTTTCCCGCCAGTTCTATATCCTTTAAATAGATGCCTTTTACGCCATCCAAATTAAACCTAAAGTGAGAGTTTTGTCCTCCCATTAATTCTACCTCCTCAATGTTTATTGTGCGGTTACTGGGATTGTAAATCTTGAATTGTTGGGTAGTGGAGCCAATGGTTGTAAAAACCGTATCAAAAACCAAGGTGTCTACTGAAAAAGTAAGGTGCTCCTTGGAAAACGCACTGAATTTTTTACAACTGCTGTTAACGAGTAGGGTGGAAAGCAATAAAGCGAAAAGTGAAATTTTGAAATATTTTTTCATCGGCTGGCTAACGTGTAAAGCTAAAGATTATTTAATTAAGGACAATGCGGATGTTTATTCATATTTTAGATATAGAATTGAACCCTTTTCCTAGATGGATGTATACGAGAAAAAAAATGTTAAAAATGAAAGCACTTATTGGCTTGTTTTTCCTTCTTTCGTTTCAAATCAACGCCCAGCCGCCACAAATTTCGACCAATAATGCCCCACTTAACGGGACCTTTAACCAACTCTTAGAGGTAAATATGGATTCCTTGCAATTCCGTGAGGAAATCAATCCTTCAGATGATGCCAATGAGAAATTGGAAATAAGGAACTTGGAAAAAGATATAAACGACTATAAAACGATTCGAACGCAAACGAAATCAAATGCCTATGCGCGAAGTCCCTCCGAAGGAGCGCAACGGTTGTTAGATAAAAATGTACAAGAAATACAAACCATTGCGCCTGAAAGCATTGAAGCAGATATTTTATACTACGATGCAGGAAACTACAATGCGGACCGGGCAAGTGCTCTTCAATCATCCCTCGAAAAAGCCGCTGAAAATGAGGAGGCTTTAACCCTTTGGGTTGCGAATTCCTTGGTGGTTGGAGATACTACCGAAGCCTTTGCAACTTTGAAAAAAATGGAGGCGCTTAATTACATTCCGAGGGAGGTATTGTGTTATGCAAAGGACTTGTACGCCTCCGTTCCTAAAAACGCCATACTCATTACCCATGGAAAATGGGATACCTATGGCTTTGTGTATGAACAAATGTATGGACGCGACAACCAGCAAATACTCAATGTCTCTTTGGATTTACTTCAAAGTCCGCAATATCGAAAATTGCTAAAGCGTAATGGCCTTATGCTTCCAGAGGGAAAGCGAATTGACGTAGAATACTTCAAGGCACTGTGTGAAATCAATGACGAGAGACAATTTGCATTTTCTATGACCATACCAAAGGAATACCTAGTGTCCTTTGCGAAGCAAATGATTCCCAATGGGTTGGTATTTCTCTATCCCTCATCAAATGAAGTCGACCAGGTTGTAGCCAACAATGAAGCTTACCTCGATTCCTTCTTGTTCATGGATTGCGGTCAAATGGAGAACAATTCCTTGGTAGGTTTGAACGCAAATTATTTACCGATGCTCATGCTTTTGGAACAGCAATATGAGAGTGACAAAGGAAGCAATGTTAAATTGACCCAAATCCAAAAACACAGGGAAAAATTAAAAAGAAGGATCGATAAATCTCCGAAATAGCATTCATGCGAAGATTGAAAAGTAGTTTTTTAGAATATACGGATGAAGCGCTCATGAAAGCCCTTACCCAAGGGGAGAAATCAGCGTTCGATGAATTGTATGCGAGATATTCTTCGAAATTATTTGGGTATTTTATGAAAATGTTGTGGAACAATAGGATCAGGTCTGAAGATTTGTTACAAGATTTATTTGCCAAAATCATATCTCAACCGCACCTTTTTGATCCTTCCAGAAATTTTAAAACGTGGGTATATGCGGTGGCGGCGAACATGTGCAAAAATGAATACAAACGTAACGAGGTAAGAAGCAACACGAGCAATGGAATTGACCAACATTATTCTTTAAGTTCTTCCGAAGATGTAGGTAAAACGGTGGAAGAAAAAATGTTTAAAGAAGCCTTGGGACATGAATTAGACAACCTTGACCACAAACATCGGGAGGTTTTTATCTTGCGTCACATCGATGGATTGTCCATTAAAGAAATTGCTGAAGTCATCGACATCAATGAGGGAACGGTGAAATCCAGGTTGTTTTACGCCATTAAAAAACTAGCGAACGAATTAAAAATGTTTGAAATATCATAATATGGAAGCCCTAGAGATCATTGAAAAATACAATTCCTACGGAATGATAACGCCCGAAGAGAAAATCGAATTGGGAGATTTTTGTCCGGATGAAGCATCCTTTGATGCCATTAAATTTCTTTTGAATCAATCGCTGGATATGCAAAAGGAGGAACCCTCTAAGCATGTCAAGGCAAACTTGGATCATTTGTTTGCAAGCCAATTTCCTGTAAAAAGCAATCCGCCTACCTACCGAAAATTGACTTTGTATGCCACCATCGGTATCGCAGCATCGTTGGGATTTATTCTGACCATGAGGATTTTCAATTTCGAGAACGTTACGCCAAAGCAATTGGCTTCTGCGGAAAAGCAAAGACCAAAAGTGGATGGCAGAAAGAAGGAGGAGTTGCCTGTAATCCCTAACAAAACAGAACCCAAACCCATGGAACAGAACCTTCCTGAAATAAAAAGGGTAGCGATGGATGAAATGAATACGGCGATGTACGATGCACCTGTGCCCACAAATGAATGGCATCCTGAAGAAGTTCATGAACCGGCCGTCGTGGAATACAAGGCAAGCGACATGGAAGATGTAAAAGCCACCTTCAAAATGGATTCTGACAACCGTTCAGATGAATTGGGTTATGAAGTAGCAACCGTCGCTCAAAAAAATAATAAAATCAAGGCAAAAACACTGAGCGAGGTCGATGTAAAAAGTAGGAAAAACAAGAAAGAAGAAAGCCAAACCGAGGTTCAAACGGATGAAATGTTGAATGCTATTTTCGCCTTGTATTAATATCGAATTACGAAGTGTTGCTTTTCTTGCTCACTACGCGGAATTAAGAGGCCAAAAGAGAACAAGTCGAGGGTCACATGAAATTCAGTTTGTTTTATGCATTCTTTCCAAGCATCGAACATAGAATCACTCCAGCGGATGTCGTCCAAAACAATGACCGTTTGGTTATGGATGAAGGGACGAAGTTTTGAAAGGTAGTGCAGCATTGCCTTCCCATCGTGATGCCCGTCAATGAAAATTAAATCATATTTCTTCGCCAAATGGGTATCAATAAAGCCATCAAATGTGGCATGGTAAAAGTGAATGTTTTCTTTATTTTCCGAGAAGCCATTGATGTTGTTTTTTGCAAACTCACAAATGTCGTTATTTGCTTCCACGGTATCGATTTTAGCCTTTGAATTTCCTAAATGCATGCTCAATGTCCCCACGCCAAGGGATGTGCCGAATTCCAAGATGTTTTTTGGTTGATAATGTTTGGAAATCGCATATAAGAGCCTTCCGTTCCTTTTTGAAGTTGCACTTTGTAAATAGATTTCCCGAATGCTTCTGTTTATACCCAAACGTTTTGATCCGGCCCCAAAATCCTGAAAAGCGATTTGTTGGGTGTTGTTTTTTAGCGATGTTCTGTACCCATGTAACAAAGCTTGATGACTTGGCAAACATTGGGTTACAAGTACTTTTGAGGCAAATTCGTAGACGAAAGGAGAATGAATGCGGTATCTTCCTTTGGCTTCTAGTTGATATTTTATAAATTCGAACGCTAAATTCACCCTACAAAGTAACATTTTTCTACCGAATGAAATCCCAAATTTTACAAGCAATCGATGAACAAAGAAAATTGGTTTTTCAAGACGTTGCAGAACTACAAATTGAAGGTCCTTGTCTTTCGGGACATGGCATCTATGTGTGGACCCCAGAAACATTACAATTCCACCAATCCCTTTTCAAAGAATTCAACGGAAAGTTGACATTTTTTATCCCTTCCTCCGGTTCTGGCTCTAGAATGTTTGCTTTCTTACAACAATATTTGCGAAATCCAAGCAATGAAAGTTTACCTGAGATTGAGCGGTTTTTTAAGCACTTGTCAGAATTCGCCTTTTACGATGTCATAAGTAAGGACTGGAAACATCAATTGGAAACCTCACGAGTTGACCCCCTTGCTTTTCTAACGTATTTAATGGAACCCGAAGGACTTAATTTTTCCAATTTACCGAAGGCAATATTTCCGTTCCACCGCACTTCACAAGGCATTCAAACGCCAATTGAAGGGCACCTAAGACAAGGAGATGGGTTTGAGAAAGCAAATATTGCGTATCATTTTACCATTCAACATGGATTTGAGTCCCTAATTCGAGAGATCATAGGAAGTCACGACTCCCATATTCAATTTTCATATCAATCGCTGGCTTCTGATGCTTTTGTATTCAATGATTCTCAAGAGGCCATGGTGGATGCTTCAGGGGAATTGATTCGTCGGCCAGCTGGCCATGGCGCTTTGCTTGAGAACCTTAATCATTTGGATTCGGACATGATTTTGGTAAAAAACATTGACAACATTCAATGCCATGCTGAACAGGACTTGTCGCTAGACATTTGGTCGGGACTGTGCGGATTGATGTTGGAAATTCAGTCGCAATTTAAAGCTGTATTGGCGACGAAGGACATAGGTTTACTGGAGGTTTTGAATCAGAAATACAACGTTTTCTCCCAAAGTCAATTGGAAGAAAATACCTCTTGGGAAGCATTGCAATTGCTTTTAAACCGTCCTTTGCGAATCTGTGGCATGGTACTGAATGAAGGCCAGCCCGGAGGTGGACCGTTTTGGGTGAACCACAATGGGGTGAGTTCGAAGCAAATCATTGAAAAGTCTCAGCTTACGTCATCGGCTCATTTTTCATGTTTATTGAACAGCACCCATTTTAACCCCGTAATGATGGTGGTTTGCACGAGAGATTTATCAGGTGAAACCCTTGACCTCGAGAATTTTGTTAGAAAAGACTTAGGCATCATTGTCCAAAAAAATCATTTTGGTGAGCACATTAAATATGTTGAAAAACCAGGGTTATGGAACGGTGGGATGTATGATTGGAATTCTGTATTTGTTGAAATTCCTTCCGCTGTATTCAGTCCCGTTAAAAATGTAATGGATCTCCTTAACCCAGTGCATGCAGGGAATTAGCATTGTTGTCTCAATAACTAAAGTATCTCTATAAGTCGCCCAATTTGTCTTTTTTCTTGCTTAATTTTACTTCACGATGAAATTTCTTGTAAGAAAGCTGGTTTTTTTTTTGCTGATCTTCCTACCTGTACATGGATGGTCGCAATTTCAATTTGATTTTAACGATTCGATTCCTGTGGTTAAATTGGGGAATACACTTGAAAACCCATGGGCAGGGGGGTTAAATTACCCGCAATTTACCGACCTTGATTATGATTTCGATGGAGATTTAGACTTGATGGTTTTTGACCGAAGCAATGACCAGATTCGTGTTTTTCGCAACGATCTTATTGTTGGGGTTCGTTCCTACCATTTTGATCCATACGCTGAATACAAATTCCCTTCTGATGTACGTTACCGAGCCTTTTGTTATGATTATGACTTGGATGGTAAAAAGGACTTGTTTACGTATGGAATTGGAGGGATCAAAGCGTATCGCAACGTAGGAAATGGTGCCGTAGGTCTTCAGTGGGCACTCGCGAAGAACTTAATCTACTCAAACTACAATGGTACTTTTATGGGACTGTATGTCAGTTCTGCGGATGTGCCAGCTTTGGTGGATGTTGACGGAGATAATGATATGGATATCCTCACTTTTTCAATCTCAGGAGACCATGTTGAATACCATAAAAATATCTCCCAAGAACTGTATGGTCACGCAGACAGTTTGGTATTCGTATTGAAAAACAAATGTTGGGGTGGGTTTCGTGAAGATGTAACTTCCAATGCAATCACACTCTTTGACAATTCATCCGTTTGCACTGGATCCAATGTGCCTAACCCTGAATTCCCAACGCATCCATCGCCCGAGGAAAAAGCGCATACAGGGTCAACCCTTTTAGCATTCGATATTGACAACAGTGGTGTTCTCGATGCGGTAATTGGCGATGTATCGCATTCAAATTTAACTTTACTTATCAACGGAGGGGCCTTACCAAATGCCAATTCTCAGATGATATCAACGAATGCCTCCTTTCCTTCAAATTCGATTGCCGCAAATCTGCAAATTTTTCCTGCGGCCTATTACTTGGATGTAGACTTTGATGGAAAAAAAGACATCGTTGTGAGCCCAAATGCCAGGGGAACTTCGGAAAATGAGTCAAGTGCATGGAAATATAAAAACCAAGGAACGGTTGCAAATCCTGTTTTCATTCATCAAACCAATGCATTTTTACAGGAAGAGATGATTGAACATGGCATTGGCAGTGTTCCTGTTTTTGCAGATGTTACGAATGACGGTTTACCTGACCTCTTTGTTTCAAACTATTTTGCATATAAACCAACGCTGCAAAAGGAGACCCGGATAGCTTACTACAAAAACACAGGAACCTTGAACGCACCTGTTTATACTTTTATAGATGATGATTTCTTGAATTTAAGTCAACAAAATCTCGGATTTAGAATGATTCCAACATTTGGAGACCTCACGGGTGACGGTAAGCCTGAATTGTTGATTGGATTGGAAAACGGTTCAATTTTATATTTTCAAAATACAACGATGGGAAGTTCTCCAACCTTTTCCGCAAGTCAATCCAATTATGCGGGGATACAAATTGGACAATATGCAGCGCCACAGCTTTTTGATTTAAATAAAGATGGGCTTTTGGATTTGGTGGTGGGAGAAAAAACAGGGAAACTTTTGTATTTCCAGAATGCAGGAACGTCGAGCACTCCTGTTTTTACGCAAGTTTCAGCTTTGTTGGGAGGAATAGACATTGAAACGGCGACACCAGATGGTTTTCCTCAACCACATTTTTTTACGCATTTAGATACGACGTATTTAATGGTTGGTGGATACGATGGTAAAATTAGGTTTTATGACAGCATCGATGTTAATCCTTTGGGAAATTACCACCTTCGTTCTTTTCCATTTTTAGGATTACAAGTGGGTGCTTTTTCTGCTGTATTTGTTGCGGACATCGACAATGATTCGCAATTGGATTTATATGTTGGACAAGATTTGGGGGGGGTGTTTCGCTTGGAGCATAAAACAGGCGCGAACCTGGGAATTTTTGAAAATCAATCTGTTACCTTGGAGTTGTTTCCAAATCCTTTGTTTGATGGCATCCTTACGGTTCGGTCTACCCAAAACATTGGATGGGTGACAGTTTACGATGTCTATGGAAAATTGAAAAAGGAAATCCAAAGCGACACGATGTTGTTAGACATTGACCTTTCGGATTTGGAGAAAGGGGTTTATTTCTTGAGGACATCGAATGGAAAATCCCTCCATCGTTTCGTGAAATTGTAGTTATTTGATGTTTACTTCAAACATCGTATGTCCATTTAACGTTCCTACCAAGGTATCACCAATTTGAATTGGAGCTACACCGGCTGGAGTCCCTGTAAAAATCAAATCCCCCGTTTTTAAAGTAAAGAATTTTGAGGCGTAAGCTATGATTTGATTCACATTGAAAATCATATCTTTTGTAAGGCCAACTTGTCTTTTTTCTTTGTTTTGGAAAAATTCAAAGGTGAGCGCTTCCCAAGGATGTTCTTCTAAGGATAACCATAGATTGGAAAGTACCGCGCTGTGGTCAAATGCTTTTGAGATTTCCCATGGCGCACCCTTTTGTTTACATTCGTCTTGCAGGTCTCGGGCCGTGAAATCGATGCCTAAACTGACAGATGAATAGTATTTGTGAGCAAATTTTTCATCGATGTGTTTTCCTACTTTATCAATTTTTATGACCAGTTCACATTCAAAATGAATGTTATTAGAGAAAGATGGGTAATAAAAATCAGGTTCACGCAGCAACGCTGTATCTGGTTTAAGAAAAAGCAAGGGAACAGAGGCAATGTCCGCATTCATTTCTTTCGCGTGCGCTGAAAAGTTTCTGCCTACACAGATGATTTTCATTTTTTATTGAATTTTGTCGCCAAGGAATCCAGTTTACTTTGAAGCTCTTGGGTTTTTCCTTTTTCTCGATTCCCTTTGATCCTCGCAACCTCAACCCGTAAACAATCTTTGGTTTGGAAAGGAAAATCAGCCTCAAGCATCCAACCGTAATAACCAGGTTCTATTTTCAGAATTTCCTCGACGGTTTTTCCTTTGTGTTTACCGAAGTTGTACATCACTTCATTTTTAGCATTGCGAGCCAGGCGTCCGGCAAAGTCAACCATGCCGAGAGGAGAATTTCGTGTGAAATCCGATAAGGGTGCTACGTCGCTTGGAAGCGTTGGGTATTTGTCCATTTGTGAAACAAAGACTTCCATGGTTACTTCTGCATCGTAAAGCGCGTTGTGTGCATTTTCCATGGTTTTGCCACAATAGAATTGATAAGCTGCAGCCAAGGTTCTTTGTTCCATTTTGTGGAAGATGTTTTGTACGTCAACAAAAGAGCGGTTTTCCATTGGAAAGGGCGTTCCAACTCGGTAAAATTCCTCTACTAAGAATGGAATGTCGAATTTATTAGAATTGTAACCTGCTAAATCTGCGTCTCCAAAGAACGCGATGATTTCTTCTGCGTAGGCATCTAAGGTCGGGCATTCACGTACCATTTCATCTGTAATTCCGTGAATTTCAGAAATTTCTTTTGGAATCGAAATCCCTGGATTGACTAGGTAATTACATTTTTGTTGGGTGCCATCAGTGGACAACTTTACAACCGCAATTTGTACAATTCTATCCTTTGTGATTTGTATGCCCGTTGTTTCTAAGTCGAAAAAACAAAGGGGTTTCGTTAGGTTTAGACGCATTATGTAGCACTAAATTATTTAAGGATGATGAATTCTGTCCTTCTGTTTTGTAAATGATCTTGTTCAGTGCAACTTACGCCGTCTCCACAAGGTTTTAGCAATTCGCTCTCACCAAATCCTTTGCTCGTCACACGATTGGGATTCACAATGTTTGCTTGGATGTACTCTCTAGCTACTTTGGCGCGCATGTCAGAAAGCCATTGGTTGTAGATGGCAGGTCCACGGCTGTCGGTATGTGAACGAATTTCAATTTTCAGGTTTGGATTGTCGTTCATGATCTTGATTGCTTCCTTCAATTTGTTTTTAGAGTAATCTGTCAAAAACGATTTGTCAAATTGGTAATTCACAAAGTAGGGCCCTAGAATTCCTTTGGAGGTAGCGTCCAATTGGAAGTTCACCGTAACCACAGAGTCTGCGAGGAGTAAACGATCAACATTTGTGGTGACTGCTAAATAGCCTTCTGCCTCTGCGCGAATGGTACCCGAAATTTTTGAATCGAACGCATATTCAGAAATCATTTCGGAGTTGTAAACGCCATTTTCTTTAGCATTTTTCGCGTCGTTTTTACCGTCAATTAAGAGTTTAATGGAGGAATTGGCAATCGGCGCACCTGTATTAATGTCAGTAACAACCCCTCTAATTTCATAGGTTGGGAAAGGAACAATTTTGTTTTCGTCTTCAAGGATGAGCACTCTTTTGGTTATTACCTCGAAAGCACCATCACAACTTGTTTTGAAAGTATTTCGATATGGATTTTTTGTAAGGGCACCATAGTAATATGTTAATTCGTATTCTTTGCACTTTTCAAGGGAGGCCATAAAGACACCATCGCGTATTCTTGGGGTAAGTAGGTTTTCAGAGGTCGTTGCGCAATCCAAACATTTAAGTGTCATGTAAGATTGTTCAGGTAGTTGAAAGTTTTTCAAACTGATGATTCTTCCGTCCAACAATGACATTCCTGAGGGTGTTTCGTTTATTTCTGCAGAAAAAATATCGTTCATTCCAGTACTGCCTATGCGGTTTGAGCTGATGAATCCTTCTTTGCCATTTGCAGTCATGCTGAATGCGATGTCATCTGAAAAAGAGTTGGTTGGATAACCAATGTTTTGAGGTTTTGACCACATTCCGTTTTCGTCCTTGATGGATTTAAAAATGTCGAAACCACCGATGCTTTCTGTTGAATTACTTGCGAAGTACAAGGTTTTACCATCCAAAGAAACGTAAGGAGCTATTTCATCGGAAACGGTATTGACCATAGAAAGGTTTTTGGCGGCAGACCAGTTTCCGTCTATGTTTTCTGACATAAAAATATCCCAACCACCTTTGCCAGTAATTGCGTTGGAAACAAAGTAGGCTGTTTTTCCGTCGGTACTTACGTTGAAGTGCATGTTAAAGGGAACTTCTTTCGATTTACCGTTGTCAACTGCAACCTTAATGGTTTTAGGTGTATTAAATTGACCGTCTACAAATTCGCTACTCGAAAAAGCGCTTACATTCCAACTTGAATAGGTAAGTTTTCTTTCATCCATGGATAAGGTCGCTAGACGTTCATCGACTTTTGGGTCGTTCATTTGGAATAACTCCAATGAACTCCATTCGTTTCGATTGTTTTTTGTTTGTTGGTATATGTCCGCTGGTAATTCATTATACATGGGTTCGATGCTAATCTTTGATAAGTTGTCCTTGCGGTTGCGTGTGGAAGAAACCAAAAGCGATTTACCGTCACCGGAGATCATTGGGTTTATTTCATCGTAACTTGTATTTACTTCACCACCCATGGCAACAGGTGCTGGTATGATGGGGTTTTGCAATACCTTTTTTGCATTGGCAACTTGTGCAACCCGGATTTTCGCTGGCGCAATTAAATTAGATTGTTTGTTGCTTTCTTCAATAAATTTCTGATAATATTCCAATGCCTTGTCCAAATTCCCAAGTCTATGATAGCAAATACCCATGTGGTAATAAACATCAATAGGAGCTGATTTTTCGGAGGGGGAGTAGATGTCGTAATTGATTTTAACATCTTTAGAAGCAATCAACAAGTGGTTGAGGGCTTGTTCTGGATCCATGTTCATTTCGAGCAGTATGAATCCTTTTCTATAATTGTAATTACCGTTTTTGTTGTCGTATTTCAATAATTTGTCAGTAACCATGTTTGCGAAATGGACAAAGTTCTCTTGAAGGAACCGCGAAGATTCTCCGACCAACTTTTCTTCATTAGCATTTTCAATCATCGTTTTCACTTCCGATTCAATCATTTGAGCACCAACGCTTAATGAGGTGAAAATAAAGGCTATAAGTATAATTTTGCTCATGTGACTAAGTTAGTTAAAATTTTCGATTTACATCAAATTGCTCGAGATAATCAGCAACACGTTTTACAAATTGCCCTCCCAAAGCACCATCGACAACGCGGTGATCGTAGGAGTGAGACAGGAACATTTTTTGTCGAATTCCGATGAAATCACCTTCGGGTGTTTCCACAACCGCGGGCACTTTACGAATGGCACCCAGTGCTAAAATGGCGACTTGAGGTTGGTTGATAATGGGGGTTCCCATCACATTTCCGAAAGTACCTACATTGGTAATGGTGTAAGTCCCACCTTGAATGTCTTCAGGTTTTAGCTTATTGTTTCGGGCATTGTTTGCCAATTCATTTACCGCTTTTGTAAGTCCTACTAGGTTCAAGCGATCGGCATTTTTAATAACCGGAACAATTAAATTCCCAGAAGGAAGGGCAGTGGCCATTCCAAGGTTAATGTCTTTCTTTTTGATGATGGTGGTGCCATTTACCGAAACGTTGATCATTGGAAAGTCAACGATGGCTTTAACTACGGCTTCCATGAAAATAGGTGTAAAGGTGATGTTTTCACCAATTTTCGCCATGAAGTCTTTTTTCACTTTGTTTCTCCAATTTACGATGTTGGTCACATCTGCTTCTACGAAGGAGGTAACATGTGGCGAAACGCTTTTAGACATAACCATATGCTCAGAAATAAGCTTACGCATCCGGTCCATTTCAATGATTTCGTCACCAGGACTTGGAATCACTACAGGCGCTTGAATTACGGGCTTGGCTTCTGTTTTCACAACCGGAGCGGCGATGATAGGTGCGGTCGTTTTATTTTGCAAAAATGTTAAAAGGTCTTTTTTGGTAACGCGACCTTCGGCACCTGTTCCAGTAATTTGGTCCAATTGGCTTTGCGTGATGCCCTCGCTGGCAGCTATGCTTTTCACCAAAGGAGAATAAAATCGGTCGTTCGAATGGATGGTTTCTTGAGAAATCGAATTGCCGACATGGGTTGGCACTGCATTCACAACGTTCGAAGGAACGGAGGTCGGTGTTGAATTCGTTTTTGATTCAGGGGAGGGTGCCGATTCTCCTCCAGAAGAAAGTATGGCAATAACGTCTCCCACTTTCGCCACTTGGTCTTTTTCGAACAATTGTTTGATCAAGATTCCTGATGCTTCGGAGGGAAGTTCATTGTCTACTTTGTCGGTAGCAACTTCCACCAAAGGTTCGTCTAAAGCAACGCTGTCACCCACTTGTTTCAACCAGTTTGTAATGGTTGCTTCAGTAACACTTTCTCCCATTTTGGGCAATCTGATTTCTATTTCCGCCATTCCTCTTATATAATGATGCAAAAATAATAAAAAAGCCCGAATAAGAAAGGGTATTTACACTTTACGGTCCAAATGTCGGAAGCCTTCTGCAATTATTTTGGCGTCTTTGAGAATGCTAAAATCTCGGGCATAGATTAAATTCAATTTGTCGGATTGGTGGCTGGTGATGTTTTCCATACCATCCAATGGGTTTAAGATGCCTTGTTTTAGCCTCGGTAATTGCGGGTCGACGTAGCCAGTGCTTTTAGCATAAAACCCTACCCAAGTCCGCTTAGACAGGATTACCGCATAAATATTCTTGTAAAATTGCCATTTGGAACCATAAAGCCAAAGTAACACCGGACTCAAAATTAAAAGGAGAGCCCCTAAAATGAGGTCAAAAAATCTTTTGGAACGAAGGTTTTCGGGTTTTGCGAGGTTGTTGATGTTAACACGGTAGGTTTCTCCTGTGGTTTCAATGGAGTTGCTGCCAATGATAAAATCTGTATCCGGTTGGGCAATTTTGAAATCCAAGTGTGCAGCATTGATTTGGCTCATCCAAGAAATGATTTGCGCTGCATCGAGGTCCTTTGCACTGAAAATGATTTCATTGTAGTCTGAAAAATCAATTTTCTCGGGAAATTCCTCCAAATTACATTTGGCTTCGGGATAACTTTCAGTCTTGTACACCCCATGAATGTAGGCTATGGGTTTGATGTTTTGGATTAGGAGGTTTTTTAACCTTTTAAATTCCTGTTGGTCTCCTAAAATCAAGAATTTCTTTTTTGGGTTTAGCAACCATCCCATGGAATTTTTTAGCAACAAGCCTTGCAGCAGTTTGTCTGTTACCACCCAAGCAAAGTACCACGCCGCACCCGCCAAAATATAAAGTCTTGAAAACTGAAAGTCCTTCGGCATAAGCGCATAAATCACCAAGATTACCAAGGTGCCTATCACAGTTGATTTGGCAAACTTTCCGATTTTAAAAGGTGCGTCAAAAGCCCCCATGATTAAATTTACGCAGGTCCAGGTTAAAAAATAGAACGGAATGACAATGTCGTACGCAATTTCTGGAAAGGTGACATCGTGCATGCGCCAACGATGGGTCAATGCAAACAAACCCAGTAATAAAACGCCTCCACTCCATAGGACAGGAACCACTTTTTCTAACATTCTTCTAACAAGAGCCAAAGTCGCTCTGAGGTAGATTCCCAAATAAATAGCGAAGGAAAAAAAAGCTGCGTTGTTTTGGGTAAAATGCTTTTTTGCAAAAATGATCATCGCTTTGTAAAAGACAAAGACATAATTTACCGAGCTTTTTTTCGTGCTTTCGCCTTTGTAATGAATGATGGTAGTCTCGGGAAAATACACATTTTTGTAACTACCTTTCAAGATTCTATAAGACAAATCGATGTCCTCTCCATACATGAAAAAGGTTTCGTCCAGTAAGCCCACTTCATTCAACGTTGAAGCACGCATGCACATGAATGCTCCGCTTAGAATTTCAACTTCATTCGTTGCAAATTCATTTAAATAAGTGAGGTGGTATTTACCGAATTTCTTTGATTTTTTAAACAAGGATGCCAAGCCAAAAATCTTATAGAAAGCAACAGCCGGTGTTGGAAGTCCTCGTTTTGATTCGGGTAAAAAATTCCCTTTTCCGTCCACCATTCGAACCCCTAATCCACCAATTTTCGGATCGGATTCCATGTGTGAAACAATTTTTTCAAATGTACTTTCTTCCACTACGGTGTCTGGATTCAATAACAAGACGTACTTGCCTTTCGCGATTCGCATGGCTTGGTTGTTTGCGCGAGAAAAACCAACATTCTCCTTGTTTTGAATTAAAATCACTGAGGGAAATTTTTCCAATACCATTTCATTGGAATTATCGCTGCTTCGGTTGTCAACAACAAAAACTTCTACAGAAATGCTTTGGGCACTCTTGTAAACAGCATTTAAGCATTGCTCTAAAAAGTAGGCAACGTTATAATTTACAATAATTACCGAAAGGGTTATTTCGTTTGAGGGATTCAAGCTTTTATGGCAATACAAGAAATTTCTACAATGGCATCCATCGGAAGTCTACTAATTTCAATGGTTTCCCTGGCAGGAGGGGTTTCAGGAAAGTAGGTTCCATAGGCTTTGTTTACCTTTTCAAAATCGTTCAAATCTTTTAAAAAGAGGGTACATTTTACGACGTCGGCGAGGGTAAATCCGGCGGCAAGAACAAGTGATTTTAGGTTTTCCATAACCTGAATTGTTGCCAACTCTATGTCATCCTTAACCAACGATTGGGTAAGAGGATTCATTGGGATTTGACCACTTACAAACAATTGATTGCCAATGCGAATGGCCGGGGAGTATGGGCCAATGGGTTTGGGTGCATTTGGAATGCTAATGCTTTCTTTCATGTTTTGTCGCTTGAATGTTTGTACTGACTACTTTTGTAAAATTAAAAACAATTGACGCAAATGCGCATTCTTGTTATAGATTTTTACGATTCCTTTGTGTTTAACTTGGTCCATTATTTTGAGGAGCATGCGGCGGAGGTTGTGGTTTTATCAGACCTAGAAATCGAGTTGAGTCAGTTGGATTTTTTGTTGGGATTTAATGGGATTGTCCTTTCACCTGGCCCTGGATTGCCTCAAGAAACGCTTTCAATGATGCGTGTTCTTACTTTTGTAAAAGGAAAAGTACCCGTTCTAGGGGTTTGTCTCGGCATGCAAGGAATCGCCTTGGCTCTGGGTGGAAATTTGTATAACCTAAACGAAGTGCGACATGGTTTTGCTGTGAATCTCATTCAAAAACCTACATCAACCATAGGTAAAGGGATAGACTCCAATGTAAAAGTAGGACTCTACCACAGTTGGGCAGTGGAGAATTTGCCCGAAGAATGGATTGGAAGTTTGGACGAGAAAGGCGTGGTTATGTCGTTGGAATGTCCGGAATTTAAATGGTATGGCGTACAATTTCATCCCGAATCAGTTTTGACGCCTGATGGAAAAAAAATGATTAAAAACGTGATTGAACATATTTTTACATAACTTTAGGACTTATAAATTTTAATCCGATGAAAAAATTTCTGTTAATCTTCTGCCTATTTGTCTTTTTAAACACAGGGTTTGCACAAACGAAAAAGTACCACGGGGTAACCTTTTACACGGAAACCAAAGTGGGTGATACGCCCGTTGTAATCAATGGAGCAGGGTTGCGTACGAAATACTTTATGGACATGTATGTCGTAGCCTTGTACCTTAAGAAAAAATCAACCGATGCAGTGAAGGTGATAAACGCCAACGAAGAAATGGCGATGCATATTAAAATTACATCAAGCATGGTAACGCGTGATCGTTTTAAAGAAGCGGTTACCGAAGGATTTGCGAATGCCACCCAGGGAAAGGCAACGAAAGAGGACCAGAAAAAATTTATGGGATACCTAAGCGAATCCTTTTCGGTGGGAGATAAAATTTATTTGGATTACATCCCTGAAAAAGGCGTGAAAGTGACCAAAAACGGCGAGTACAAAGGGTTGATCTCAGGCTTGGATTTCAAAAAAGCATTGTTCTCCATTTGGCTTGGAGGGGAACCTGCCCAGGAAAGTTTAAAGGCAGAGCTCTTAGGGAAAGATTAAGAAATTCCTGAACAAATTGCTAAGTTTGGTGTTTTTTTCTAAAACATTGCATGCGTAATTTTCTACTTTTTTCCTTTTTGCTTTCTGGATTTTCTTTAATGGCCCAATCGGGTTTGGTCCGAGGTAAAACGTTCAGCATCTCCAACAACGCGGTAATTTCCGACGTAAAAATTCAAATCATAGAACTTAGCAAAGGGGTGAAATCCGATTCTTTGGGCGCTTATGAAATTGGCGCAATTCCTCCTGGGATTTATACTTTTAAAGCCGTAGCAACCGGATTTAAGCCCGCATTTCAAAATGAAATTACGGTCACCAATGCAAGAACGGTTACATTGGATTTTTACCTCGAAGAAATCATATCTGGGAAGGATGCTTCTGAGGTTGTGGTAAAAGGGCCCAAATTTGTCCGAAGCACAGAGTCTCCGGTATCCTTGAAAACGTTGAATGCGACAGAAATCGAAAGACTTCCAGGTGCGAATCGCGATGTGAGCAAGGTTATTGCTGCGCTTCCAGGGGTTGCTTCCCGAGCGACCTTCAGAAACGACATCATCATTCGAGGTGGTTCTCCAGGGGAAAATAAGTTTTACCTAGACGGTATTGAAGTCCCCAACATCAATCACTTTGCAACACAAGGGTCAAGCGGCGGTCCCGTTGGTTTGTTGAATGTCAATTTTATCAGTGAAGTTGATTTCTATTCAGGGGCATTTCCATCCAATCGTGCAAATGCATTGAGCAGTGTGCTTGCGTTTAAGCAAAAAGAAGGCAATGAAGATGGCTTAATTGTCAATTTCGCGTTAGGTTCCAGTGATGCAGCACTTACCCTCGATGGTCCCATTGGAAAAAAGGCAAATTTTATTTTTTCAGCCAGAAGATCCTATTTGCAACTCTTGTTCGCGGCTTTGAAGTTACCTATTTTGCCTACGTACAATGACTTTCAATATAAGGTTAACGTGGACCTTAATGCAAAGAATAGAATTTCCTTTATTGGGTTGGGTGCCGTCGATCAGTTCGGGCTAAACGCCAAGGTAAACGATGGAATTACCGATACAGCAACCTTGGAATATAACAACTTTTTATTGGGCAACATACCGATGCAAAATCAGTGGAATTACGCCATGGGTGTCAATTACCAACACTCTGGAGAACACTCTTTTCAAAACATTGTGGTGAGTAGAAACATGTTGAACAATGAAGCCTATCGCTACAAGGATCTCATTGAAATTCCGTCCAATTTACTGCAAAACTACAGTTCATTCGAAGCAGAAAACAAGGTGAGAATCGAACATACCTACCGAAAAAATGGTTTTCGTTGGAATGTGGGAGCAGCGTATGAATATGCACGTTATCACAATGAAAGCTATTTGAACATAACAGTACAAGGCTTTCCAGTGGTTGTTGATTTTCAGTCAGATATTTTTCTCAGTAAATACGGTGTTTTCTCCCAAGTAAGTCAATCCTTCTTTAAAGAACACCTGAACGTATCGCTTGGGATTCGCATGGATGGTTCCAACTATTCAAAGTCGCTTTCAAATCTATTAGAACAAAGCTCCCCTTCATTGTCCATTAACTATCGAATCAATGATAATTTTGCCTTGAATGCAAACATTGCTCGCTACCATCAATTGCCTTCCTACACAATTTTAGGTTTTAGAAATGGTCAGGGAGAATTGGTGAACAAGACCAACAACGTCAAATACATTCGTGCGGACCACTTCGTTTTTGGTGCTGAATACCGAACAAAGTCGAGTTCGAGGTTTACCTTGGAAGGATTTTATAAAAATTACACCAGGTATCCCTTCTCGCTGAAAGATTCAATCTCCCTTGCAAACATTGGTTCAGACTTTGGCGTGGTGGGAAATGAAGCCGTACAAAGCTCTTCTTCCGGTAGATCCTATGGTGGCGAGTTCTTATTTCAACAAAAATTGTTCAAAGGCTTTTACGCCGTTGTGGCCTACACGTATGTGATTTCTGAGTTTAAGGATAAAAATAACAAATATGTACCGACTGCTTGGGACAGTAGGCACATCGTTTCACTTACCGGTGGTAAAAGGTTCAAAAAAGGATGGGAATTGGGAATGCGTTGGTTGTTTTCAGGAGGCTCTCCTTACACACCTTATGATGTACCCACCTCAAGTCTGATTTCAAATTGGAACATCAATGGGTTTGGCTTGTTGAATTACAACCAATTGAATACCCAAAGGGAATCGAGTTTTCATCAATTAAACCTACGTGTGGATAAGAAATTGTTCTTGGATAAATTCAATTTGAATTTTTACCTAGACATCCAAAATGCCTATGCGTACAAAGCCAAACTTGCCCCGATTTTATTGGTTGAAACAGATGCAAATGGTGCGCCCGTGGTAGACCCAAATGACCCAACGCGGTACAAAACCAAATTTGTAGAAAACAGTTCTGGAATTGTTCAGCCCACGATTGGGATCATTATTGAATTTGCTACGAAGAAAAAAAGGCTTCCACAAGTTACCAACCCGTAACCCTTCCGCTGTTCTTACGGATGAAGTTTTGTAGTTCAAGAGACTTTTCAAACTTCATTTTACAAAATTCGCCGAATTCAGGTGTAAGAAAAAAGGTGTTGTACATTTTTTCTGCGTAGGCGTGAACCACTGTTTCCTTTTCCATCGTAAGGCTTGGTTTTGAATCAAGGTTGTTTTGACATCCTACCAAAAAGTGATACACACTTTCATTGTAGACAGACATCCATTTTGAATCGTTCCCAAAGGTTTCGTCCCATTTTGTTTGGTTTGGATTGACATAGGGAACATCAAGGTCAGGAATTGCAACTTCTATCGCTGACGAATTTTTCTTGGCTTCCCTGTTTTTAACTACCTTCTTTACGGGTTTTGTCTTTGGATTCGAGGCGGGTACTTCCTTTCTTTTTTCTTGTCGAAGGGGAGGTTTTGCATTTTGGGATACCGAAGCAACTTCCTTTTTTCGGAGAATCAATGTGGGAGATGCATCTTCATTTTTAGGTTCATTCGAACACTGTAAAAGCAAAAAAGAAAAGAGTCCAAGAAATGTGCAGAGGTAATATTTCTTCATACGTTGGTGAATGACATGTGCAGGATTCGTTACAAAGAAAAGAATATCTATCTTTGAGCCGAAAAAAATATACAAAATGACGACAAATAGAACTTTTACAATGTTAAAACCCGATGCCATTGAAAATGGAAACATGGGTAAAATTATTGACATGATTTTGAACGCTGGTTTTGAAATTAAAGCCATGAAATACACTCAATTGACAGAGGATCAAGCAAAAAAGTTTTATGAAGTTCACAGCGAACGTCCTTTTTACGGAGAGTTGGTTGAATACATGACATCAGGACCTATCGTTGCAGCGATTTTAGAAAAAGACAATGCAGTGGCAGATTTCAGAGCGTTGATTGGTGCGACAGATCCAATGGAAGCAGCGGAAGGTACCATTCGTAAATCCTATGCTGAAAGCAAAGCAAAAAATGCAGTGCACGGTTCTGACTCTGATGAAAATGCAGAAATTGAAGGCAAATTTCATTTTGCACCTTCCGAGATATTTTAAGCTTAGCGACCCATTATATGAAAGACTGCCCTCGGGCGGTCTTTGTTTTTTAGGAATATGAAAAATCAAGAAGCCGTTGAAAAACGCAGAACGTTTGGCATCATCTCTCACCCGGATGCTGGAAAAACTACCCTTACAGAAAAACTATTGTTGTTTGGAGGAGCCATTCAAACTGCGGGTGCGGTAAAGAACAATAAAATCAAGAAGTCCGCCACCTCGGATTTCATGGAGATTGAAAAGCAAAGAGGGATCTCGGTTGCTACGTCGGTTATGGCATTTCAATACAAAGGAAAACAGATTAACATCCTTGATACACCTGGACATAAGGATTTTGCCGAAGATACCTTCCGCACCCTTACCGCTGTAGATTCAGTGATTTTAGTAATTGACTGCGCAAATGGGGTGGAGGAACAGACCAAGCGCTTGATGGAAGTATGTCGAATGCGTATGACCCCGGTGATTATTTTCATCAACAAAATGGACCGAGAGGGAAAGGATGCGTTTGACCTTTTGGACGAGTTGGAAAAAGTGTTGGACATCAAAGTCTGTCCCTTGACTTGGCCCATTGGAATGGGTGACCGTTTTCAGGGGGTTTACAACATTTACCAAAAAGGATTGAATCTTTTTTCGGCGAATAAAACCAAAATTTCTAACGATTCTGTACATATACAGGACATCAATGCCCAGGAATTGGATGAAATCATTGGAGAAAAGCCTGCACAAGAATTAAGAGAAGAGCTGGACATTATCGATGGGGTTTATGATGCTTTTAATAGGGAAAGCTACCTTTCCGGTGAAGTTGCCCCTGTGTTTTTTGGCTCTGCAGTAAATAATTTTGGCGTTCGTGAGCTGTTGGATACCTTTTGTGAGATTTCTCCTTCCCCTAGGGGTAGGGAAACAGACCTTCGCTTTATAAAACCGGAGGAGGATAAGTTTAGTGGGTTTGTATTTAAAATTCACGCCAACCTAGATCCAAAACATCGGGACCGAATCGCCTTCCTACGCGTGGTTTCAGGTAAGTTTGAAAGGAATCAATTTTACCACCATGTTAGGAACAATAAGAAAATGAAGTTCCCCAATCCTACATCTTTTATGGCGCAGGACAAAAGTATTATTGACGATGCTTACCCTGGCGATGTGATTGGTTTGTACGACTCTGGAAATTTTAAGATTGGAGACACCTTAACCGAAGGGGAAAAGATGATGTTTCAAGGAATCCCAAGCTTTTCACCTGAAATCTTTCAAGAATTGGAAAACCTCGATCCACTTAAATCCAAACAATTGGAGAAAGGCATACGTCAGCTCATCGATGAAGGGGTAGCCCAATTGTTCATCCAACAACCCGGAAATCGTAAAATTGTAGGAACCGTTGGTCAGCTTCAGTTTGAGGTGATTACCCACCGATTGATCAACGAGTATGGGGCAAATTGTCGATTTGTTCCTCGGAATTACGCCAAAGCGTGTTGGATTACGTCAGAAAATCCCGAAGAAATTGAAAGGTTTAAAAAATCAAAAGTCAACCACATGGCGATGGACAAAGATGATAATTGGGTGTTTATGGCAGAGACGCCTTTTCTATTAAGCATGGCAGAAAAGGATTATCCAGAAATCACCTTTCATACATCTTCTGAATTTAAACTTAAACGAGCTGAGTAAACCTAAATCGAAAGAAGTATTATTCTATTTCGTTTGATGTCAATGATTCCTTTAATTTCCAACTGTTTAAGGAGCCTAGAAATAGCTACCCTTGAAGAATGTAAGTCGTCGGCAATTTGTTGGTGTGTATGATGTAATTCTAAAGATCCTAACAGTTTCGCCTGGTCTTTCAAGTATTTCAACAATCTTTCATCCAAGCGCATGAAGGCAATCGCATCAATGGTTTCCATAAGTTCCAACATTCTCGTATGGTAGGATTGCATAATGAACGCACGCCAAGAAGCGTATTTGTCCATCCAAATCTGCATGTATTCACTTGGAAACATAAGCAGCAAGGAAGGCTCCATGGATGTCGCTTTAATTTGAGAATCAGATTTTTGAACACAACACTGCAAGGTCATAGCACATGTGTCACCTCCTTCTATGTAATAAAGCAATAATTCTTCACCCTCTGTATTTTCCCTGGAAATTTTTATGGATCCGGATATTACGATCGGAATCATTCGTAAAGGATCTCCTACGTTGATTATGGTTTCTCCAGGAATGGTTTCACGTATCTTGGCTAATTTGCTCATTTCATCCATTAGCGCGTCTTCAAGAAGATAACCGATGGTGCTTTGAAGCATTTGTCTCTTATTTGATGACTGGAGCATTCTTATCATATTTAATGAACAAATTTGCCCATATAATTTTTGAAAGTGCATACAAATAAGGTCCCAAACCAATTAAAGCAATCAAAACCAATGTGATTTGTGTCCACACACCCACATTGGAGAAAAACCAGTTGCAAGATGCCCAAATGGCCACGAAAATGGCCACACCTAAGCCATAAGAAACATACATGGCTCCGTAGTAAAACCCCGGTTCAGGCATGTAGTTCAAACCACAATTAGGACAATGGTCATAAATTTCACCTGGTTTCGATAAATTGTAAGGATGCGTAACCAAGAATTTTCCTTCTTGACACTTGGGACATCTCATTTTTAAAATGCTATAGAGTTTCGTTCCTTTTTTCATCTCAACTTTTTACAAAGGTACCAACACTTGCGCATCTAAAATGTAACATAGGTTACCTAAATTAATGTTCCGTGGTAGTTTTGGGTGATTTCTCGGTATTTTTGGGTGTAAGCCCCGTTTTCATCCCTGATTTTAAGCTGTTCGATATGAGGTTTTGCTGTTTGGGTAGGACTGTAATTCCCAATCGTTCTGACGGGAACATTGCTTTTGCCAAGGATTTCGTATTGAGCTACGTTGTGGAATCCCGTTTCAAAAAGCAATCTATGGTAGGTTTTCGTTTCGTTGCTGGGAAAAATAATCCAAAAATTTCCGTTCGGATCAAGTTTGTTAAATATCACTTGAAACCATCCCTGTAGGGCCTCGATGCTGGTGTGTTTTTCGCGTTCGTTAGCATGGGTTGAAGGATTGTTGCTCAGGTAGTACGGGGGATTTGTAATGATTAGGTCGTATGTGACTCCCGAGTAAAACGACAATATATTTTCATGAAAGCACTTGATTTGAGGGGAAAAGGGAGACTTTTTGACATTGTTTAATCCTTCCAAAAAGGCATTTTCCTCAATTTCAACGGCGTGAATGGTAAGTGTCTCACTTTTCTGAGCCATCATGAGACTCAAAACACCTGAACCAGATCCAATATCCAGTGCGAAGGTTTTACATTCTACATCCACGAGGGCACCCAGAAGCATGGAATCAGTGCCAATGCGGTGGGAATTCGTGTTTTCAAAGATGGTAAAAGCCTTGAAATGAAAGGGTTTCACATCAATATGCTTTGGCAAAAATAACCCGGCAAGCACTGGGTTTACCTGTTACCATGCATTTTCCTTCTTCGGGCTCTGTGTCTAAAGGAATGCAGCGAATGGTCGCTTTGGTTTCGTTTTTTACCAAGGTTTCGGTTTCAGCGGTACCATCCCAATGGGCCAGAAAAAAACCTCCACTGTCAATTTTGGATTTAAACTCTTCGTACGTATCGACCTTAAATGTATTTGCAGCGCGGTGCGCAAGGGCTTTCTCAAACATCGCTTGTTGAATCGTTTCGAGCAACGTCGCAATTTTCGCTTGAATTCCCTCAAATGGAACGACTTCCTTTGTTTTTGTATCCCTGCGGGCGACTTCAACGTGACCGTTTTCTAGGTCTCTTGGACCCATTGCGAGTCTGATGGGCACGCCTTTCACTTCATATTCGTTGAATTTCCATCCGGGACGCTTGTTGTCGTCTGCGTCAAATTTGAAAGAAATGCCTGCCAACTTGAGTTGTTTACCAAGTTCAATAAACTTTTCAGAGATCGAATCCAATTCCTCCTGCGTTTTGTATATCGGAATCGCTACCACTTGGATGGGTGCCAATTTTGGCGGAACAATCAATCCTTGGTCATCTGAATGCGTCATTACCAAAGCACCCATAAGTCGGGTAGAAACCCCCCATGAGCTGGCCCAAACGAAATCCATTTTTCCGTTTTTATCGGTGAATTTCACTTCAAAAGCCTTGGCGAAATTTTGTCCTAAGAAATGTGAGGTCCCTGCTTGAAGTGCTTTTCCGTCTTGCATCATTGCCTCAATACACAAGGTGTCCTCTGCACCTGCGAATCGTTCACTTTGGGTTTTTCTTCCTTTGATCACGGGCATTGCCATGTAATGTTCTGCAAAATCCGAATAAACTTGAAGCATTTGCTCCGTTTCTGCGATTGCTTCTGCCTTGGTTGCATGGGCGGTATGACCTTCTTGCCAAAGAAATTCAGAGGTTCGCAAGAATAAACGTGTACGCATTTCCCAACGAACGACATTCGCCCACTGGTTGATGAGTATGGGTAAATCTCGGTAGGACTGGATCCAATTTCGATAGGAATTCCAAATAATGGTTTCAGACGTTGGGCGCACGATAAGTTCTTCTTGAAGTTTCGCATCGGGATCCACGACGACGCTTTTACCATCTTCCGAAGCTTTTAAGCGGTAATGGGTTACAACAGCACATTCTTTGGCGAATCCTTCAATATGGCTTGCTTCTTTACTTAGGTAAGATTTTGGGATAAACAGTGGGAAATAGGCATTGGAATGTCCGGTATCTTTGAATTTTCTATCCAGTACATCGCGCATGTTTTCCCAAATAGCGTATCCATAGGGTTTGATGATCATGCATCCCTTTACATCGGAATGTTCTGCCAGGTCAGCGTCGTAGACCAAATCATTGTACCATTTAGAATAATCTTCTGCTCGAGTGGTGGTTTGTTTTGCCATGTTGTGTTATTGGTGGCAAATTTAAGGAAAGCTAAGAAAAGATTGAATTTTTTCTTTTAGAACAGGAACTCTTGCTTTGTGGTTTTGAAGCCTTCAACAAAAACCGTTTTGATGGTATCGGATGTTGGGGAATTTTTAATCAAAAACACAGTAACATCTAAAGTTGCACCCCCATAAGATCCTGGTTTGATGTATTGTTCAAGGTTAAATTCAGCCAATCCATTTACGTCGGTGTATTCTGTCATCACCAAGGGCGTGTAAGGCGCGTTTTGGGTTACGCCATTGATGATCACTTTTGCGCTTAATTTAGGTTGACCATTGTAGCCAACATATACCCTTAGAATGGTTTCGTTTTTTTTATTGCAACCGTTTAAGGAAAACAATAAAATCAGCAATGCAAAAGGAAGAAATATTTTCATAGTTAAAATCTTGATTCAAATATACTGAATTCAAAGTTTACCGACAAAAATTCCCTAAATTAGCTTCAATATGACGCTTGAGCAATTTTTTGGGAGCATTCATCCCGTAGCCGCCGCACTAATTGCTACCGTTTTTACTTGGTTGGTCACCGCCGCAGGAGCCGCCTTGGTCTTGT
This sequence comes from Chryseobacterium gleum, assembly GCA_945882095.1. Classification (GTDB taxonomy): domain Bacteria; phylum Bacteroidota; class Bacteroidia; order Flavobacteriales_D; family Crocinitomicaceae; genus UBA952. The sequence goes on from CAMCWF010000002.1 coordinate 182,735, forward strand.
TTTTCAAAACCATGCACCGAGGGGTTTTAGATGCCATGTTGGGTTTTACAGGTGGGGTAATGGTAGCGGCAAGTTTTTGGTCCTTGCTAAATCCTGCCATTGAAATGTCGGAAAAATTTTACCCTGGTTATTCTTGGATGCCTGCCGCTGTTGGGTTTTTGACGGGCGCACTTTTCTTATACTTTTTAGATAAAAAACTCCCCCATTTACATCTCAATTTTAACGACGATGAATCGGAGGGAATGAAAACGCAGTTGCATAAAACCACCTTGTTGGTTTTAGCCATTACCTTGCACAACATCCCAGAAGGACTTGCCGTTGGCGTGTTATTCGGTGCAGCTGCGAATGGAATGGAAGGCGCAACCATTGGAGGAGCCATTGCCTTAGCGATTGGAATCGCAATCCAGAATTTCCCGGAAGGATTTGCCGTTGCTATGCCGCTCAGAAGGGCAGGTGCAAGTAGGTTTAAGGCTTTTTGGTACGGTCAACTTTCCGCCATTGTTGAACCCATTGCCGGGGTAATCGGGGCGGTTGCTGTCATTTACATCCAACCCATTCTACCCTTTGCTTTGTCTTTTGCCGCTGGCGCAATGATTTTTGTGGTCGTCGAAGAAGTGATTCCCGAAACGCAAAGGGATAAATATACCGATTTAGCGGTACTGGGATTTATCGCAGGATTTGTGGTGATGATGGTCTTAGACGTAGCCTTGGGTTAGGCACCAATCGTCTCCTGGGTGATTTTCAGTATTTCTCTTACTTCTTCCAGTGTTGGTGCTTCTGCATAGGTTCTTAATACAGGTTCCGTTCCCGAAGGACGAATCATTACCCATCTTTCGTCGTCGAAGAAAAATTTGAATCCATCCATCGTTTGAACTTCCCGTACTTTGTAAGGACCAAATTCGGTATAGCGATTGGCTTTACAATTTGCAATTATCTCGTTTTTCAAGGCGTCTGTAATGTGTAAATCGTTTCTTTCAAATTTGAATTCACCGACGATTTCATATACTTCTGCGATGAGGGCATCCAAGCTTTTTCCTGATTTTGCCATGAATTCCCAAATGATCATACCCATCCAAATTCCATCTCGTTCAGGAATATGTCCTTTCACGGCGATGCCTCCAGACTCTTCACCACCCAATAAAACATCCTCTTTAACCATGATGGCAGCGATGTCTTTAAATCCAATCTTCGTCGTAACGTGCTCAAGTCCGTAATGCGCGCACATGATGTACACACGAGGCGTTACACTGAATGCAATGGCTACTTTTCCGCTTAATCCTTTGTATTTTACGAGGTAATGGATCAGCAAGAGAATGATGTGGTGTGAATCGATGAATTCCCCATGACTGTCATACAATCCAATGCGATCTGCATCGCCATCTGTAGCCAAAGCGCAATCCACATTTTTTTCCTTTTTAATGTAATTGGCTAATTCCTGTAAATTTTTGGCGATGGGTTCAGGGGCCTGGCCATAGAAACTTGGATTGTTTTCGCAATGCATAAGTTTTGCCTCGGGTAGGATTTGTGGGAGCACACGTTGTCCTGCGCCATACATTGCATCGTACATCAAGCGCAGTCCTGATTTCCGAATCGCATCGAGGTCAAAATAATTTTTAACATGGTCAATGTATTCTTTTTCCAAAGGGATTACTTGAATTTCTCCTGATTGAATGGCTTTTTTTACATCCAATGATTTGTAATCAATGCTACAAACATCTGGAATCAAGGCTTCAATTTCATTGATTTTTTCGGGTTGTAAAGGTCCTCCAAATTTTGCTTTAAGTTTAAATCCATTGTAGGCTGGGGGGTTGTGACTTGCGGTGATGATGATGCCGATTTCACAATCGTGTTTGAAGGCGCCGAAAGAAATCATAGGGGTAGAAACAAATCCTTCACTGATGGTAACTTCAATGCCTTGTTGCAACAATACTGAAGCTGCGGTATGCATAAACAGTTCTCCAGCAAACCTACAATCGTGACCGATGATTACTTTGGGATTTTGGAAATGGGCTTTCAACCAATTTCCAGTGGATTCGGTAACGCGGGCAACGTTTTCTACGGTAAATTCCTCTGCGATAATGGCTCTCCAACCATCGGTTCCAAATTTTATTTTATTTGCCAAAATCTTATTTTTTAAAATGGGTAAAAGTATTGCGAATAATGTCTATGCACTCCATCAATTGGGTCTCGGTCATGACCAATGGAGGTGCGAAGCGAATGATGTTTCCGTGGGTGGGTTTTGCCAACAAACCATTTTCTGCAAGCGACATACAAAAGTTCCAAGCCGTTTCACTTTCAGGGGAATCATCGATTACAACGGCATTGAGTAAACCTTTTCCGCGTACCGTTTTGAACAGTCCATTTTGGTCTACTAATTTTTGCATCTCTTCGCGAAACAGTTTTCCTAACACCCGTGCATTTTGCATCAATTTTTCATTCTGAATCACATCTAAAGACGCCATTGCGACCTTTGCTGCCAAAGGATTTCCTCCGAAGGTAGAACCATGCTGTCCCGGTTTTATCACGTCCATGATTTCATTGTCAGCCAACACAGCAGAAACGGGATATACACCTCCGCCCAATGCTTTTCCGAGTACCAAAATGTCTGGTTTTACATAAGATGCTGCACGTTCACAAGCGTTGTCACATTGGCAATTTCCACAAACCGCCAACAGGGATCCGGTTCGGGCCAAACCTGTTTGTATTTCATCGGCAATAAACAACACCTGGTTTTTGTCACAGCTTTTTCGAGCTTTGAACAAATAGTCGGAATCCGGTACCACTACGCCAGCTTCACCTTGTATCGGTTCCACCAAGAATCCAATCACATTTGGAAGGGCCAGTGCATTTTCTAGGGCATCAAGGTCATTGTATGGAACGCTTACAAATCCCGGTGTGTAAGGCCCGAAGTTGTTTTTTGCATCTGCGTCTGAAGAAAAAGAAATGATGGTGGTTGTTCTTCCGTGAAAATTTCCGTCACAAACGACAATGGTTCCTAAGTTGGTGGGTATTCCTTTTTTCTCATAACCCCATTTTCTGCAAAGTTTAATGGCGGTTTCTACGGCTTCCGCGCCTGTATTCATCGGCAAAACTTTATCGAAACCAAACAAATTCGTGATGTAGGCTTCAAAAGGCCCTAACACATTGTTGTAGAAGGCTCTTGAAGTAAGGGATAAGGTCTGTGACTGCTGCACAAGCGCGTCTATAATGTCAGGGTGGCAATGGCCTTGGTTTACGGCAGAGTAGGCCGATAAAAAGTCAAAATATTGTTTGCCGTTGATGTCCCAAAGGTAAACACCTTCTCCTCGTTCGAGTACGACCGGTAGTGGGTGATAATTGTGTGCGCCATGCACATTTTCTAATTCAATAAAGTCCATGAGTATGTCTACTTGCATTGCGCTTTGGTTCTGGGTTCAAAGATAGGGTTTTGCGTTATTTAATAAAAATCCAAGCAACAAAGATACACGTGATAAATTTACCAACCCTTAGCTTTCAGGATTGGCGTATTTGCCTTTGTTGAGAAAGGAATTTCATGAGAAAGGGGTATTTCGGAAATCGTTGGAATTGATACATTTGTGAATGTGGCGAGTTTCAAACACCCTTAGTCAGCCAAATAAAATAAAAAACAACTATGAAAAATCTAGTTTTCTCCCTTTGTATTTTGTTGATTTTTTCTTCGGCTTTTACCCAAAAAAACATAAGCAATCAGTTTCACGGTTGGGCTTTGTATACGGGTACCCATAAAATCACTTCTAAATGGAATGTTTTAACGGAATACCAATGGCGACGTTCCGATGGTTTTCAACAGTGGCAACAATCCCTTATGAGACTGGGGCTAGAATACAACCTACATCCAAAAGTTTCCGTAATGGCTGGCTATGGTTGGATTCGAACCTTTCCTTATGGAACACAACCCATCGTCGCCGTGTTTGATGAAAACAGGATATTTGAACAGGTAAATTTCAAAGACAACATAGGCCGTTTTGAGTTGCAACATCGCTATCGCTTTGAGCAAAGGTTTTTAGAACAATTTGCGAAAAATTCACAGGGTGAAATCATCCAAGTAGATCCGGTTTTTAGAAATCGAATCCGCTACCGAGCCTTGATGATGGTCCCCCTCTCCAGAAAGGAAATGGTGGATCAGACACTGTTTTTTAGCCTAAGCAATGAGTTGTTTGTAGGGTTCGGGAAAGGCATTGCGAAAAACCCAATTGACCAAAATAGGTTTATCGCCGCGCTTGGATGGCGTTTTAACTCGCATGCAAACATTTCATTGGGTTACTTAAACCAATTTGTGATCAAAACCAATGCGATAGACATGGAACGAAATCACACATTGTGGGTTAGTACCGTATATAATTTCGATTTAACGAAGTTATTTGATGCGAAATGAGTGCGAAAAAGCGAAGCTTTCGATTCTGAAAGTTACGCTTCCTCGGTGCTTCCGAATTTGTCTATCACTTGTTGGGTAACCCCTGTATTTGAAAACCCTCCGTCGTGGAAAAGGTTTTGCATGGTTACGTACCTAGTGTAATCTGAGAACATTGAGATACAGTAATTTGCACAAGCCTCAGCGGGCGCATTTCCAAGAGGTGACATCTGTTCGGAAAAATTAATGAATTCCTTGAATCCTTTGATGCCTTGTCCTGCGGTCGTAACCGTTGGCGACTGAGAAATGGTGTTTACTCGTACTTTTTTTGCGATGCCATAATGGTAACCAAATGACCTTGAAATGGATTCTAACAGTGATTTTGCATCCGCCATGTCATTGTAATCAGGGAAAATTCTTTGGGCAGCAATGTAGGTTAGGGCAACAATGGAACCCCATTCATTCATTGCATCGTGTTTGTACAACGAAGCAAGTGTTTTGTGAAGCGACATGGCCGAAACATCCATTGTTTGTTGATAATACTGGTAATTGTTCTCTGTGTAATGCTTTCCTTTTCGAACATTGGGTGACATGCCAATGGAATGTAAAACAAAATCAATTTTCCCACCCAAAATTTCCATGGATTGCGTGATTAGGTTGTCCAATTCTTCCACATTCGTGGCATCTGCGGGTATGATTTGACTGCCTGTCTTCGCGGCTAATCCATTGATCTCTCCCATACGCATTGCGATCGGGGCATTGGTTAATACAAATTCAGCACCTTCTGCATGGGCAGCCTCGGCAACTTTCCAAGCGATGGATTGGTCGTTCAGAGCACCGAAAATAATTCCTTTTTTACCTTTTAATACGTTATGTGACATTTCGAATGGTTTTGACAAAGTTAGCAAAACAATTGAAAATGCTTTTTAGTGATAAAAATCCTTAAATTTTCTAAATTTGAATCGTTAGATTTTAATAAAGCATAACTTCGATAAAAAAATACAAATGTCCGTTTCTGTACAAGAACTCAAAAAGAAATTCGAATCCGAAAAGCAATTCAAATTGTTCATTGCCATTGGCATCGATTTAGTGGGATGTATATCCTACGTTATTCCTGGCATTGGAGAATTGTTTGATGCTTTTTTAGCACCGTTGTCCGCCATCTTGGTGTACATCTTTTTTAAGAAAAAGTTAAAATGGGCGGCATTCAACTTTATTGAAGAAATCATTCCGGGCATTGACATCATTCCCTCTGCGACCATTGCATGGTATTCCATGTACGTAAAAGACCAAGAGGCCACCATACAGGAAATGGTTAGGGATGAGCAAAGGAAAGAGGCAGCTTTCCACAAGGCTGCCGGTGAAAAAAAAGAACTTCCCAACGAGACGGTATAAATAAATTTATAAATTTGATAAACTTTAAAAATTAATAAGATGAAAAAATTAGCGATTGTTTTTGGTGCAGCGTTGTTCTTAACAGCTTCTTGCGCAAAGGATTATTCTTGTAAATGTACAACCACAGATTCAGGCGTAGCGGTAGGTTCAACCACCTCTACTGTAACAGGTAAAAAGAAAGATGCTGAAGCAGCTTGTAATGCTGGAGATGCTTCTGTTGGAACATTGTCTGTAAACTGCGAAATTCAATAATTTCCGAAACAAACATTCGAGGGGGATCATTCCCCCTTTTTTTTTATGAATACTTTGGAAATTTTTTTAAGTGATCTGGGTTTATCCTTCACATTGGCTCGAATGCTTCCTTATTTAGCCATGGTTGGTATCGGCGGCGTTCTTGGTGGCTTGATTTTGAAATATTCAAAAATGAATGGCTGGAAACTTTGGACGGTGGTTTTACTCGTTTTGGTTCATCCGTTTACCATTTACTTTGCGTTGTTCCCTATATATCAAGGGGATTTGATGGACTTGAGTTATACACAATCCTCCAAAGTGATTTTTCCTGAAAGTAAAACATTGATCGTAGTCGCATTGCCAGGTTGTCAATATTGTGTGGAATCTACCCAGCAGATGAAATACATTCGAAAACACACGGACATCCAAATGGCATATTGGGTCATCTCCAATGACCAGAACGATTTAAAATTCTTTAGCAATCGGGTAGGGCGTGGCGTTCTTTGTCAATTTGCAACAGACATTCCAGGCGTTATGCGTCTCACACATGGAAGTTTTCCTACGTATCTTTTGGTAGAAAATGGAAAATTAATAAAGGCTTGGCACAATGATACCTTTGGTGTTCGCGCAATAGCAGATTTGGACTAATCAAGTTTGATTTTATTGAAGAAGAACACTGTACGCTTGCGTTCTACGTCTTTATCTTTTCGGTTGATTATTCGCTGAATCCCATAGGATAAGAAATAGTTGTCATACCAATGAATGATTTCAGCATAACTCAATCGGGTTTTGTCGTTCTCTTCGTTCGTCTCAAGGGGCTCAGATTGTTTATCGCTCAACACATTTCCGTCAAAATCAAATACCTTGCTTGTAATTCTATTGCCATTCGCATAGACCAATTTTAAGTTTGTTTGTTGTTGGTCTCCAATATGTATGAATCTTCGAACCGTCATTGGTTTTTTCGCCAACCACATTGGAAACGTTTGGTCCCAGATCAGCTTTCCGTTTTTATCGAATTTTGCTATGAATGCATGTGTGTATTGATAGCCGTCGAAGACTTGTACATACGTAGTGGTGGTTACCGCTTTACCATTTACATAGGAGGTTGAAGTACGCGCTTCGGTTCGGTACGTTGCATAATAAGCTTCACCAATATAGATAAAGTCCTCGTTTACTTTGATGGGACTGTGTGCGGCAATGTTGTATGAAATGTTAAGTTCTTGACCGTTATTCGCTTTGCGTTGTTTTTTCTTTTCAATTTTACGTTTCTGATTCTCAGGGAGGTAGCTTAAAAAGTTTTTGAGATCGGTGAAATTATAAAAATTCAAAGGTTCGAGTTGACCTTGCGCCAAACGCGATATGAAAAATCCGTTTGACCCGGCTGAACTGGGAACGGAATACGTACCGGAAAGTATGAACTCATTGTTGCCGATGTCATAGGCTCTTGCATTTCGCAGGTTGTTATCTGTTCCAATGCTGATGTCTGTTGTTGCGGCTATTTGGCCTGTTTGTTCCAACCTAACGATGTATAATTCGGTGCGTTTTTTACTGATGGTTGCATTGATGCTCAACAAAATGTTCTTGCTTTCTGGCATTGTTTCCATATTCGACAGACTCAATTTTTTGGGTTTAAATCCTTCGATGCCAATGGGTGTGAGGGTTTCAGCACCTGATCCTGAATTCATGTCAATGGAAACAATGGAAATCCCGTAATTTTTTCCGATGACTGCCATGACTGCGCGGTCATCCATGCAAGCGGTGAATTTTATAAAACTTCGATTGGGCAAAGATCCGGAAACCTCCTTGAAAGTTTCAGTGATAAAATCATACTTCACCACTCGGTATTCGGTTCGTCGCGTTTTGAAGAAGAAATACACGTAATTCCCCGTTTGGTAAATTTCGTCTACATAGAATTTGTTTTCTATCGTGTAGTTTACCTCATGGGTTGCAACCAAGTCCGTATTGTATTTTTCAAACCTGTAGGTACTCATTTGCGCCTCATCTTTGTCTTGCTTGGAGAAAATAAGCATCCCGTTCGCATTAAATTCGAAGACGCGTTCATTGCTGTAACCGTCTTTCAAATCAAATTCTACGCGTTTTTCTGTGGTAGTTTGTCCATGTCCTAGGACCGCGAAAGTTAAAAACAGGGGTAAGATTAGGTATTTCATAGGTAAAAATTAAAAGAAAAAAACCCTAACAATGTCAGGGTTTTAAAAATAAGGTGGGCGGTTTCTTATTCTGAAACCACTTCAAATTTAAATGATTGTTTTACGCCTTTGTAAAGGTTGGCTTCCGCTTCATACGTTCCCAATTCTTTAATTTGGTCTTCTTTAATTTTTAAAGATTTACGGTCAACATCACAACCGGCTTTCTTAAGTTCATCAGACAACTGAATGGTATTGATGGAACCGAAGATTTTACCATTTTCTCCTGCTTTGGTAGCAATTACAACGGTTAATTCAGCGATTTTAGCAGCCAATTCTTGTGCTTCGGCCAATTGTTTTGTTTCCTTGTGTGCTTTTTGACGCATCACTTCTTCGTGCGCTTTGCGTGCACTTGGTGTTGCCAATACGGCGTATCCTTGAGGGATCAAGAAATTTCGTCCATATCCAGGTTTTACAGAAACGATTTCGTTTGCATAACCCAATTTATCTACGTTTTTAACTAGAATTACATCCATGATTTAATTTTTTTTATCGATTATTTCAACATATCTCCTACATAAGGCAAAATGGCAAGGTGTCTTGCGCGCTTGATTGCCTTGTTTACTCGAATTTGGTATTTCGCAGACGTACCTGTGAGTCGTCTCGGTAAAATTTTACCTTGCTCGTTTACCAGTTTCAACAAGAAACTTGCATCCTTGTAATCGATGAATTTAATTCCCGTCTTTTTGAAACGGCAGTATTTGTCCTTTTTAATATCAATATTAATAGGCGTTAGGTATCTTATATCGTTTGACATGATTTATTTTTTAATGGGTGATTAATTGGATGCGATTTTGTTTTTTGTTCGACGTCTTTCTGCATAGGTGACGTGGTCTACGTCCATCTTTACAGTTAGAAAGCGCAACACACGTTCGTCGCGTTTCATCATCAGTTCATAATCAGCAATCACAGTACCTTCCCCTTGAAATTCAATCAAGTAGTAAAATCCAGTGGATTTTTTTTGGATTGGGTATGCCAATTTTCGCAGGCCCCAGTTTTCCGAATGTTTGATTTGTGCGCCAGAAGCGGTAATCTCACTTTCGAATTTCTGTACTGCTTCCTTTGCCTGATCGTCAGACAAAACGGGAGTTAAAATGAAAACAGTTTCGTAAGAATTCATAAGTTTATCAATTGGTTAATAAAATTTTAAGGGTGCAAAGATAGTATTATTTTACTTTCTACCCAAAGGAAGTGTTGTGATTTCCTTGCGATTGCTCGTTTCCATCACTTTCGTAGGCTTTTTTGGCGCTGCAGATGCATTTTCTTTCCATTACGCAGAGACCTTTATCCCGTGAAAACACCAATTATGGCCTGTTTTTCATCTATGGAATGAGAATATTAACTATTTTCGGTGCGATGAAGTTCTTCAACCCAGATTTTATAGATTTTTTCAAAGAACTCGCTGCCAACAATCACAAAGATTGGTTTGATTTGAATCGCAAACGCTACGAGCAGTCCGTAAAGAAACCCTTTGCAGCCTTTACCCAATACATGATTGACATCATTGCCAAGGAAAATTCCGATTTCAATGACCTTTTGGCCAAAGATTGCATTTTCCGAATCAACCGTGACATCCGATTTTCAAACGATAAAACCCCATACAAAACCATGTGCTCTGCGGTGATCGCCACCGGTGGAAAGAAAAGCACTGCCATCAATGGAATTTACTTTGAATTTTCTGCCGAACACGTTCGGGTGTATGGAGGGATTTATGAAATCAACAAAGAAGATTTATTAACGCTTCGCCATGGGATTGCCGAAAACCTCGATGCCTTTAAAAGTTGTTACCAACATACTGATTTTGTTGAATTTTTCGGAGAAATCAAAGGGGATAAGAACAAGGTCCTCCCCGCAGAATTGAAAACTGTGGCAGCTGCCGAACCCTTACTCCTAAACAAGCAATTTTATTTTTACACGACCTTTCCTTCCGAAACCGTTTTGCGTGAAGACCTCGACACCTTATTGTTGAAAGCTTACCACGTCGGCAAGCCATTGGAAGATTTTTTTAACCAACTCATTCATCGTTTATGAAAAACCATTTTTTAATTATTTTAACCTTAGTAAGCGTCTCGCTTTTTGCCCAAACCAAAAGTTTAACCGTAACAGAATCTGTCCTTAAACAGCGGGCACTTTCCCCACAGCGAACCTTTGGCTTTTCTTGGATGAAAAATAAATCAGAATATACTTTGCTTTCAGAAGATTATAAGTCCATAGTAGCGTATGGATTAACCCAAGACGCAGAACGTACGGTTTGTACGGTTGACCAACTGAATAAGCTTTTGCCGGAAGATGCAAAAGTTTCAAACCTTGCAGGTTATGAATGGTTGTCTTCAGAAGAGCTTCTGTTTAATTCTGGGGTTATGATTTTTACGTACAACGTAACTTCAAATACTTTGTCGATTAAACAGCGTGGCCTCGAACAAGTAGAAAATGTGACGTACCATGCAGCTTCTAATAAGTGTGCTTTTACCAAAGAAAATAATGTCTGTATTTCTTCCAATTCATCTAAATTTTTCCTTCCCATTACAAAAAACAAGGATAAAAACATCGTCTCCGGGCAGTCAATTGCGCGCAACGAATTTGGCATCGAAAAGGGAATTTTTTGGTCGGAGATGGGGAATTACTTGGCGTTTTACCAAAAAGATGAGAGCGAAGTCGCAGATTATCCACTTCTTGACATCACCACTACTCCAGGGTCTCTGATCTCTATTAAATACCCAATGGCAGGACAAAAATCTGAAAAGCCCCGCGTAGGAATCTACAATTGCAAGACGAAGAAAACCATATACATCAAGCCAAGTGGTAATTCTGACGATTACTTGACCAATTTTGCGTTTACGCCGGATGAGAAATACTGTATCATTGCCGAGGTCAACCGTGGGCAAAACGAGCTGTGGCTGAATGTTTTCGAGGTTAAAACGGGTAAGAAAATCAAAACCCTTTGGCATGAAAAAAATCAAAAATGGGTAGAACCAGAACATCCTGCCTATTTTATTGGCGAAGGAAATGACTTCATTTGGATGTCAGAAAAAGATGGATTTATGAACTTGTACTTGGTTGATTTCGATCAACTGGGAAAAGAAGTGTTGTTTGAAGGTAAAAAATTGGAAGTCCTTCCCAATGGAATCAAACAACTAACGAACCATCAATTTGTTGTCAAGGAAATCCTTGAAGTAGACGCAGCCAAAAAATTGATTTACTATGCCGCCACGGGTGAAAATCCATGCAATACCATGGTGTACAGCACGAATCTTTTGGGAGAGTCCACTTTGATGACCAAGAACGAAGGGGTACACCGCTTTGACCTTTCGGATGATGGGATTTATTTCTACGATGGTTATTCAAGTCTGATTATGCCCAACCATGAAATGATCTATACGACCAATGGAAAAATGGCTAAATTGATAAAAGAATCTGCCGACCCATTGTCCGATTATTCGATGGGTAAATCTGAACTTGGAAAAATTAAAGGAAAAGACGGGAGTGACCTCTATTACCGAATGGTGAAACCTGCCGATTTCAATCCCAATCAAAAATACCCGGTGCTTGTTTATGTCTATGGCGGTCCACATGCACAAATGGTTACCAACAGCTATAACGCAGGTGCGAATCTTTGGATGAATTGGCTGGCGTCAAAAGGATACATTGTTTACACACTCGACAATCGTGGCTCTGGAGAACGTGGTTTTGCCTTTGAATCTCAAATTCATCGCCAGTTAGGAACGGTAGAAATGGAAGATCAAATGACAGGGGTAGCGTTTCTTAAATCCCTTCCGTATGTAGATTCAAACCGCATGGCCATTCACGGATGGTCTTTTGGTGGGTTCATGACCACTTCCATGATGTTGCGAAATCCCGGCGTTTTTAATGTTGGGGTAGCGGGCGGTCCTGTCACCGATTGGAAATTTTACGAAGTGATGTATGGCGAAAGATACATGGATCAACCCCAAGAAAATCCAGAAGGCTATGAGAACAATGCATTAACCAAGTATACCAGAAATTTAATTGGCAAACTCCTGTTGATTCATGGTACGGTTGATGACGTTGTGGTAATGCAGCATAATTATTCGCTCGTAAAGAAATTTGTAGAGGACGGAAAACAAATGGACTTTTTTCCGTATCCGATGCATAAGCACAATGTGACGGGTAAAGATCGTGCCCACTTGATGGAGAAAGTGTTGACCTATGTCATTGAAAACAATCAATAGCTTTCGCTTTTCTTTGATGCAGTATAAAAAGCTTTTTGGTCGCGTTGAAAGTTGGATCTTTCTTTTCTTCCTTTTGCATCTATGGGGAATTGCATGGCCACCGATTGAAGCTACCCACAGTTGGCGTCAAGCCACGGGATTGATGGTCGCCCGCAATTATTTGGAAGGCAATACGGGATTTTTTTACCCAATGACCGATGAGACCAATGGGGCATCAGGCATTGTGGGAATGGAGTTCCCGATTCTGTACTACCTTCAAGCCGGACTAACGTATGTTTTTGAAGGATTTCACGGATGGGGGAGAGGGATGCATTTGGCAATTACCACCCTTGGTTTTTTCTATTTCTTCGCCTTCGTAAGGCATTTTTCAAGTTACAAATTTGCGTTTACCGCCACGATTTTCTTGTTGCTTTCGGCCTTTTTCACTTATGCGAGAAAAACCATGCCCGACACTGCTTGTCTTTCTTTGATGTTTATAGGGTGCTATTATTTTCTGCAGGCATTTCGGTTTGCAAAATGGCATCACGTCATCCTCGCGTTTGTATTTTTAAGTTTGGGTCTTTTGGTGAAAATTGCTGCGGTTCCCATGTTGGCAGTGTGTGTTTTCTGTTTCTTGGCATATAGAAATAAACCGAAATATGCATGGGTATTGTGCGTTCCTTTTTTGGCCATGTTGCCGATGTTTTACTGGTACTTTGTGTGGAATCCTCACCTTCAAAATGCATTTGGAAATTGGTACAATTTAGGGGTAGGTTTGACAACGGGCATCAAAGGATGGGCAGGGAATGGTGGGGTAATTTTACATCATTTTGCCTTTCACCCCTTTTTCAGTTTCATAGCGATGGCTTGTGTAATTTGGGGAGTCGTTAGGTGGTTTCGCCATGATTTTCGAATGAATTATTGGATTCCCTTGGGATTGTTTGTACTTGCTTTTGTATTGTACGCTTTTAAATCAGGCCCCATTTTTTACACCCATGATTACTACATTCTTCCTTTGGTCCCTGTGCTCTGTCTTTTTGCTGCTTATACACTCAATCATGTAAAACGTTTTTACCTGCTTATTTTGGCTTTCGTTGCCATCGAAAGCATCGCCAATCAACAACATGATTTCCACTGGAATAAGGGAGAGGCGTATAAATTGGCATTGACGTCTCTTGCGGATAAAAACATCCCCAAAAATGCCTCGGTAGCGATTAATGGGAATAGCAATCCACAAGAATTGTATTTTTTGCATCGCAAAGGTTGGAACCTAAGCGATGCGGATTTGAATGTAGAAAAGGTGCTTGAAATCAAAAAGAAAGGATGTAAGTACCTAATCATAGGGAAAAACCACTTTGATCAGCGGTTTGATTTTGAAATCACCTTTGAAAATCAAGCGTACCTGGTGTATCGCTTGTAGGTTCATTTTTCAAAATAATTGCCCCTTTCGAATTTAATACATACTTTCATACAAACTTTACCTACCATGAGAATACTCCTTTTTTCACTGCTGTTTTTGCCATTCATTGCGAAAAGTCAAACCACAAATTACCACCTTGGGCAGCATGCGGAAGGGGGAATCATTTACCAGATTTATTACGATTCCATCGGAAAACAACATGGTTTGGTGCTTTCTACCACCAACGTATCCGACACCGCGCAATGGGGGAGTAAAGACAAGGATTTGGAAAATTGTGAAAGTACCTGGGATGGTAAGTCCAACACCAATGCGATCCTTTTTGCGAGCAGAGATACTTTATGTGCAGCCGGACTCTGCGATGCCTTTGTTTCAGAGAATTACGACGATTGGTACCTTCCAGCTTTGTACGAACTCATCGGTGTGTACAGCAATCTATTTTTAATAGACAAGGCCTTGAGTGATGTTAAAGGAAGTGACCCAATTACGTTGAACCTATATTGGTCGTCAACAGAATCCAACGGAGCATCTGCTTGGTTTTTCAGTTTTTTTGATGGTAAACCGAGTAATTATTACGACAAAACCAGCATCACCATGGTTAGGGCTGTGCGCAGTTTCTAATGGGCGGTAAACAAAACACTGTATCCCTCGATTAGGTCAAAGATTCCTGTAAGTAACAAAAGGTAAAACGTAGGTTTTTTTGTACCATACACATACGCGTAGGTTAAGGTCATCGCCATGAAAAACGCATAGTTCATCATCGAAAACGGAGGTATCAACGAGAGAATGTGCAGCGAAACAAGTGCAACGGCAGTCACTTTTTCACGGATGTCCTTAAACCTAAACAGGATAAAAATGAAAGGGATCATGAGCAAAGCTTCCGACAATCGTATCCAAACAATGGTCATGCTGTCCAAGAAAATGTAAAGGGATGCCCCCGAAAGGAAGAAAGTCCAGGCAAAAGAATCTCCAAAAATTCGAAGCAAACAAATGCCCGCGAACAGAGCGAAAAGGGTGCGTTGTTCTTTGTTCCAAATCGCAAAAAGGATAGCTACAACAAAGAGGATGTAATCAAACATTGGGAATGGGAAGATCCAAGTTCCGAATTCAATAAATAGGCTTGAACTGTAGGCAAATACAATCAATACAGAAATGAGTATGGCCCTGGATTCTTTGGTCATTATAATTTTAAAACTTCGTAAATGTAATCGAAGGTTGACAAGATCACCGCTTTTCCGTCAACTACAGCTACATTGTGTTCAAAATGTGCACTTGGCAATCCGTCTTCGGTGACAATGGTCCATTTATCTTCTAAGGTCCGTATGTTTTTTGTGCCCCGATTGATCATGGGTTCAATGGCGATGGTGAGACCATCCTTGATTTGTTTCCCCTTACCACGTCTGCCATAATTGGGGATTTGAGGTTCCTCGTGAAGTTTTTTTCCAATCCCATGACCGACAAGGTCACGTACCACCCCATATCCATGCGCTTCGGCGTGTTGTTGAATGGCGAAACCAATGTCTTCCATTCGGTTTTGGATGTTGCACGCTTCAATTCCTAAATACAGACATTCTTTGGTGACTTTGCACAAGGCTCGGTTTTCATCACTAACCTCTCCAACCTCAAACGTATAGGCATGGTCACCGTAATACCCTTTGTAGAGCGAACCGCAATCCACGGAGACGATGTCGCCTTCTTGAATGGGCTTTTCGGTGGGTAAACCATGCACAACTTGTTCGTTTACGGAAATCAACAAAGTACTTGGACAACCATAGAGACCTTTAAATCCGGGAATGGCATTTTGAGACTTGATGAAATCTTCAGCCATTTGGTCCAAAAATTTTGGCGTGATGCCGGGTTGCATGTGTTTGGCAACTTCGCCAAGGGTTCTGCTGACAATCAATGCTGCTTCGCGCATGATCGAAATTTCTTCCGGTGTCTTATAAATGATGCTGTCTGAGAAAATGGCCATTGTACAAAAATAGGCAAAGCAAATTAATTTTTGGGTTCACCTAGCCACATCATCGTATTAATGTTGTCGGCATAGTCTGTTAGGGAAGGCGTTTGCGCAGAACCAAAAGGCATGTAATCCTTGCCCACGAGGCATTGGATTTTTTCTTCGTGATTTTCCAGATAGTTTTGCACCTCTTGTTCAGAGGCGTATGTGTGGTAGTTGATGACCGCCAATGGAGGCTGAAGTGTTTCGGTTTCTACCAAGAGGAGGAAACCATTTTCAAGAAAGACCCCGCGGTTCATTAAATAGATGGTTCGGTAGTAATCGTAGTTGTTGCCATACTTCTTGTTTTGAAACAGGTTTTGAAAAGGCTGTATCGCCCTAAAAAAGGAATCAAATGAATAGGATTCTGGCACCAAGAGGTGCGTAACATTGCGACAACCCCTGCCAAAGTAATCAAACACATCGTTTCCCAGCAAGGTCAATTCTTCCGTAGTTTCTTCGCCCGTTAAAATGGCAATGGACGTTCTGTTTCCGCGGAGTAGGTGGGGAATTTCTTTGAAGTAGGATTTGAAATGCAAGAGTGAAGCATCGGAGCCGGTTCCAATGACGGCATCAAAACCTGAGAGTTTTAAGGGATTCAATACAATCAGTTCGCGGTAGGCTACATTCAATTCACACAATGCTTCCAACACCAAGGTCAACAGTCTGCTGTCCTCTGAACTCATTTTTACCTGAAGGCGGTAACCGGAAACCAGTCCGCATAAAAAATCGTGGAAGCCAACCAAGGGGATATTTCCCGCCATGATGATGCCGAGGTTTTTCTGGAAGCCATGAAAAGGGTATGGGGCACTCCAATTGGATAAGGCAACAGATTCAAGCCATGTTGAAATTCCCAAAAGTGATTTTTTAATGAATTCAACTTCAAACCAACCGTTGTAATGGATTTCCCGTTCAACCGTATGCTTAAATTTCTCAAGGAAGGCGTCTGAAAAAACCGAGGGTTTTGGATCCGTTTTCGAGTCAGCTACTTGCTGAAACAAGACTCCGATTTCGGTAAAATGTTCAATGATTTGCGTTCTGTTCACAGAACAAATTTACAAGTAAGTTTGTTTTCTAGGGGAATGTTACTTAACTTTTACGGTTAGGTACGTATATTTGCAAAAACGATCGCGCAATGGCAATAATGATTACGGATGAGTGTATAAATTGTGGGGCATGTGAACCGGAATGTCCAAACAACGCAATTTATGAAGGGGGAGCCGAATGGAAGTATGCGGATGGAACTTCGCTGAAAGGCATGTTAACCTCTTTAAATGGAGTCGCAGTGGATGCTGACAAGTCCAACGATCCCTTGAGCATGGAAGTGTATTACATTACCCATGATAAATGTACAGAATGTGTTGGATTTCATGATGAGCCCCAATGCGCTGCGGTTTGTCCAGTTGATTGTTGCGTAGATGACCCTAATTACCGTGAAAGCAATGATGAACTATTGGCTAAAAAAGCCTTCCTGCATTTGTAAGTTAATCCTTTTTTTACTGCTCTGTACGAAAGTTTATGGACAAAATACAGGCAAGTTAAATTCCCTTCGCATCCACTTTGTCTCTACCCATAAGGAGGCGACGCTTTCTCCAGAGACCGAAATTGTGCTCAATCAATTCTTTCGAGCACAAGGCATTCAAGCGAAAATCGACCAATTCATCCATCCCTTACAAGGAAAGTTAAACCAAATTCACCTTCAGGATACCCTTCCTTTTTACGCTGAAGAAATGCGCAATTGTCGGGATGCTTTCTTTAATTCCATTCACCCTAAAACCGAAATTGATTACTATGTCTTTCTGACACAAGATAAAATCGACACAAATGGAAAGGGATTTTCAATTTTTGGTAAAAACATTTTATTCCTGGCCGCTCAACCTGAAGCACTGTTCCTGAAAAATTTTTCAAAGTACTTTCTGAAAACCATTGGAAACGTTAACACCGATGCCAATTATTCGATGGATTCTTTGGCGTCCTACCTCAAACAAAGAGAATCTTTAAAAATAGAAAACGAATCCTATTTTTTCTTTCACGATGATTCAGAAAATACGGACTCCAAAAATGGCCTTGTCGCCTATTATTTCTGGAATTTAAATGATAAAGGGCAGCTGGAGCCTATGAATAACCGTTATTTCTTGACGCCTTTTAAACGAAACGTTGGTAAGGTCAACATTGATGTGGACAATTATTGGATTCGACCTTTTTACATTAAAAACAACCGTTTTATAGCGCCCATTCATGTTGGATTGGTTGTCTTGGCGCTTTTTATTATGTTGATTTTTCGAAAGAAAGTGAATCAACGCGCGGAAAAGGCCATTCATAATAAGTATAAGTTTGGGTATTTTCTCGTACATATTGGTTTATGGATCTTGTTTTTGGCAATCGGAATCTTGGTGTTTTTTACCACGGATACTTTCTATAAACGCGTATTTTTTAATTCGACTGATTTTACAAAATTTGGAAACCAAGGGGTACAAAATTTTAAACGCTTCCTGGATTTAAGTCCAACAGTGGTAGACCAACCGGCCAAAAAAACCTATTCCGAAGTTTATGTTAAATCGAAAGGAAAGTGGCACATGCGAAGGATGAAAAAAGTGCTTTATTTCAAAGTGAAATCCATCGATGGGAAGGAAGTGTATCATTTTCTTTTTTCATCAAACATGTTATCGATCAAAGGATACAAACAAGAAGCAAATACGCATTTGGTGGTACTGTCCTACGAAAATGAGGAAGGCAAACCGATGGGCGAAAAAGTATTGAATTACGCAGGGTTTGACATCACCCAAAAATTGCTGGAGGAAAACCCACCGAAGCGAATATTGGTCCTTGTCAATGGCTACCGTCCCGTATCAACCAGTGAATCCTTTGATGAAAGTATGATGCAGATTGGTAAGAATGGGGTTGAGTATCCAAATTCCATGAATATACTGTATGAAAAGGACCGGTTTAATTACTGGACGCCATGGAAAAGACTGAACCAGCAATTTATTGAACGCATCCACCCAAACGAAGTTTACTACGCCGATGGTCACCACGAAGTTTCTACCTCAAATTATGAGTCTGTTTTGACTTTTGCCCAAACGGCAAAAGATTACCCAAAACCCTGCAAAGGAAAACATCATTGTTATCGCTATAAAGACGACAATGGGATGCTCATTTCTACACTGCGCCGATTGCCTTTTAGGTCAAACCAGAAAGGGTTTAGTGAGCGAAGAAAAAATGGCAGAATCGCAGGCAGAAACCTCTATCAACTGCTGAATGAAATCCCTGGTGCTTCAGCGAACGACACCCTTTATTTGGTCGCGCACAGTATGGGTTATGCCTATGCACTTGGAATGGTGGATGTATTGAAAAGGAAATGTGTGTTCGGGAGTTTCTACATCATAGCCCCTGAGAATGCTTCCGCGGGAGGGGTGCAGCCAAGTCAATGGCAGGAGGTGTTTCAATACGGAAGCATACCCTTTGGAAAGAACAAGCAAGCGCCTTGCCTACAAGATGGGGTAGCGCCTCAGAAACGGGTAAGTGGTTTGCCTGCACAATACAGGGTTACCTTTCCGCAAAAATACCAATACCGAATGGGTTATACCGAGAGTCATTTTATTGGGTATTACGAGTGGATTTTTGACATCCCAAAAGGAAAGGTAGGTGCGGTTAGGCAGCACTAGAGTCGCTCAGCCGAATTCACTTGAATTTCTACCAAGGTACTCCCAACGCCTTTTTGAGAATAATTTGCATCGTGGCAACGGTATCCTTTTTTACCTTTTAGCATGGCACGAATGGAGTCGCGCAAAACACCTTCGCCTACGCCATGAATGATCAAAACTTTTGGGATGCGCTTTTGAATGGCGTCGTTTAAGAACCGCTTGCAATGGGCCAACTGTTCTTCGAGTAAGCGATGTGGAGGCAAATGATCTAGGTTTAATGCATCAGCATGAAGGTCGATGCTAGGCATAGAACTGTTTGGACTGCCCGTATTTTTTTTGATTTGTAAAGGGAGGTCCTTGGCGTGTACCTTTCCAGGAATGGGATTTCGTTTGACTAGAAATTTGACGTCTACCTTTTGTTGAAACCCGTGTTCATCTTCCACGATGGCACGGAAACCTTCAATCTGCAGCAATTTAAAAGCGCCAGACTCATGTAACAAGGAAACCCATTCGCCAATACTGAATTGCATGTTACAAAGGTAAGGTTAAAACAACTTCTAGCAGCTTAAGGTTAAAACTACAGTAGCTAACAAAACCATTTAGGAATTAAATCTTTAATAAAATTTCTTCCACGGACGAAAAAAAAGCATATTATTTAATAAAGTTTCTTCCACAGACGAAAAAAAATGAAACAATGAAGGTGCACTTACATATTCCTTCGGTACTGCCCACCGACTTCAAACAATGCTTCAGTAATTTGACCCAAGGAGGCATTTTTACTGGTTTCCATCAATACTTCAAACATGTTTTTATTCAATATGGCTGCATTCTGAATGTTTCTCAACCCTTCTTTGGTGAGTGCAGGATTGGCATTCTGCAAGGCACTTAACATTTGAATTTGGTATTGTTTTTCCTCTTCCGTGGCGCGAATCACTTCTTTAGGAAGCATGGTCGGAGATCCTTTTGAACTTAAGAAAGTGTTCACTCCGATGATTGGGAAATCTCCGTTGTGTTTCAGGGTTTCATAATACAAAGATTCTTCTTGGATTTTTGACCTTTGGTACATGGTTTCCATCGCGCCCAAAACCCCTCCGCGTTCTGTGATTCTGTCAAACTCTGTGAGTACCGCTTGTTCCACCAAATCGGTCATTTCTTCAATGATGAACGAACCTTGTAAAGGATTTTCATTTTTTGCCAATCC
This sequence comes from Chryseobacterium gleum, assembly GCA_945882095.1. Lineage (GTDB taxonomy): Bacteria > Bacteroidota > Bacteroidia > Flavobacteriales_D > Crocinitomicaceae > UBA952. Next base: position 203,379 of record CAMCWF010000002.1, read on the forward strand.
TAACTCGCGGTTGATGATCAATTGAATGGCCATGGCCCTTCTTACCGATTCTTCGGTGGGGGTTGTTATCGCTTCATCATACGCATTGGTATGTAATGAATTGCAATTGTCATAAATGGCATAAAGCGCTTGAAGGGTCGTTCGGATGTCGTTAAAATCAATCTCTTGCGCATGAAGGGACCTTCCAGAAGTTTGGATGTGGTATTTCAACATTTGCGCCCGTGGATTTGCCCCGTATTTTTTAGCCAAGGCTTTTGCCCAAATTCTCCGGGCAACACGTCCGATGACAGCATATTCAGGGTCGATGCCATTGGAAAAGAAGAAAGATAAATTCGGTCCGAAGTCATTGATGTCCATTCCCCTGCTCAGGTAATACTCAACGTAGGTAAAACCATTTGCGAGGGTAAAGGCCAATTGTGTAATCGGATTCGCACCCGCTTCAGCGATATGGTAACCGGAAATAGATACAGAATAGAAATTACGGACGCCTTGGGCTATGAAATATTGTTGCACGTCGCCCATCAGTCGCAATGCGAATTCAGTGGAGAAAATACAGGTGTTTTGTGCCTGGTCTTCCTTTAGAATGTCCGCCTGTACCGTTCCCCTTACTTGTTTAAGGGTGTCGGATTTAATTTGGTTGTAGGTATCTAGGGGTAAGACTTTGTCTCCGGTAACGCCCAAAAGCATCAGTCCCAATCCGTCATTTCCTTCGGGTAACGCGCCTTGGTATTTTGGTCGCGCAGTGCCAAGTTCCGCGTAGATTGCGGAGATTTTAGCTTCGGTTTCCTCCTCCAAACCATGGGCTCGAATGTACTTCTCACAATTTTGGTCGATGGCAGCATTCATGAAATAGGCGAGGAGCATTGGAGCCGGACCGTTGATGGTCATTGAAACCGAGGTCGCTGGGTGGCTCAAGTCGAAACCTGAGTACAATTTTTTGGCGTCGTCTAAGCAACAAATCGACACACCCGAATTCCCGATTTTACCGTAAATATCAGGTCGAATGGCAGGATCGTTGCCGTAAAGGGTAACGGAGTCAAACGCAGTAGAAAGCCTTTTAGCCGGCATGCCTAAACTGACATAATGGAAGCGTTTGTTGGTGCGTTCGGGACCTCCCTCGCCTGCAAACATACGCGTAGGATCCTCACCTTCCCGTTTAAATGGAAACAAACCAGCGGTGTAAGGAAACTCACCCGGGTAATTTTCTTGTAAAACCCATCGCAAAACATCGCCCCAGCTGTTGTATTTTGGGGTTGCAACTTTGGGGATTTGCGAATGTGAAAGTGATTCTGTGTGGGTTTGTATGCTGAGTACTTTGTCCCGTACCTTGAATTCATACAAAGGATTCTTGAACGTTTGTTTCTTGGCTTCCCAATGTTGGATGATTTCCCAGTTTTTAGGGTCGAAATTCAATTTTTCAGCTGCAAAGGCTTCGGTGAGTCCTTTTACCAATCGGTCTTTGTCCTCCAATGCAGAATTCGAAATAGAATCGATGGAGCGTTGCAAGCCATATAGGTTTTCAGCGACTTTCACTTGTCGATTTACCCAAACGTCATAGGATCGGTTGCTTTCTGAAATTTCCGATAGGTATCGCGTTCTGTCCGGTGGGATAACGAAAATTTTCTCAGACATCTCCTGCGTAATTTCAAAAGTGCTGTTAAGGTTGGTTCCCGTTTTCTCGACCACTTTATCCATGAGGACTTTGTACAAGGTATTCATACCGGGGTCATTGAATTGGGAGGCAATGGTACCATGGACGGGCATTTGGTCTACATTAAGGTCCCACAAGTTGTGGTTTCTTTGGTATTGTTTTCGAACGTCACGCAAGGCATCAAGGGCACCTCGTTTATCGAATTTGTTCAAGGCAATGACGTCGGCAAAGTCCAACATGTCGATTTTCTCAAGTTGTGTAGCAGCACCGTATTCAGGGGTCATTACATACAAGGAAACATCACTGTGGTCCAAGATTTCTGTATCGGACTGTCCAATGCCTGAGGTTTCCAAGATGATGAGGTCGTAGTTTGCTACTTTTAAAATCCCAATGGCTTCGGCAACGTGCTTGGAAAGCGCCAAATTAGATTGACGCGTGGCCAAGGATCGCATGTAGACACGGTCATTTTTAATGGAATTCATTCGGATGCGGTCACCCAATAAGGCACCACCCGTCTTACGTTTGGAAGGATCCACGGATACGACCGCAATCTGTTTGTCTTTAAAATCGATGAGGAATCGGCGGACCAATTCATCAACCAAGGATGATTTTCCAGAACCTCCGGTTCCTGTAATGCCAAGAACGGGTATTTTTTTCAGTGCGGCTTCGGTCCGGATGTTTGTTAAAAGTTCTGTGTTTTCTGTGGCAAAATTTTCGGCTGCGGAAATCAATCGCGCGATGGCAGGTACATCTTTGTGTTTAATTTTTTCTGCTTCGTCGCTCAAATGATCCCCAACAGGGAAGTCACATTGTTCAATGAGGTCATTGATCATTCCTTGTAATCCCATCGTTCTGCCGTCGTCTGGATGGTAAATTCTGGTGATTCCGTAATCTTGTAATTCTTTGATTTCCGAAGGCAGAATGGTACCGCCGCCTCCGCCAAATATTTTAATTTGTGGCGCGCCTTTTTCCGCCAAAAGATCGTGCATGAATTTGAAATATTCCATGTGTCCCCCTTGATAAGAGGTCATGGCAATCGCTTGGGCATCCTCTTGAATGGCACAGTTAACCACTTCTTCTACAGAGCGATCGTGGCCTAGGTGAATGACTTCGCATCCCGTCGCTTGAATGATCCTTCGCATGATGTTAATGGCTGCATCGTGTCCATCAAAAAGGGATGCCGCTGTAACTATTCTTATTTTGTTTTTGGGAATGTAAGGTGTAGCTGTTTCCATGATATAATTTAACCGTGTAAAAGTAAGAATTTTAGCCTTTCAAATGCTTCTGCATTTCGTCTTCGGTACAAAGTAGGTAGGGTGGGTGACAAGCAATCATGTCTTGTATTTGCACCTTTTCAAAATACGTCTTGGCTTGTAGGGTATGTCTTAAGGTTTTCTGACCCATGATTTGAATTTCTTCAAAATCGGTTAGGGAATGGAGGGTGTAGAAATTTTTACCGGATTGGTGTTTCCTGAATTGCGGAAAAATCATTTAGCGAGGTCGTAAATAAATGCGATGGAGACACGGTTAAAGGCTTCCGCGCGCTCTACATTTACCACATGACCGCAATTGGGAACCACTTCTAAGACAAAATTTTCGTTTCTTTCCACGATTTCTCGTGCAGGTCCAAGAAACAAGTGGTCCTCGCTGCCCATGACATAAAGTCCTTTCGTTTGGACTTCTTGGGATTGAAGATGATTCAGGTATTTCGTAAGCCTAGCTGTCAATTTAAACCAGCGGTTAAATTCATGGTGCATCAAGGATTTCGCCTCGTTAATGAACAGCATGCGTGAATTTTTGTGGTTTTTTTTAGGCATCAATATTTGCGCAAGCAAACGGTACAGTGCCATGTAAGGTAAAATTGGATTTAGGATGCGTCCCATGCGAAGCAACAAGCGCGATTTGATGTTAAGACGTGTGATGGCACCTGAAAAAATCATGGATTTAACCAGTTGTGGGTACAATACATGGATTTGGTTGATGACAATGGTTCCCATAGATACGCCAACAAAATGTGCTTCAGAGATGTTGTTGTGCTTAACCACTTGGACGACATCATTGGCAATCATTTCAAAGGAATAATTGGAAGGACTTTTCAATTCTTTGGATTTCCCGTGTCCTCGTAGGTCGAGTAGCAACACATTGAAATGTTCTGAGAATTCTTTGATTTGCTTAAACCATACGGCAGAGCTTCCGCCTGCACCGTGCACAAAAACAGTCCATTCCTGGCTGCTCTCGTGGCGTATAATCTTGTGGTAAAGCATACGCGAAGATAAGAATTTCTGCGAAATAAAAAAGGGCCCGATTTGGGCCCTTTAAGAATGCGTCAAACGCGACACTTATTTTTTATCATTCACTTCCTCAAAGTCAACGTCTGTTACCTCGTCTTGTGAATTTGTATCCGCTTGCGTTTCATTGCCGGCAGGGTTTTCACCTTGCGTATTTGCGGCATTGTACATTTCTTGTGAAGCATCTTGGAAAACCTTATTTAATTTCTCAATCGCTGGGTCAAGATTTTCGATGTTTTTCGCTTCAAATTCTTTTTTCAATTCTTCAAGCGCATCTTCAATCAATTGCTTTTTGTTCGCAGGAATTTTGTCGCCATATTCCTTCAATTGTCTTTCCGTTTGGAAAATGGTTGAATCGGCTTTGTTGATCAATTCCACTTCTTCGCGTTTCTTCTTGTCGGATTCAGCGTTCGCTTGCGCTTCAGCCTTCATTTTTTCGATTTCCTCATCGGTAAGACCAGATTTAGATTCAATTTTAATGGATTGAACTTTTCCGGTTCCTTTGTCTTTTGCAGAAATGTTCATGATACCATTTGCATCGATGTCAAAAGACACCTCAATTTGAGGAACGCCTCGCGGTGAAGGTGGAATGTCAGAAAGTTGGAACCTACCTAGGGTTTTGTTGTCACCTGCCATGGAGCGTTCTCCTTGTAGTACATGGATTTCAACCGAAGGTTGGTTGTCCGCTGCGGTAGAGAAAACCTCTGATTTCTTGGTAGGAATGGTGGTATTCGCTTCAATTAATTTTGTGAAGACACCTCCCATGGTTTCAATTCCCAAAGACAATGGAATCACGTCTAAAAGCAATACATCTTTCACTTCTCCTGTCAAAACGCCTCCTTGGATGGCAGCACCTACGGCAACTACTTCATCTGGATTCACACCTTTGGAAGGTGCTTTTCCGAAAAATCTTTCAACCGCGTCTTGAATAACAGGGATTCTTGTGGAACCACCAACCAAGATAACTTCATCGATGTCTTTTGCACTCAACCCTGCATTTTTCAACGCGGTACGGCAAGGTGCGATGGTTCTTTCCACGATGTCAGAAATCAATTGTTCAAATTTTGAACGTTGAAGGGTTCTTACAAGGTGTTTTGGAATGCCATTTACCGGCATGATGTAAGGCAAGTTGATTTCACTTGACGTTGTTGAAGACAATTCGATTTTGGCTTTTTCAGCGGCTTCTTTTAAACGTTGAAGTGCCATTGGGTCTTTACGAAGGTCAAGGTTCTCTTCTTTCTCAAACTCTTCTGCCAACCAGTTGATGATTGCATTGTCGACGTCGTCTCCACCTAAGTGCGTGTCTCCATCTGTGGACAATACTTCAAAAACGCCATCTCCAAGTTCCAAGATGGAAACGTCATGGGTTCCACCACCAAAGTCAAATACTACGATTTTCTGGTCGACGCCTTTTTTGTCAAGTCCGTATGCCAAAGCAGCAGCGGTTGGCTCGTTGATGATTCTTTTGATGGTAAGTCCAGCAATTTCACCCGCTTCTTTGGTCGCTTGTCTTTGTGCATCATTAAAGTATGCCGGTACGGTAACCACCGCTTCCGTTACCTCTTGTCCTAAGTAGTCTTCGGCCGTTTTCTTCATTTTTTGAAGGATGATGGCTGAGATTTCTTGAGGAGAATACAAACGGTCGTCTATTTTTACCCTTGGGGTGTTGTTTTCACCTTTCACCACTTGGTAAGGTACACGTGTTGCTTCTGTTTTACTCTCATCAAAGCTTGTTCCCATGAAACGCTTGATAGAATAGATGGTTTTTGTAGGATTCGTGATTGCCTGTCTTTTTGCAGGGTCACCTACTTTTCTTTCTCCGCCTTCAACAAATGCTACGATGGAGGGAGTTGTTCTTTTTCCTTCTGCATTTGTAATTACTACGGGTTCGTTTCCTTCCATGACCGATACACAAGAGTTTGTTGTACCTAAATCAATTCCAATAATTTTTGCCATTGTTAATATTTTTGTAATTCGACGTCCCCCGAAGTCAATTTATATGCCACGCGGATGTGAGGCATTTCTACTGACAAAATAATTGAATAGGGGCTTTTTATCGTGACTTAATGTCAGTTTTCAGGCCTTTCCTGAGGTAAATTATGCCTTTCTAGCACGTTTCATCCGATACGCCAAGAATCCCATCGGGAAATAAGCCAAGGTAAGGTCGGTTAGGTTAAACCACTGCGGGGCATCCAGGGATAACACCATACTGAGTCCGCCCAGGAAAAACAAGGTAGAGATAATGAAGGTTAAAAACAGCCTGAATCGTTTCGAAATGAAAAGGGCTATCAAAACGCCAGTAAAGGTGCCGATTGCATGGGCTAAGAAAGGAAAGAGGAAATGAATGGGTTTGAGGTACTGAAAATTGTGTTTTCCTTCAGCGGTCTCGAAATTCACACCTTTTGGCAGGGGGATTAAATCCAATCCCCAGGTGATGATAAGTCCATTCAGGACGGCACCTACAGCCAATCCAATGAGGATACCTAAAATCAGTCGGAGTATTTTCACTATAAGTGAATCACTTCTCCATAGGCTGCTGCTGCAGCTTCCATGATCGCTTCAGACATGGTTGGGTGTGGGTGAACGGTTTTAATTAAATCCATACCCGTGGTCTCTAATTTGCGCACTGCGACAATTTCCGCAATCATTTCAGTAACATTTGCGCCAATCATGTGTGCACCCAACAATTCGCCATATTTGGCATCAAAAATCAATTTTACAAATCCATCTTTCGCTCCTGCAGCACTTGCTTTACCTGAGGCAGAGAAAGGAAATTTACCTACTTTGATGTCGTGACCGGCATCTTTGGCCGCTTTTTCGGTCATTCCTACAGAGGCAACTTCAGGGTTGCAATACGTACAACCTGGTATGTTTCCGTAATCTAAAGGTTCAGGGTGATGTCCTGCAATTTTTTCAACACAGATGATTCCTTCTGCCGAAGCAACGTGTGCCAAAGCAGGTCCTGGAACGATGTCGCCAATGGCGAAATAACCTGGAATGTTCGTTTGGTAAAAGTCATCTACCATGATCTTTCCTTTGTCTTGAATGATTCCGATTTCCTCCAAACCTATATGCTCTAGGTTGGCTTGTATTCCTGCCGCAGACAAAACAACGTCACACTCAATTTTCTCTTCGCCTTTTGCCGATTTAACGGTAACAATGCATCCTTTACCTGTCGTGTCAACATGTTCCACGGTGGCTTCTGTCATAATTTTGATCCCTGATTTTTTGAATGATTTTTCCAATTGCTTGGATACCTCGATGTCTTCAACCGGAACAATGTTAGGCATGAATTCAACGATGGTAACTTCCGTTCCCATGGCATTGTAGAAATAAGCGAACTCAACGCCAATGGCTCCTGATCCAACCACTACCAATTTTTTTGGAAGTTTAGGCAATGTCATCGCTTGACGGTATCCAAAGACTTTAACGCCATCTTGAGGTACGTTTGGCAATTCCCTGGAGCGTGCACCTGTAGCGATGATTAACCCTTTGGTTGCAGTGTAGACCGTAGAAACACCTGAAGCGTCCTTAACAGAAACTTTTTTTCCGGCTTGAAGAATCGCATCACCTTGAATGACATCGATTTTATTCTTTTTCATTAGGTATTGAATGCCTGAGCTCATACCTTGCGCAACATCACGGGATCTTTTCACGACGGAGTCAAAATCTGCAGTGGCTTCTTTTACTTGAATGCCGTACTCAGCTGCGTGGTTTATGTATTCAAAAACCTGCGCGCTTTTTAATAAGGCTTTTGTAGGTATACAGCCCCAATTGAGACAAATACCCCCCAAAGATTCGCGTTCAATTACCGCGGTTTTTAACCCCATTTGAGAAGCGCGAATGGCTGCTACGTATCCACCAGGACCGGTTCCAATGATAATGATGTCGTATGTCATAGTTGAAATTTTGTCACGAAATTAGGTAAAATTCTCAGTTCAATTGTACATTTCAAACATTGTCCCTTAGGAAAATTCATTTGTCTCGGTTTCTTCGACGGGCAGAATATGTAACAAGCGATGGGTTGTGCATGCGAATAAAACCGCTGTGATGCTGCTTTAGGTCTCGTTAATTAGAGGCTTAGAAAGATTTTTTTAGGTTCCCTACCTATTTTGATTTTGATTTCATCAAGTCGGAAAGATAATCGATTTGCACTTCTTGAATTTCAAGTAATTTTTTGTTTTGATGAATGATGAGGTGGTCAATTTTTTCACTTAACAACTTGATTTCCAATTCAGCTTTTAAGTTGATTTTATAGTCGTTCTCTGCCCGACCCCGGTCTTTCTGTTCCTGACGGTTTTGGCTCATCATAATGATAGGGGCTTGGATTGCAGCCAGACAAGATAAAATGAGGTTAAGTAAAATAAACGGATAAGGATCGTATTGTTTTTGGCCTAAAATCCACGCGTTGAGGACAATCCATAACATTAAAAAAGAAAAGAAGATGATGATGAAGGTCCAGCTACCTCCAAAAGTTGCGATGGCATCAGCCATTCTTTGCCCGAGGGTCAGTTCCTCTTCATTCGTTACCTCAAGGTTTTCGGTTAAAACGGAATTGTTTTGAATCGCTTCCAGTACATCCAAATCCACCTTTGCCAATTCTCCCTTTTCCTCCAAGACCAGTTGGGTGATGTATTTTCTTCGAAACGAATTTAATTCTTCAATGCTAATGATACTGCTTTCCGTAAAATTTGGATGCGCTTTCTGAATGAAACGAAACAAGCTTTCCCGGATATCCTCTGCTTTAACAGATTCGTTTTGACGGATTTCTTTGCCCGAAACGCTGCTTGTGGTTTTAGTCATTTTTCAAAGGGCGCTTTAACGGGTATGATGGATTGTAAACGAGAGAATCTTTTTCCCATCGGTTGTTACGCTTTTGCAAGTGAATATGACCATAGGGTAAGTATTGCTTGGCATACAGAGAATCATGTGAATGTAGGAATATTTTTCCCAAGGTGAGGTTAACGTCAGCCCCTTTTGCTTCTAGGCGGATGATGCGCGTGGAATCTGATTCGATTTCCTGCTTCCATTTTCGAAGGCTTTGGATGTATTTCCTAGGTTTTCGAGCACGAATGATGGTTTCCGTCTTGTCGCGAAATTGTAAGATTACAATGCGTTTCAAGGATTGCTTAGCACATTGATTTTTTGAGTCTTTTGAAACGTAGGAAAGGGAAAAGCCACGGTGACTTTCGGTTTTAACATCTTTTTGATACACCATGCATTCGCTTTCAAGCATAAACCGGGGGTCTAAATTCTCTTTGGTGGCGCAACCAAACAACAGGAATGACAATAACAAGAAGTGATAAAATGCTTTCATCGATTTCAAATGTACAAATTAGCGTTTCATTTTAAGGTCATACAACCTGGACAAATACCTGATACAGTGAGATACAGTTCTTGAACCTGATAATTGAAGGGTAAATTCACCTGAATCTGGTTCTCTTCTAAACATTCGATACGCTTGCATTGGGTACAACTGAAGTGAAAATGGTCGTGGGAATGTGCTGCAAGTTCGTCGCATGTTTGACACAAGGCATAATTCAAAACCCCATCTATGTTAACGATTTTATGTATTTTTTTCTCAGAAATCAACCGGTCCAAAATGCGGTAAACCGTTACGCGATCACAAATACCATTTAAACGTTCAAACAATTCGGGTTGACTCAAGGCGCGATTCGCTCGGCTCATCTCGTCTAAGACGGCTTGTTTTGCTTTTGTATTCCGAACGACAGGCATTAATGATTTTTTAATGCAACAAAATTGCAATAATTTTTTACATTTGCAAAACACAATGTTGTTGCATTAATATTTTTTTAATGAAGTGTTTCTTTGTTTTGAGCTTACTTTTCTCTGTGTTCGCCTCTTTTTATGGCCAACAAGTTACCGTAGAAGTATTTGATTCAATTCGCGGTATGCCCTTGGTTGATGCGACCGTTTACTGCGTTGAATACGACCAGACGGTGCTTACAAACAAAGAGGGACGAAGTGTGTTTGCGTTGAGTAAGCATAACTCGCTAACGATAAAAGTTGTTTCCCTAGGATATAGAAGTGCTTTTTTTACGGTGAATGCAGGACAAAATTCTGTCACGGTAAACTTAATGCCTGTTCACTTAGACATGCACGAGGTAACTGTCTCTTCAGGGGCGCTTATTCAATCCAACAAGAATCCGTTCCACATTGAATCACAGAAAATGTCATCACTTGGCGTAATTGCAAATTTAACCCTCGGGGAGGCTTTGGCAAGAATACCGGGTGTATACAATGCGGCTTTAGGGAATGGGATTTCAAAACCTGTGATTCGTGGAATGCAAGGAATGCGTGTCATTACCTTGTTGAATGGGTTGCGATTAGAAGGGCAACAATGGGGCGGCGATCACGGCATTGGCATAACGAGCTTAGGTGTTTCTGCGGTTGAGGTAATTAAGGGTCCAGCAAGTTTGTTATATGGTGCAGATGCATTGGGAGGGGTTGTTTATCTGGTTGATGCTCCGTTTGCAGCGTCAAATGCACGTTCTCTGGAAGTTCAATCGGAAGGATTTTCCAATACCTTGGGAGGGAGGGCTCAATTTATTTACAAGGAATCTTACCATAAATTTAGGTGGTTCGTTGCCTCGACGTATGCTAATCATGCCGATTTTCAACTCCCTTCCGGAAAATTCGCGAAGAACGCTCGATTTAACGACCTCGGCGCGAAAATAAACATGTCATACACAGGGAAGAACAGTTTGTATGCATTGCGTTATACCAACAGTCATTCCGTGGCGGGAATTCCGGGACATACCTATGACACCTTAGCCACGCCCATGACTTTTCAGGTAGAGGAACGTGCTCGGACTTATGAATTACCTGCACAGTTTTTTCAAAATCACCTATTGCAAGCAACCGCAAACTTCTATCGGGATAAATATGATTTCTTGGTAATGTACGGCGCCACTGTCAATCGATTAATTGAATTTGACGAGAAGGTAACCATTCCTTCGCTTAGCATGAACCTGCTGAATCATTTGGCGCAATTGAAATGGCAAATTAAATGTAATAAATCAACAAAAATCACTGCAGGATTACAGTCGATGATACAAAAAAACACCAATGCGGAAAACGCCTCAGACACACTGATACCTAATGCGAAATCGGTTGATGTGGGTGGTTATTTCAACATCAATCATGAACGAAATCGATGGAATATACAGGCAGGTTTTCGTTTTGATCGAAGAACTTTATTTGGGATAGACTTACCGAACCAGGGTGTGGTGAATTACAATGGTCTAAATGGAAGTATTGGCGCAGTGCGTAGTTCACAGCGAATGGTATTTAGGACCGCTTTGTCAACGGGGTTTCGGGCACCCCATTTAACAGAATTGTTTTCAAATGGATATCATCATGGAGCCCTTAGGTATGAGGTAGGGGATGCTAAGTTATCACCAGAAAAAGCTGCGCAATTGGATGTAACCTTGGAGTGGAATCAAGCGCATAGCTCGTTTGCAATGAATCCATTTACGAGCTACATTATTGATTATATCTACTTGGAGCCATTGGGGGTGCTTTTTGACGGTATACCAGGATATCGATATGTACAAAACAATGAAGTTTTGTTCTCAGGACTTGATTTGTCATATCATGTACATCCGCATTTTGCACACGGGTTACATTGGGAAGTTTCATTGTCCTATCTTTATGTTAGCGCCTTGGGAGACAGCGCTGTTTCCATGATTCCGCAACCTAGAATGCAAAATGTTTTTCGCTACGAATTTGAATCGGTGAATAAGGTTAGAATTAAAGAAGTGAATGTTCAATCAACCTTAATGGGACCCCAAAACCAGGTGGCATATTTGGAAAGCCCGTCAAAAGCCTATCATGTCCTTGATTTTTCTTTGGTATTTGTTCTCGGTAAATCAAATCAATTTAGTTTTAAAGCAGGCGGTCGAAACATCCTTAATGCCACCTATATAGATCATTTATCACGATTAAAAAACATTCAAATGCCTTTTCCCGGAAGGAATTTCTTTCTTGGTCTTGGGTATAATTTCAACGGTAAACTTAAAAACGAATCAAATGAAAAGTAAACAATTGTTTATAACGTCCTTGTGCCTATTTGCGCTTACTTTCGTGTCTTGCAAAAAGAATCAATGTTCGAATTGTCATTATGACAAGGCCGGTGCTGAAATTGAGCTGGGTGAAAAATGCGGAACTGAAATGGAGGCTTTGGAAGCGAATGGCTATACGGATACGACAGGGACTTACACCGTTCATTGTGCCCATTGATATAGGTTTTTTGTGAAGTTAAAAAATCCGGTTTCCTGGATTTTTTTTGTTAATAAAGTTGGTTTTGTTTGTTGTGTTAGCACCTGATTGGCTAAAAGATATTCCTTACTTTTGTCTTTGAAAATTATCATGGAAAATACTTTACAAAAAGAAGCTACGCTTGCACAAGCCATTGAACTTGGCCTAAGAGCCGATGAATTTGAGCAAATCAAAGACATTCTAGGTCGAACCCCCAATTTTACAGAAACTGCCGTATATTCAGTGATGTGGTCAGAGCATTGCTCTTACAAAAACTCCATTCTTTGGTTAAAAACCTTACCGAAAGACGGTCCCCATATGTTGGTCAAAGCGGGTGAGGAAAATGCGGGAATGGTAGACATCGGCGATGGACTGGGCTGCGTTTTTAAAATTGAATCACACAATCACCCAAGTGCGTTAGAACCTTATCAAGGTGCAGCAACAGGGGTAGGAGGAATCAACCGAGATATTTTTACCATGGGTGCACGTCCCATTGCGCAGCTGAATTCGTTGCGTTTTGGTAACCTTGACCTACCAAGAACAAAGTGGCTCGTTAAAGGCGTCGTAAAAGGAATTGGTGATTATGGAAATGCTTTTGGAATTCCCATCGTGGGAGGAGAAGTGTTCTTTGACGATTCATTCAACACCAATCCACTTGTAAATGCATTTTCAGCAGGTATCATTGACAGCAATAAAACCATCTCTGCCACTGCAAAAGGAAAAGGAAATCCAGTATTTATTGTAGGTTCTTCAACCGGTAAAGACGGAATTGCGGGCGCAGCGTTCGCATCCAAAGACATCACTGAAGATTCTGTAAATGACTTGCCCTCTGTGCAAGTAGGCGATCCTTTTATGGAAAAGTTACTCTTGGAAGCCACACTCGAACTCTCGCATACAGACGCCATCGTGGGTATGCAAGACATGGGAGCTGCAGGCATTACCTGCTCCACCTGTGAGATGTCTGCCGCAGGAAAGGTTGGTATGGATATTTTCTTGGATAAAGTCCCTACCAGACAAGAAAACATGCTCCCATATGAAATCTTACTTTCTGAAAGTCAAGAACGAATGCTCGTGGTCGTTCACAAAGGAAAAGAATCTGTGGTAAAAGCAATCTTTGACAAGTGGGACCTCAACGCAGAAGAAATAGGTTTTGTCACCGAAACCGGAAGGGTACGCTATTTTATGAACGATGAAATGGTTGGAGATGTACCTGCGGAATCCTTGGTATTGGGAGGAGGTGCGCCACAAAATAAAAGGGAATACAAAGAACCTGCATCCTTTCAAGAAGCTAAGCGATTTGACCCTTCTAAAATTGAAATTCCCAAGAACCTTTATGAAGTAGGTTTTAAGCTTTTATCCTTTCCAAACATTGCCTCCAAACGTTGGATCTATGAACAATATGATTCAATGGTAGGCACCGTTAACATGTCTACCAATGCACCATCCGATGCGGCCATCGTAAACGTTAAAGGAACCGACAAAGCCCTGGCGATGACCGTTGATTGTAATTCTCGATATGTCGCTGCTGACCCAGAAGTGGGTACCATGATTGCCGTTTCTGAAGCCGCGCGTAACATCTCAGTGTCAGGAGGGATTCCCTCTGCGATTACCAATTGTTTGAATTTCGGAAATCCGTACAACCCGGAATGCTATTGGCAATTTGTGCGCGCCATCAAAGGCATGACAACCGCATGTCTAAAATTTGGTACGCCTGTTACAGGCGGAAATGTATCCTTTTACAACCAAACCGTGAGCAATGGCAAGGAGGTTCCCGTTTTTCCTACCCCAACCATTGGAATGATTGGGATTTTGGCCGATAAAACCAATAAAATGACCCTTGATTTTAAGGAGAAAGGTGACTTGATTTTCCTTATTGGAGAATACAACGACGACATTGCCTCTTCAGAATATTTAGCCACCTATCATGGGGTAAAAAATACACCCGCTCCTTATTTCAATTTGGAAGAGGAATTTCAAATGCAGCAAGCCGTGCAAACTTTGATAAAAGACAAACTGATCAATGCTGCACACGATGTTTCGGATGGAGGGCTTTTTGTCACCTTGGTGGAAATGTCACTGCCCCGCGGACTTGGATTTGACATCGTTACAGATTCAGAAATTCGCATGGATGCATTCTTATTTGGCGAAGGACAGGGAAGGGTAGTGGTGACACTCTCTGATGAAACCGAAGAAAGTTTCATAGAATTTATGGTAAGTAGCGGAGTTAACATAACTTTGTTAGGACATGTGACCAAAGGAAAACTCCAAATTGATGAAATGCCGTTTGGATTTATCGACGATGCTCGGGACATTTACATGAACGCATTAGGGTTGAAAATCGAAGAAAATTAATGGAATACAATACAACAAGAGGAAGGCTTATCCTTCCAGAATACGGAAGGAATGTTCAGAATATGATTGCACATGCAATGGAAATTCAAGAAAAAAAAGAACGAAACCGAGCCGCCCAAGCCATTATTGAAGTGATGGGACAACTAAATCCCCATCTTCGTGACGTGGATGATTTTAGACATAAACTTTGGACGCACTTGTTTGTGATGTCAGATTTTAAATTGGATGTGGACTCCCCGTATGAAATTCCTAAGCCTGAAGTACTCAATGAGAGACCTAAAATCATGAGCTACCCCAAAAGCAAGATTCGCTACGGCCATTATGGAAAATATACCCAAAACATCTTGGAATCTTCTACATTGGTTACCGATCCAGATGAACGTAACTACTTGAAAAATACCATGGCTAATTTTATGAAGAAACAATACCTTTCTCATAACAATGATACCGTTGAAAATCAAGTCATAACCGAACATTTAAGAGAGCTTTCCCATGGCGATTTGGTATTGGATAATCCGGATGAATTGGTCAACACCAATACCCTGCTAAGGTCAATGGGTATGGGTAACAACAATAACAACAAAAAATACAACAAGAATTTTAAACAAAAACAAAAGAAAAAATTTAAAAAGTAATGGCATCTTTTGAAATTTATGGTGGAAAACCACTAAAAGGGGACCTTTATCCTCAAGGCGCAAAAAATGAAGCACTTCAAGTTCTTTGTGCTCCTTTGTTAACCTCCGAAAAAGTCACAATTTCCAACGTACCCGATATTGTTGATGTGAACAAACTTATAGGATTGCTCCAAACCATGGGTGTGAAGGTGGAGAAAGTCGAGAAGGGAACCTATATTTTTCAAGCCAAAGAAATTGATTTAAGTTACCTAGAAACGGAGGATTTTAAGAAAAGAGCCTCCTCGCTTCGCGGTTCAATTATGATTGTTGGACCTTTGCTCGCACGCTTTGGGAAAGGTTTTATCCCAAAACCAGGGGGAGATAAAATTGGTCGAAGAAGGCTAGATACCCATTTTGAAGGTTTCACCCTGCTTGGCGCAAAATTTAACTACGACGCGGGAGAACATTTTTATTCCATCGAAGCAAAACAATTGAAAGGAACCTACATCCATTTGGACGAGGCTTCTGTAACGGGTACAGCCAACATACTCATGGCTGCTGTTATGGCGAAAGGTAAAACGACTTTCTACAATGCGGCTTGTGAACCCTATATTCAGCAGTTATGTAAGATGTTGAATTCGATGGGCGCTAAAATAGAAGGCATTGGTTCCAACTTACTTCACATTGAAGGTGTGTCTGAACTTAAAGGTTGCTTTCATAGAATTCTTCCCGATATGATCGAAATTGGAAGTTTTATTGGATTGGCTGCCATGACACAATCTGAAATTACCATTAAAGATGTGAGTTGGGATAACTTGGGAATTATCCCGAATGTGTTCAAACGTCTGGGTGTTAAACTCGAAAGACGAGGGGATGACATCTACATTCCTGCACAAGAAAATTATGAAATTGATACGTTTATTGATGGCTCTATCCTTACCGTTTACGATGCACCATGGCCAGGATTTACCCCAGATTTATTGTCCATTATCCTTGTCATTGCAACCCAAGCCAAAGGTTCTGTGTTGATTCACCAAAAAATGTTCGAGTCAAGGTTGTTTTTTGTCGATAAATTAATTGACATGGGCGCACAAATCATCCTTTGCGATCCACACCGTGCGACCGTAATTGGTTTGAATCGAGAATTTCAATTGCGCGGAATTTCCATGACCTCACCGGACATTCGTGCAGGGGTTTCACTCCTGATTGCTGCCTTGTCCGCCAAAGGAAAAAGCGTAATCCATAACATTGAACAAATTGACCGCGGATACCAAGACATTGAAATACGTCTCAATAACATTGGTGCCGACATCAGAAGAATTGGATGATGAAAAACAAAACAATTTTCCTTCCTTTTATGATGCTTGCCGTCATTCTTTGTGCTGCATTTTGCTTCAACCAGAAGGAAGTATCGTCACCGCCTAAAGGAAAAGCACCCGAAATTAGCTTGGTGTCCCACAAAGGAAAAAAAATAAAACTGTCCAAATTGAAAGGAAAATATGTTCTCATTGATTTTTGGGCATCTTGGTGCGGACCCTGTAGAAAGGAAATCCCCAATGTCGTTGAGGCTTATTCAAAATACAAAAACAAAAAATTCATTGAAGGCAAAGGATTGGTGGTTTTTAGTGTTTCGCTTGATAAAGACGAAGCAGCTTGGAAATCTGCCATTCAATCTGATCATATGAATTGGAGTTACCATGGATTGGATGCCGATGGAAAGGCCTCAGAAAGATATGGTGTATTCAGCATCCCAAGTGCTTTTCTTGTCAATGGTAAAGGGGAAATTGTGGCACAAGGTCAAGAACTTCGAGGATTGAATCTTCACATTACCCTAGATAAATACCTAGCGCCTTAAATACGGTCCAATACGTATGCGATCAAACCCTGCATATGCTCCTTGTAACCATCTGAAAATGTTTCTGTAGGACGATTTGCCACACCCAAACAAATGGTTGCGCACTGATGACCTAAGGCCCTTCCTAACGCGAATAACGCAGAACTTTCCATTTCAAAGTTCAAAAGCCTTAGCGAATTTTCCTCGAAATACTGTGATTTCATTTGGATGTCGGCGATTTTTGTATTGAGTCGCAATTGTCTTCCTTGTGGACCGTAGAAACCAGAACTTGTAATCGTAATGCCCGGAAAAGCCCGGTCGCTCGTAAGTAAATAGGTCAATGAAGGGTCTGCAGATACAAAGTATGGGCTGATGCGTTCTGGAAGATTTAAAAATGTTTTCAGCTTATCGTTCATAAAAACCTCGTGGTCTAAAAAATCAATGTCGTAGAAATGAGCAACGTTGTCTAAACCAAAGGCATGAGAAGAAACGATGTAGCTGTGAATGGGTATTTGTGGTTGCAAGATTCCGCAAGTCCCTATGCGTATCAGTT
Source organism: Chryseobacterium gleum (assembly GCA_945882095.1). Classification (GTDB taxonomy): domain Bacteria; phylum Bacteroidota; class Bacteroidia; order Flavobacteriales_D; family Crocinitomicaceae; genus UBA952. The sequence continues at coordinate 220,951 of CAMCWF010000002.1, forward strand.
TAAGTTTCTTTTTTTCAGCGATTTCAGTACGATTGTGTAAATCAATGTTGACCAAGGCATCGAGTTCATTAACCGTAATGTCGATGTTGTCTGTACCAATTCCTGTTGACAATGCACTGATTCTTTTGCCATGATAGATACCTGTGTGGCAAACAAATTCTCTGTGATTGCTTTTATGAGTGATTTCATCAAAAAAATCGGAAATTAAAGATACCCTGTCTTGATCACCGACCAATAAAATGGTATCCGCAATATCCTCAGGCGACAACCCTAAATGATATACTTGCTGACAAGCATTTAAAGCCAATTCTGTAGGGGGGAAATGTTTCAAGTAGAAAGGGGACTATAGACTGCCGAATACTTTGCTTAACAAATCGGTCACCCGAGCAACAGGATCCTTCCGAATTTTATTCTCTTCCTTTTCAACCATCTTGAAAAGACCTTGAATGGCCAACTCTGTTACATAAGCATCCAAGTCTGGATTGATTTTTTCACCTCCTGACAATGCTGTTACTGTATTGTATTTGGTAATAATTGGGTTCCAATAGTTTGTAAGTTGCACCTTTGAAGTTGCGGCTTTAACCTTTGGTAAAAAAGCTGTTTTAAGATTGGCGGTAGTGTTATCCTTCAAAAATTTTGTAGCTGCGCCATCTCCCCCTTTCAAAATTGAAAATCCATCTTGTATGGACATACCCAAAATGGCCTCTTTAAAAATTGGCAAAGCTTCTTTTACAGCTTCCCCACGAGGCCGCGGCCGAGTCCGAGCTCGGCGTGGCGTGCTCGGGACAGCTCTCGCACACCGCGCTGCCCGCGGCGGGCTT
>CAMCWF010000003.1 GCA_945882095.1 Chryseobacterium gleum
GAACGGATGAAAAGTTACCTGAACCGGGGAAGTTAAATTGATCCTTTGACATTCTTGCGAAAAATGCATTGTATTGGGGAAGATTAATGTTGCCAAAAGCCGTTGAAACCATATCAATCATTCGTAAGCCTGGTATTCCGTAATTTGTATGTTTCTGATTTGGAATGTATGCGGATTGGGTTAAGGACACAACCTCTCCTTGCGCTGAAAAACGTATGGGAGAAAGGGCTTGGGCACCCATGCAATCGGTTTTATATCCTAATATCAATCTCGCTTGTTGTTGTGTATTTATGCCAACATTCAATGGATCCAACCAAGGCAGAATGGTTGGGTTCGCTCCTGCCAATTGAAGTTGCGTTTGCAACAATGTTCCTAAGGCGTTTTGTTGACCATGAATACTCAAGGCATCGTCCATATATCCTGCAGTATGACCATCTCCGATGGCAACAAATTTTGAAAAATCCGCCTTTCCAGAATGTACCGAAAGCATAGGCTCTTTAGGCTTACAAGCTATCATTGCTATAAGTAACAACGCAATAATATGACAATAAAACAACTTCATGCTACCAACTATAATTTAATCCAAATCCCGGAGCAACCGCAATGGTGGTAAATGTACCGCTTAACATTGTTTCTAAATTCCTGTCGCTTCGGGTGACTTTGGTGAAGTAAAAAGAAAGGTCCAAATTAAAATGTGAACTTAAATAAACCGTCATTCCAGACGTAAAATACACCCTGTTTCCATCGGGTGTTTCTGGCGTTACATATCCGGCTTGAACAGGTGAAAATCCATAGCCTAAGCCCGCACGAAGCATCATTTTCTTTTCTTCTTGTAACGACAACACATTGCATTGTGCTCCAAATCGGAATGCAAAAATGTTCTTATAATTCCTTACTGATTTCGTATCCAATAAAGATGGAGAATTGAGGGCGTAATCGAAACTCAAGGTGTCATAGGCTTTCCATCCCACGCGATTTACATCAAGTACGATGTCCCATCTTTTTGCCGGTTTGAAACAAATTCCCAAGGTCGCTACGCTGGGCAATGGAATTCCAGAGGTAAGGTTGCCATCAGGAAAACTTTGGTTTAATGATTCTGGTACTGTAAACTGAACATTGCCATTGGTCACCTTCATATTCGTTCTAGATCGAAAAGAAAATGAAGCATTCAGCTTTTCATTCGCCTTGAAATGTATCCCGACATTATAGCTCCAGCCGATTGCTTTTCCTGAGATTTCGGCATGTCCAAAAGAGCCGTCGTAAAACTGTATGGGTAAATCTTTTTGAAGGTTAACTGCGCCAGTGGTAAACACGAGACCTCCGCCTACCCCAATGTTATCGGTAATTCTTAATGATAATGTTGGTTGAAATTGAATTGCTTTTAATTCCAAACGGGTGAGTGCAAACCTTCCTATCCAATTGTCTTCGTATTGAACCGTACTTCCAAACGGAGTCGTAATGGACAACCCATATTTCAAACGATGGTGTTTTTTAACTTTAAACAGAGCGTAAAGGTTAAAAGGGGTTCCAACCGGTGAGTTCGTTCTAAATGACTTATTGGTAAATGAATCTACGAACATTACGTTTCCAAAAATAGGAGTAACAGCAGCGTTTACTTCTGAATCGTTTAGAAAGGATGCCCCGCCGGGATTGTAAAATAATGCTGAGGCATCTTGTACCAAGGAGGATCCTGCACATCCCATTCCTTGTTGCTTTTGTCCTTGAAAATTTACTTGAAAACCTTGACCGTAGCTGTAGGTTAATTCTACATCAATACAAAAAAACATTAACGCTACAAGAATCAAGTTACGACCTTTCATACATTCAAATATACATTTTAAATTTTGAGATGGGTTTATTCAGTTGTTGTCCAGTCTTCCCAAAAATCTCCAAGTTGACGTCGATCTTTCTTTGTTGGCTTACCTGTACCATTGTCTCGATAAATCTTTTGCGCGTCGAGGTACGTTTTATATTTGTCACGTTCTTCTTGCGGAGTTATGTCGATTAAAATGTTGGGGACAAGCGAAGCATTGACACGTTTGTCTACCAGTGAAATTACTTCGTAAGAAAATTTAGCATTGGCTTTTAACACAGAGACAATTGATCCCACCTTAATGTCACGAGAGGGTTTAATGGCGACATGGTCTAATTGGATTCTTTTTTTTTGAATCAGTTCCGTTGCTTGAGAACGTGTTTTGGTTAGGCGAGCACACCAAATAAACTTATCTACCCTCAATTTCTGCGCGTTTTTTTTGGGTCAATCCTTTATACACCAACCCATATGAATTTAAAATCCAATCTTTCACCAAGGAATAGTGATTGGCTTTTTCAAGTTCTAAAGTGATCCAATGCTTTTGACTCATGTGATAACCCGGAAGCACCCAATCAAATTGTTCTCGCAACTCAAGGGCGATTTCAGGCGCTGATTTGATTGTGATTTGATTAGGAGACTCGATGTCGATTAAAAGAAACATTTTGCCCGCGACTTTAAAGACAAGGGTTGTTTCGTTAAAAGGGAAACACTCCTCCGAAGCGGGAAGGGAAAGGCAAATTTGTCGAATTTCATCGACACCCATCAAATGTGGACGTGACGGGGACAATCCTCCCTACCTAACATTTTTAGCATTTTAACATGTTCTCCCAATGCGGAAGCAAAGGTTCTGTTGTTGCTGTAAGGAAGGTTAAATTCTTTTGCTGTTTTCTCTACAATTTTAGAGATGTCCTTGTAGTGAATGTGGCAAATGTTTGGGAAAAGATGATGTTCCACTTGAAAGTTTAACCCACCAACATACCATGAAAACAACTTTGAATTGGTCGCAAAATTAGCCGTGTTGTAAAGTTGATGAGCTTTCCAATCTGCTGCAACGTTACCAGAATCGTCGGGTTTATCATAGCTTGAAGTGGGCACTACATGGGCTGGTTGAAAAACACTGGCAAGAATCAAACCTGCCAACAATTGCATTACCACAAATCCAATTAATTGGATGTACCAATAGGATGGTGCGAAAATCATGGGTATCACAACAAAGACCGAGATATAAAACACTTTACCAATGATAATGTCTCTTAGATGTTTGTTAAAGTTAATGCCCTGTGTGTTAGACAAACCTTTTTTCTTATAGCGAATGGCTTGTTGAAAATCTTTTGACGAAAACCACATTACGGTCATTAGGGAATAAAAAGCCCAAGCATAGATGTATTGAAATTTATGTATTTTTCGCCAAGGTGAATAAGGAGAAAAGCGCAATAATTTTACGGGTGGTGTTATGTCCTCATCATACCCATCGATGTTCGTGTAGGTATGGTGTAATACGTTATGTTGTATTCTCCAATTTGCTGGATTTCCTCCTATCATATTGATAATGGCGCCAAGAAAATAATTAACCCTGGAATTGGTAGAATAAGCACCATGGTTTGCATCATGCATAATGGAAAGGCCAATTCCAGCCATTCCAAAACCCATGATTACCCAACAAAGAAGGGTTAACCATGCAGAAGGAATAAAGAAAATAAAGGTAAAAGGCACTAGATACAAAAGCACCATGAAAATGGTTTTGAACACCATTTTTGCATTCGCATGCATGGAGATTTTTCTTTCTTCAAAATATGCCTTTACACGTTTCGTGAGTGTTTTGCTAAAATCCACATACGCATGGTTTGAGAAATTAACGCTTTTGAATTGATTTTCCATGGTACAAAGTTAGGTAAAGTTAATCGCTTGATAAACTTTTTATCATTTTTTGTAGTTTGCGACAATTTGTGTTCTAATCTCAACCGTGTCGCTTACCTCGCCTTCTGACCCAATTCCGTATGTTGGGCGGTTAATTATAAAATTAGCCTGAATAATTACGTGGTTTTTTCCTTGTTGTAAAACTTCAAAGGGTATGACGACATTCTGTTCAACGTCTTTTGCTTTAAGCTTTCCTGAAACCTGTGATTTACCTTGTTCTGTTACGATTTGATCCCCAAAAAAAGTAATGGTTGGAAACCGATTGACATCAAAATAATCAGAAGAAAGCGCGTGTTTTGTCATTCCAGGAATCTCTAACTTGAGCGAATTCACGGAGATCACTATGTCGAAAGAAGTTACTTGGTTGCCACACACACGAACCCGCCCCTGAACAGCTGAAAACCCGCCTGAGAAATCTTCTGCCCGGAGGGTGACAGAGGATTTGGTTGAAAAAACAAAATCGAAGGTGTCCTTGCTGCTGGATGTTTTCGTTTGTGCAGATCCAAAAATATAGCATTGGATAAAAACGAGAAGGAGAAAAAGACGAGTCACTGGTTATTTTTTTACAACCTCAAGGTCCGCATTCAAATTTATTTCATCAGCAACAACACCAACAGGCATGTCTTTCCCAATTCCAAAATCTGACCTGTTGAATTTTCCTGAAATGTTAAACCCAGCCATGTCCAAGCCCGCACGGTTTTTTGCGTTTCCGTTATGAGTTGCATTCAGGGTGATTTCTTTGGTTACGCCGTGCATGGATAAATTTCCAACCAATAAATACTTTTTACCTTTTAATTTCTTGCAAGAGGTTGACTTGAATGAAATAGATGGATATTTACTTACTTCGAAGAAGTCAGCAGACCTAAGGTGATTGTCTCTTGCCTCAACACCCGTATTGATTGAATTTGCATCTGCCGTTAAGTCAAAGGAAGCACCAACGAAATCGGTTTCATTTACCGTGTTTACGGTGCACTCTACTTTGTCGAAAGCTCCATTGGCATTGGAGATTCCCATATGATTTACCGTAAACCCAAGTCGAGAGTGAACGGGGTCAATGGACCATTGTCCTACATTCGTTAAAACAAAAGAAAATCCTATACATCCTAGGATAACAAATAAAAAGCTGCTTTTTTTCATGGTTTAATTTTTTACAAAGTTGCATAAAAACCCATATAAAATGATTGACTTTGGTTAAGAATTTACGAGAGAAGGGTTTGTTGAAGGATATAGAGTGTTTTTTCAAGTTTAAAGTTGGGAATGTGAAAGCGTATGTATTTCACAATTAAATTGATGGCTGGTTTCACCCCTGTTTTATCCATTATCTCTTCATTTTTAAGGGATTGATTCCACGTTATCACATCTAAATTTGCAGGAGAAATTGTGCGTGTATCTGAAAGAAACAAGCCATTTTCAATATCAAAAGCAGTGGGCCTGTCTACGGGTTGTGGGCAAATGCCCAGGGATAAAATCCACTTATTTAAGAAACGCAGGGGGAAATCATACAGCTCGATTGCTTCGTTTAAATCGTCGGCAACGATGCACAAGGTTTCAAAAGTAACGGGATCTGCATGTGAAGCAGGCGTTGATTGGTAGATTACGTCGCAAATAAAAAAAGCGATCAAATTTTTTAGCGGATGGTTTTGGGTAGAAAGATAGTGGGTATGATTGCTAATGTTATTTACAAATGCAAAGTCAAATCCATTCTTCTTCGTTGCCTCGATTTCATACCTGCCAAAGGGAAGAAGTGCTGTTTTTTTTCTTCCTCCTTTAAATACGAATTTCTGTAATCCTTGGGATTGCGAATAAAAACTAAGAAGGAGACTTGTATCAGAATAAGTGTGCTTATTGATAAAAAACCCTTGGTAAACTTGCTTCACAGCTCAAATGTAAGAAAACTATCCCTTCTTTACGGTTACAGTGACATTCGCTTGGTTTTGCTGTTGTTTCCACTGGTTTAAGGTGTTTTTCATTTTTCCCGAGCCATTGGATTTTGGTAGGCTGGATGCATCTGATTGGATGTTTGTTTTTTTCTCGGGTGCATTGAAGTTAACTTTAATGACTTCTTTTGGCTTTTCCTTCGGTTTATACGCTTGCACCGAAGTGTCGTTTTTAAAGGCGCCGAATTCAGTTTTCAAAATGGATTTGACGGTTTTTTTCTCTTCAACCCAATCCTCTTGCATTTGTTGCTTCCTAGAGGATTTATCCCATTCGATAGACGGGTCGTCTAGGTCGCCATACATGCGAAGAAAGATCTTTAATCCTGTTGCGTCATCGATTATTTTACCGAAGGCAGCGTCCTTGTCTTCCCCTAATAAATCCCTAAAATAAAATTTGAAATGATAATCAATTTGATTCTCAAAGGTGTGTTTGCCTGAAACATCCATGTTCATAGCGCTGGATTCAACGTGCATATTTGGAATTTCAATTTGTCCGTTTCTAATGATTAAATTGTTCTCTAGGGTTTGAAAATGGATGTCATTCAACTTTGATTGAAAGGCATCGATGTTTTTCTTTCCGATTAACAATTTACCTGTATTGGTTCTTAGGCTTTCCACGATGTCCTCAAACGAGGATACATTTTTAAGATGCCCATCGAAAATTTTCATATGAACCTTTGCATCAATATCTTTTTGTTCAATTCCGCCAACCAAATTAAAAGGTGCAAAAAAGTCAACTTCCGTTTCTACCCTTCCAGAAATTTGGTTTTCTGTTATTACATCTTGTTCGAAATTGTTCCATTCTCGGAACAATGGGCCAAAGTGAATGTTTTGGCTTCTTAAGTTTGCATGGATTTCCATACGTTCAGGAGCCGTTTCTTCAATTTGTAAAGACCCTACAATGTCAGCGTTGGCATTTCTTAGTGTCAAGTTTGGAAAGGAAATTTTTCTATGTGATACATTTACCCTTCCGCTGACATTCTCAAATACATGTTTATTGTAATGGATGCTTTTTGTTGACAGCTGGATATTTCCAAGGATATCGTTTGGCAATGAATATGCCTTTGAAGCAGATTGGATTTTTTCGTTTTTGGTGGTGGTTCCAAGGTCTTCAATGTTAATGTGGTTGCTGCAAATTTCCGCATTCACTTTCAAGGTTCCTTTTTGAGCCAAATAATCAAAAACGTTTTCAAAGGATCCGTTCAGCTTTAAATCGGAATCATTCACTTTTAAGGTTGCGTCTTTCACTTTAACATCATTTTTTTTCAGCGCAATGTTTCCGTTGATGTTTTCAAAAGTCCTTTGGTCGCCTTTCAGTTTTAACCAAACATTTTTCAATGAAACGTCTCCATCACAGCGATGAACTATCAGGTTTTTTCTTATTTCTACGTTAAAAATCGAGTTCAATTTTATCTTGCCATCCATTTTTTCCACTTCTTTTAACTTTAAAATGGCGTTTGCTGCGCTAAGGTCTATTGCCCCTTTTGCTTTTCCTGATAATTTTGGGTTGACAAAGTCTTCAATGAGTAGATTCCCTTGGAATGGGCCCACAGAGGTATTGAATTTGAGTTTCATTAAATTAAGTTTGTCTTGATTTGGGTTACCATTGGCAAGGTATTTACCATTCAGACCAATGTTCTTAATGCGAATTTTTTTATTTGGCTCGGTTAAAAATCCATTTCGTATGGCAAAATCACATGAAATGTTCATGTTTTGGTTTTTTTGATTCGATCCGAACAGTTTTAAATCAAAATCAACATCCCCAGAACCTTTGTATAGGTTCAGTTCTTTTTCTGCCCCTTGGTCTGCCAATTGATTTGCCAAATCGGAAAGTTTCAACTGATTCGATTTAACTTGAATGAGCAAGCTATCGCTTGTATATTTTCCTTTCGCAATAAAGGGGAGTTTTGATATGGCTATTTTTGATTCGGGTAAGGTAACACTGCCTTCAACATTGTTTACTTCCATCTTGAGCGCCATGCTTACTGGTTTATTTTTAATTAGGCTAACTTGTCCTGATTGAATTTTTCTAATGTTAAGGTCTCCTTCGGCAAGCAATTCAAATTTATCTTGGTCAAAGTCACCCGAAAACTCCATATCATTAAATTGGGTCCAATAGAATTGATTTGCCGCTTTGTCTAGGTAATTAATTTGCATTTGGCTCACATGAAAGGACGAAATTTTAAAGTTATACTTAGATTTTTCTATGGATTCTTTAGGTTTAAAAATCAAATAATTCACATCGCCATCTGCATGGGTTCGTATGTTAAGTTGCCCTTTAGAAATCTCAAACACTTGCACATGATAATTTTCTCTCCACAAATCCAACGGATTCAACGTAATTGAGATTCTTTCTGCTGCGAGTAGCGTTTTATTGGAGCGCGTATGACTGTATGCATCTTGAATTTTCGCGTCGTATACATTTACGGATAAATTGGGAAAGGTTTGCCAAAAAGTCAAATCAACTTTGGAGTAGAAAACGGGTTTTTCAAGTGTTTTGCCAGCTTCTTGAAGTACGAAGTTGCATATTTTATCTTGGTAGCAATAGATAAGAATTGAAACCAGTAAAAAAATCCCAAAGGAAATTCCCACCAACCATTTTGCAACTTTAATAATTCTTTGTTTCATTCGGTTTCGTTACTTAAATTTGAAATTCAGATTTGAGTAGCGGAATTAACGGAACTTAAGCAAGAATGGTTACAAAGGTCTTTAAGATTAGAATGCTACACGTGGAGAGCCCTGTTTTCAGTAGCTGCCAATGCCGCTTCTTTGATACCTTCCGAATAGGTTGGGTGTGGGTGACAGATTCTTGCCAAGTCTTCAGCGGAGGCACGAAACTCCATGGCCGTAACGGCTTCCATGATTAGGTCTGCGGCGCGTGCTGCAATCATGTGAACCCCAAGGATTTCATCCGTCATTTGATCGGCAATTATTTTTATGAAGCCTGCGGTATCCATAGATGCTCGGGCGCGACCCAAAGCTTTAATTGGAAAGCTTCCAACTTTGTATTCAACCCCGCTCTTTTTTAGTTCTTCCTCGGTTTTTCCTACGGAAGCTACTTCAGGCCATGTGTAGATCACGTTTGGAATCAAGTTGTAGTTTATGTGTGGTTTTTGTCCTGCAATCGTCTCCGCAACAAAAACGCCCTCTTCTTCTGCTTTATGGGCGAGCATTGCACCACGAACAACATCTCCAATGGCATAAATGTGTGAAAATTTAGTTTGTAAATGGTCATTGACTTCCACTTGTCCTCGCGTATTTACTGTTAACCCAATTTTATCCAATCCTAATCCATCTGTAAAGGCTTTCCTTCCTACAGCAACAAGACAATAATCCGCTTCAATAGAAATTGAATTTCCACTTTTATCCAATGCTGTGAGGGTTATTCCCTCTCCATGGTTAACGACTTCAAGTACTTTATGATCGAAACGGAACTTCATTCCTTCCTTTTTAAAGATTTTGACAAGCTCTTTTCCTACGGAACCATCCATTGCCCCAAGCAAGGTCGAAGCGTTTTCAATCACTTCAATTTCAGTCCCCAAACGCGCATATACAGAACCCAATTCCAATCCGATAACACCACCACCAATCACGAGCATTTTCTTTGGAATTTCAGTCATAGAAAGCGCTTCTGTTGATGTTAAAATCCTTTTTTTATCAGGCACCATTCCCGGGAAGAAATTAGGCTTTGAGCCTGTGGCGATGATGATGTTTTTGGCCTGAATACTTTCGACCTTTCCCTCAAATGAAATGGCAATTGTATTTTGATCTACGAACGAGCCTGTACCTTGTAATACCGTAATTTTATTCTTGTCCATTAGGTATTTAACACCTGCACAAGTTGTTGAAACCACTTCACTTTTCCGTTGAATCATTTGTTGGAAATTAGGTTTCAAGTCACTAATTTCAATGCCATGTTCTGCAAAATTATGCTTGCCATTAAAGTAATGTTCGGAGGAATCTAAAAGTGCCTTTGAGGGTATGCATCCAACATTAAGACAAGTCCCTCCTAGGGTGCTATACTTTTCAATGATTGCGGTTTTCAATCCCAACTGCGCACATCTAATTGCGGCAACATAACCACCAGGACCCGATCCAATAATTGCAACGTCGTACATAAAAATAATTTTAACAAAATTACTACAACGAATACAAATTCTTTCCATGGATTGACAGAAATACGCTGAACACATTGTTTTTTTTTATGTTTAATAATCATGAGAAATCGGATTTACATTTTTGGAGCAGGGTGGTTGGGTTTAGATGTTGCCTACGACTTTCATTCCAAGGGTCATGAAGTCTGCGTGTTTTCAAGGTCAGAAATTAAAACTGAAAATCTGCGTTCGCGAGGAATTGAGGCTCACAAAACCACATTTTTCAACGGGACGGTTTCTTTTTCAGCAGTCATTGTAAAAGGCTCAGCGCTGCTTTTTTGCTTGCCCCCAAGTGTCCCATATTATTGCGAAACCCTGCTGGACATTGTTGCTGCCATGCAACCCAGCCATATAGTTTTTTGCAGTTCTATTGGCATTTACGCGTCAAAAGATGGTTTGGTTGATGAAAACTGCGTGACCGATACAGACTCTGTATTACACAAAGCAGAAGAAATTATAACAGGAATGAACATCCCATTTGCTATTTTGCGATTGGGCGGGCTTATTGGCGCGGATAGAAATCCGGCAACATTCTTTTCAAATAAATTCGATATCCCAAATGGTATGGCCCCGGTAAATTTAATTCATAAAATGGACGTGATGTCCTGCATTGAAGGTGTGATTGCGTTGAAATCAACCGGGATTTTCAACGTCGTTTACCCAAGTCACCCCTCACGAAAGGAATATTACGAACAAAAATGCATTGATATGGGACTGCTTCCCTGTTCGTTTCAAAATCTTGGTGCAGGAAAAGTCGTTAAAGGGGAGGAAATTATGCGGGTTATAAGCGACGAATATAAGCATCCTATTTGATGGTTATTTCGTTATGTTTTCTGTAAATTTGTTTTTCTCTGCCCAAATATGAGAATACGCCTCCTGTTTTTTTGTTTTTTACTGAGCTCACAAGTGTTTGCTTCGCATATCATCGGAGGGGATGTTTATTACGATTATCTCGGCAACAATCAATATCGCTTTTTCATCACCTTATATCGCGATTGTGCGTCTTCAGGCGCTGCATACGATGACCCCTTGCAATTGGCTATATATACAGGTGGAGGTAATTTATTTCAAAATGTAAGTATTCCTTTTCCTGGGAGTACGAGTGTGCCTTTAAACTTCAACAATCCATGCGCCACTGCACCAGGAGGTATATGCGTCGAGAAAGCCACTTACCAGACGGTTGTTACCTTGCCACCAAACCCAAATGGGTATGACGTTTCATACCAAAGGTGTTGTCGGGGACCAAACGTCACCAACCTTATCGCTCCTGACAATACAGGAATTACCTTGACAACCCATGTGCCAGGAACAGCCCTTGGAAACGGTACCTATTACCAAAATAGTTCTCCCCGTTTTGTGAATTACCCTCCCATTTTGCTGTGTAACACGGAATCCATCGTCATTAACCACAGTGCAACGGACCCAGATGGTGATCAATTAACCTATTCTTTGGTCACCCCATTTTCAGGGGCGAGTTCCATTACACCGCTTCCACCACAAACCCCTGCGCCTCCTTACCCAATCGTAACGTGGAATCCTGGATATAATGCAGCAACACCCTTAGGCCCAGGATCAGTCATTTCAATTAATTCTGCCACTGGAAATCTACAGGTAACGCCTCAAAACATCGGGCTATACGTGGTCGGGGTTAAAGTTACCGAAACGCGCAACGGCGTGGTTATAGGGTCAACAATTCGCGACTTTCTTTTCCGGGTATTTGATTGCAACATAACCCTTCAAGCTTTATTACCGACGCAAGTTCAATTGCCAACCTTTGTTTCTTATTGCCAAGGATTGACTGTTAATTTTGTAAATAACTCTTATGGTGGGAGCTCCTATGCTTGGGATTTTGGCGTTGGGGGTATCTCAACAGATGTTAGTAGCGTAACTCAACCTTCTTATACCTACCCCGCTCCGGGCACTTATTCGGTACAGCTCATAGTAAATCCAGGACAGGCATGCACAGACACTGCATTAATGACTGTGACTGTAAATAATCTTTTCTCAGTCGCTTGGACTTCCCAAGATTCCCTTTGCATTGTCGGAAATCAATTTGATTTTGTGGGTGTTTCCAGTTCGCCTAACGGGGTTGGAACCTATTCATGGACATTAGACAACTCAGCATCTGTAACAACCGGGAGCGGTCTTGGTGTGCCCAATGTTACCTTCGCGTCGCCAGGCTTTCATCCCGTAACCATTACCGGGGACAATGGGAGTTGTGTGACTTCCTACACCGATTCTGTTTACATCTTTGACATTCCTACCACTCAGGTAACCGTTCCTCAAAATGTTGAGTGCCTGGGCCTTACCATCCCTTTTGGTAGTGTTTCCACAAACAGTGTTTATTACCATTGGGATTTTGGTGTTGCTAACCTAAGCTCAGATACCAGTAATGCGGTCTCTCCTTCCTATACTTTTCCGGGCCCGGGAACTTACACATTGGTATTAAACGTTACTTCTGGACCCAATTGCGATGCCAGTGATTCAGCCACGATTACCCTAAATGAGCCTTTGGTTTTATCCTTTGTAAACAACGATTCTTTGTGTATAAACGGCGGGGTCTACGCTTTTGATGGAACGGTAAGTGGCCCGCCCACCGCAATTTACAACTGGTCCTTTGGTCAAAACGGAATTCCAACGACCTCCCAAAACGTTGACGAATTCAACGTAATGTTCTCCCAACCCGGATTTCAAAGCATTACATTATATGGTTCTTTCGACAACTGTATTGATTCGGTTCAAGGCCAAGTGTATGTTTATTTTGAGCCGAGCATCGACTTTGTTTTTGTAAATACCATACAATGTGTTCCTTTCGCGGGAGTGTTTATCAATACATCTACTGCAGATGGCCCTGCAACGTATGAATGGAATTATGGTGATGGAGGCACTTCCAATGGCTTGAATGGCGCACATTTATATACCCAGGTTGGGAATTATAGCGTAGGATTAACGATGACTACTTTGGAAGGTTGTATTGACACGTTGTACATGTTACAGCAAGACATTGTCAATGTGAATCCTTCACCTACAGCTGGCTTTACGGTAAACCCTACCGAGGTTGATGTTTGCAACAACAAGGTTACATTTACAAATCAGTCCATTGGTGCGACAGAATATGCCTACTTAATTGACCATAATTCTTATTACACCGAAGAGCCTAATTTTGAATATGGTTATTTGAATTATGGTCCCGACTATCCGCAATTAACGGTTACCAATGCATTTGGGTGTAAGGACTCTATGTTATTAAGTGTTATGGTCTTTCCCTTCAGTTTATATGTTCCAAATACATTTATTCCCGACGAGGATGGTAAGAATGATCTTTTCATCGCGGAAACATCATTTGAAATTTTGGATTGGGATTTTAAGGTCTTCAATCGATGGGGAGAATGTGTTTTTATGACAGAAAACTACGAGGAAGGTTGGGATGGAATGTATAACGGCAAGCCTTGTCAAGATGGCGTTTATACCTATAAAATTCGTTACCGCAGCTGCTACCAACCTAGCGCGTGGCAGATGATAAGTGGATCGGTTAGGCTGCTTAGGTAATTATTTCCTGAGCACGAAGTTTTGTCCTAAATAGACTTTTCTTACTTGCTCATCCGCCGCCAATTCTTCAGCGGTACCCGATTTTAAAATTTTACCTTCAAACAAAAGGTAGGCACGGTCAGTGATAGAGAGTGTTTCTTGTACGTTGTGATCGGTAATTAAAATTCCAATGTTTCTTTTTCTAAGGTCCGCAACAATGCTTTGAATGTCTTCAACAGCGATAGGGTCTACGCCTGCAAAGGGTTCGTCGAGTAGCACAAATTTCGGGTCTGTAGCCAAGGCCCTTGCAATTTCAGTGCGGCGTTTTTCTCCTCCTGACAGTCGATTTCCCAAATTCGATCTTACCGCATTAAGGGCAAATTCATCCAATAATTTTTCGAGTTTTTCTTCGCGTTGGTTTTTGTTTAAACCGGTCATTTCAAGGATGGCCATAATGTTATCTTCAACGCTTAATTTTCGAAACACAGAAACCTCCTGGGGAAGGTATCCAATTCCGAGTTGCGCCCTTTTATACATTGGAAGTTTTGTGATTTCTTGGTCATCCAAAAAAACTTTTCCTGAGTCTGGTTTTACGAGGCCAACAATCATATAGAAGGAAGTGGTTTTCCCAGCGCCATTTGGTCCAAGCAGACCTACGATTTCACCTTGATTTACTTCGATAGACACGCCATTGACGACCGTGCGATTTCGATATGATTTTTGTATGTCTTGTGTATAAAGTTTCACCTTGCGAAATTACTATAAGTTGAAAGAAAACCTAGCCCTAATGCCAAAAGGACTAACATCAGGGGTGTTATGGGTTACCCTCCATACAAAATCCACCCTTATTATGTTTAGAATGTTTTCAATTCCAACTGACAACTCGGCGTAAGGAATAGATCCGAAAGATTTAACATAGGAAGGAACCAAGATAAGTTCGTTGTGCTTGGGTGACAAAGCACCATATAATATTCTTTGGGTTGTGACCATGCGCCATTTTAGTTTTTTAATTCCTGGGATTTGGTTTAAAAAGAGCCCTCCCCAATGGTTTTCCATAAAAGCAGAGACATACTTATCAGAAATTAACTCAAGAAAATTTAGTTTGTTAAATGCGCTTAAGGATAGCCAATAGGACTGGTTCCCTTCATGAACCTTAAGAAAAGGGTAGGCTGTTTGGCCAAAAATATACCCGCAAGAAAAACCATAGTGAACCCTTGTATGGCGGCCAAAATGGGTATAATGCTCCATTTGAAATTCTATTTTTTGATAATTGTACATGCTTCCAAGGACACCTTTTATCCCAAAAATTGCTTGAATTGAAAGAATTGGAAATGCGGAAGTAACAGGCGTTCTGTCAATGTACCCGGATAAAAACGACTCGTTCTTTGACCACCTAAAGCGAGTGGTAAACTCTGTCGTTCTCAATTTGTTTACGGTGTCGAGGAATTGGGTGTTGGGATTAAAATGCAAATAAGAACTAATTCCAAGGGGCGTGAATTCCTTGCAATCAAAACCGGTAAATAGAATAAAATCTTTACCAAAATCTTTCTCAAAGTTTAATCCCACCTTTTTTACAAAGGTTAATTTATTAAAAGGCGCAGTGTTTAAAAAGGTCGCAAAAGTATTCCCCAATTGTGCGGCCGTAGGCGATTGGCCCATTTGTTCTAGATCGTAGTAATAAAAAGCCGAAAGTACACCGCGTTTTTTTGGGGTAATGTTATAGCGCAACAGCGCATTGTATTTCCATTTATCATCAAGAAAACCATAGCCGATTTTACCTCCAATTTCCAGTCTTTTTGAAAACTTCAACGAAGTCCGAAGGGCTAATGAGAGCCGAATGTTTTCAACGGGATTCGAACTTACTAAGGAATTTATATTGCCAAATTCAAAATAACCATGGGGATAATACCCAGTTGTGGCAAAGTAAACCAACTTCCTTGAACGTTGAAAGTTTTTAGTCCTTTCCAAGGTGTCGATCATTTCGATGATCCCTGATTCAGTTTTGTTAAGGCTGTCATGTCTTAAGGCTCCCCATGTTGAATCGTTGAGATTTTGCTGGTTATCTAATAACTGTACTTCCGTGTTTGATTTATAAAAATCATCCGGTCGTTTTTGATTGATTTTATAGTTTTTCCTGCTACAAGTCCTGGTAGCAAACAAACCATACATTTTGGTGTTTTCTGCAAGCTTGATGTCAAAGAACATTTTTTCTTTGGCCAACATCCAAACTTCATTTTCAATGGGTTCAAAATTTTGTTCGATTTGAAAGTCTTGAATGTAATTCAAATTTGCAGAAGGTGATAGCTTTGCCTTGAGGGACTTAACGGCATAGGTTGTGTCATTCACCCACATTTCACCTACAAACGTTAAGTCGCCACTTTTTTTCGGCTCAAACCGCAGCTTATAGCAAAACTTATTGTCTATGTACATGGAATCATCGAGGTAGAATTTGTATACATTTCTGGCATTGTTTGCCAATGGGCTTACAAAAGATTTTCCAAACAAATCAATCACGTTGTCATAAATATTCAACTCAAGGTAGGTGTCCCCTAAAAATTGTGAGGCCTGAAGGTTTTTTACCCCTGTTATCCTGCTGGCTTTAATCACCTCCTTTTTGCGTTTAGGATGGTTCGTAAAATAAAAATCCGAAACGGACTCAGTTAAAACTACAGGGAGGTTCTTTTTAATTTGGGATGAATCAAGGTAGCTTAAGATCAGCGGTGAATGCTTAATTGGACCAATTTTACTAAATTCATCTCCTAGGTTACTTAATGAAACTTGAATCTTGTTGTAGGCTTCGTATTCGTATGCGTCTAGTTTCTCTTTGTTGTTAGCCGGTTTATGTGCGATGATTCGTTTGTGCAATTTTGTTGAGGGAAATTCATCGGGGGGCAAAACAGTGATTTCCTTAAATTCCCTTGACACCCGTTTCAAATGAATGTTCAATTCTTGAAATTCATCGGGTTTTATTTTTTTCCGAACAAGGTCATAGCCAAGAAAAAAAAATTGAATGGAATCAACAGGATAGTAGGTTTCTAAGTGAAAAAAACCTGTGCTATCCGTATAGGTTGCGGTTTTCGTGTTGTAAAACCAAACTTTAGTGTCGGAAAGTGGGGTTTTTGTTATTCCTTCGTAAACCCTTCCTTCTACAATTGTTTTTTGTGCAATCGTATTGAAACACAAAAGTACCAATGAACAAAGCGATAGGTTTCTAAACTTGTTCACGAAGTTTTTTTCTTTCCGCTCGTTTTGAAACAAGGATGCCAATTTCATAGAGTACAATAATCGGTATTGAAACAATTATTTGAGAAAGAATGTCTGGCGGAGTAATGACCGCAGCGATGATTAAAATAATCACAATTGCATGTTTCCTATATTTAACCAAAAATTGTGGTCCAATCAAACCTATTCTTGTGAGCACATAACTTACAATGGGTAATAAAAACAAAAGGCCGGAATAAAAAACCGTAGAAAGAATGGTGCTCATGTAGGAACCAATTGTAAAATTATTTTCAATTTGTTTACTGATTTGAAAGGCTCCAAAAAACTGAACCGTCATGGGTGCGATCACAAAATAACCAAAAAGGATTCCTGAAAAAAAACACAAGCTAATGTAAAAGACCATTCCTTTCGAAAGTTTAATTTCTTTCGGTTTTAATCCGGGTTTAATAAAAGCCCATACTTGATAAAAAATAAAAGGCGCAGAAGCAATCAAACCTCCTATCAAACACATCATCATGGCATAATTAAATTGACCAGATACGGTCATGCTTTGCATTTTCACGGGTATGTCCTCGACGCAAACGCCAAAGTACCTACACAACCATTGAAAGGTAATAAAGTCCTTATCCTTTAGATGAAGGAATAAATTCACCATGATCCACTCTTGAAAATACCAAATGACGCAGCCAAAAACAAGCACAACTATGGCAATTCGAACAAGTCGCCAACGCAACTCATCGAGGTGTTGCATAAAAGACATTTGGTTATTTTCTGACATGCTTCAAAATTAAGAATTTCAAGCGTCTTATTAAAAAATCAATAAACGTAAATTGTTTACGTTCTTCGGGGGTAATCTTTGTTAAAAAAAAGATGAAAACCATTTCCATTCAAAAAATCGAATTCAACGAATTTCAAAACAAAGCCATTTGTCATGGCACATTGATGTCGAAAAACTTTAGTTACAAGAGTGCAATTTCCTTGAGCTTTACAGGGCTAAATGCACTTTTGAATTACATCGGGAACCAATATAATGAATTAGATGTGTATCAATATTTGGAGAGCGAAACGACGGAAGGAGGAACTTTTTATAAATTCAACTTTCAATCGTTGAATATGCCAGAAATTCCTGTTGAATACTTAAAAAACAATGAGTCGGCGCAATTGAGGATTTGTGCTTAGTTAGGGCTGAATGATAACGGTTTCTTCATTCGTTTTTTCAGCCTCAATTTTCACAATCCCTTGACCCTGACGGTTTCCTTTGTATGCTTCAATGTCTAGAACGGCAACACCGGCTTGACCTAATTGGTAGATTTCGTTGTAATTAAATGTCGCAATACCCGCTGCGTTGGTAAAGGCTGTGTCATATACGACAACTTGAGAAGGACAATTACATGTTGAGGTACCGTGTAAAACCACCATGGCTTGTTCTACAAGCGCATTGTTTTCGTCTCTCACTTCAATTTTTGCAATGGTGTCTTCTTTTTTAACGCATCCATTAAGGACGACGGCAACAACAACAAATGATAATAGGTAGGCAATCTTTTTCATACGTTTAAATTAATTCGGAAGATAAATGGTTTCAACAGACGTGGTGTGAATTCTGCATCTAGAGTACCCGTTCGCAGTTTTGTTATTATACTTTACGACAATGTCAAAATAACCTGTTGTATTTTCTGCCCCGGAGGTGTTAAAATACTGGTCCATGTCAACGGATGTAAATCCAGAGCTATTCGTGAATGTAGTATCTACAAATGGCAAGGTAGCTGGATTGGATTGTTGGTCACCGATTACCACCACTTTAGCGCCACTCATTAATTGATTAGAAGAAGACCGTACAAACACTTTAAGGATGGCCGGGTCTTTCGATTTACAAGATCCTAGAACAATGAAACCTAGGATAACAAGACTAATTTTAAATAAATTTTTCATACGTGAAATTGCATTCAAATGTAATATTTTAATTTTGGACATGCAACAATACGACAAAAGCCGCTTAAAGTTGTGCAAAGTTTGCAAGTCTTACAAAAAAGCAGGCAATTCTTAAAAAACCTTACATTTGCAATGTCCAATTATCATAACCAATTGCTACGTTAAAAAGTTACAATTCATGCAAAAAAGGATTGAAGAGCTTCAGGTTGAAATCAAGAATTATCCTATAGAAAATAGGGAAGGGTTGGAATTATTTAGAATAAAATACCTAGGTTCTAAGGGAATATTAAAAAGTTTATACCAGGAATTTAAGGATGTTACGGCAATAGAAAAACCCGTCGTTGGTAAACTTTTAAAGGAATTGAAATCACAGATAGAAGATCGCTTCGCCGATGAATCGATTGCTTTTTCGAGTGTTCAAGCAGAAAAGAGCCAAGAAGATTTCACTCGTCCGGGTGTTCCTTTTAATATTGGCAGTCACCACCCATTGTCTATCGTTCGCGATGAGATCATCGCCATCTTTGAAAAAATCGGTTTTGGCGTTTCAGAAGGGCCAGAAATTGAAGATGATTGGCATAATTTCTCTGCGTTAAACTTCCCTGAAAACCATCCAGCCCGAGACATGCAAGACACGTTCTTCATTGCAGGCGAGAAAAAGGGTCTTTCGTTAAGAACCCATACCAGTTCTGTTCAGGTACGTGTAATGGAATCTACCCCCCCCCCCATACGCACCATTTCCCCGGGAAGGGTTTACAGAAACGAAGCAATTTCTGCCCGGGCACATTGTTTTTTCCATCAGATTGAAGGCCTATACATTGACAAGAATGTTTCCTTCTCTGATTTAAAACAAACCCTTGATTATTTTGCAAAGGCCTTGTTTGGTCCCAGCGCGTTGATTCGCCTTCGTCCTTCCTACTTTCCGTTTACAGAACCAAGTGCTGAAGTCGATGTTTCTTGCAGCCTCTGCAATGCACAAGGATGTAATGTTTGCAAATACACAGGTTGGCTTGAAATTCTTGGGTGTGGAATGGTCGATCCAAACGTACTGATTGCAAGTGGTATTGACCCCGAGGTTTATTCTGGATTTGCCTTTGGCATGGGGGTAGAACGAATTACACAATTGAAGTATAAAGTCAATGACTTGCGCTTGTATTCAGAAAATGACCTTCGATTCCTCAGACAATTTCACAATTAAACCATGGAATTTTTAACCTATTCTCCGGAAACTTCGCTTGATGATATTCTAGCAGACAGTCATCGAAATCCACAGGTGATTTTCAAGCACTCCACCCGTTGCATTATTTCTTCCATGGCATTAAAACGACTTAAACTCAACCAAGAACTGAACGTTACTGTTTGGGTGTTGGATTTACTCAATCACCGAGAGGTTTCGAATTCCCTTGCGGGTCATTTTGGGATTCCACACCAATCACCACAAATGTTTGTTTTGGTTAAGGGTCAAATGAAGGGTTCCGCTACACATGAAAAAATAGATTGTGATTTTATAAAAAACCACCTATGAAAAACAAGAGGTCTGTCTTTATTTTGATCATCCTTGGTTTGCTTCTGGTAGCCATCGTTATCCCTTTTTTCACTAAAACCGATGCGGAAACTGAGGATGTTGAGCTGACATGTACTTTTTCTTTCAAAGAAAACCTTTCCATATCCTTTGGTCAGAAGGCCGCGTTTGATGTTGCTTGTAGCGAAAACCAAAAGAAAATTAAACTTTTTTTGGATGATTCATTGATTCAAACCTATACCAACAAGAGAAGGACATTCCACGTAACCCTTGACCCAAAACATCTTGAATTGGGGATGCATTCCATAAAACTGGTCGCCGTCAATGCTCAAAATAAAAGTAGCATAGACGAACGCATTGTAATTGTTTTGTCCGACATTGTACCTAAAGCCTGGAAAACAAACATCCTAAACACATACCCACACAACGATTCCTCATTCACGCAAGGATTGGTGTTTTCAGAGGGAAAGATGTTTGAAGGGACAGGGGACCCAAACCAAATAGGCGCTTCTTTTTTAGGGGAAGTTGATTTTAAGTCGGGTAAAATCATTCGAAAAACAACCCTTCCTGCTCCTTATTTTGGAGAAGGTATCGCCATAGTAGGTGAGCGTATTTATCAGTTAACTTGGCAAAACCACACCTGTTTTGTTTACAACAAGTCAGATTTTAAGAACACCCAAAAATTTGATTATGGTGGCGAAGGTTGGGGTATTTGCTATACAGGGCAGTATTTAGTGGTTTCCGATGGAAGTGAGCGCTTGACTTTTCGCGATCCTTTGACTTTTAAGGAATTAAAAAGCATTCAAGTGTACACGAACGAAGGAGCGGTGATGAAATTAAATGAATTAGAGTATGTAGACGGTTTCATTTATGCAAACATTTGGACCACAAATTTAATTGCGGTGATTGACCCTTTAACAGGGAAGGTTATCGCCTACATTGACGCAACAAATTTGGCAGCTGCAGGAAGGGGTAATGGCGAGGTGCTCAACGGAATTGCATACAATGACAGGGATAAGAAATTGTACATGACCGGAAAATATTGGTCAAAACTGTTCGAAGTATCGCTCGAAAAGCCTGTTAAAGCGTTATAAAACCAACGGTTTTTTGAATGGTTCCGTTGCTTGCTTTTATCGCATAAGTACCTTTCGGCCAGTGAGACGTATCAATCCACTGTTCCTCCGAATCCAATTCAAGGCTTAAAAAATGTAATCCATCCTTTAGAATCACCAAACTTTCCTTCGGGTTTTTCTTCCCACGGAACTCAAAATAGTACACTTGGTTTTCCTTATACACCCAAGACACGAACCTAGAAGGGTTTTTGTCCAACTGTTTTTGGACGTCCCAATCCCCTTTTTCGATGTCCCAAACCCGCATGTAATCTACTTCGAATTGTGCTGGATAACGTGTTTTTCTATTTTCCCCAGGGGAAAATGGCCCGTTGTCTTGTGCCATTGAAAAATTAGCGATGAGGTTCATTGCGGTTTCAAAAGTTGTTTGATGGGTTGCAACGCGTTCGCCGTTCAAGTAAAACGCAACCCCTTGCGGTGTCCACTTTCCCGAAAAAACAACCCACTCACCAAGCAACTTTGACTTACTTCTAACCCAATGGCCAAAAGGCTTGTCGAACATTCCAAATTGTTTTACCCGGTCACATCGATTTGGGCAGTGGATGTCCACGTGGTATTGTTTTAGACGCTCTCCCTTTCCCTCCATAAAATCGATTTCCTCATTGGGATTCCCGCCATACAGCCAAAACGCTGGCCAATAACCTTGTCCTTCAGGCATTTTACATTTGCACTCAAAATACCCAAAGCGAAACTTTTCTTTGCTCCATATCGCGGAGGTTAACCGTTGCATTTGAATTTTTCCTTGTTTCATTTCAACATTGTGTTTTCGCAACTTGGCCGTATCAATCATCCAATCAGGAAAGGTAAACCATTGCGAAGTCGTGTCTAAAGAGAGTACAACGTTTCCGTTTTTAACCTTACACATATCAGGAGAGGTGTAGGTTCTCGCATCCAATGACAACCCGCCCCAAGGATAATAGCCAAACCACAATTCTTCATTCAACTTTGGGGATGTAAAATCTTCAATTAATTTAGGTTCATAGACAAAAATCTCTTCTTTGGTAAATTCTAATAATGTTTGAGGTGCTTGGCTGTATGTGTTCCAAAAACTAAAAACAGTAAAAAGTAGTAAGAATGGGTTATCTCTTCGCATGGCAGAATGTATTAACAATCAAAATTAGCATTCCTCGTTTGATTGCTATGCTTAATTTCGCTAAATAATGTTCAAACGTCTCCTAACCATACTAATGATTTGGGTCATTCCGATTGGGTGGGGACAAGGTACATTAAACAAAACGCTTACCATTTCCTACACAACTGAAACAACCCAACTTGACAGTCTGTCTATTATTCCGGGAAGTATTGTTTGTATTGTACACCGAGATACTTTATCGGAACTTGATTACACTGTTGATTACATTCAAAAATCGATTCGCATACTTCGGCCATTCAAAGACAGTATTATTGTTTTCTATGACATTTTAAATTTCGATTTTACGCCACAACTTTCAAAGTACGATTCTACATTTCTTTTTTCATCTGGAATGAAAGAGGACTGGAAATATCAAATTTCGAATCAAGGAAACACCATCAATGATTTTTTTGGTGGAAATGACCTGTCTAAAAAAGGAAGTTTATCGAGGGGTGTAACGTTTGGAAATCAACAAAACCTGGGTATAAATTCTACATTAAACCTGGAGCTTTCTGGGAAACTTTCAGAAAACTTGAATGTATTGGCTTCGATCTCCGATGCAAATGTTCCAATACAACCTGAAGGTAATACGCAAAAACTGCAATCTTTTGACCAAGTTTTTATTCAGTTATACAACGAAAACCTCAAGTTTACAGGCGGTGACTTTTGGATTCAACGTCCAGCGGGTTATTTTTTGAATTATAAAAAAAGGGGGCAAGGATTTACCTCAACCTATTCATTTAAAACAGCCCAGGAAGGAAAATTGAATCTTCAGACCAGCTTGGGATTGTCCAAGGGTAAATTTAACCGCCAAATCATTCAGGGCGTTGAAAACAATCAAGGTCCTTATCGATTAAAAGGCGCTGAAAACGAACCTTTTATTGTAATTCTTGCCGGAACAGAAAAAGTTTTTGTCGACGGTAAAATGCTCGTTCGAGGTCAAGAATTTGACTATGTCATTGATTACAACACGGCTGAAGTTGTATTCACAAGTAGGTTCTTAATCACAAAGGACACAAGAATCGCCATAGAATTTCAATATTCTGACCAAACCTATACGCGGTCGCTCATTCAACAAAGTGTTCAGTACACCCGCAAAAAAGGGAGTGCTTGGATCAATTACTACCACGAGCAAGACATCAAAAGCCAACCCTTGCAAATCTCCTTAGACGAATCGGATAAGTTGCTTCTCCGAAACATCGGTGACAGCATTCAAAACGCAACAATAAATAGCATTGATTCTGTGGGGTTCTTTGAGAATCAAAACCTTTATAAAATGATTGATTCCTTGGGTTACGATTCGGTTTTGGTTTTTTCAGTAAACCAAGACTCAGCGTTTTACCGCACAACGTTTCAATGGGTGGGGCCACAAAAGGGAGACTATGTTTATGAGAAAAACACAGCTTATGGAAAAATTTACCGTTGGATTGCGCCTGTTTCCGGTGTTTCTCAGGGAGATTACTTACCGGTTCAAACCCTCATAACCCCAAAACGAAAAAGATTAATAACTGCGGGTGTTTCTCGCGATTTGGGTAAGAAGTGGAAAATAGAGAGTGAATTCGGCTTTTCTGAAAACAACAGCAACTTGTTCTCAAAGTTGGATTTAAAAAATGATTGGTCTTGGTCAAACCACACAAAACTTAGTCACGAAGACAGTGTTGGACAGAAAGGATGGGTTTCAACGTCGGGCTTAGAAGTAGAATTTCTCGATGCCAACTTTACGTTTATTGAACCCTATCGAAAAGTAGAGTTTGATCGAGATTGGAACGTAAGGAATTTTCAATACAAAGGTCCGCAACGATTTGTTGAGTTGGCAAATCAATTTAAAAACAAAAAAGCAGGCATGATACAATGGAGCGTTCAAAACTATGGCATCGGTAACGAATTCAATGGCACGCGTATTTATTCAGAGGGAAACTTAAAAAACAAAACCATTCAATCCAAATGGGACGCGAGTGTTTTAGGAACCCAAGGAACAGGACAATCAGTATTTATACGTCACCGCTTAGACCTTTCCTATAAACTCAAACCTTTTTTAATTGGGATAAAAGACGACCAAGAGTATAACCAACGAAACGCGTCCGGAACCACCCTCACAAATGTTCCCTATGCCTTTTATGATGTTCAGTTTTACAT
Source organism: Chryseobacterium gleum (assembly GCA_945882095.1). GTDB lineage: Bacteria > Bacteroidota > Bacteroidia > Flavobacteriales_D > Crocinitomicaceae > UBA952. Next base: position 24,418 of record CAMCWF010000003.1, read on the forward strand.
TCAATCGCACGATACCTCAACACGGTCTTTGAGATTGTTTTATCGGGAACGGTGGGACTGGAAGCCCAGTGGAAATGTCTTTAAAGCCGCCGCGAGGGGGCAAACAATGGGAGGGGAATGGCACTTGAAAAAGTGGAAAGCTCAAACCTTGGGTTGCGTGGTTGGTTTTCGCAGCCTTACCCCTTTAGACACTACATTGCTAAACATTAAGCCGGACCAATCCTTGATCGGGCGAGTGGAATACAGTTTTCGCATTTGGAAGGGGGCACTTACTTGGGATACCTATTATGAGATTGGATCTGGGTTGGAGCAGAAAAGAACCTTTATCTATTTGGAAGTAAACGCGGGACAAGGAGTCTATACTTGGATTGATTACAATGGAGATGGAATAAAGGATTTAAATGAATTTGAAATTTCCGGTTTCATAGACCAAGCAAATTACATTCGCATATTCACACCAAGCAGTGACTACCAAAAAACGTTCTCCAACGAATACAATCAAAGTGTTTTTTGGCGCCCAGAATTGATTTGGAGCAAGAAAACAGGTGCGTTGCATTTTCTTTCTCGTTTTTCCAATCAAATGCGACTGCGTTCAAACCGAAAAATCGGATCGTGGAACAGCGGGTCGTTATTCAACCCCTTGCGAACTGAAATCGATAACACCCTCTTAATTTCGTCGGCTTTTTTATTTAGGAACACGCTTTTTTTCAACCGAACCTCGGCTGTATTTAATGGGCAATATGTTTACAGTTTTTCCGCAAACAAGGCTTTGCTAGCGAGTGGTTTTGATGGTAAACAATTTCTTTTTCATGAACTCTCTTTACACTGGAATGTTAAACCTACTTTTTCAATTAAAATCGAAGGGCAACAGGGGGAAAAACACGCAAATGTTGATTATACAACAGGTAGAAATTACCAAATTCAAACCCAACAAATTTTAGGAACGTTTTTATTCCAACCTTCTACGAATTATCGCATCACCTTGGGCGGTCGTCTGGCGGATAAATCCAATGCACAAATTTTTGGAGGGGAGCAATGTCTTGCCAGGGAAATTACCACGGGAGTAAAATACAATACTACACAAAAAGGAAGTGTTCAAGCGGATGTGAAATTTATTCAACTTCAATATGAAGGAAATCCTTTTTCTGCGGTGGCCTTTGAAATGCTTGAAGCCTTAAAACCGGGCACAAATTACACTTGGACCTTACAGTTTCAAAGAAACATTGGTAAAAACTTGCAGATGACCTTACAATATTCAGGACGAAAATCTATGAATTCAAAAAGTATTCACAACGGAGGCATGGAACTTCGCGCATTTTTTTAACAATGAAAACAGATATAAATACCCCAGCCGACATTTCATTTCTTGTGAATTCTTTCTACGAAAAAGTTCAAAAAGACCCATCACTTCGGCCCTTTTTTCAGCATATGGATTGGGAACAACACCTCCCGAAAATGAAACAGTTTTGGCGATTTTTATTGTTGAACGAGCCCGGGTATACCACCAATGTCACGGAAAAACATGTTGGACTTCCCTTAACACGTGGGCTTTTTAAGGTTTGGATTGCGCTGTTTAACGAAACCGTTGATGAAAATTTTGATGGGTTGACCGCCAATTTAGCAAAGGAAAAGGCCAATTTAATTGCATTCGGTATTCAAGCCAAAATGAATTTACTTGAAGAAGATTCGAATTAAATCGTTTCCATTTGCATATATCATTAAACTCAAAAGCAGAAAGATTCCAACATACTGGGCATACTCTAAAATTTTCTGAGGGGCTTCTTTTCCGGTGATGATTTCATAAAGCAAGAAAACAACGTGACCACCATCCAATGCTGGAATGGGTAGAATGTTCATAAATGCCAAAGCGATGGAGATAAATGCGGTGTTCATCCAAAAGATTCTCCAATCCCACATCGGGGGGAACATATTTCCAATGCTTGCAAAGCCTCCAACTGAAGTTGCGCCTTTTTTAGTGAATACGAATTTAAATTGCGTGACATAATCCTTCAAAAGGTTAAATCCGTAATCGGTTCCAACCACAATGCTTTCTAAAAGACTATAATTTTTTTTCACGAGGGCAAGGGTGTCAGACGTAAACAAATTATTGGATGAAAACCCAATTATACCCTCTACGCTCACTTTTGGATGAATTTCCATTGTGTCAGCGCCTCGTAAGATCAACAAGTCCACCTTCTTCCCTGCATGGGTAAACAATCCTTTTTGTAGTTCGTCGAAATAAACGATGGCGCCCCCATTTACCCCAATCACTTGGTCATTTATCTTCAACCCAGCTGCTTTTGCCGCGCTTTTTTCCAATACTTCCTTAACCTTGCCTATTTTCACCCTTAAGCCAAAAGGAACCATGGCTCCCTTCTGGAACAATTGCTGGTCGATGTTTTCTGGTAATGCTTTTGTAATTTCTTTTCCCTCTCTTGTAAAGGTTATTTTTGTTTTATCGCGCAACAAAACCCCTTTGTTAAGGTCGTCAATGGTTTTAATTGTTTTTCCATCAATTTTTGTTATGATGTCACCCGATGTTAATCCGTATTTCTCGAGATAGGGGTGAACAGACATTCCATAGTTCATTTTAGAGGTGTTGATTTCACTTCCTCCCCAAACAAAAACGATGGAGATGTAAAGAATAATTCCTACACACAAATTCACGACCACCCCCCCAATCATAATGATGAGTCGTTGCCATGCTTTTTTAGATCGGAATTCATAGGGTTTCGCTGGCTGTTTCATCTGCTCTTTGTCCATTGACTCATCAATCATACCCGCGATTTTAACATAACCTCCAAGTGGAACCCACCCTATTCCCCATTCTGTTTTCTCACTTCCATCCTCCCATGACTCAGGTGATTTCTTGGTGAACCATGCGTATTTTTTCACCCCATTTACTTTGCGAAACCGGAGAATCGAAAACCAGGGATTAAAGAACAAATAAAATTTTTCTACCTTGGTTTTAAACAAACGGGCAGGAATGAAGTGTCCAAACTCATGTACAGTGACTAAAATGGCAAGTGATAGAAGGAGTTGTAGGGCTTTAATTAGAATGTCCATGTCATAAATTGAATTACAAATATAGGGGGATTTATTTGCGAACACATGTATAATTAACCACTTCGTTGTGACTGGCGCGCAAAAAAGGTGAATTCACATATTTTAACCCTGTCCATTTTTAGAACTGCATCGATTTCCTTAATTTCGTCCGCTAACTCCTTATGAACGATTCAATAGTCATCATCCCCACCTTTAATGAACGCGAAAATGTCGTTTTGATGTGTGATGCTGTTATGCAGCTTGGTGAAGGGTACCACATTTTATTTGTAGATGACAACTCACCAGACGGCACAGGTGACGTAATCCGCGAGTTGCAACAAAAATACCCAGACGAAGTGTTTTTAGTAACCAGAGAAGAGAAGTTGGGACTTGGAACCGCCTATATAGCTGGCTTCAAATGGGCTTTGGAAAAAAATTACACCTATGTGTTTGAAATGGATTGTGATTTCTCACACGACCCTAAAGATTTAATTCGACTTAAAAACGCATGCATTGAAGGAGCAGATGTTGCTGTAGGTTCTCGTTATTGCAAAGGAGGAAAGGTTGAAAACTGGCCGTTTAAGCGTGTTTTGTTATCTTATTTTGCCAACCTTTATGTTCGCATTGTATTGTGGGTTTCGATCAAGGACGCTACTGCAGGATTCAAATGTTACCGTGCCGAAGCGCTTAAAAAAATCAACCTAGACCACATCATTTTCAAGGGCTATGCTTTTCAAATTTGCATGAAATATGCCGCCATCAAACACGGTTGTCGCGTGAAAGAAATTCCGATTACTTTTAAGGATAGACTGTATGGCGATTCTAAAATGAGCACCGGCATTTTTAAAGAAGCGTTGTTTGGTGTTTGGAAAATGCGAAAAATGAAACTATGAGCCGAATAATCTTACGCAATGCACAAATTGTTAATGAAGGAAAAACTTTTGTTTCAGACCTCAGCATCAAAGACGGTAGAATTGAGAAAATCGCTGGCGAAATCTCCGATTCAGCGGTAAAAGAAATTGATTTGAAAGGCAACTATTTATTGCCCGGATGCATTGACGACCAGGTTCATTTTCGCGAACCCGGCCTAACCCACAAAGGTGATCTTTTCACCGAGTCGCGGGCCGCTGTTGCAGGCGGAATCACCTCATTTATGGAAATGCCGAACACGGTCCCCAATGCTTTAACCCAAGACCTTCTTGAAGAAAAATACAACCGGGCGGGCATCGTTTCTATTGCCAATCATTCCTTTTACATGGGTGTGTCGAACACCAATCTTTCTGAGGTGCTAAAAACCAACGAAGAAAAAGTTTGTGGAATTAAGGTTTTCATGGGCTCTTCCACAGGAAACATGTTGGTAGATAATGAACGAACCCTTGAGGCCCTCTTTTCTCAATCGCCCATGCTCATCGCTACGCACTGTGAAGACGAGCAGACGGTGCAAGAAAATTTGCGAAAAGCAAAGTTAACCTACGGAAATCACATTCCTATTCAAATGCATCCGGAAATAAGAAGTGCGGAGGCGTGTTATTTATCCTCCTCCTTCGCGGTTAATTTGGCGAAAAAACATGGGACAAGGGTACACGTTTTGCACATTTCAACAGGAAAGGAAACGTTTTTGTTTGAAGCAAATGTTCCCCTTAGGTCTAAAAAGATTACAGCAGAGGCTTGTATTCATCATCTTTGGTTTTGTGATGCTGATTATGGGCTTCATGGGAATGCGATTAAATGGAATCCCGCCGTTAAATCTGCCAACGACCGTGCGCAAATATGGAAGGCGCTCTTAGAAGACAGGATAGACGTTATCGCAACAGACCATGCCCCGCATACCCTAGAAGAGAAAAACAACCCCTACCTAAACGCTCCTTCTGGTGGACCGTTGGTTCAACATGCCTTACTCGCAATGCTAGAAAAACAAAAAGAGGGTCTCTTAACTTTGGAAAAAGTCGTTGAAAAAATGTCACATGCTCCTGCTGTACTTTTCAGGATAAAAGACCGAGGATTTGTTCGCGAAGGTTACTATGCCGACCTGGTAGAAGTGGACGCTCATCAACAAACAACCGTTAGCAAAGCCAATTTACTATACAAATGTGGGTGGTCTCCGTTTGAAGGCCATTCCTTTCCATATTCCATTAAGCGTACTTTTGTCAATGGCAACATAGTCTTTGAGGATGGAGAAATCATAGAAAGCACAAAGGGTATGCGTTTATTATTTGACAAGGCACAATGAAATGCTTTTTTTTAATCTTAGGAATCCTTGTGGGGTTTTCAAGCTGTGCGTTAAAAGAAAAGCCAAGCGTCATCATCCCGAAGGAGAAAATGACTGAAATAATGTCGGAAGTATTTGTCGTTGAAATGTATTATCAAAAGAAACATGCCTCACCATTTATTTACCATAAAGTCCTTAAAAAGGCTTTGCTAAAGACCTTTCAAAAGCACCGTGTAACCTCAAAAGAATACAGTCAGAGTTTTGACTTTTATGCAAAAGATTATGCTGCGTTTAAGGAGATTAATTTGGAAATAATACAACGTTACAACGAATCTTTACTCAAGCAATAGGTCCGTATCTAAACCTTCATTTTGATCTTTTAGAATCAACGCGATTTCACTCATTAAAAATTTCTTTTTATCGTCTTCTTCATTCCTCGATTCAAGGTAATCTCTCAGATGCAATTGCGCTTCAAGCAAAGAAGCTTCGTCAAAAGGACCTTCCAAATTCTCTAATATGGTCAAACATTCTAAGGCGGTCAGGTAATCTGATTCACACGCCATTTTTACAAAAGAGGCGATGTGGTCGCTGTAGTTCAGTTTTGAGTTCCAAAGGATGTGAAGGATTTGTTTTCTGGCATGTGCGTTGTCTTTTTCATAAAGCATTTCCATCCATTTTTCAGCGGCGCCCTTAACGCTCACGGATGCGAGCAAATTAAAAACATCTCTTTTAATGTCTAAATTTTCGGTGGCTAAATAAATTTCAAATACTTCCTCAAGCTGTGCTAAGGTTCCGTTTTCTTCTAAGTAATCACATGCTTTTTTAACCTCTTCAACATCTTGCGACTTCAAGTTGAGTAATGCGTCATTCGCTCTTTTGTTCATTGTATCTCTCTATTTGTTTTGTTAAATAAATAAAATCTTCGACGTCCAATTGTTCAGGTCGAGCCTTATCGTATTTTTCATCCAGCTTGACATGCTCTATGAGTTGTCTCAAGGAATTTCTAAGTGTTTTTCGCCTTTGGTTAAAAGCCATTTTAACCACTTGAACGAAAAGTTTCTCATCACATCCTAAGTTGGGACGTTGGTTTCGCGTACAACGGATCACTCCAGATTTGACTTTAGGGGGTGGGTAAAAGGCCCCTGGCTCAACGGTGAAACAATACTCAATGTGATAGTAACTCTGCAGCAAAACACTGAGGATTCCATAACTTTTACTGCCCGGTTTTTCGGCAATTCTTACAGCAACTTCTTTTTGAAACATTCCGATAATGAGCGGGATTTGATTTCGGTGCTCCAAACATTTAAATAAGATTTGAGAAGATATATTGTAAGGAAAATTTCCCACAACGCAAAAGGGTTTATGGTTAAAAAACCCAGCTAAGTCGGCCTTTAGAAAATCTTGAAAAAACACCTTCTCTCTCAAGCTTGGATAATGCACATGAAGGTATGTGATGGATTCTTTGTCAACTTCGAAAGCACAAAAATCAATGTCTTCCCTTTGTACAAAATACTTTGTGATTGCCCCTGTTCCCGGACCAATTTCAAGTACTGACATGGGTTGCTCGAAAGGCGGTAGGCATTCTGCAATGCGCTCGCAAACTTGAACATTCGTTAAAAAATGTTGTCCCAGTCTTTTTTTAGGTGCAACCTTCATGGATGGGCCTCCTGAATTATTTCCAAAAGGGTACGGAAGGCTACGAATTTTCCCTCATACCTCGATTGATGTTTCGCTTGCAAATCTTTAGCAAATTTCTCTTGGTATTCATTATAGTGGCATTGGCTCTCCGCGTAATACAAGATCGAAAAAGAACACTCGTCTTCCTCATTGCCCTGAATTTTTGAAAATACACATTTTTGAAAACAATTTGTGTTTAACACTTCGGGGATGTGTTGTTCTTTCATCCAGGTGGTCCAATCCGCTCGAATGGCGGGGTCGATGCTCACGGTAACATTATATAAAATCATCTCATTCATTGTTTTCAAGAAAAACAGATTGTTGGTCCATCATTTCGAATTCTTGTCCAGCTAAACCGTTAAAAAGGATTTTATTGGTTTTATCCTTCCCTACAAAGGTATAGTTTGCATACAGGCAATAGTCATAATTGTAATTAATTTCACGAAAGGGCATTTTTTCTTTTCGGGTGAAACCTGTGCCTGGAAGTATCAAAAACACCCAATTTCGCTTTGTTTGGATGGCTGTTGTCTCAGACCGTTTTACCAACCAACTGCACACTTCCTTTCCTTTTTTATTTTCAAAACCAATCACCAACACGTCATATCCGGAGGCATTGTTAAACTGAATACTTGGAAGCGTTTTGTTGTTACTAAAACGCTTTGTATTTAACAAGGTGTGTTCGGATATTTCTTCTTTGGATTTTTGTGATGTATGCAGGTAATAATCATTCAATCCCAATAATAGGTTTTGATATATGCCTTCTGCTTTCTCGTTGACAAATGCATTTCTTACGCTTACGTTTATCCCGGAATTATCAAACCCTAACGTGTCTCCATCCATAGGTCTCGTTTCAGATTGGGAGTGCACCAAAGAATCCACACGAAACCTCTCAGCCAAACTGAAGTATTTCAAGGAGGAAGCATTGATGTTATCGGGGGCTTCTAAGTCATCTTGCCACTTGGTAAAAATCACTATGGTCAAACCTCCGAGGACAAGAAAAATGAGCAAGATCCGGGCATAAAACTTCGTTTTTCGGGAAATCCCTTTTTGTTGTTGAGCCTTAACTTGTAACCCTTTGAAACGATGAATTGCCTTATCCAAAGATGCCTTCAGAATTTGATTTAACTCGATTTTTGAGAGTTGTTGGAAAGCGTAGTGTGCCGTATTGGCCGTGCATTTCGGGTCGGCCAACAATGTTAATGTGGCTTCTACCCATTGTGCCTTTACACGTTCACTTCCTTGTGACAGGGAAAGAAACAATTCTGCTTTTTCATCACTCAAAAAATATAAAACAGCCAGGTTAAATTCTTTTGCATCGGAAATGTCTTTACATTTCTCCACTTCCAACTCCAGTTGGATTCTCAAGTGCGTTTGCAAATTTTGTTCTACTTGAAATCGTTTTTCATCGGTTAGCACTTGTAGAAATCCTAGATAATTTTTCATTTGTTTATCGATTGTTAGCTCCCCTTGAAAAACGGGGAAGAAAAGACCGATATACTTTTGAAAGTTGGGGTATAAAATGTGTTTTTGTATGTTTCCGAATCCTACAAAAGGTTGTAGAATTTCCCTTAAAAGCAAGAAATCTCTTAACACTGGATTGCTTTCAATCCAACCATTAAAAACCATGGTTTCATTGGTTTGGATTGCTAAAAACTGATGGAGAAAAGCGCTTTTCTCTTCCTTTCCATTCGCATGTTTTTGGAGCAACGTGTCAAAGGTGGTATCCCCTTTAAGGTAGGATTCAATTGTATCGTTTGGAATCGAAAAATATTTCATATCCAAAATTAGTGATTTTGAAACGGTCTGTTTTATGTATCTTTGGTATCAATTTTAATTTAATCTTATGAAAAAACTTTTACTTTCTTTTGGTGCAATCGCTTTTCTTGCGCTGTCTGTTGATGCTCAGTCTTGTATTCCAGGAGCAAATTTTGTAGACTCCACGTATGGTGTTTGGCCGGATACAACACAAAATTTTCCGCCAGCGGCTGCAAACGTAGCTTATTCAACGGATTTAAACTTTAAAGTTCCATCAACCGTACCCGCCGAGCTATCTGCACAATACGCTGGATCTCCAATTCAAGAATTTACCGTTACTGGGGTTGTTGGACTACCAAATGGTTTTAATTATGCTTGTAACATTGCGAATTGTACCTATGCAGGTGGCGTAAATGGTTGTGCCAATATTTGGGGAACAACAGCGACAACGGGAACTTATCCAATTACCATTGAATTGAGCGCAATCGTACTTGTTTCCCTAATTCCAGGCTTACCACCTGTACCCGTTCAAGTTCCTGGGGGATTATCGTTTGGTGGATATAAAATCATCGTAGGAAATGCAGGAATCATCACCGGTGTTGTGGCTCCTTTGTCTCTTTATCCAAACCCAACAACAGGAATGTTGAATGTAACAGGAATCTCTTCAGAAATGAATGCTGAAACCATTACCATTACCAACGTAAACGGTCAAGTATTAAGTGCAATGAACGTAGAAGGAAAAAATGCAATTACAATGAACTTGGACTTCTTAAAAGAGGGGATTTATTTTGCAAACTTGTCTACTGTAGACGGAGTTAAATCCGTTCGTTTTGTGAAACAATAATTTAATTGGAATTTTGTTAAAGGGGCTTAGGCCCCTTTTTTTATTGTATGTCTTGTTCAATTACTTGATAAATTTCCCATGTGATTTTATCGTAGACATAGACCAACAATCTCATGTTAGCGGCATTGTAACTGCCATCCAATTGATTTGGAACCACAAAACTGTAATTTACATAATATTTCCCGTTGACCATCTCTGCGTTGGTAAGGGTTTTGCCAAATGGTGTTGCGTTTAAATTCCCACGGTGTATGTCTCTGTGAACGTAACTGGAATTGTGTGAGTTGTCGCTCATTTTTTGATCCCCAACCAATGAATCCTCTAGAAGGTACACGACAACACCAAGCCCATTGTTAAGGCTTTGGTCTACCTTTTCAACTTCAACATGCAAGTATGCCCCTTTCGTGCTTGGATAATAATTTAACTGGGATTGAAGGTTTACTTTCAATTGATTCTGCGTAATGAGGTCATTCACCATGTTCGCCCAGAGGTTGGGGCTTTGAAAAATCACCCCATTGCTTACCCTGCTTACGTTTCCCCTAGGATTGCCTGTGAATCCTCCGTCGTTGGTGCCAAAATAAGACCCTATGGCCAATCCATCTGGATTTGTAAAATCCATAGGATATTCTGGTAGTGAAACCGACTGAAAATCACCAATACCCGTTGGGCAAGCATGAATAGAAACGGGGAAAACACGGGTTGGATTTGCCTCGTGAAGCGCATGGGCCAAGTCTGCTGCGGCTGGACAATAAATGCATTTGTGGCCAGTAAAATCCTCGATGAGAACATTTCTGTTTACGTTGGTATTGGGGCTAAAGACGGGCCATTCGTTGGCAACATAATCACTCCAATTACCGGGGTATAAACTCGTGTCCAAATCATTGGTTGATGCCGCCGGATAAGGATTTTGCACATGGTCACATGAAGCAAAAAACAAGGCGCTAAGACAGATAAAAATTAAATGTTTCATCGTTAAAAACTTTGGGTAAAACTTACTGAAAGACCATTGTTTGCTGGAACAAATCGACAAACCCCTCCCACACAAAATAAACCTGCTCTTTGTCTTCCATAGGAAAGCATAATTCTGGTTGATTCGTGGATGTATCCGCAGGTAATATTTGGATAGTGAACCTTTTTCAAAGGATCCGGGTTGCCATAGTTGTATTGGTTGATAAAGCTTACAAAATAACTTGGCGAAATGGTATACTCCAGCAACAAGGTGGCCCAATTTCCTTTGTCGTTGATTTGACCATTGACTTTTCGAACAAACATTCCTTGAAATTCTGCACGTATGTTGTGTTTTGCGTTGATTTTATAAGAGCCTTCAACCACCCCAATGTGCGAAGAGATAATTCCTATGGCGTCATTTGAAACCTTCGCGACGTCATTGTTGATGTTGATATTAAAATAACTGAAAATCAAAAGTAATTTTTTGTTTACCCTTTTGGTTACATTCACGTTGATGTCTCGCCAATAAAGGCTATCGCTTTTGTCGAAGGGTTTGCAAACATAGGTTACACCGGTTGAATCTAAGGGATTAAAATTGCTTCCATTGGCAATCGGACGATGCGTTGTTGATGCATTCAACCCAAGGGTAGTTCCATATTTTCCACCGAGAGAAGACCCTTTTTTAAAGGTGTATAAAAAATCTGCTTGATAGGCGACTTCCCCTAAAGGTTGAGTTGCATAAGGATAGAGCGTGGCTACGAGGTTGTAGGTGTGTGTTTTGTTTAATGAGGGAAGATAATTGATAAAAACATCTTGAAGGTCTTTGTTACGATCAGATCGAAAACTCATGTTGTCCACTGATTTTGCAGAGAATGAGAAACCGATTCCTTTTTTCGAATAGCCAAAATTTACAACCGCAGCATGACCATAATTAAAAATCATTCCATTATCCAATGAGGGGTCCTGTTCTTTTTGGACATACTCGCCTTCCAACCGAACGTTTTTATATTGTAATTTCATTCGCCCACCATACAGCCCAACGTTTTCAGGAAGAATGAGTTGATCGTCATCGTCCGCTTGGTATTTACTTACAAAACTCCCTCCAAGGGTTATGTCTAAAGGAAATTCGTTTAACTTATCGAAACATTCATTGAGGTGAACCTCTCCATCGAGCCCGCGGACAAGACCCTGTCCTCTTACGACCGAACCGGAAACAAATGTGAGGCGTTGGCTCCCGTAAACGGCTTTAAATTGCACACCTTTTCTCGGCTTGATAACAATTCTTAGTCCATCAAGGGTGTTGTCATAACCTAGGGCACGATCCTCATAAAACCTTAGGGCCAATCCACTTCCGAATTGTTCGTAACAATTTCCCAAAGTAACTTCAACGAAGTCGTTTCCATAGCCAACATATCGCATTCCCAATCCTGTACCGTCAAAGCGATTAGGATATCCCTGAATGCGTGGTAAATAGCTTTCCATACGCATTCCCGCTTTAAAGCCCTTGTTGGTATAAAAAACATTCATGAAGGAATTCATCAGCCCTTTTGAAGCAGGTTGAACTGCGTTGATAACCGAATCCGAATTCAAATATTGAAAGGTGCTCTCAATGTTCCCGGTAAAATTACCTTGACCTAAAAATGGAAAGCTTGTAAAACATAGGAAGAGAATGGCCCAAAAAGGCTTCCTATTTATTGGATAACTTTTTAATTTCTTCGAATAATTTTTCTTCATCTCCAGGTACATAGTTGTTGTGAGTGTATACGACGTTGCCCTCTTTGTCTAGTAAAAAGGTGTGAGGAACGTTGTTTACCCCCATGTTTCTTTTAAAATCGCTGTTTGGATCAAGTAAAACAAGGTAGTCCCATGCTTTCCCATTCGCGTATGTTATTACATCTCTCTTGGTTTTTTCATCGTCTATGGATACAGCAACAACGGTTACGCCCGTCTCTTCTTGCCAAGTTTCATACACATCGTGAATGGCCATTAATTCTTTTTTACAGGGCGCGCACCACGTTGCCCAGAAACTAATGACAACGGGACCTGTGAAACCTAAAGACGCAGTGTTATGTGTTTTACCATTGATGTCTTTTAGCTGAACCGATGGTACCTTTCGAGCGTCTATGGAATCTTTTTTAATTTGGCTTAACATCAAATTACTTATGCCAAGGAATAGTAGTAGGGTACAATAATTTTTCATAAAATTCTTTTTCTAAAACACGTAGCAAAAACGTTGCCGAATCAAAAGTACACTTTCCTTGTTTAAAATTCAATTTCACCTGTTTGGAAAAACCATTTTTTCGTTTATCTTTGATAACACGCGCAATAAAACACAATGACTAAAATTTTTACTCTTTTCATTCTTACGTTGTTTCTTCAATTTGGAGCTTGGGCTCAAGACAACATCGTCATTAATTACAATGGTGGGGCCACTGACTTGTCATCCGGAATGGGGCCTTATTCAATGGGCACGTCGTCTTCAACTGTCATCGACATCCCTTTTGATGTATACAATAACGCCGGAATTACTCAAAAATGGAGAATTACACGCCTTCAATTGGATGTTCCTGCCGGTTGGGCAGATGGTTTGTGTTGGGGGCATTCAACCGATCCTTTTGGTGGGATGTGTTACTCAAGTACACAATTAACCACAAATCCTTGGACAACGCCAGGGGGTGCGGCAGTTTTGTTTGATCTTTTACCCGGAGAACATGGCAAAATGAAGGCTGATATTAATCCTGCTGACGGAGTTTATGGAACGGCACATTACAGGTATTACATTACTTCGGCTTCCGGAACCAGTTTCCTTGATTCAGTGGACGTGATTGTTGATTACGTAGCAGACATCAAACCTGTAAAAGACATACTAACAGTTACATTGGTCCCTAATCCCGCGTCGGATTATATAAACATCTCCGCTTCAGGGACAGAATCCTTACAATTTAAAATGGTAGATGCATTGGGTAATGTTATTTTAAGAGATCAAGTAAATTCTTCAAAGAAAATTAACACGTCTGAATTTAGAAGTGGGGTTTATTTCCTTACTTTTGAGAGCCCAACAACCCGGCCGTTTACCAGAAAGGTAATTATTAGACATTAAGGTTGGGCATAATCAAAATGCCAAAAAACAAAAGTTATCCGTCAAATAAAAAACAAGAACCTTCCGTAAGCCGAGGCATACGTTCTCTTGTGGTTTCGGTTTTCGAAAAAAACCCCGACGCCGTTCTTACCCACAAGCAAATATGCGCCCTCATTTCAGCGAACCAACCTAACCAAAGGCAACAAACGTATGATGCGTTGGTTTTCTTGTCACAAAAAGGGCAATTGGTTCAAGTAAACCAACACACTTTCAAATCTGCCGGTGAAGAATCCTTGTTAGAGGGAACCATTGAAATTACCCAGCGAGGATTTGGATTTGTAAACACCCCTTCCTTAGAAGATGATGTTTTTATCGCAGCCTCAAACATCGGTTCTGCCATGAACGGTGACAAAGTAAAATTTCGAGTTTTGGCCGGTAGAAAGGGTAAAAAAGAAGGTGTTATTGTTTCTGTAATTGAGCGGTCAAGGGTACAATTTGCGGGTACCTTAAAAATAAAAAACAACCAGGCCATTCTATATCCTGACAACCAAAAATCTGGGGTTCCAATACAAATTGTGGAAAACAAGTTAAACGGTGGGGAAAATGGAATGAAGGCCATTGTAAAAGTAACCGTTTGGCCAAAATCGAACGAAATGCCCTTTGGAGAAGTCGTGGCATTGTTAGGTTTTCCTGGCACCAATGATTCTGAAATGATTTCCATTTTGGTTAACCAAGGTTTTGATCCGTTTTTTCCACAGGCGGTAATGGAAGAAGCGGAATCTATTTCAGATACATTTCCAGAGGATGAAATTGCAAAGAGAAGAGATTTTCGAAAAATCCTCACTTTTACCATAGACCCTGTTGATGCAAAAGATTTTGACGATGCGATTTCGTACCAAAAGTTAGAAAATGGAAACCTAGAGATTGGCGTACACATTGCAGATGTGGGTCATTATGTTAGGGAAAATTCGTTGTTAGATAAAGAGGCTTACAAACGTTCTAATTCGGTTTATTTGGTTGACAGAGTAATGCCCATGTTGCCAGAACAACTTTCAAATGTTTTGTGTTCCCTTAGACCCAATGAGGATAAGTTTACTTTTTCCGCTGTTTTTGAACTTAGCCAGGACGGAACCATTGTAAATGAATGGTTTGGTAAAACGATTATCCACTCCATCCGAAGATATGCCTACGAAGAGGTTCAGGAGATCTTAGAAGGTAAAGAAGGAGATTATGACGTCATTCTTCGAGAGGTAGACAAAATGGCTAAAAATCTTAGAAATGAGCGCTTCAAGTCAGGGGCACTGAATATTATATCAGAAGAGCTTCGCTTTCAGTTAAACGAAAAAGGAGAGCCTGTAGCAACGGTGGTTAAAACCTCCAAAGACGCGCATAAACTTATTGAAGAATACATGTTGTTGGCGAATCGCCGGGTAGCAAAGTTTTTGAATCCCAATGAAAAAGCGGGCGACCAACACCGCAGTATATACCGCGTTCATGACGAGCCCGATGCAGAAAAACTTGCCTTGTTACACCTGTTTTGCGAAAAATTCAAATTGGAGTTAAAAATTGAAAAAGCGCACAACGCTTCCAAGGCGATTAACACGCTTTTAAGCAACATTGTGCATGAGAATTATTTTCCTTTGATACAAAGTATGGTGATCCGTTCCATGGCCAAAGCAACCTACAGCACGGACAACCTCGGGCACTATGGTTTGGCCTTTAAGGAATATACCCACTTTACCTCCCCTATAAGGCGTTATGCAGATTTGATCGTTCATCGTTTGATGGAGGAAAAAATTAACACGAATAAAATACGGTTACGCAATGAACTTCCTGATTTCTGTAAGCACATTTCCATTAATGAGCGCAAGGCCACCGAGGCAGAACGCGAGTCTACCAAGTATTTTCAAACCTTGCTTTTATTGGATCACATCGGTGAAACATTTGAGGGCATCATTTCAGGTTTTTCTGAGCACGGAATGTTTGTGAAATTGGTCGAAAATCATTGCGAGGGTATGGTTTCTTTTCAGAACATCCGATCAGACCGGTTTTATTTTGATGCAGAAAAATATGTGGTGACGGGATCTAGATCTGGAAAAACCTTCAACTTAGGTGATGTCATTGAAGTCATCGTTGATGAGGTCAGTCCACGTAAAAGACAAATCGATTTGAAATTGAATGAAGGTTAATTGGGTGCGAAGCCATCTTCACTGTTTTTCTTTCTCATTTCATGGCCATACCTAAACATTTTTTCCGAGATCGGTTTTCCATTTCGTCCATAAACGATAAACCACCCATGTTTGAGTCCCTTGTGATAATGAATCTCATTCATTTTGTTGCCCATACGGTCATATTGGGTAAATGCACCATGTAAATTTCCGTTTTTGTAATAAGCAACCACCGCTGGTACAACCCCGCCGGGATAATAGTTAATCCACTTACCGCTTTTTTTACCCTTTTTAAATTTCCCACTTTCTTTTAGGGTGTAGTCAACTTGCGAATAGGCTAAATACTTACCATGTTCCAAACTTTGTTTCGATTTACTGCCCATTGAGACGACATCATCAAGTACATTTTTGACTTTTAAAATTTTATAGGATGTCTCCTCCTTTTTTTTGCCATTGTTATAAAAATCCGTCCACTTGCCTGTTTTCAAATCCGTTTTATACCTGCCAAAAAGCAATAATTTTCCTTCAGGAGCAAAAGAATACCAAGCACCATTAAGTTTTCCAAGCTTGTAATAAGATTGGTTTTTTACCCTTCCATTTGGCCAGTTGTTCTTCCATTCACCCTCTTCCTTCCCGTTCACATAATTCCCTTCCATGAGCAAGGTTCCGTCCTCGTACCATGTTTGCCAAAGCCCTGTTTTTAAATCGTTTAGGTAATTCCCTTTTCGAAAATCTTGGCCATTTCGATAATGATAATTCCATTCTCCTGTTTTTTTGCCGTGGTCAAATTGTGCATGATAGGAGTGTTCGCCCGTAGAAAAATAATATTCCCAATCCCCATGTTGTAGGTCGTCCAAAAACCCTCCATTCATTTCAAGAAACGCTCCTTGACTTGAGTGCCAGCTCCATTCCCCTGTTTTTCTCCCTTTGACATACTGTCCTACGGTTTCTGGTTTACCGTTCTCATAATAAACTTCGTAAGGACCATGCAATGAGTCCGCTACATATCCCTCTCTTTTTTGAACCGTTCCGTCCGCGTAGAAATATTCCCAAATCCCATCCTTCTTCCCTTTTAGAAAGGACCCTGAAATGGATGTTTTTCCCGAGGCCAACAGCTCAAAGAAAGGGCCTGTTTTAAGTCCGTTGGAAAAAGTATATGATTCTTTGGTTTTACCTGTTGAATAATACGTTTTGACGAAGCCTTGACCTTCCTTAACGGTTTGTGTGTGGGCGCTGTCATCTTGAAAGTAGTCTAACAAATAGGTGGTGTCATTAGACGTAAATTCAGTCTTCCAAATGGAAGAATCTTGGTAAAAAAACAACCACTTCCCATCGGGAGAACCCAATTGGTAATTTCCTTGAATCAATAAAACGCCCTTATCATTGTAGGCTTTATACATACTGTCTGGGACATTGAACCTACTGTAATAGATTTCTTTGATTGTTTTGTTTGGAAAAAACACAGTTTGTTTACCATGCTGCCGATTTCTGTAAAAAAATCTTTCTTCTTCAAGCACGCCGTCAAGTGAATAGAACAACCATTTGCCATGTTTTTCTGTGGTTTCGGGATTGATTTCGTCAACATAAAATGACCCCGTAGAATGAAGGTGCTTTTTGTTTGCGTCCCAATATATTTTGGTTTTTTTTGATAGGTTTTCGGGTAGAATCTTCTGGGCAAAAAAGGACTGAAGGGCGATGAAGAACAAGAAGGTAAGCGATACTTTATTCATGTATTGAAGGAATGTACAAAAATCTGGAGGTTACAAAACAAATTGACGCAGGATTAAAAACACGCCTGTGCCGAAAAAGATAAAACCAATTAGCTGATTTAAACCCCTAAGCAGTTTGTTGGTAACCAATGGTTTCAATCGACTTGCGCCCAGTGCTTTTAAGCAATCAATCCCAAAATAGGTAAGTAGGATTGTGGCTATAAAAAACACGATATGAATGTTATTGTTATATTCTTCAACAAGGTCAAATCCCTTAGCCAAGATGGCAAACCAATAAATAATAACCCCTGGATTTAAAAAGTTTAAGGTGAATCCTTTAAAAACGAGTAAGGTATAATCTCTAGATGCTTTTGACGGCACATTTGCTATCTCTTGGCCTTCTGTTATCACCGCGGCTACCTTTTCTTTTTTTAAGAACAGATAATAAATACCATATGAAATGAACAATCCCCCTCCAAATAGACTTAGGATCATGTTGTTTTTAAAATCCCCAACATCAATGCTTTTCAATTGATAGGCAAAAAACAATGCGATTACAACGTAGAAGATGTCACTGATGAGCACGCCTAGGTCAAGCATCATTGCCGCTTTGAAACCCTTTGTGATGCTGGTTTCCATAAGCACAAAAAAGACCGGCCCAATCATGATGCTTAAGATAAACCCGATGCCTATTCCTTGTAAAATGTAATCCATACGCTACAAAAATAACAAAAGGACCATGGCATAATGAAAAAAAGACCTTAACTATTTTAAGTAAAAGCAATTCTTGCTTACTTTTGTCCAACTAATATTTTTAATGAAAACAAAACAAGGAAAAGAGAAATTGGCGGCCATTATTCAAATGGTTGAAAAAGAAGGGCTGAGTGCTCCCCAATTGATCGATAATTTAAAAGCGTTAAGGGTTACTGCTTTGGATGAAAAGGATCCTTTAACGGTTAAAATTCTACGTCTCACTTATGAGTATTTAGAAGCGAATCATTCCTTTGACATAGAGGGCCAATTTGAGGAAGATGAGGAAGGAAACGAATATCCTTTAGAAATTGAGGACCAAGAAAATTTGGTTTACCTTTTAACATTGTTGCAAAATGCAGATCATAAAGTAAACCGTGAGGAAATCAAGGATTACCGGGATGCGTTGAAAGCAGAGCTTTATTAAAACAATCTCACTTTTTTATTTTTCCATAAGCAACCTATAATTAAGTACATACGTTTAATAAATTGTGAAGGCAGTTGTCAACACTTAGATTTATTTAACTTGCAGAAAATCCTGAAAAACGAACATTTTTCAGGATTTTTTTTGTTCTTAACAATAGGAGCAATACTTAGCTTTCGGGTTGTGAATAAATGGCGCATCGAGGTTATAAATTTCATTGACTACTTTTTCAATCAAGTCACTAAAATCATTTTGAAATTCTGTCAAACTCCTGTTTTTTAAGGTCAAAGGATTGAAGGCGTTCTGTTTCATTAACAGGGCGTAAATCCCTATTTCTTTCGGCATAATGCCATGGTTTTCGTTGAACAAATAGGCATAGACGGCGAGCTGAAGAGCATGTTTGGTCTTCTGAAATGACTGTAATAAGTCTTCTGAGAGGTTGAAGTTTACGTCCGCATTTTTAACAACCCCCGTTTTGTAATCCACGATTCTGTATGCGTTTCCAACCCTGTCGATGCGATCAATGTGTCCTACCCATGAGATTTCTTTGGTTTGACCTGATACGTTAAGATTCATTTTCGCCTTGAGGACCGCTTCAACTTGAAAAATAAAGACCGGTTCAGCGTTGTTTTTAATGTATGTTATGTCATTTTTAAGTGCGTTTAGAATAACCTCTTTTGCCACTGAAAAAGTCAACCAATTCTTACCAGATTCCATGAGTTTTTCGTCCCCGTTTAGAAACTTTAAAAACTCGTTTTTTACAATTTCTGGGTATTTCACCACCATCTCTTCAACTGCTTTGACCGAAAGGGGTCCCGGTGGGGGCTGCACTTCCTCTCCTGTTTTCGTTCTTTCGGCGAAGGGCAGGTACAATTGTTCCAAGGTGTCGTGAATGATTTTACCCATGTTTTGGCTTTCCAGTTCTTCCTCGACGGTATCTTCTTCACCAAACTCTGCAATGTATCGATAATAAAAATCCAGTGGGCAGGCAAGGTATTTCGAGAGGGCGCTTGAGGAAATGTTTCGGGAAAAGTAACGGTTGAGTTGATGTAAGATCAATGATTCCTTTTCTACCTCCAACGAATGTAACTCTGAAGCATCGGGAAAAGCGGTGGCGTAAAACTTTTTATGGATTTTGACCAGCGGGTTTACGCGTTGAAGTTCCATTTCTAATTGCATAAGGTACCTACTGGGTTCACTGGATTTCAAAATGTCAGAGGCCGTTGAATAGGTAATGGTTATTTGTTTTGCGATATGGAGGAGTCTGTAAAAATGATGCGCGAAAAGCCCTTGTTTCTCCCTCATGGTTGGCAATCCAAGTCCATACCTCAAATCCATTGGTATAATAGAATCAATGGGATTGGTTGCAGGTAAATTTCCTTCATTCATTCCAAGAACAAAAATCCGCTCAAAATCCAACAGTCTTGTTTCAAGAAGCCCCATGATCTGTAGGCCTTTTGTTGGATTGCCATGAAAAGCGATGGATTTCTTCGCCCATTGTTGAGACAAGAATTGTTTGAATGTTTTTAGGTTCATGGTTGGCAGACCTTCTGTTGCCAAAACCTCAAAAACAAGAATGGCTTCTTTGAAACATAACAATGTTTGTTTTTCGAAATCAAAATCTTTACCAAGGAAACCAAGAAGCTCCTCCACGATGGCTTTAATCGTCTGAATTGCTTTAAGGTAATCTTCTTTCCAATCTTCGTAAAGCAAGGAAAGCAACTTATTTAATTCTGCTGGAAAAGGAAGCGTCGATACGTTGTGAAAGATCCTGTTCTTTTGAATTGTGTTGTATTCCCAATTTTCCAATTCTTTTGCCGCTTGGTCACCAAGCCATGTGGTGATAAAGGAATGGTGGGTAAGTGCTATCAAATCTCGAAAATAGGCGGCTTTTGAATTAAACCTGGTTTTATTCTCTTGGATAGAAAAGATAAGGTCCACAAAGGACTTCATCGGCGTTTGTTTTAGCGGCAAACCAATGGTAATGTTTGCTGATTGAACGCTTTCAGGAATGTTTTTCATCAAAGCGACTACCAAGGATTCATCCGCGAGTAGAACCAGAGTACTGGATAATTCTTCTGTGGATAATTTCGAGAGTTCTGTACCCACAACCTTCACTTGCCCTGTGGTTTGTGTGCATTCAATTACCTCGATGTTGATTGGTTTACTCGCTAGTTCGTGACTTACAAATTCTGTGCTTGGAAGTTCTAAAAAATCCTGGTTTTTACGAATAAAATAACCTGCTTCATGCTTTACATTTTCCAAATAATATGCGTCCGCATCGGTTAAGAACGTTGCTTGATTGCGTTTAAGCATTTTCTTAATAAGGGTGCATTCGGCCAAGGTTAAGGCATTGAACCCTACAAAAAAATGAGGTTTGTCGTCGTTAAACTTTTGGTCGAAGTGGATCGCTAGGTCTTTGATTGCAAGTCCCATCGTGGTTTTCTCGTTTTCATCAAGATAAGCTTTAAAGGCAGTGAATAGCTCGGGTAGCGAATCCCAAAATTCCATAAATTTCTTTTGTTCCTTAGAAAGACTCATTCCTTCGCCGAGGTTCCAGCTTTCAAGTTCCTTGATGGAAATTAAATTCTTAAACACCTGTTGGGTATCGAGTAAATATCGATTCATTTCATCATAATCACCCAATACCATGGGTCCCCATTGTAGAAAATCTTCAAAACCAAGTCCTTCGTATTTTTCAGTTTGACGGGCTATGTTATAGAGGATAAAAAGTTGTCGGGTACTGTCGAGAATGGGATGCTGTGTGTGTTTTCGAATGAACTCGTCAATGGTAAAAATTTCGGGCGAAAAAATTGGTTTTCCATAAGCGATGGCAAGGGTTTCCATCAGGTATCTTTTGGCTCGTTTGGAAGGCAATACGATTCGATAATCCGCTGTGTTTGGATGATTTTCAGCAATTTTTTGGGCGACCTTTTGTAAAAAACTCATTTGACAAGAAAGTTTAGATAGTTCGTTGGGGTGATTTTCACAAAAGAGATTTCAGGGTAATATTTTGAAAACAAGGGAGGAAGGTCTGCTTTTTTATTCGGATAAAAACTGAAATTAAATGCGAAAACGCCTTGATCAGACGCTTCGATTAAATCGATGTTTTGATGGGTGTGCGATTGCCAAAAATAATAGTGCGCGTTTTTTTTCTGAAGTATGTTGGACTTGATTCTTTCCGAAATCATCAGGTTTTTCCACAATTTTTCAACGTCCGTTCGGTATTGGGAAGCATTAAAATTATTTTGAAAGGCGTTTAAAACCCCATTGTCGACAAACACAAATCGATTTCCCTTGAGGTACTCATATTTATGGTTTTGGTTGTAGGATCTCAGTGCATAAACCCAACCGGTGTTGGCCATCCAATTCACATACCGTTGAACGGTTTCATTGTCAACCCCGGCCCAATTTGCGATGG
The DNA here is from genome assembly GCA_945882095.1 of Chryseobacterium gleum. GTDB lineage: Bacteria > Bacteroidota > Bacteroidia > Flavobacteriales_D > Crocinitomicaceae > UBA952. Next base: position 46,444 of record CAMCWF010000003.1, read on the forward strand.
ACAGAAAACTCAATGTTTCGTTCGCGTGATTTGATAAATAGACTAGAATTCGGGCCAGGGTCTCGGGTTTGTTGAGTCGATTGGTTTTGGTGTTCACAGGCAGAATCGCACGTTGAACCCTCTCCAATAATTCCTTTTTGGTTTCTTCTAAACCGCATTCTGGTTGATGAAAAGCGCCGTAGACCAATCTGTTTTCTATGTTTTTAGACTCAAAATCCAATCCATTCTTTTGAATAGATTCGATTAAGGTAGGCGGGAAATAACTTGGAGAGAGCGTTACAAACGAATGGGTTTCTAACAGTTGGTCAAACGAAAAATTACCAGGCGTGTAAAAACAGAGCGCCCGACCCTTAAATTCCGAGGCTTCAAAAGATTGCAGGACGATTGAAAATTCATCAAAAAATTCGCAGGATAAAAAGAGGGTGACTTGGGATTGATTCATGAACCAAATTAGAGCCTCAGACCCCAATTGTTTGAATTTTTGATTCAGCTTTAGGTCTGTAAAATCTATTACTTGGGTGTCTTCAATGGCATACAAACCTAAGGTGTCAATGTAGGCTTTTGCTTCCAATGGCATGGGGGATTGTACAAAAACCACTTTTTCATTTTCCCATTGATTCTTCCAATCGTCTTGAAAAATTCTTGTCATATTACTCTTCTAAAATGATGTTATTGAAAAACCGATTGGGTCTGTCAGAATTCATAAACTTGTTGCCTCCAAAGCACCTTGCGATGATGACATATTGATCGTCACACAAAACCCGAACCCATTTTAATCCATCTGGGTATTCATCACTTAAGCCTTGGAAGCATTCTGTTCCATCCTCTTGAATGATAAATTTATAAGGAGAACTTGGTGGACTCGCAATGAAAATTTCGGCATATTGCAAGGCTTTCAAGGTTGAATCCCTGGGAATTATTTCCAATTGATAGGTGTTCCCTTGTCCCAATTCCTTGAAAACGAAACGGTGGGATTCTGTGTTTTCATCCTTTATTTTCCTTGGCTTTCCGGGAAAGACCACTTTTAGGTTGGACTTTTCATTCCAAACCAGCGTGTCACTCTTAATCCGCTTGATGTTTTTTTCGCTTTCGGTGACTTCCTCGCTGTTTTGAAGCCCTATAGGGCGCATGGTGTAGCCCAATTTTCTTAGGCGTTGAATTACCCCTTCTTCGCCAAAGAGATGCCCCGCGCCAATGGCTATAAAAGTTGTATTCTTTTGCGCAATGGAATCAATTTTTCTAGCCATAAAAGCATTTCGGTTGAGAATGAGCTGTTGGTATGCTTTGTTATTTGAAGAGATCCGGCCTTTTAAATAGCGATCCAAATTTTCCAAATTCCCTTTTAGGTATAAATCCAACAAAGTATTTGGGTCTTGGGAAATTAAAGCATACCGTTGTTGGTCCTCTTGAAATGGAATTTCTTCCAATGCTTTGGTTTGCTGAGTGATCGACTCTAAAGCAAGACATCCTTTATTGGAAACTTCAGCATACTGTTGAAAATAGGCGTCCATAAATTGGGGCATCCCGTTTTCATTTCCATAATACGTCTCTGTGGGTTCATTGCTTGGGGTATATAAGTTTCCATTTTTGTCCAGGGTTACGTTTGTTTCATTTTTCCTTGGGTCTTTTTGGATAAACAAGTCCAACACATTTACTTCCAATGCAATCATTTTGGCTTTATCCAAGGCATAATAAACCGAATCCGGGAAATTAAAAAGACGCTTGTCATTGGAGTGTAAGGTTCCATAAACATACGAGACCCCTTTTTTTCCTTTCATTTCCCATAACAATTTCCCACTGGAATTGTAATTCTGGGCTTGTATTCTCCCTAAGAAAAGAAATAGGAATAATGTTAAAAGGATGCGTGGCGACATTGAGGGATTAATTTAAAATACATTCGACGTGGTTTTCACCAAAGGCATAGGGAAAATATGCAAAGGAGGGAGCGGGCGGGGTGACAATTAATTTTCCTTTGTATCCCTTGAAAATAGAGCCGTGGGTTTTTTCTACTCCCATAGCAAAGGCGGCATTTATGGTCATAGCATTGTAGGCTTCTTCCGGACTTAGTTTCATTTTAATACAAGCGAGTGACCAAATAAAAAACATATTATAATTTGGAGAAGATCCTGGGTTAAAATCACTGGCCAAACAGACGGGAAGGCCCTTCGATATCAATGCCCGCGCATTGCCATAAGGAAGCCCCAAATAGAAGGAACAACCCGGAAGAAACGTTGGCATCGTATCCCCGCTAGAGAGCGCTTCAATGTCCTCATCTGACAGGTATTCCAAATGATCTACACTGACGGCGTGGCGTTGTATCGCAGTGGTTACGCCCCCTAAAACATTAAATTGGTTTACATGGGCTTTCGGTAACATTCCAACTTGAATTGCGGCTTCGAATATTCGATCCATGTCTTGTATACTAAAATATCCTGTTTCGCAGAAAACGTCAACATAATCTGCCAACTTTTCTTGAGCAACCTTGGGAATCCATTCGTTCACGACGTGGTTTATATATTGTTCCTTCTGTGTTTTGAATTCAAGCGGAAGGGCGTGCGCGGCAAGGAATGTCGAACGAATTGGAATGTTAAATTCATTTTTTAACCTACGAATTACACGTAAGATTTTAAGCTCATTTTCAAGATTCAAGCCATAGCCAGATTTAATTTCCACAGCGCCTGTCCCCGATTGTATGATTTTTTCTACCTTAATTTTAGCGATTTCGAAAAGTGCTGATTCTGAAATTTCATCTACTTTCTTAGCAGAATTTAAAATGCCTCCGCCTCGGTTCGCAATCTCTTCGTAGGAAAGTCCATTAATTTTGTCGACAAATTCACTTTCCCTCGGGGCGGCAAAAACAGCGTGGGTGTGGGAATCACAAAAAGCGGGTAAGACAAACCGACCCTCAAGGTCTATGATTTCATCCTTTGTCTCTGCTAAAAGCGAAGGGTTTTTGCCCATGGGTCCAAAATCAACTACCGCATCGTTTTCCAACACGAGAAAGGCATTTTCAATCATTGGAACCCGAGCCATTTCTTTTCCCTTTAGCGGCTTCTCTGGAAGGTTTTGAACTTGAACAAGTCCTTTAATATTTACATAAATCCTGCGGCTCATATCTTACGAAATTAAAATAATAAAGCGCAACTTATCAAGGTGTGTAGAAATAAAAAAAGCCTCTTGCGAGGCTTTTGTACCCCGGGCCGGAATCGAACCGGCACTCCCGAAAGAACAGGATTTTGAATCCAGCGCGTCTACCAGTTCCGCCACCGGGGCTCAAAATGAGGGCACAAATATACGACTTATATGTAAATAAAAAAGGGCTATGAAAAGATGGAGGACTTTAAGACAGAACTTTTGAGGTTATCTATCGCGTAATGGTCAACGATGCATATTGCGTAACCCATTGTCCTGATTCATTTTTAGCTGAAAAATAGTATTGATAATTTCCCGCTGGGACGGCATCGCCATTGGGTAAATTCCCCGCCCATCTGAAAGCTGGGTCTGTCGTTGAAAAAATCACTTTGTAGGCTTGATCAATCACCACCAAATTGAAATCCGTCAATCCGGATGCGTCGAACATTAGCTCATCATTTATCCCATCATTGTTGGGGGTGATTGTGTTAGGCAATGTACGTTGGGCAAAAGGTTTTATTTCTGAGATGGATGGCGTTTGGGTCTTTGTTATTTCTTTTGGGGCGGGCATCTGTACTTTTTCAATAACCGGTGTGTTTAAGGTTAGTGAAGGGATTTCTGCCGTTTCTTCTTTGATTGGCATTTCTTCCAACGTTCTTGTTTCGGTAACAGGAATCTCGAAATTACTTGCGATTTCATCAAACAGATGGGTTTCTTTATTTTTTTCTGCTGTGGGGGTGGTGTTTTTTGGAAGGATTTCTTTTTGTTGAATATGGCCTTCTTTAACAACTGTTTTCGCAGCCCTTGAATCAACCGCATCCTTTTTAGGGGATGACGTAAGTAAAAAATAACCGAGGGTTCCTGCAACCAATAGCACACTTGAAGCAATACCTAAAACAGTCCCAATGCCAATTCCACCAGAGGAAATACCTGCTGATTTCGCCACATTGTTCCATAGTTCAGGTCGAACAGGAACTTCATGCGCATTTAGTTTTTCCTTCAATATGGTTTCAAACGATTCTTGATTCATCTTTGCTTTCTATTCTTTGTCTTAAATATGCTCTTGCTCTTAAATATTGCGTCTTTGAGGTGCTTTCCGAAATTTGCAACGTTTCGGCTATTTCTTGGTGAGAATAACCTTCTATTGCGAATAAATTGAAAACAACCCTGTAGCCCGTTGGCATTTTTTGTATCAGTTGCATGAGGTCCTCTGCAGCCAATTGACTTAACACCTCTTCTTTCACTTCTAACCGATAAGAAACATCATCCATCCGCATGTCTGTGATGAATTTCTTGTTTCTCCTAAGTTGGTCTAGGCATGAATTCACCATAATCCGACGAATCCAACCTTCAAGGGGGCCCTCTTTTTTGAAGTCGCTTAATTTCGCAAACACTTTTACCATGCCGATTTGAAGGACATCCTCCGAATCATCTTGGTTCTTCATGTAGCGAAAACAAATGGCCAACATTTTGGGCGCAAACCTATCAAACAACGCTTTTTGAGCCTTGGCATTCCCTTTCAAACATTCATTGACGAGTAAACCTTCCTCCATGGCTCGGGTCTATTGACTAAATTTGTAAATTATAAGTTGCATCCTTCCCTTGAAAGCTTTGCAAATTACTTAATTAATGTAAATTTTTTATGAATCTTCACAAATTGAGCTTGGGTTTGGGTCTGGTTTTAAACCTTTGTAATTGGATGCCCGCATTCGCTGCGCTTCCGTTAGACTCCACAAAACTGTATCACGCAGACATTCAACTGAACGACCGGCTCTCCCTTCCTTTTGTATTGTCATACATTGAGGGTCCAACCCCCTCTTTGGCCATCCTAAATGGCAAGGAAGAAATCACCATGACATTGCAGAAAGAAGTTCAAGATACTTTATACTTTGACTTCCCTCAAGTGGCAGGCTCATTGGTGTTTTCCAAAATTACGCAAAGGGGTTATTGGTTAAACCTTAACAAAGCAAAAGCCACTCAACTTCCATTTATTTTTTACAAATCCTCCAAGCTAAACCTTCGTTTTGACAGTGATGCGCATTCCTTTTCTGATGATTTCTCAGGAAGATATGCCGTTCAGTTTACGGACAAAGACAACCATGTTGAAAGCGCCATAGGTCTGTTTCAACAAAATGGAAATCAGGTAGAGGGAACATTCAGAACCGAAACCGGGGACTATCGATACTTGGAAGGCATGGTTCAGGGCAACAAACTTCGGATGAGTAGTTTCGACGGAGTTCACGCCTATTACTTTGAAGGAATCCTAACGGACAACAAGAGAATTCAGGGAGATTTCTACAGTGGAAGTAAGTATCACGTAACCTGGGAAGGGACCAAAGACGATGCGATTGAATTGCGTTCCCCTTATCAAATTTCCCACGCAATTCAACCTAACGAAACGTTGAGAATTTCAGTAAAAAAACAAAATGGGCGAAAAAAAACACTCTCCGCTTCTTATTTTCGAGGGCAACCCACCGTTGTGCAAATCATAGGCACCTGGTGCCCTAACTGTTTGGATGAAACCAATTATTTCAAGTCCTTACTTGAAAAACCTGAGTTCTCCAACATACGTTGGGTTTCCATTGCTTTTGAGAATGGAGAAACAGATACAGAAAGAATCAAGCGCATCCAGGCATACGTGCGCAAAAGCAAATTAAAACACGCCTTTTATTTAGGCGGAGGTGCCTCAAGCAAAGCTGCATCAACTGTTTTTAATCAACTGAATGGAATCTTTAGTTTTCCTACCACTTTGTATTTAGATAAGAATGGAAGAATCGCATCTGTACACTCAGGATTCGACGGCCCAGCCACCCAAAATTACTTTGAAGATTATAAAAAAAACACAGAAACCTTGCTTCGATCGCTCATGGCGAGGCCAGAATAAGGGGAAACTTTCAACTATTTCATACCTTTGAAAAAAAGATTATGTTGTTATCCATGACCGGTTTTGGAAAAGTGAATGGGGTATTCGAAGGCAAAAAGCGTTCTGTAGAAATTCGCTCGTTGAATGGAAAAGGCTTGGACTTAACCTTAAAACTCCCTCCATCCTACCGTGAGTTGGAACCGGAATTCAGGAAAATCATCGCCAACCAACTTGACCGAGGTAAAATAGAGGTGGGTGTTTTCACGGAAGAAAATGGCGCCTCGTTTCCTTCAGTAATAAATACTGAACTTGCTCAATCCTATTACAAAAGCATCGCCAACCTTGCAAAGGATTGGGGGGCCGATGGAAATTCGGTTTTGGAAACCATTTTTAGACTGCCCAATGTGATCACCACAGAATCCTTCGAGGTTTCTCAAGAAGAATTTCGATTCGTTACGGCATTGTTGTTGGATTGTGTTGAAAAAGCCAAGGAATTTAGGGCAACCGAAGGACTTGCCTTAACGGAAGACATTTGTAATTCGGTTGATAACATTTCCCAATTATTACTTGACATTGAGCCTTTCGAGTCGGAAAGGATACCCCAAATTCGTGAACGTTTGGCTAAAGCATTAACGGAAGCCAACCTACCCATCGTTGACGAGGGCCGACTTGAGCAAGAGTTGTTGTTTTACATGGACAAATTAGATGTCGCCGAAGAAAAAACAAGACTTTCTGCGCACATTCAATATTTCAAAACCACTTTGAAAGAGCCAAATTCTGGTAAAAAAATAGGCTTTATCATTCAAGAAATGGGTAGAGAAATCAATACTTTGGGTAGCAAAAGCAATCATTCAGAAATGCAGCGCATTGTGGTTGAAATGAAAAATTATTTAGAAAAAATAAAAGAACAGGCGTTAAATGTACTCTGAGAATCCATCCAACGGAAAATGCATCATCGTTTCCGCACCTTCTGGGGCAGGAAAAACAACCATCGTGCATGCATTGATGAAACAAATTTCTGCTTTGTCCTTTTCAATATCCGCTTGCAGCCGAAAACCCCGAGAAAACGAAAAAGACGGAGAAGATTATTTTTTCATTGGGCCAGAAGAATTTAAAAAACGAATTTCAGAACAGGCCTTTGTTGAATGGGAAGAGGTTTATCCCGAACATTACTATGGCACCCTAAAAAGTGAAGTTGAAAAATTATGGAAACAGTGCAAGGTCGTTGTATTCGACGTTGACGTTGTTGGCGGCCTTAATTTAAAAAAGAAATTTGGGGAGAATGCCTTGGCTCTTTTCATTCAGCCACCAAACCTAACCGTTTTAGGTCAGCGATTGAGGTCTAGAAACACAGAAACGGAGGTGCGCGTGCAACAACGCTTAAAAAAAGCAGATTGGGAAATTGAACAATCTTCAAATTTTGACCATGTAATCCTTAACGATGTCTTACCATTGGCCATTGACAAAGCCGTGAAATTGGCAACTCATTTTATAGCATTATGAAAATCGGGCTGTTTTTTGGCACCTTTAACCCGATTCATTCGGGGCATTTAATGTTGGCAGAAGGCATGTTGAATTACAGCGATCTTGATCAAGTTTGGTTCGTAGTTACGCCACAAAACCCCTCCAAAACCAAACAGACGTTATTGGCAGATTTTCATCGTTTAAATATGGTTCGTGATGCCATTTCAGAAAACATTCGTTTTCGGGATTGTGACATTGAGTTTTCCTTAAACAAACCCAGTTATACGGCTGTAACCCTTGGTTATTTAACTGAGAAATACCCGGCACATTCTTTTGATTTAATCCTTGGGGAGGACAATTTGCGAAACTTTAATAAATGGTTCAATTTTGAAACCATCCTGAAAAACCACCGAATCTTGGTATACCCTCGGGAAAAACAGGAAAATGAATACGGTGAAACCCCACCCGTTTCGCACGAAAACATCCTACTGCTTCCAAGCGTCCCTGTTCTGCAAATTTCATCCAGTCAAATTCGCCAGCTCGTGTTAGCCAATAAAAGCATAAAGTACCTTGTGCCAGATTCCGTAGAGCGTCAAATTCAAGAAATGGGATTTTACCGCTAATTCATTAGGATCCATTCTACTACATAACTATCGTTTTCAAGGAGATAATTTTCAAAATCTACGCGAATCCTGTAGGAGCCGTTTGCAAAAGAACTTGGCAATTCCAAAACACTTTGGTTCCCACTGTTTCCCTCAAAAAGCAGTTGACCCAAAAGGTCATATATATGCACTTGAAAATGGGTGATTTGGTCGTTTTTGGAGCGAATTACGGTTTTACCTCCCGTCGTTCCCGGATTGGGATAGATTACAAAATCCAGGGGAATTGTGATTTGGTTAAAAGCGGAAGCATCGAATTTAAATAAGAAGAAGCCAGCGTTTCGGTCAGACATTAATATCCTATTGCTGTTGAATAGGGCGTATATCCCCCAGGCACCCCACATGGAAAAATTGGTGTTCGGTGTTTCATTGTAGGTGTCATAATAGGCCACTTCATAGGGTGCACCATTGGAAATATTGTAAATTCTCAAGCCATCAACATAATAGGCAATGAAGGCAAAATCATCGGTACAATGGATGTTGTGTGCTGTTTTTGGAATTGGGTGATTGTTTGTGCCGAAAAAATACCGAGGAATGATGCTGTAATCGTCCAATACCTCGCATTTCTTCACGGGTAATCCAGCGGTTTCATCAGCAAAGACATATGTTTTTCCATTTGGGGTTAACCATCCTTGGTGGTTGTATCCTTGGTAGTTATAAAACGCAAGGGCATTCAAATAAACCGGCTGGGAAGGGTTGCTAAAATCGAACACTTGAATTCCTTCATAACCGCAATTCAACATGGCTATGTTGTCGCGAACATAAAGGTCGTGGACTTCACTCACTTGATACATTCCCGCATAAACCAAACTTGGGGCAATTGGATTTTGCAAACTGTATACACAAAGCGGTATGATTCCTTGATTCAATCCATTTACGATGGGCGTCACTGTACACGCGTAAAGTAGCTGATTGGTTGAGTCAATAAAAATATTATGGGTCTTACCAAAGGCATTCCCTTGTAAATCAGCAACCAAATGAACCGAATCAGGAAGGTAGGAAAGGTCTATTATTTGTAAACTGCTTGTACCTTCATCACAGGAGGCGTAAAGGTAATGGTCAAACGTCTTATACTCTCTTGTTATGGCTTGCGCAGAAACATATGCCCCCGGAACGAAGTCTATGAATGCTAAGGTTTCCTGTTCGCTGATTTTAAAAATGTGCGCGCCTTCCGTTGAGCCAATCACGCCATATTCAATTCCCCCGATGGTAAACCCATAACAGCCTGGAAACCTAACATTCGAACTGTTCGAAAGAATGCTGTCAGAGAACCAATGATCAAGCAGCGTAATGTTTTTTTGGTCTTGACCCCAGCAGGAAAACCAACCCATGAAAACACAGCTCATCATGATTACCCTCATGAGCGCAGTCTTTTATCCAGGTGTTTTACACATTCCCAAAGGACAATCCCTGCGCATACGCTCACATTCAAGCTGTGTTTTGTGCCAAACTGAGGGATTTCAATCACCCCAGAAGCGACGTCTATTACGGATTGCTTTACGCCCTTTACCTCATTTCCAAAAACAAATGCCACCGGACCTGTCAGCACATTTTTTAACAAATGTAATGGAACCGTTTGCTCGGATTGTTCAATGGCCAGAATAAGATAACCCGCTTTTTGTAAGGATTTGACCGCATCCAAAACCTCCAAGTTGTATTCCCATGAAACCGTCTCGGTTGCTCCCAAGGCTGTTTTATGAATTTCACGTTGCGGGGGACAAGGGGTTATTCCACACAGAATTATTTTCTCGACACAAAAAGCATCCGCGGTCCGAAAAAAAGCGCCAACATTTTCATGTGAGCGTATGTCATCTAAAACCAAAACGATCGGGTTTTTGGCGGCTGCTTTGTAGTCATCATCAGACAATCTATTTAATTCCCAAAGTTTTAGCTTTTTATTCATGTGTTGATAACAAGTATTGTTAATGTTTTGTATTTCGGGTTAGTGAGATTAATTTCGTGATACAAAAGTCACAAATCTATATCATTTGGCGAAAACATCAACCCCCAAGGAGGAAACTCCATTAATGAAACAATACCATCAAATCAAGGCAAAATACCCAGATGCCTTGTTGCTGTTTCGTGTGGGAGATTTTTACGAAACCTTTGGCGCTGATGCGATAAAAACATCAAAAATTCTGGGAATTGTCCTTACAAAAAGAAAAAACGGGGCCGCAGCCCACATAGAACTTGCTGGGTTTCCACACCATTCATTAGAAACCTACCTCCCAAAATTGGTTAGAGCCGGACAGAGGGTTGCTGTTTGCGATCAACTTGAGGATCCCAAAATGACAAAAACCATCGTAAAAAGAGGGGTGACAGAACTGGTCTCCCCCGGAGTTGCGTTTAATGACCAGGTATTAAAACAAAAAAGCAATAATTTTCTTTGTGCCATTCACTTTGGGGTTGAGGCAGTTGGCATCGCCTTTCTTGACATCTCTACAGGGGAATTTTTATTAGGTCAAGGAAGCGTTGGGTACATCGAAAAATTAATTTCCATTTTTCAACCTGCAGAATTTGTTTATCAAAAGCAACACGCCTCCAATTTCAAAAACCTAGTCATCGACACCGCCAGTACTTTCCGATTAGAAGATTGGGTTTTCACCAAGGAGTATGCTTTTGACCACCTCACAGCACATTTTGGAACAAAAAACCTAAGTGGATTCGGCATAAAAGACCAAGGGATGGGCATTATTGCAGCCTCAGCGGCCCTACACTATACGAAGGAAAATCAATTCCATGAACTTCACCATTTGAGAAGTTTGTCAAGAATTGAAGACCAAGACCATGTTTGGATGGATCGTTTTACGATAAAAAACCTTGAGTTGGTCTCCTCTGTTCACGAAAACGCAACGACATTATTGGATGTGATTGACTACACTTTAACGCCAATGGGCGGACGCCTCCTCAAGCGATGGGCCTTACTTCCATTGACGAACCTTGTCCAAATTCAAGCGCGCCACCAAGTGGTTTCATGGTTTAAAGAAAAGGGTGCGCCCTTGGAAAAGATAAGAGATTACCTATCTCAGGTAGGTGATTTGGAACGGCTGATTTCAAAGGCTGCGGTTGGAAAAGTGAACCCAAGGGAAATTCGTCACATTCATCGCAGCCTGACATGCATTCCAATGATTACCTCTGTTTTACAGGAGGCTCATGCCGTTGGCCCCATTCTAAAGCTTAGCGCACAGTTTGACGCGTGCCAAGACTTGCTTGACAAAATTGACCTGATGTTGGACGAGGAACCCGCTGTGGCGGTCGGAAAAGGAAAGGTGATCCGCGCGGGATATCATGCTGACTTAGATGATTTACGCAACATCTCGCTAAATGGTAAGACATTTTTGGAAAAACTTCAGGAGGAAGAGGCGTTACGTACAGGTATTACGAGCTTAAAAATCTCATTTAACAATGTTTTTGGGTATTACATTGAGGTAAGAAATACACACAAGGACAAAGTTCCGGAAGATTGGATTCGAAAACAAACGTTGGTGAACGCCGAGCGCTATGTAACCGAAGCCTTGAAGGTTTATGAAGAAAAAATACTGGGTGCTGAAGCAAAAATTCTTGCGTTGGAGCAAACCATTTACCAAGAACTACTGATCATAATTACAGAATATATTTCGAAGGTTCAAATGAATTCTCAGCTACTCGCAAGGCTCGATGTGCTTTGTGGTTTTGCGGAATTGGCAACGCTAAAAGCATATTGTTTACCGGAAATGAACAATGGCCTAAACCTGCATTTTGAACAAGCGCGACACCCCGTCATAGAACACCACATGAAACCCGGGGAAATTTATGTTCCCAACGACTTGTTCCTGTCAAATGAAGACCAGCAAATCATCATGATTACAGGACCGAACATGAGTGGAAAAAGCGCGGTGCTTCGCCAAACGGCTTTGGTCGTTATTTTGGCTCAAATGGGTTCTTTTGTGCCTGCACAAAAAGCGGAAATCGGTATCGTAGATAAGATTTTTACCCGCGTAGGAGCTTCGGACAATCTGTCTTCGGGAGAATCCACTTTTATGGTGGAAATGAATGAGACAGCCAGTATCCTCAATAATCTTTCAGAACGCAGCTTGGTGATTTTAGATGAAATTGGTCGCGGGACGAGCACCTATGATGGCATTTCGATTGCGTGGGCCATTACGGAATACCTCCATGAAAATCCGAAGGCAAAAGCCAAAACCCTTTTTGCAACGCATTACCATGAATTAAATGAAATGGCCAAACGGTTTCCAAGGGTGGTTAATTACTCGATTGCCGTCAAGGAAATGGGAAAAAACATTTTGTTTTTAAGGAAAATGGTGCCGGGAGGAAGTGCGCATTCGTTTGGGATACATGTTGCGAAAATTGCGGGTATGCCAGACTGGGTGGTCTCTAGAGCCGAGGCGGTTCTGAAGGATCTAGAAAAATCTCACCAACACGTGGGGGAAAAATCAGCTAAAAAGACCCTTGCCTCAATGCCCTCTAAAGATGCTATGCAACTTAGTTTTTTTCAACTCAACGACCCTGTTTTGGAACAAATTCATTCAGCTTTGGTAGAAATAGACATCAATGTACTCACACCTGTTGAGGCATTAATGAAGTTAAATGAGGTAAAAAAACTCATTGGAGGTTAATTTCTTTTTTGGAAGAATCATTGTTTTTTGTAAATTTGTCGCCCGTTGATAGATATTGATGTTCTCAAAATTTAAAAAACGGAAATGCGAGAATAGCTCAGTTGGTAGAGCGCAACCTTGCCAAGGTTGAAGTCGCGGGTTCGAATCCCGTTTCTCGCTCTGGATTGCTCGAGTGGTGGAATGGTAGACACGCCGGACTTAAAATCCTGTGGGCATTAGCCCGTGCGGGTTCAAGTCCCGCCTCGAGTACTAAAACCAGAGAAGATACCGCGCGAATGCAAGGTCCCGAACTCTGGTTTTTTTCTCTTCTCCACACATTTTCTTTCCCAAGTTAAACTTATGGTCAACCTCATCGCCCATTTGTTTCCCTAAAAAAAGCTTGTATTCAGCGCAACTTCCTATGAGAAACCTCTAAACCCATTGATTTTTGTAACTTTGCTTCGATTTTTTTAGGTAAATGAAGATTCATGTGGAGTAAAATAGCAAGTATAATTCTTAGAAATCGGTTATATATTTTAACCTTAATTTTTCTAATTACGTTGTTTTTTGGGTATTTTGCTGTAACATCTTTACGGGTTGACAATCGTTTTGGCATTATGTTGCCAAAGGACAACCCAACGCAATTAGACTACCATAAATTTAAGGAACAATTTGGCGAAGATGGCTCTACCTTGGTCATTGCCATTCATTCGGACTCTTTGTATACGGAGCGTAATTTTAAAAAATGGAAGGAGTTAGGCAATAAAATTTTAGCCTGTAAAGGAGTTCAAAATGTCATCTCTGAAGCCACTTTATTTTCCATTAGCAACAACAAGCAGGAGGAGAAATTTGAAGTTCATCGCATTTTTTATGACACAACTTTTCGGGAAAAAGGCATTGACTCCATTCGAAAGGAAATAAAAATCAATCCTTTATTCAATCGGGTTTTGTTTAACGACAGCAGTAAGGTTTCGCTGTTAATGATTGGCTTGGACGAAAAAATATTGGAAGACCGAAAAAAATCCAAAGTTGTATTCGAAATAGAAGAAATCGCGGAAAACTACAAACAATATTTTGGTAAACCACACTTCGCGGGATTGCCACACATTCGCGTACTTGTTGCTAAACGTATCCTTAATGAAATGTACATCTTTTTAGGATTATCGGTTTTAGCATCCTCTCTTTTGCTATATATCTTTTTCCGTTCATTGCGGATTGTTTTCCAATGTAATTTAGTGGTTTTTATTTCCGTGATTTGGGCCTTGGGAATGGTTGCTTTGTTCAATTATTCATTGACTGTAATGATGGCTCTAATTCCACCGTTACTCATCGTAATTGGGGTGCCGAATTGCGTTTTTATCGTGACCCGATACCACCAGGAATATGTGCGTTTACAAAACAAAACAAAGGCATTGTTCACGATGATTCGTAGAATTGGCCCGGTAACCTTTCTTACAAACCTCACTACGGCTGTAGGTTTCGTAACCTTTACAAGCAGTGAGCGCCTTGCTGAATTCGGAATTATTTCCAGCATTAACATCATGGTGGTTTTTGTGTTGTCTTTATGCATTGTGCCCATCATGGCTTCGTTTAGTAAACCACCCCTTGAGAGACATTTACGACACCTTAGCAGGGTTTATTCCCAAGGGTTTATGGAACGCATAATAAAAATAATCACGAAGCACCGTCCTTGGATTTATGCGGTTTCCATTGTCTTAGTTATTGTTGGGCTTTATGGTATGACAAAAATCATTGCGACAGGAAATGTAACAGGAGACATTCCTAAAAACGACCCCATTGCTGTTGATTTGAGGTTTTTAGAAAAAAACTTTGGTGGATCCATTCCTTTTGAAATTACCGTTAATTATAAAAAACCAGGGAATCTTTTTGACCAAACAACCATGGAACGAGTTGAGGCCGTTCAAGAAACCTTTGAACACGACACCTTGTTCTCCAAAAGTTTAACCTACCTCGATTTCTTGAAAACCATAAACATGGCTTACCATGGAAACGATCCAAATTATTATAAACTGATTAACAAAAGAGATAAACTTCGATTAAAATCCTACATGGATAAGTTCGATTTTAGTTCTGTGAACGGGGGTAATATTTCTCTAAAAGATTTGATTGATACTTCCCACACAACCTTGCGCATTAGAACCCAAATGAAAGATCTAGGGTCCTACAGTGTTTCTCAAAAGGTGGATACTTTGCGCTTCAAAGTGGACCAAATCATGAATCCGGACAAAGGAATAATGGAAAGACAATTTGCGCAATTAAAGAATGGGAAAAAAGGGATGTTTGACTCAATCGTAATGGAGAACCCTGCGATTTACAACTCACTTGCACAGCAAATCTCAAAAGGAGACACCGCGATGCTGTATCAATTTGATTTAGATCAAAGCTTTATGCTCAAATACAAAAACCAACAGGGAACACTGCAAAAAATACGAAAAGCCATAGACGAACAATACTATGATGTAACATTTACAGGGGTCTCGGTCGTGGTTTCTGAAGGAACCAAATACCTATTCATCAATTTGATACAAAGCTTAATCTTTGCCATATTATCCATTGCGTTGCTAATGGCCGTTCTTTTCAGATCGTTAAAGATTATTCTTATATCGATGATTCCCAACATCATTCCTTTATTGATCACAGCCGGAATTATGGGGTATTTTAAAATACCATTGAAGCCTTCTACCCTATTGGTTTTTGGAATTGCCCTTGGTATTACTGTAGATAATGCCATTCTCTTTTTGGCGAAGTATCGTCAGGAGTTAAAACTACATTCCCACGATATGAATTATGCCATCCTAAAATCTCTACGCGAAACAGGACTGGGTATTTTTTATACTTCCGTAATCCTTTTCTTTGGGTTCATCATGTTTGTTTTTTCTCAATTTGGAGGAACAAAAGGATTGGGGCTGCTGGTTTCCATTACCATTCTCGTTGGGATGGTTACCAACTTAATCGTTTTGCCTGCTTTACTTC
Source organism: Chryseobacterium gleum (assembly GCA_945882095.1). Lineage (GTDB taxonomy): Bacteria > Bacteroidota > Bacteroidia > Flavobacteriales_D > Crocinitomicaceae > UBA952. The sequence continues at coordinate 62,151 of CAMCWF010000003.1, forward strand.
TTTCTTTACAAAAAAGGGTGATGTCTAAGTCTTTCGAGGAGCCTTTTTTCGAGATTTTTGATGAAGAGACGGATTATGACACCGAAAAACTTCAAGTGGAAGTCATCAAAGCAATCGGGGAGTAAGCGGTTATCGAATTTTCAAGGCTTTTTGTACTTCCTGGTCATATTCATTCGCAACCTCATAATACCCTTCTTCTTGAAACAATTGTCGGGCAATTTCTTCCTTGATACGGTGTTTTAAATGGGGCGAGAATTTCAGCCACGCGGCTGCATCCATGTTCATTTGGTTGTTTTTCTTTGCATACGCCTGAAATTGCAACATCATTTGAGCATTAATCTCCAGCCTTTTTAAATCACTTATTTTGTTCCATTTTTTACGGTTATTTTGTAGGTAATCAAACCCAAAGGAGCTGATGGCTTCATTTACATTATAGTTCTGGTAATAAAAATAATTAAAGGCGGTGTCCAAAGGGATAAAGACGTCAGGGGAAATTCCACCGCCGCCATAGACTGTTTTTCCTTTAACGGTTTTAAATCTTTGTTTCGGGTCGTTTTTTTGCGTTTCCTCGTGAAAGAGGGCTCCTTTTTCATAGCGTTCTTCGTCCCTTAAATACGCTTGGTAATCTCCATTGTATTCACGTTGAATGCAACGCCCACTTGGGGTGTAATACCTTGCGATTGTCATCCGGACACTGCTTCCGTCCGCAAGGATTTTATCTTGTTGTACCAATCCTTTACCATAAGATCTCCTTCCGAGAATGGTTCCTCGGTCATTGTCTTGCAATGCACCTGCAAGAATTTCACTTGCAGAAGCGGAGCCTTGATCAATCAACACAACCAATTCCATATTTTCAAGGATCCCAAAATCGGTGGATTTTATAACTTCTGTCCCCACATTTTTCCCCTTCGTTGTCAGGATGGTTTTTCCGGGTTTTATGAATTCATCTGCAATTTTAGTCGCACACTCGAGCACCCCTCCTGGGTTTCCCCTAAGGTCTAGGATAAGCTTAGTCATTCCTTGGCCAACGAGCTTTTGAGCAGCAATGTGAAACTCATCAGCGGTTGGAACAGAAAACTGCTCTATTTTAATAAATCCCGTATTTGGCTGTATCATATAAGCGGCTAAAATGGTCGCAACAGGAATTTGATCACGGGTAATGGTTACTTCTTTTTTTGAATGGTTTCTGTACAAGGTGACCGAGACCTGGGTTCCCATTTCTCCCTTCAAATTTTTCATTATTTTTTCGTTGGTAACCGTTTTTCCAACAAATGACTTTCCGTTGATGGCAACAATTTTATCACCACTTAACACCCCCGAAGTCCGGGCAGGCGCATTGTCAATGACATGGGTTATGCATATGGTATCTCTAATGAGCTGAAAACGCACTCCTATCCCTCCAAAACTCCCATTAATGGATTCGTTTTCCTGCGCCAGGCTTTCGCGTGTAATGTACCTTGAGTGGGGGTCTAATTGATGAAGCATTTCTTGAATCGACCCAATGAATACTTCCTCCTTGTTGATGGTATCAACGTAATTTTTGTCTAACAAGGAAAGTATTTCTTCAAGTTTTTGAGACCGACCTGCTGGAACATCGGGATGAAAGACATAGCCGCCAATCAATCCAAGAATAAAGACCAAAGAAACACCTATGGGAATTAAAAATTTGTTTTTTTCAGACATCGTCTATGTTTTCTATTTGTTGAATAATGATTCCGGCACTTTTTAAAAAATCCACGCCGCTTTGGTCCTTATAATTTTCCTGAAAAACCAATCGTTTAATTCCCGATTGTAAAACGAGTTTACTGCAATCTTTACAAGGGGAATGGGTGAGATAAAGTGTGGCTCCCTCCATATTATTGGTTGACTTGGCAACTTTTAAGATTGCATTTGCCTCAGCATGAAGCACATACCACATCGTTTCCCCTTTTATATCCTCACATTGGTTTGGAAACCCTGTTGGCGTGCCATTGTATCCATCAGAAATAATCACCTTGTCTTTGACAATGATTGCCCCTACTTTTTTTCTGGCACAGTGGGATAACATGGCCCAACTTTTCGCCAATCGTAGGTAAGCCCTGTCATACCTGGCCTGTTTTTCTAAATCATACATGGTACAAATTTAATTCGAAAAACGATATAGGTCCAGTTCCTTGGGTAATTGGGTGTCATTTAAGATAAGATCGGCCATTAGCAACGATACATTGGGCGCTATTAAATAGCCCCTAGCACCCAGGCCATTGTATAAATAAAGTTTCTTGTAGTCCTTATGCTGTCCCATCAGCGGTTTTCGGTCGGGTGTTGTGGGACGTATCCCCGCGGCCTGGTCCACTACAATGACCTCGTCATCGGTTATGTTTTTAAATCTTTCCAAGAGGTTAATTCTTGCGTTTTCTGTGATGTTCAGGCTGTCATTCTTCCATTCATAGGTAGCGCCCACACGAAAATGTTTCTCCCCAATGGGTAATACAAAACACTTTTGATGCAGTGAATGGTCCTCCGTTCCCTTTTCCCATTTCACGGTCAGTGTTTGACCTTTTGTTGTATCAACGGGCACATCGCGGAAATAAGGTTGTTCCTTGTTTTTGTAACCTGTACAAAAAACTATGGCGTCGTAGGATTTTTCATGATAGGTTCCGGTTTCAGGGGAAAACAATTCATCGCAAAAGGGCGCAGAAATGAGCGCATCGGTTTCTTGAAAAAACCGTTGGTTTTCGAGTACAAAAGTCTTTGCTTCTATCCAAAATCCACGCAAACGACCCGCTCCAAAAGGAGGGTGGTTTTTATCTGCCTCTGTTTGCTGAAGGAAAAAATCTCGAAAAGGCACTTGGGTAGATTTGGACTGCCAATTGCTTGCTTCTTCAGCGGTAGTGAATAACCTACGAATGACAAGCTCATTTAGAAACCGAACCGAAAGCGCTGATTCGAGTCCCTTGTAGAAATCGTGGGCATAATCAAAATACTGATCTGCGTTCCAAGAGAAGAGGGTTCTTCGAAAAGACATCGGATTCACCATTCCCGCGGCGACCATGGACGAAGCGTTTTTTTGGTCGTCGATTAAAGTGCAAATGCCACCTTTGCGTTTAAGTTGATGGGCCAAGGTAAGCCCTGCTATGCCAGCACCTACAATCAATATTTTTTTTGGGGAAACGTGTTCTTTGTTCATTAAGCAGTGTATCCGAGGGCAAATATAGTAATTCGGACTTCGGGGTGTACCTCTTTAATGCGGGAAACGATGGCTTCTAAGGTGGCTCCTGTGGTTATGACGTCATCAACTAAGCCAATGTGGTGGTATTTGCGAAGGTGGTTGGCGTTTACCTGAAAGACATTCTTGACAGCCTCCCGACGATTCAAACTGTTCTTTTTTGTCTGGCTTTCTGTGTGCTTTGTTCGGATAATACAGTTTAAGTCTACCGGAACCCCCCATGCTTTTTTCATTCCAGCGGCAATGCACTCGCTTTGATTATACCCCCTCTTAAACTTTTTCCTTGGGTGAATGGGAACAGGCATTAGACATTCTATCTCTTTTGAATGATGGGCAAATTTAACCGCCATCTCAAATCCGTACACGTGCCCGATGGCTTGATTGTGTTTGTATTTTAGGTTATGTAAAATGGATTGACTGACGTTGTCAACCGAATAATAAAACAAAGCAAAGGCTCGAATCTTTCGATCGAAAGTAGGGTTGAATTTGTCATCTAATTCACTGTTCATTGGGAAGTTTTCATAATGGGTATATTTTATGTCTGCTTCACAAAATCCGCATGTAAACAATTCACTTTCGATTAGCTCGAGGTCACAGTGCACGCAACGTGATGGATATACCCAATGATAAAATGATTTTTTTATTTGACGCCACAATCTTGACCTCGACAAATAAAGGTTGAGGGAGGTATTAAACACTTGCTTGTTAAAAAGGAATTGACTTTTAAAAAATTGCATAGTGCGTTTCGATGTACCTTTATTCCGTAACATTTGTTTATTACTCAAATCTTTGAAAATCAAGCGGGTAAACAAATTGTTACTGTTATATTAATAACTTTTAAACGGTGTTGATAATTAGTACATACCAACGCTGACATGGGGTAGAGATTGTGGATGTTGAAAACGGTTGTTTATTGTTAATTTCTTTAATTGTGTAGGATGCTTTTTTTTGACAAAATTTGTAGGCCTTTTTACACTGAAAAAGCAGCACGTGAAACACGAAAGTTGCTCCCATTAAGGAAAGGAAACATTGTTTTTTTAAAGAAAATGAATACGTTATGTAAAACATAGCGCAAGCATTTTTTACGGATAGAATTTAAAACTAAATCATATGAGCAAGCAAATTGAACCTATTTTAAATCCAAACAAAAACAGATTTGTATTATTTCCGATTCAACATGACGACATTTGGTCATTCTACAAGAAAGCAGAGGCCAGTTTTTGGACGGCGGAAGAAATTGATTTGTCGGCAGATCAAATTGATTGGGAAAGCAAATTAAACAATGATGAGCGTCATTTTGTGAAACACGTTTTGGCGTTTTTTGCCGCTTCCGATGGCATTGTAAATGAAAACCTTGCGGAGAATTTCCTATCAGAAGTACAGTATACGGAAGCAAAGTTCTTTTATGGTTTTCAAATTGCAATGGAGAACGTTCACTCCGAGACCTATTCCCTGCTTATTGATACGTATATTAAGGACACGGCGGATAAAAACAATCTTTTCAATGCGATTGACACGATGGATTGTGTGCGTAAAAAAGCAGACTGGGCGTTGCGATGGATTGAGAATGGGTCTTTTGCCGAGCGCTTAGTTGCTTTTGCAGCGGTAGAGGGAATCTTCTTTTCAGGCTCTTTTTGCTCGATTTTCTGGTTAAAGAAAAGAGGTCTCATGCCTGGGCTGGCTTTTTCAAATGAATTGATTTCTCGAGACGAAGGCTTGCATTGCGATTTTGCTTGTTTGTTGTATACCCAACATTTGATAAACAAACTTTCTAAAGAACAGGTTCAAAATATTATTATGGACGCTGTAGAGATCGAAAAGGAATTTATTTTAGATGCATTGCCCGTTAAATTGATTGGGATGAACAGCGATCTTATGGCACAATACATAGAGTTTGTTGCAGACCGATTGTTACTTGAGCTAGGGAACGAACGCGTGTATAACGCTTCCAATCCATTTGAGTTTATGGAAATGATTTCCATTCAAGGAAAAGCAAATTTCTTTGAAAGGAGGGTCGGTGAATATCAAAAAGCGGGGGTGCTTTCAAGCAAGGAAGACCAAGCGTTTAGTTTAGATGAGGAGTTTTAAGAATTTTTAATATAGGAGTAAATATGTACGTTGTAAAAAGAGATGGAAGAAAAGAAGCGGTAAAATTTGATAAAATCACCGCTAGGATTATTAAAATGTGTTATGGTTTAGACCCTTTGGTTTCTCCAGAAGCGGTAGCGATGAAGGTAATTGAAGGAATTTATGATGGTGTCTCTACTACGGATTTAGACAATTTGGCGGCTGAGGTAGCGGCAGGAAAAACGATTGAGCACCCAGACTATGCCTTGCTTGCTTCCCGCATCGCTGTTTCTAACCTTCATAAAGAAACCAAAAAGCTGTTTTCTGATGTGATGGCTGATCTTTACCATTACATTGACCCAAAGACAGGACAGCCAGCCTCTTTATTGGCGGATGATGTATACCAGATCATACAAGAGAACAAAGAATTGTTGGATTCAAGTATCATTTATGATCGAGATTTTAGGTATGATTATTTTGGATTTAAAACCCTAACCCGTTCTTACCTGATGAAGCTTGAAAACAACATCGCAGAACGACCACAACACATGCTTATGCGTGTCTCTTTGGGTATCCATAAAACCGATGTTAAATCTGCCATTGAGACCTATAACCTAATGTCTGAAGGATGGTTTACCCACGCAACCCCTACGCTATTCAATGCAGGAACGCCAAAACCACAAATGTCTTCCTGTTTCTTGCTAACCATGAAAGAGGACAGCATTTCAGGCATTTATGATACGCTGAAATCTTGCTCACAAATTTCTCAGTCCGCAGGAGGAATAGGCTTGTCTATTCATAACATCCGAGCAACAGGAACTTACATTAAAGGAACGAATGGAACTTCCAATGGCATCGTTCCAATGCTCCGTGTATTCAATGATACCGCAAGGTACGTTGACCAAGGAGGAGGAAAAAGAAAAGGGTCGTTTGCCATCTATATTGAGCCATGGCATGCAGACGTATTCGACTTTCTTGACCTAAAGAAAAACCACGGAAAGGAAGAACAAAGAGCGCGTGATCTTTTCTACGCACTTTGGATACCAGACTTGTTCATGAAAAGGGTAGAAGAAAATGGTTTGTGGACCCTCATGTGCCCACACGAATGTCCTGGATTGGCTGATACACATAGTGAAGCTTTTGAAGCCCTATATACAAAATACGAATCGGAAGGAAAAGGACGTAAAACCATTAAAGCGCAAGACCTTTGGTTTAAAATTATGGAGTCGCAAATTGAAACAGGCACCCCGTATATGTTATACAAAGATGCTGCAAACTCAAAATCAAACCAAAAGAACCTTGGAACCATCAAGTCATCGAACTTGTGTACAGAAATCATTGAATATACAGCACCTGATGAAGTTGCTGTTTGTAACTTGGCTTCTTTGGCTTTGCCAAAATATGTAACGGATAAAGGTACTTTTGACCACGATAAATTGTTTGAAGTCACGTATCAAGCAACGTTGAACCTAAATAAAATCATTGACGAAAACTACTACCCTGTTGAAGAAGCGAAAAACTCGAACCTTCGTCACAGACCGATTGGACTGGGTGTACAAGGGTTGGCAGACGCCTACATTTTGATGGGATATCCATTTGAATCCAAAGAAGCGGCAACCTTAAACCAAGAGATTTTCGAAACCATTTACTTCGCTTCGATGACCGCATCCAAAGACTTGTCCAAAACGCTTGGCGCCTACACAACGTTCAAAGGCTCTCCAGTTTCAAAAGGAATTTTCCAATTTGACATGTGGGGGGTTACGCCATCCAAACGTTGGGATTGGAGCGAACTTAAATCTGAAGTTAAGAAACACGGAGTGAGGAACAGTTTATTGTTGGCCCCTATGCCAACGGCTTCCACCGCACAAATTTTAGGTAACAACGAGTGTTTTGAACCCTACACATCTAACATTTATACCCGCCGGGTACTTTCAGGTGAATTCATCATTGTAAATAAACACTTACTAAAAGATTTAGTTAAAGAAGGCTTATGGAACATGGGGATGCGTCAAAAAATCATGTCCGCCAATGGTTCCGTTCAACAAATACCTGAAATACCAAAAAGACTAAAAGAACTTTATAAAACTGCGTGGGAAATTCCACAACGTGCAATCATTGACCAAGCCGCAGATCGTGGGGCATTTATCTGCCAAAGCCAATCGCTTAACATTTTCTTGGAAAACGCAAATTTTGCCAAACTTACTTCCATGCACTTTTATGGCTGGAAGAAAGGTTTAAAAACAGGCATGTATTACCTAAGAACAAAAGCAGCTACGGATGCCATCAAATTTACCTTAGACAAGTCAATTGTAGATGAAAAGCCTGAAGACTTAACCGCTACACGTCAGGCTGAAATCGCTTGTTCTTTGGACAACCCAGATGCGTGCGAAAGCTGCTCAGGATAGTCTTGTCCTCCAAAAACTCGAAAAGTCGGCCAAAAAGCCGGCTTTTTTTTGTAGTAAAACGCAACTAAAACTTTACCTTTGTGGCTTGCTTTTTTAAGCCATTTATTCTTTTTACATGAAAAAAATTCATTCCGCACTCTTATCCGTTTATAACAAAGATGGCTTGGCAGATCTTGCGCAAGCCCTCATAAACAAAGGGGTTGTAATCTATTCTACAGGGGGAACCTTGTCACATCTTAAAGAAATTGGCATACCCGCTATACCGGTTGAGGAAATTACGCAATTTCCTGAAATTTTGGGCGGACGTGTCAAAACACTACACCCTGTAATTTTTGGTGGTATTTTGTTTCAACGTGACCTACCCACTGACACTGAAACGGTTAAACAACACAACATACCTCCCATAGATCTTGTGGTTGTGGATCTCTACCCTTTTGAGGAAACCGTTAAACAAACCCAGGACGCTAAAGAAATCATCGAAAAGATAGACATCGGAGGCATTTCCTTAATTCGTGCAGCCGCCAAAAACCATAACGATGTTGCCGTGCTTTCTTCAAAGAGCCAATACAGCTCGTTCTTGGAGAACTTTGGTAACCAAGAAGGGGCCTTGAACACAGACCAAAGAAAGCAACTTGCTGCCGCAGCTTTTTCCGTTTCCTCTGGTTATGATTCCGCCATTCAGAATTACCTTCACACGGGTGAAATTTCCTCTCTTAGCATTCACAACGCTAACAAACACACCTTAAGATACGGAGAAAACCCCCATCAACAAGGCTTCTTTTTTGGAGATTTAGAAGGTTTTTTTGACAAACTGTCTGGAAAGGAATTGTCATACAATAATTTATTGGATGTAGATTCGGCAGTTCATTTAATGAGTGACTTCAATAAATCTAAATGTACCTTCGCGATTTTAAAACACAACAATGCCTGTGGGATTGCCATTGCGGATTCTGTTGCAAAGGCTTATTCTTTGGCCCTTGCGGCCGATCCTGTAAGCGCTTTTGGAGGCGTCTTGATTGCCAATGCCAACATTGATTTAGAAACGGCTACCTTGTTGAACGATTTGTTTTTTGAAATACTCATTGCACCCAAATTCGATTCCGCAGCCATTGAATTATTAACCCAAAAGAAGAACCGCATCCTTCTTAAACAATTGACCTTTTCATTTCCAAACAAAAAAATCAGAAGTGCCCTAAATGGCTTTTTGTTGCAAGACAGCGATGAAAAATCCGTAGGGGTAAATGACATTACTGTAAAAACAAGTTCGGCGCCAAACCCAGTAGAGTTGGAGGATTTAATTTTCGCAAATAAAGTGGTGAAACATACAAAATCCAATGGCATTGCCCTCGTGAAGAACAACCAATTGCTTGCCTGCGGAACGGGACAAACCTCTCGGGTTGATGCGCTGCAACAAGCCATTCATAAAGCGAAATCATTCGGATTCAATTTAGCTGGAGCCGTCATGGCAAGCGATGCATTCTTTCCTTTTCCTGATTGTGCTGAAATTGCACATCAAGCGGGAATCACCGCCATTATACAGCCTGGAGGCTCCATTAAGGACCAACTTTCTATTGATTACTGCGACGCACATGACTTAAAGATGGTTTTTTCGGGATTTCGACATTTTAAACATTAATTTTGAAAGTTTTTACATACCTTCGGAATTCATTACGCTTTTTTAATCACCTTTAAGAATGGGCTTATTCAGCTTTTTAACGCAAGAAATTGCAATTGACTTGGGCACAGCAAACACGCTCATCATCTGGAACGATAAAGTTGTGGTGGACGAACCCTCCATTGTCGCTCGAGACATTCAAACTGGACAAATTGTTGCCATCGGAAAAAAAGCGCAACAAATGCATGGAAAGACGCACCGTCTTATCGAAACCGTTAGGCCACTAAAAGACGGCGTAATCGCAGACTTCCAAAGCGCAGAGCAAATGATTCGCGGGATGATTAAAATGATCAATCCGGGCAGGACCCTATTTCGCCCAACCCTGCGCATGGTAATTTGTATACCTTCAGGGATTACAGAAGTAGAAAAAAGAGCCGTGCGTGATTCCGCAGAACATGCAGGTGCAAAAGAAGTATACTTAATTCATGAACCCATGGCTGCCGCCATCGGAATTGGCATTGACGTTGAAGAACCCATGGGAAACATGATCATCGACATAGGCGGGGGGACCTCCGAGATTGCCGTAATCGCCCTGGGTGGAATTGTTTCCGACAAATCCATTCGAATCGCTGGAGATGACTTTACAAATGAAATTGAAGAGTACATGCGTCGACAACACAACATCTTGGTGGGTGAACGTACTGCAGAACAAATTAAAATTAAAGTTGGCGCGGCCATCGTAGACCTTGAAGACCCGCCGCCGCCATTCGCTGTACGCGGAAGAGATCTAATGTCGGGGATTCCAAAAGAAATATACATTACACACGACGAAGTTGCAGCGGCACTGGATAAAACCATTGCAAAAATCGAAGAGGCCATTCTCTCCGCGCTTGCCATGACTCCTCCAGAACTGAGTGCAGATATTTTTAAAACCGGGATTTACCTTGCCGGTGGAGGTTCTATGCTTAGGGGATTGGATAAAAGAATCTCGGATAAAACCAAACTTCCTGTTCACATTGCGGAAAACCCTTTGCGCTGTGTCGCGCTTGGGACAAGCATTGCTTTGAAGAACATTGATAAATATCAATTCTTGATCAGAGATTAATTTCTGAGCGTTACATTTCAATTGGACTTTCTTATTTTTGTCTATGCAAAATTTATTCGCTTTTCTGCGTAGATTCCGAGTTTTCATCTTTTTTCTGTTTCTTCAATTGGTCTGCCTTTTTATCTATGTTCAATTCATGAATTATCCGAGAAGTGTATACCTTTCCTCTGCAAATCAAATTTCCGGATCCTTCCATTCTTTTGAAAACACACTCACCGAACAATTGCATTTGCAAGAAACCAATCGCAAACTTCAATATGAAAACATACAATTAAGGAAGCGCGTTTTTTCTGATGCATATAAAGTACAACGTGGACAATTCACGATAGACGACACGGCCTTTCTTCAGCGCTACACCTATACGCCATGCGTAGTTGTAAATTCCACTTTAAACAAAAGAGACAATTATTTCACGGTGGATGTTGGGTATCAACAAGGGATAAAAAAAGGGATGGGCGTCATAACCCCAAATGGAATATTGGGAGTGGTTTTTAAATCTGGGAAGCACTTTTCATTGGTTAAAAGTGTATTGAGTCAAGACATTAACACAGATGTTTCCATCGGAAACAAGGGGATTCATGGAATCTTGAAGTGGGGCGGAAAACACGCAAAATTCGGAACCATAACCGGTGTTTCAAATGATTTTGTTGTTAAAAAATGGAGTAAAGTAAAAACACTTGGGGCATCAGGGATTTTTCCAAAAGGAATTGTTATTGGCAGCGTATACAAAATCAAGCGTGTAGAAAATCAAGCTTTGTGGGAAATCACCATTAAATACAGCGAAGATTATCGTTCGCTTCAAGTTGCCTATATTGTGAATGCCTTGTTTTTGAAAGAAACGCAGGCCTTGGAGCGAAGCATACCCTTAGAACCAGAATTGTAATGAATCCCATCCTAACCCATGTTTTTCGATTTATTGTTTTTTCCCTTGCCCAAACGTTTATAATGAATAAACTGGACTTAGGATTTGGTGCACAGGTCTTCTTATTGCCTCTTTACCTCTTTTTACTTCCGTTTGAAACCAATGTGCTCGTGCTCATGGCCATTGCTTTTGGCCTCGGAATTTCTGTAGATGTACTTTCCAATACGATGGGCTTGAATGCCTCTTCCTTGGTCTTTTTTGCTTTTTTGCGTCCCCTGGTGTTCAATTTGTTTCGGCCTCGAGACGGTTATGATTCTTTAAAAACCCCGACCATTAAAGACATGGGAACCTCTTGGTTCTACGCCGCCTTTGTTTCTTTGCTCGGCGCTTACCTTTTGTGGTATTTTACCCTTGAGTTTTTTAGGCTCTCGGAAATTCTGTTAATCCTGAGAAACATCTTAAGTTCGCTGCTTATCACCTTAGTGTTTGTAACCATAATACAACTTTTCTTCCTTAAAAGAGGGGTTTAATCATGAACTACGAAAACAGAAAATACATTCTTTTTGCATTGGTAATTGCCACCTTTGTTGTCTACCTTGGAAGGCTTTTTTACATGCAAATTTTAGATGATACCTGGAGTCTTCGCGCTGGACAGATTGCTGAAAAAAGAAGAGAAATCTTGCCTCCTCGCGGTGTGATTCTGGATAGAACGGGAAAGAAAATCGTGACCAATAAAATTTCTTATAACCTCATGATGGTAGAGGACAAAATCACCCGCCTAGATACCGTTGCTTTTGCAGAACTTATTGGATGGAGTCCCAAAAAAGTCCGCGCTCGCTTCAAAGAAATCATTCACAAAGAAGGAAGGTACAAAAATAGGAGTACCGGAATTACCACTTCAAATTATCGAAAGGACCGCCCTTATCCGTTTGTGAAGGAATTGTCATTAGACGAAATCAGTTTAATTGCTGCTAAACTTGGTGATTTCCCTGGGTTTTATGAAGAGCCTACCAGTACACGTTTTTATCCTTATCCAAATGGTGCGAATGTGCTGGGTTACATGAATGAGGTTATTCAGGAAGAAATTGAAGCGGATAGGTTTTACAAGCCGGGCATGAACATTGGACGGTCTGGCCTCGAACGATCCTATGAAAGTGTGCTTAGGGGCAAAAAGGGCGTTAGGTACATTGTAACCAGCGCTACGAATAATGAAGTTGAGCCCTACGCAGATAAAAAGTACGACACGGTTGCAAAGCCCTCCCCTAAATTAAAACTAGGCCTTGACATCCGACTGCAGGAATATGGGGAAGAACTCATGCGAAACAAAAAAGGATGCATTGTTGCCATCGAACCAAAAACAGGAGAAATCCTCGCCATGATATCCGCCCCAAGCTATGACCCTAACATTTTGTCTGGAAGAAAAAACATTCGTGCAAACTACCCCAAACTTGCCACAGACCTTAACCTACCCCTTTTCGCGCGACCTCTTCAAGCGGAATATCCTCCAGGATCAATTTTTAAATTGCTTCAAGCACTGATCTGTTTACAAGAAAAAAAGATTACCCCGAATACTGGTTTTTCTTGCAATAAATCGGTGGTTGGATGCCACAATCACCCATCCCCTTCCAGTGTAACCAAAGCAATTCAATACTCTTGCAACCCTTATTTCTATGCAGCCGTTCGACGTGTGATTCAGCCCAATAAAAGAAAAAACCTAAATGAAGACGCTGTCATCGGACTGAACACCTGGCACGACTACATGTTGCGATTTGGGCTTGGAAGAAAACCCGAGGTTGACATTGATTCGTATGCGCAAAGAAGCGGTTTAATCCCGGATTCAAAGTATTACGATCATTATTTAGGCCCTCATCAGTGGGCTTTTTCGACCATTCGTTCCATCTCAATTGGACAAGGAGAAATTAAACTAACCCCCATTCAAATGGCCAACATTGCAGCCCTTATTGCAAACCGTGGTTGGTATTACCTTCCGCATTTCGTTAAATCCATAGGCAAACAGGGTCCCTTGCCTTTGTACAGACAAAAACAGTATTCCAAAATTGAATCCCGACACTTCGATCCTGTTATAGAAGGAATGCGTCGCGTAGTAAATGAAGCCGGGGGGACAGGAAAAGAAGCGCGACTTTCAAATGTTATGGTTTGTGGAAAGACCGGAACCGTACAAAATGGGAAAAACAAAAAAAATCACTCTGTTTTTATTGCTTTTGCACCCATGGAAAACCCTAAAATCGCCCTTGCTGTTTTTGTTGAAAACGCCGGTGCTGGCGGTGAGTGGGCGGCCCCGATTTCTGGACTTATGATTGACAAATACCTTCATAAATTGGTACAAAACAAAGAAAAAGAAGCCTATGTGAAAGCGGCGCATTTGATCTCAAAACCAAAACCAACTCCATAGATGAGACAGAACGAAAATGTGTTTACGAACATCGATTTGCCTTTGTTTTTTGCAATGATTCTTCTAATGATTTTTGGCATTGCAACGATCTATTCGGTCTCCTTTAACCCAAACCATCCCTTGCTGTTCGCCCCAAGTGAAAAATATGGTAAGCAATTTATTTGGTTAGGCGTATCGTTGTTTGTTGGTTTTCTTATCCTGCTAATCAATTCAGAAATTTATAGAAAATATGCTGAATACCTTTTTGTCTTTACGATTCTTATGCTTGTCTTGGTGCTGTTCATGCCCCCTGTGCACGGTGCACGGGCTTGGTTAGGGATCGGGGGACTGGGAATTCAACCTGCTGAATTCGCGAAAATCTCCACAGCGCTACTTATGGCAAAATGGGTCGCACAAACCAACATCAAGCTTCAAAACATGAGAACGGTTTCAGAAACGGTTGGAATCATTCTGCTTCCCTCTCTCCTTGTGGCCCTTCAACCCGACGCAGGGACGCTGCTTGTTTTTACCTCCTTTCTTTTCGTTTTATACCGTGAAGGGATTTCTTTCGACCCCATTGTTTTTCGGCTGTTAAGGCTCGTAACCCGATTCAAATTTACTTCTACGTGGGTGGGTACCCATTTCATTCCCCTTTTGTTTTTTATGGTCATCCTCTGCGTCTTCAGTTTATATGCCAGCGAATCGAGGCTGAAGCTTGGAGAAAACCTTGTCGTTTCAGGTACGGCAGGTATGGTTTTCGCTGTTACTGGTTTGGCGCTTTTGGTTCTGGGTGCTATTTTCCTTTGGGGTTTTAAAAGGTTTAGGGTAAAAAATTTGATTATTTTACTTGGCAGCTACTTATTCGCTGTACTCTTGATTTCAAGTGTTTCCATTTTCTTTAACCAACTTGCTGCACCCCACCAAAAAAACCGCATCGAATTGGTTCTGGGTCTAAAAGAAGACCCCAACGGTTCTGATTACAACCGAAACAGAGCGATGGCTTCCGTTGGGTCGGGACAATTTCTTGGAAAAGGATACAAAAAAGCTTCCGTATCCAGTGTGAAAACGAATCATGTCCCTGAAAGCGAAACTGATTTTATCTTTTGTCCATTCGCAGAAGAATGGGGGTTTGTCGGGTCTTTGGTGCTGGTCTTACTTTATTTGTTTTTGCTTTTTCGCATCTTCTTTATTGCAGAACGTCAACGCTCTGTCTTCTTTAGGGTGTATTGCTATTGTGTTGGTATGATTTTGTTTTATCATTTTGCGATTAACATTGGAATGAACATAGGGCTTGCCCCTGTGATTGGAATTCCCCTCCCCTTTATGAGCTATGGAGGATCCTCCTTGTTGTCCTTTACCATAATGCTCTTCATTCTGTTAAAACTGGATAGCCAACGTAAAGATGTTCTCAGATAATTGATTAATTTTGAATAAAAGCACTAACATGGAGTTAAGCGAAGACCAAAAGAAAAAATTCACGCGCATCTTTTGGGGATTTTCATTGTTGCCTTTTCTTTTTGTAGCCGGCCTTTTGGTCCTGCAGTCTGAAGACGACTTACCGCCAGTTTCAATGTTGGACAATCCACCCGAACTTCAAGCATCTTTGATTCTTGGTCAAACGGGCGACACCATAGGGCGTTATTGGCAGGTGAATCGGACCAGCGCTTCTTTTAAAAACATTTCTCCCTTTGTTTTTGATGCCTTGATTTCTACGGAAGACGAAAGATTCATGGATCATTCAGGCGTTGATTTTCGCTCCATTGCACGTTCTTTTTCTTCTTTGGGACGTTCCGGCGGCGCTTCAACCATTTCGCAACAATTGGCTAAACTTCTTTTTACCCTACAACAAAGGCAACGCGAAGAACTTGCCCGAGCAAACGGCGAAACGTTGCTTTCAAACAGAGGAGGAATCATTGGGAAATTTCGCCGCTTAAATGAAAAAGCACGGGAAAACATAATTGCCACCCGCTTAGAATCACGTTACACCAAAGAAGAAATCATAACGATGTACTTGAACCAGTTCGATTTTCTCTACAATGCCGTGGGAATTGAAAATGCTTCAAAAGTATATTTTAATAAACGTCCAAAAGATCTAAAAAAGGAAGAAGCCGCCATGCTTATTGGAATGTGTAAAAACCCCGCGCTTTACAACCCCTACACTTTCAAAATAAAAAATTACAGACGGGTCATCGCTGACCAAGAAGGGATTCGAGTCGCCGCGGTTACCAAAACACAAATTTTAGAGGCAAGAGCGAAAGATTCCCTTCGCGCAGTTTCAAGGAGAAATCAGGTGTTGTTTCAATGGTTGAAAAACAGTGAGAAAAACAGCGACGCCCTTAAATTCACACTGACCAGAGAAGAATACGACCGCCTGATTGTGAAACCCGTGGCCGTTAGGTACCAATCGGTTGACCACAAAGAAGGAATGGCTCCTTATTTTAGAGAAGCATTGCGACAAGAAGTAACCAACATCCTCTTGAAGAAAAATGAGGATGGCACCCTAAAATACATGCGTGAAGATGGTCAACCTTACGACATCTACAGAGACGGTCTAAAAATATACACCACCTTAAACACGCGTCTGCAAAAATATGCCGAATCGGCCGTAGAAAAGCACATTAAAGAATCACTCCAGCCTGCTTTTAACAGCAACAACCGAAATTTAAAAAACTATCCGTTTTCTAATGACATCAAGCAGGAAACCGTCAACCAAATTATGCAATCGGCTCGTGTCGGTTCTGGAAGATACAAAGCGATGACGGAGGCTGGTTATACTTCGGGTGAAATTCTTAAGTCTTTTAATACGCCAACACAAATGCGTGTTTTTTCTTGGCACGGAGAAATTGATACAGTGATGACCCCCAATGACTCTATTCGATACTATAAGGCCTTCTTACACGCGGGACTGGTGAGCATTGAGCCTCAAACCGGGTTTGTCAGGGCATGGGTTGGTGGCGTTAATTTTAAACACTTTGCCTATGACCATGTCCGTCAAGGAAAAAGACAGGTGGGTTCCACGATTAAACCCTTTGTGTATGCAGCCGCTTTGTCGATGAAAGTTGTAAATCCATGCACGTCCTTTTCTTCCGGTGAATATTGCGTGGACCTTGTAGATCCCAATAACAAAGTTGTTGGACAATATTGTCCAAAAGGAAATGTTGCCAGCAATGTAAAAATGGGATTGGCACTGTCTTCAAATCCAACCACCGTAGCCGTCATGGCGAAAATGGGCTCTTTTAACCCTGTGAACAAAACAGGGGGCCCCTTCCAAATTGAGAAACTGCTTAACAAAACAGAAATCACCTTAAACCCAAATGATGTCGTCCCATCTATGTGCTTAGGAAGTATGGATCTCTCACTATTTAAATTGGTTGCTGCGCAATGTATTTTTCCAAACAATGGGATTTACATTCGTCCTACAACCATTGAACGCATTGAGGACAGAAATGGAAAGATTATCTATGAAGCCATGCAGCACAGTGATCAAGCACTGAACTCTACCGTTTCCTTTGAAATTTTGAAAATGATGAAAATGGTCGTCTCTCAAGGTACCGCCGGAAGTCTTAGAAGCGGAAAATATGGCCCTATGCCTGCTACAGCAGCAAAAACGGGTACGACACAAAACAATTCGGATGGTTGGTTCATTGGCATTACCCCTGATTTAGTTACCGGGGTTTGGGTAGGAGCTGAAGACCGTTCCGTTCGTTTCAAATCAATGAATTGGGGACAAGGCGCAAGAATGGCCCTGCCCATATATGGTTATTACATGCAACAAGCTTACAAAGACCATTTTTTAGCGCTTTCCACACTTGATTTCCCTGAACCTGCAGATTATGACGCAAAAACCTATGACTGTAACGAAGCCATTTTGCCCGAAGAAGCAGATGAAACCGATGTTCCCTTTGAAGGTCTTTAGCTATGAATAAAACAGTAAAAAATGTTGCCGAGGCCTTGGAAGGTATAGAAAGCGGAATGACCATCATGCTTGGCGGTTTCGGTTTGTGTGGAATCCCTGAAAATGCGATAAAACAATTGGTAAAAATGGGGGTGAATAACCTAACCTGTATTTCCAACAATGCCGGTGTAGATGATTATGGATTAGGACTTTTGCTTCAGGGTAGACAGATAAAAAAAATGATCAGTTCATATGTTGGGGAGAACGATACATTTGAGCGTCAAATGCTCTCGGGAGAATTGGAGGTTGATTTAATTCCGCAGGGATCATTGGCTGAACGTTGTCGAGCAGCTGGCGCAGGAATCCCGGCGTTTTTTACGCCCGCGGGTTATGGGACAGAAGTGGCTGAGGGGAAAGAAATACGTGTTTTTAATGGTAAACCGCACCTGCTGGAAACAGCTTTGCATGCAGACTTCGCCATTGTAAAAGCATGGAAAGGAGATACCGCTGGAAACCTTGTTTTTAAAGGGACAGCTATGAATTTTAACCCAATGATGGCCATGGCAGGAAAAATCACCATCGCCGAAGTTGAAGAAATTGTCCCATTGGGTACCTTAGATCCCAATCACATTCATACGCCAGGAATTTTTGTACAACGTATCTTTCAAGGAGAGGTGTTTGAAAAAAGAATTGAGCAAAGAACCGTTAGAAAACGCAATTGATATGGGTTTAGATAAAATAGGGATTGCAAAAAGAATTGCCCAAGAACTTCAGGATGGATGGTATGTGAATTTAGGAATAGGAATCCCCACCTTGGTTGCCAACTATGTCCCTGCAGGGATGAGTGTAGAGTTCCAATCTGAAAATGGTGTGTTGGGAATGGGGCCTTTTCCTTTTGAAGGGGAAGAAGATGCAGATTTAATAAATGCCGGAAAGCAAACCATTACGGCAAAAGCAGGCGCCTCCTTTTTCGATTCCGCAACTTCCTTTGCCATGATCCGTGGGCAACATGTTCAGCTGACGGTTTTAGGAGCCATGGAGGTTTCTCAAAATGGGGACATCGCAAATTGGAAAATTCCAGGGAGAATGGTGAAAGGAATGGGGGGAGCAATGGATTTAGTGGCTTCCGCACAAAACATCATTGTAGCCATGATGCATAGCAACAAGATTGGAGAGTCTAAATTACTGAAAACCTGCACCTTGCCCTTAACAGGTGTGGGTTGCGTGAAAAAAATTGTCACAGAACTCGCCGTACTGAAAATAGAAAACGGCGCCTTTCACTTGGTAGAAAGGGCTCCGGGTGTTTCTGTGGAGGAAATCATACAAAAAACCGAAGGGACTTTGATTGTTCCAGACATCGTTCCAGAAATGGTACTTGTATGAGGCTTCCGTCTGAATATCATATGGCCATTCAAGCCAGTATTCATGCCGCAAATGCCATCATGGAAATTTATAATACACCGTTCGAAACTTTTACCAAATCAGATTCTTCTCCCTTAACGGAAGCAGACTTACGTTCTTCGCAAACCATTCGTTCCTATCTCCATAAAACACCCCACCCCATTGTTGACGAGGAAAGTGAAAATGCATCGTTTTCCGTTCGCAAAAACTGGGCGCATTGGTGGTGCGTTGATCCGCTAGACGGCACCAAAGAGTTTGTACAGAAAAATGGTGAATTCGCCGTAAACATTGCCCTTATTGAAAAAGACAAACCGATTTTTGGAATTATTGCCGCGCCCGTTTCCCAACGTGTAATGTTTGGAGGCAAGAACCTTGGTGTTTTTTACATTTCTTTTTCAGATTTTGACTCCGCGAAAACATGGCCTTTGATTGTGCCAAAACCGTTTGACTACCCCCTGAGAATGATTGGTTCGAAAAGTCACCATTCAGAGGCCGTTTCAACCATGATTCAAACCCTCAAAGGGGCTTATTCCAATCTTCAATTTATCCAACGGGGATCATCGCTAAAATTCATTGACCTGGTATTAGGAGATGCACAAATTTACCCAAGGTTTTCACCGACCATGGAATGGGACATTGCCGCAGGTCAAGCTTTACTCGAAGCTGTTGGGGGTGAGGTTATCAACTTTGACAATGGCTCTCCTTTGTCCTACAATAAGGAAGAACTCGTTAACCCCGCTTTTGTTGCAAAAATTCATTCTTTCCCAAAGCTATGACAAACCCCAAGTATTTATGGGTGTTCTGTCTGCTCTATGCGTTTAACAGCACTGCGCAAACCTTGTATCATGCAACTTCTTTTGAGACAAGAATGATGAGCGCATCAACTTCACGTCCGTTGAAGACTGGGTTTTTACAAATAGACAGCACACAAAGTTTGACAAGAAAAAACAAACTGTTGCGGAAATTTGACCAGCGCTACCTCTTAAATTACCAAGACACAGGGGTTCATTTAGGTATTTGTCCACTTGTGAATTTTTCCGGAGGCAAGGATTTCTATCATTCAGGTAGGTTGTTTCAAAACACCCGAGGAATTCTATTCTTAGCAAAAACAAAAAAATTTAATTGCTATGCCTTAATCAGTGAGAATCAAGCGAGGTTTTCAACCTATGAAACAAAATTTATCAAAAATCATGGGGAATTCTATCCTACGGCCAATGGATTCAACCAACAAAATGGGTTTATTCCCGGTGCCGCCAGAACCAAACCCTTTCTCTCTCAAGCATTCGATTTTGCATATGCGCGCGGTGAAATGTCCTATTCCCCGAATGAATCGGTGTCTTTTATCGGTGGAAATGGCTCTTTGTTTTTAGGCGATGGGTATAGGGGACTCGCCTTATCAGATGTTGGGAACTTTCCACATCTGGGCTTTCAACTTCGGATTTCTAAACATTGGCAGTTGTTAACCCTCAGAGGGGCCTTGTTCGACCTGATACGTAAACCCTACTATTCCGGTGTGGAAAGTAATTATTACACAAAAGCGTATTCCTTACAATTATTGACTTTTCAAACACCTAAATCCTCCTTTGGATTTTTCTACCAAAACATTTGGTCCATGGGCAGCGTGGTTCGAAATCAACCGATTAGTTCCCTTTTTTGGATTCCCCTTGCGGGCATGGACGCGTTCAAAAATGCAAATGCTTCAAAACCTATGTTTGGGATGACTTTCCAAACTTCCATCAATAACTTCTTCTCTGTTTATGGGCAATGTGTTTCGCGGGGATTTCAAGCCAAGGGACAGGGTGCGCAGTTGGGCGTGAAATGCTACGCATTAAACAAACCCTTGTTGAACCTAACCCTTGCTTCAGAATTCAATTACACGGGTGAATCCTTGTATGGAAATTCCTTTGATTTGGCTTTTAGCAATGCCAATCTACCAATGGGAAGTCTTTTGGGGAATGGTACAAAAGAGGGTGTTTTTATCCTGATGATGAATTATCAAAGATGGACTCTCTCAAATTTTACCCATGTCTTTTCTGTTGGGTCTCCTAAGCAAATTCTGTTGCAACCTTCATATGTAAACGATTTTGAAACCGTCTTTCAAAGTGTTGTGGAGCTTGGTTTTGTGGTCAATCAAATTAGCAATCTGCAGGTTTTTACTTCCTATGGTTGGAGAAATGCACCTGGCACTGACGTGAATTCAATACTGAACTTTGGGTTAAAAACAAAACTATTTGAATACCACAATGCATATTAAAAATTTGTTTTTTATTGCAATCCTCGTCGCAAGCTATGGCTTTAATGCGCAAACCCACATTGGCAATTTGGTCAAAGACCTTGCCGGGGACACCCTCCTTGCGAGCACCCCTGCCCTTATCTATCCTGTTACAGGTTCATTGCAACAAATCACAACAAAATCGGGATTGGTTCCTTTGGTAGATGTGGTTGGGGGAGGCACAAACGCCTTTGTGTATAAAGGACGTGGTGGAATCAACTTCTACAGGTCTTCAAAAAAAAGATGCCTTCGGGCAGGGTTTCTTGCCGGTTTTTCACCCTTTGACAGTTTATATCATCAAAATGATTGGCTTGTTAAAAAATCCCGTTTTTCCATAGACCCAATGGTCCGATTAAGCTACCAACCAAACACCTATTTAAATGTACAGATGGGTTGGGACCGAAATTTTTATGGTGAAGGGCTTCGCTCTCTTTTTCTTTCGGATTATGGACGTTCCTGTCCTTTTGTTTCCACGAAATTTAGTGCGGGGCCCCTTAGGTATCAGGCAATGGCACTGCTGTTAAAAACGACCTCCTTCCAATACAAATTCAATTTTTCGCATTTTTTAGATTGGAAAATCACAAAAAGCATTCATTTTCAATTCTTTGAATCTGTTGTGTTTAATTCCCACGACACACTTTCTAACCGACCGTTTGAGATCTCCTATTTAAACCCCCTGGCCTTCATTCGACCTAAGGAATATGCCATTGGCTCTGGGGATAATGTGATTATGGGAATAGGTGGGACGGTGAAAATCGGCAAGGGATTGTTGTATTCACAATTCGTTTTAGATGAGTTTTTACTTTCTGCGTTAAAAAACAATAGTCACTATTGGGGAAATAAATATGGATTTCAACTTGGTTACAAAATCGCGACAAACAAGGGGAAATGGAAAATGTTTTACCGTATAGAAACGAACGGTATACGGCCATATACGTATTCCCATATTGGGGATCAACTAAGTTATAGTCACGGATCTATGGCGCTTGCCCATCCGATGGGGTCTAATTTTCTGGAAGGATTACTCGAGTCCAAAGGGACGTATAAATCTGTTTTTTACAATGCCACAGTTATCGTGGGGAAAAAAGGAGTTGATTCCTCCTTCATTAATTATGGAAACAACATCTTACTTCCGTATACGACGCGACCACAAGATTACAATGTGTATTTTTTCCAGGGGGTGAGCACCCGTTTTATACATGTCCAATTACAACTGGGGTATCATTTCAAACGATTTGAAAACCTTGGAATATTTGCTGAAATTCTTCTACGGGCCTCAAAAAACTCATTGGGTTCAACGTTCGATCTGTCACCCCTAATCGGGATTCGAACCTTTCTTTGGAATGATTATAGAAATTATTAAGGTTTCTATTTTAGCTTGAGGTTAAACTTTTTAGAAAAGTTCCTTTGTGCTGCACTGAGTTCCTTCCACTGTTTGCCATATTCATCGTCTAAATAGGTTGCTGAAAGGTTTATTTGGGACGCTCTTTTAGAAAACGCATCCTTTTGGCACATCGAATAGCAAAGATGAAAGAATTCGGGCATCTTTTTTTCGGTAATTCGGTTAAAATGTAAAATGAATTTTTTCGCAGCAACACACAAAGTACTGTCCCCTTTAAAGGGCTGAATGTTGAGACGTCGTAACGAAATGCCACAATGCTTTGCTAAGGTTTTGGTCTTTTCCCTGCTTACTTTTTCATTTTGGTACATCATCGCTTGGAGGTATAAAGAATCTATTTTAACCACTTCTTTTGTAATGAAATCATTGTAGGATTTTGCGTCCACAAATGCCTTTCGGTGGTCTGTTTCTTCACCGCAACGGTTACAGACTAAACCCGCAAGCAAGAGGATTGTTCCTAAAATTATAGCGTTTCTTTGTTTCAAATCTTAAATTTTCTCAAACATACCTATATTATTTCTAGGGGCCATAAAAAAGCCCGGTTGCCCGGGCTAATGTATTACAAACCAATAATTTGACGAAGCTCTAATTCGGTAAGGCTCTGTTTCTTTCCTTCCTTGTCTAGGTAGGTACGTTGAACAACTCTTCCATGTATGGCGACTTTTTTACCCAGTTCCGCATTTTCATGCACAAACGAGGCCATATTTCCCCAGGCAAAGACACGATGCCAATCTAGTTTAGAAGTATACTTCCCGTCGTTTTTTCTATAAACTTTAGGGGTTGTAATGGCGAAACGGGCGACCTTATTTCCGTTTTCAAATTCCGTTATTTTCGGATTTCGGGATATACTCCCGACGATGGTTACATAATTATTCATGGTTTTTGATTTATAGTGTGGGGTTGTCCGGATAATTCGAGGTGCACATTTTGGACAACCCTCGTTGGTTTTACATAATGATCAGATCATTTACTTCTACTTCAGCTATTTTTATGGGTTTTCCTTGGTTTGAACAGAATCGATAAACCAATTTCCCTTCGATGGCAAGCTGCAGCCCCTCCGTTCCATAGGCTCTTAAAACTTGTTCCCACTTTCCCCAAGCGAACAATTCGTGCTTTTCAATTTTACTTTTGACTTTACCTTCTTGGTTGACTGTTTTGTCAATAGTAACCAATTTGAAACGTGCTAAATTCATGCCTTTGGAGGTGGTTGTGAAAACAGGATTTGTTGCCATTTTTCCGATGAGTGTAACGTAGTTCATTCCTTAAATATTATTTTTTTGCCTCCGTAGAGGGTTTATTTAACAAAATAAATTCACTCGCTTCAATGATGATGGCATTTCTTTTTATCCCTTCTGACGTTTTATAGTTTTGAGACACAAGCTTTCCTTCCAATAGAATTTCTTGTCCTTTTTGTAGAATTTTCTCTACGCGTTCTGCTGTTTTTCCCCAGGTGTTAATTACATGCCAGCTTACCTCCTCTTGCCATTCACCTTGCTTGTTTTTATACCTTTCTGTGGTGGCTAGGGTGAATCGGGCGAGCTTTCTGCCTGAATCAAAGTTCATAATTTCAGGTTGCACACCCAATCTGCCAATTAAATTGATCTTGTTTTTTAACGTATTCATTTTTTAAGTTATTAAGGTTAAATGATCGGTTCGTTGTCACCAAATCACACCGCAAAATTCTATCAGATCCTTTCATTGAATCGGTAAAATGCCACTTACTTTCGAGTGTCTTTCGTTTGTTGTCGTTTTTTGAATAGAAATGGGTGGGTTGATCGGGTTTAAAAGAAATTGGATTACCTTTATCATTCAAATTTTATGGCCATGTATACGAATATTTTAGTTGAGGAAAAGGACCAAATTGCTTGGGTAACAATCAACAGACCCTCTTTTTTAAATGCCTTAAACAAAGAGACCATCCAAGAATTACACAACGCTTTTTCATCGTTAAATGAAAATGCTCAAATTGGCGTAATCATACTTACAGGAAGTGGAGAAAAGTCTTTCGTCGCAGGGGCAGACATCAAAGAGTTTTCTGAATTCACCATTGCGCAAGGAGGGGAATTAGCCACTTCGGGACAAGAAAAATTATTTAATTACATAGAAAATCTTTCAAAACCAGTCATTGCCGCTGTGAATGGCTTTGCTTTAGGAGGGGGTCTTGAGCTTGCCATGTCTTGTCACATACGCGTTGCATCAGAAAATGCCAGAATGGGACTTCCAGAGGTCTCCCTTGGCGTTATCCCGGGATATGGAGGTACACAAAGATTACCCCAGTTGGTTGGAAAAGGGAAGGCCAATGAAATGATTTTTACTGCAGAGATGATTCCTGCGCAAGATGCGCTGGCCTGGGGCTTGGTAAACCATGTCGTTCCATTGACAGAATTGACCTCCGTTTGCGAGACAATGGCACAAAAAATTCTTAAAAACAGTCCCTCGGCCCTATCTGCCGCAATTCGTTGCGTAAATTCAGGATATAATCCGATGCAAAATGGCTTTGAAGTAGAAATTGAGGAATTTGCTAAGTGTTTTGGAACATTGGACTTCGCAAAAGGAACACAAGCCTTCTTAAGCAAACACAAGCCTAACTTCAGGGATTAATGACCTCTCCATTAAAACGTTTGTTCGGTCAAACGGCAATGTACGGAATGCCAAGTATTCTTGGGCGGATGTTGAATTACCTTTTGGTGCCCTTGTACACGGATGTTTTCGCTAAAACGGCAGATTATGGCGTGCTCTCAGATCTTTATGCCTACGTTGCCTTTTTTGTCGTGCTACTGACTTTTGGAATGGAGACGGCGTATTTTCGATTTATTCAAAACAGCGACGACAAAGAACATGTCTTTAGGAACAGTCTTCTACCCATTGTCTTTATAAACATTCTTTTCTATGTTTTGCTTTTCGTAGGTAATTCAACCATCGCCAGCTGGATGTTGTATAAGGACCACAGCGAGTTTATTATGATGATTGGTGGAATTGTATGCATAGATGCAATTGCCTCTCTCCCGTTGGCAAAACTTAGGGCAGAAAACCAAGCGAAAAGATTCGTTTGGATACAAATGAGTTCGATTTTATTAAACATCTTGCTTAATCTGATTTTTCTACTCGGCTTTTTTGATCCTTCTAGACCTGAAGAGGGTATCCTATTTATCCTTATTGCTAACATTCTTTCTTCTTCGTTAAAATTGATTTTGGTCTCTGACATCATCCGAACCATTTCCTTTCAATTTGACTTTCTATTGATGAAACAAATGCTGTTCTATTCCTTTCCCCTTGTCATTGCAGGATTTGCAGGAATTATAAACGAAACCTTAGACCGCATCCTTTTAAAACAAATTCTTTACGACCCAAACGTAGCTGATTCCTTAGAAAAGGCAACTTCACAAGTGGGTATTTACAGTGCATGCTATAAATTGGCAATGTTGGTTACGATTTTACTGCAGGCATATCGCTATGCCGCAGAACCGTTTTTCTTTGCGCAAATGAAAAACCAGGATAGGAATGTTGTCTTTGTAAAAGTTATGAATGTCTTTGTGGCAGTGGTTTGCCTTGCTTTTCTATTCGTCTCGATGAATTTAGGTTTGTTTAAGTTTTTTATCCGAAAGGAAGCCTATTGGGTTGGGTTGAAGGTGGTCCCTATTCTGTTGTTTGCTAATGTCTGCTTGGGTATATATTACAACCAAAGTGTTTGGTACAAAATAAGTAACAACACAAAATATGGGGCCTACATCTCATTGGTGGGCGCCTCCATCACCATCCTCATCAATTTGGCATTTATACCTATGTACGGTTACATGGCAAGTGCGTGGGCAACTTTCTTTGCCTACTTCATCCAAATGGTGTTATCGTATTACTGGGGACAAAAAAAGAATCCCATTCCTTATGATACACGAAAATTTTTCATTTACATCGGCGGAGCCATTGCGATTTATTCGGTTTTCAGTTTGGTAAGACAAAGCATGTCAGTACCCATCAAAGATTTTAATCCCTTGTTGTTTTTTATGGGAAATGGAATGGCTGTCGCTTACCTCGTATATGTTTATTGGAACGAACGTACGGTAATTACTAAACCAATCCGTTGAACTTAGCGGCTAACTTTTCTACGGTTGCCTTCTCACTTCCCACGCTTATAAAATCTTCATAGATTACCACCGGGCGCTTTAAAAAAGTGTATTCTGTTGTCAACAATCCTTTATAATCGACATCTGACTGAATCTTTTCTTTAAGGTTTGGATCTTGAAACTTCCGCGCCTTTTTTGAAAACAAACTTTCATATGATTGTGTGTGTTCAAACAAAACGGCTAAAGAGTCCTCGTCTATGGGATTGTTTTTAATATCTATTTTTTCTATGTCAACAGGAAGCTCAATGTCTTTAATAATTTTAAGACAGGTTGAGCACGTGCTTAAGTAGAATAGTTTTTTCATTTGCAAAACTCGTCGTATGCCGCCCTTAAATTATCTGCAATCATATCTGCAGTTGCCCCTTCAATGTGGTGTCTTTCTAGAAAATGAACCAAAGCACCGTCGTGAAAGATGGCGATGCAAGGAGAGGAAGGAGGATAAGGTAAAAAGTATTGTCGAGCTTGGTTTACAGCTTCAGCGTCTACGCCG
Source organism: Chryseobacterium gleum (assembly GCA_945882095.1). Classification (GTDB taxonomy): domain Bacteria; phylum Bacteroidota; class Bacteroidia; order Flavobacteriales_D; family Crocinitomicaceae; genus UBA952. Next base: position 89,380 of record CAMCWF010000003.1, read on the forward strand.
GCAAAAACGGTATACATCTCATTGGGAACGGTGGTATGGGTCAATGATTTTTTAACCCCTGGACGCATGTTTCCTGCAGCGCAACCGCATACAGAATTCACCACCAGAATCATGGTTCCTTTCGAGGAAGAAATGGCATCAACCACCTCTTTTCCGTTCAATAATTCTTTGAATCCAACCTGAATCAGGTCGTTTTTCATTGGTTGTACAAGTTCTAAAGGATACATATTTTTTTTGTTACAAAAATAAGAAAGGATTGCGGAAAAGTAGTTTTTCTCTTTAATTAATAACAACGACCTTTCCTACTTTGTTCGCAGTCCCAAGGTTGTTTGCCGTCCAAATAAGGTAAACACCTGAAGTCACCTTAGTGCCATTCAGGTTTTTCCCATCCCATGTTGCTGTTCCGCCGTTGGAGGTTGTTTTGTAAACCAAATTTCCTGCTGCATCGGTTACCTTTACATCGGAATCATAACGGATGCCTTGTATGGTAATAACCCCTTCATAATTAGGCCGTACGGGATTTGGGAAGACCTTCGTCGTGGCATAATTAGGGTCTTCCATCGTGGCATCGGTTCTATAAGAAACAAGCCCTTTGTCTGTAATAATGAAAAGCTCTCCTGTGTCGTGATTTAGCTTAAGGTCGTACACATTGTTTGAAAGCAGTGGTGAGTTTTCAGTAGTAAGCTGTTGGATGACTTCTGAACCATCCGGAGAAAGCAAAACGATTCCCGCACTCGCTGTGGCTATCCATTTTCGGTTGCCTCCATCCACTTCAATGTCTGTAATGTGGGTGCTGCCTAATACGTATTCAACATTTCCCTCGTAATTAACTTTAATTCGTTGTGGGTTATATTCTCCTGCTAATGCATCAAACGCTGCGTCCGGATTGTATAAAACGGCAAACCCAGCATCGGTACCTATCCAAATTTTATTGTCCAAATCAACTGCAATGGCTGTAATATTGGAAGAGTTTATATCAATACTACTAAGCTCAGCAGTTGAAATATTAACCACCTTATCATCTCCTAGGTTATCAAAGGTTCCGCCATAGTTGTAGCCAAAAAGACCACTTGTTTCTGTTGCAAACCAAACATTGTTGTTTTGGTCCAATGTCATTTTTGTTGTGTATTTGTTCCTGGCCGATGTCCCGCAATCATAAGCCCACCAAACATTTTCTGACGTTTTAACTACCAAGGGGCGGTCCGTCCAACCATTAAGCACCCATAAATTTCCTTTGCCATCATAACAAACATCTGAGGCTAGGTACCACCCATTCCCTGCCAATGAGGGTTGTAGGAATGAGTTTGAATTATCGTACACTGTACAGGTATTTTCCTTGGCATTCAAAACAGAAACGGGATAGGCCGAATAGGTAGAAACCGCGAATTCGTCCGGGTTCTTAGGATTAATGGATACGTCAATAAAATCGTGTATATCAATGCCTTGCCATTGGGGAATGGTCATATTGTTTCCATATATCCAGTTTTCATCTTCCATGATGTAATATCCGTTTTTCAAAAAACCAGGGCTTTTAAATTCAAGTCTTCCACTTGCAACAGCCAATTTCCCTTTTTGCCAATCCAATGCATAGCTGTCATTGCTTGGTGGTCCTGGGTAACTTATTTTTTGATATGAAAAATTTTCAATCACCCGGAACAGACCCCCTAGATCATCCGCTACCCATTTTGATTGGTTTGCGATAACCATTTGATTCGGCCGAAAATAAAAACCCAAATAGAAGGAAAGGGCGCTTTCAACCACTTGGCCTGAAACATTATAGGTTAAAAGGGCTCCGTCGGCCAGGACGTCGATGTATCCATTGTGATTGGTTAAGTTGCTAATTTCTAAATCGCTAGGATAATTGGAAAAAAACATCGGTTCCGTAGGGAGGAGCTTGTAAACAGAATCCGTACCAAATGCAGTAGATTTCGCCAAAACAAACAACGTGTTGCTTGCTTGTTCTATGGCGGCATATTTCCCAAAAGCAAAAGGAGGAACCCTAAGGTCTCGCAACCAGGTTTCGGGCGCTGGCAAGAGCGCGGAATTCTCAGGTGCGTAAAGCATCATTGTGGGGGTTAATGCATAGATGATTCCGTCTTTAACTTCTAAATCAACCACTCCCTCCAACGCGTTGGTTGGGTAATACGTATCTATGATTTCTTCCTTTTCAGGATTTAACAAAACCAACCCAAAATCTGTAGCTATATATAGGCCTTTAGCAGTTCTATAAAATCTATTAATGCATTTTGAACCTGAAATGGAGGCCAACTTAATTGCTGGGATGTTAATGACTTTGTCATTTATCAATTTGTCAATGTTGCCATTTTTATACCCTATAAACAAGGCTTCAGTCAGTGTGTCGTAAAAGATTTTTGAAATGAAGATGTCTGAAATCCCATTGATAACAGTCAATAACTTTTTTTCTTTCGAATCGACATGGTATTTCATTAACCCATTTTCATAGGCTGTAAAAATGAATTCGTCATTTTTTGCCACATCAATTGCCCGCATTGTGGCTACATGTAGCCGCCACGAACCCGTTTGAATTTGCGCGGTCATGGAGATTGATACGCTAACAATGGCGAGAAATAAGAGTAGTTTTTTCAACAATTTCGTAACGATTTGAATGTAAAAATATTCGCAAATGGGATGATATGAAACACTTTTAACATAAATGTTCTTTAAAAAGCCCTTAACTTCGGTTTCCAATGTCAGCAACCATCCCTTTTTCCAAAACGCTTTACGGAATTGGTTCCTTTTTGTTGCTTTTTCTTTTTTCAATGTTTGCCCTAGGAAATGTAGGCTTTTTAATGGGATTTCCAATCCATCAAGTGTATTTCTACTTAGCCATCCTGTCTGCAACCTTTATCTTGTTTTTTCTGGATAAAAAAGCCGATAGAAACTTTCGTTGGATGCTATTGGTTGTCGGATTTTCGATTGCTCTTATTTTTCTTTGTTTGCAATTGTCATCGTTGTATTTTGATTGTTCTTTTGACGGACAATGGTATCACCAAGACGCCATCTTATTTTTAGACCGTGGTTGGAATCCTTTTTATGATCCTTTGCTGAAAAACGCAGCTGTTTCGGGGTTAAATGCCAATTATGTAAACCATTATCCCAAAGCATCTTGGATGGTTTCTGCGATTCTCTACAAGCTTACCCACAACCTTGAAACAGGAAAAGCGATTCACTTCATTGCTTTTTTTGCATGGGTGTTCATGGCAATCCCTTTGCTGCGTAGGTGGTACAATATTCCATGGTTACAGTGTGTATTGGTGGTCATGATGCTTGCCTTATCGCCCGTAATTTCAGGTCAATTGTTTAGTTTCTATGTAGATGGACTCGTTGGGAGTTTTCTGTTTTTGTTTTTTCTCCTTTTGATTCAGCTGGTTATTGATCCTCGTCAAAAACATTCTTGGATTGTTTTGGGTGCGTGTTTTATCTTTTTAATAAACTTAAAATTCACTGCATTGGTTTATGCCGGGCTGTTCATCTTTGGTGTTTTTTTATACCTCCTCTTGCGCAAACGATCCTTTGTCAAGCCCTATGTGGTTGGGTGGGTGATTGTTTTATTCGTTGGCGTGGGGATGCTCGGATACCCTACATATGTGCGAAATGTTGTAGAAAAAGGACACCCCTTCTTTCCTTTGATGGGGAAAAACAACGAGGGGAAATCCATTTCTGAGGTACAATATGCTGGTAATTTCTTCAAAATGAACCGTTTTGAAAAGTTCTATTCTGCGCATCAAGCCATTCCGATGTACACTGACCATACCCACAACGCCATTGCCAAACCCCTTTTTAACTTCTACCACAGCAAAGAAAACTGGGATTATTACAGAAACCATCAACCCGTTGCGATGAGCCCCCTTGGTCCTTATGGAGCTGAGTTGTGGTTGTTTTTCTTTGGGTTTTTACTGCTCTTTTTCTGGAAAAATAAAAAACCTTGGTCCATTGGCGCTTTTTTTCTTGTCATAGCAACCATGGTTATACAGCCTGAGTTTTGGAATTTTCGCTATGCCCCTCAACTCATGTTGGTTTTTGGTTTGGTCTGTCTGGAAATGTTCACGCGCAAAAACCGCATTCTTCAGGGTTTTACAGTGCTGTTTACCCTCTGTTTTATATTTAACGAAACCGTCGTTGTATATAAAAACCTGCAGTGGGTTCGAGAGAAAAACGAGTGGTTGACAAAAGACTTACGATCCCTTTCTCATCAAAAGGTAAAAATCCGTCGGGGTTGGATGCAATCCTTCGAAGTAAAATTGAAATCATTTCACATCTCACCTGTTTATCAATTGGATACGAAAGATAGCTTGGTTAAATTTGCAGGGGACGACTGCACAAATTGGCAATACGTAATCCCCAAAAAAGAATGAAAACCTTTACACAATTATTAAGGATCAAAAGTTGGGTTAAAAATGGTTTCATCCTGTTGCCTTTGTTTTTCTCCTTCAAACTAACGGACCTTAATTCTGTATTACAAGCTTTGTTAGGTGTGGTTGTTTTTTGCCTTACGAGTTCTTCTGTTTACATTTTAAATGATTGCATGGACGCGGCTTCAGATGCATTGCATCCGCGAAAAAAACACCGTCCCATAGCCAGTGGAAAAATATCAAAAAAGCTGGCGGTTTTCATTGGTGTCTTGTGTTTGGCCTTCGCATTTATTCTTTCGTATGTCAGTGGTTTATCCCTTGGGTTTATGGGAATTTTTTCTGGTTATTTTTTACTGAACCTGGCTTATTCTTTTGGGTTAAAACAAGTTTCATTAATCGAGTTAATGGTGGTCGCTATCAATTTTGTACTGCGGGTACTTGCCGGTTGTTTTGTTATTGGTGTCACGCCTTCCAATTGGATTTTAGTGGTGACCTTTTTCTTGTCGTTTCTGATGGTTTCGGTGAAGCGGAAGTCTGAATTACAAATGCTTGAAAAAAAGGCGGTTGAGCATCGAAAGGTTCTTGCAAGCTACTCAATTCCGTTTTTAAACATGTTGGTTTATATCTCTGCTACTGTTACGATTACGGCATATTTACTTTACTCCATAGACCCAAAGGTGATTGACACCCTGCACACCAATCGTTTGATTTACAGTACCCTTTTTGTGTTTCTAGGCGTCCTACGCTTTATACAAATTAGCGAGTTAAAAGCTTATGACGGGGAAGGAGATCCGACAACCATTTTGTACAAGGACCGGTTTATTCAAGGAACGATTGCGGGCTGGCTTATTTATTTATTTGTAGCGATTTATGTCTGTTGAATCAAATAATGTGGTCGTATTTGACTTTGATGGCACCCTCTACGCTGGCGACTCTCTCTTTGATTTCTGTCTTTTTTATTACCGTAAAAAACCCCTTCGCATTTGGTTTGTTTTATTACAGTGTTTTGGATTTCTTGTTTGGAAAATGGGCGTGATTTCCACCACCCGGTTCAAATCCCTTTTTATTGGTTTCCTTCATTCTGATTCTCAATCAGAGGTCCTGCGCATTGCACAATTGTTTTGGGCAGGTAATAGAAAGTTCAATTCGAACGTAGTTGATGAATTTTCTCGGTGGAAGCAAGAGGGGGTTGTGCTTGCCGTCGTGAGTGCCACTCCATCCCTTTTTTTAGAACCCGTCGTCTCACGGCTAGGTGCCGATGTGCTGCTTGGAACGGAACTCATACCAAGCAAAATACGCTATCAAATTCATGAAAATTGTAGGGGCAAAATAAAAATCAAGCGACTCGCTTCACATTTTGAGTCATACGCGCTACGTGCTGCCTACTCTGATAACATAGATGACCTACCCATGTTAAAGTCGGCAAGCCTTGGCTATTTTATCAAAAGGAATACAATCACCCAGATATGAGCTTATTTTGTCGACTGATTATAGCAATATTCTGCTTCTAGCAAGACCTGGTCCTCCCATTTAATCGCTGCCTTTTTGGCTTTTTCCTTCACGATTATCATCCATTGAGGATTTTCCAAAATTTCTTTTTTGAATACTTCGATCTTCTGTTTTCGCACCAAAGAGAGCACTTGTTTTCCACCAAGCGCTGCTTTTTGTTCAAAATCATCAATGTAATACCACTTTTCTGTTCCCGAGTAAACCACCTTTGCTTTATGTAATGATGTCTCTGGATAACCAAAAAATCGCAAGGTGTCTAGGTTGTTTTGATGAACGGCAACTTTGGTAACCTTCATGTTTTTAGTTGAGATGTAAAAAACGGGGGACGATTGTTGGGTGAAATTAAAGAGTCGAGAGGTTCTTCCAATGAAAATTTGAGGGTCGGGATTGTAATGCCCAGCATGGTTATCTAAAAACCATATTGCAATCGGCATGTGGCTTAAATTAGACCAATCAAAACGATTGTAGGGTTGGTGTATGTTTATCAACAAAAGTTGGGACAAAACAACCGGAGCCCAAAACCCAATGAACATTGATTTCGATGTGGTTTCAAAAAGCATTTTCATCGAATGAAAGATAAGAGGGATGGCGATCCAGACCGAATAACGATTGACAATGGCCATGCCATGGTTCCAATTGCTCATTGCGGAAACCATCAGCGTCATTGCCAGAATGACCAAAGGTAAAAAATCCCAATGGCTGAAAGACTTGAATTTAATTGCTTTGTAATACCGAACGGCCAACAACGGCACATAAAAGAGCATTAATAGCCCCAAACCAATAACCATCCCTTGGTTGAAGTCAAAAAAGAACCCGAAAACCCTTTGGAAGTTGATGCTTTGAAGGTCTAAATATCCTGCGTCCTTTATTAAGCTTGTGGTATTGAATAGGTATAAAAAGTAGAATGAGGGCAATAAAAAAAGCGAACATACCCCGGCTACCTTAAGTATGGTTTTCCAATGGAAGCGATGTTCAATACAGATGGAGAGTGCCATCCAAGCCAATAAAAAAACCAAGGGTTGATTCTGCAAGGAAGCAAGAGCCAAAAGGAGAAGGCCTAAATACATTTGTTTATTCCACCAGAAAATCAAAGCGATTGCAATGTAAATGGCTGTAAAGGATTCTGGGTGCGTCCAGTTTGTGTAGTAAAACAACCCACTAAAAAAAACGCAAGCCACACCGAATAGTTTTCCGATTAGGCTTGATTTCCAAAGGAACAAACCGACAAATAAAAACAGCCCCAGAAGGAAAATATTTGTGTAAGTAAATCCAAGCATTGGATGGATGTCTATAAGCGCACAAAGTTTACGCGCGGGGACGTTTAGCAAGGAATAAAACGGAAAATGGTAACCGTAAACATCTCCTTTTGTATTTCTGTAAAAACCCCCGAACTCTTTTTGGTTTTTTTGATTAAGGAATGCTTCAATTGCATCAAACGCAGTGCTTTTGTAATTTGAAGCCCAAGATTGATGGTTACAAAAATCTTTCTTAAAGGAGTTGTAATCCGAGACGCGAATGTCGGGAGACCCGTGGTTTAACCAGGCTTCTGTGGTTAATATGTATTCGATGCCATCCCCCGTTGGATAAGGCTCATGGTTAGAAAACTGAAAGAGGGTAACCCAGCATCCCAGCAAGAAAATCAATCCCAAAAACCACTGGTTTTTGATTTTATTTAACATAATAATAGAAGGCTAAAATAACCAAATAGCGAACAAATTTACCTATAAAAATATACAGAAAAGAGGCCTTCCAATTCACCCGAAAGAAACCCAATGCAACAGAGAGTACATCCCCAATGAAGGGCAGCCAAGCAAAGAAGGCTAAATAGACACCGTGTTTTTTCACCCGTCCCTCCCATTTAAGAATTTGATGAGGTTTCACACGGATTTTTGACAACCATTCAGGTTTTCCCGCCATTCCAATAAAATAATTCAAATAACTTCCTGCGCTGTTTCCTATCGTGGCAATAAGTAGGCAATAGTAGGGGTCGTAATGATAGGCAACCATACTCAAAAGCAGCGCTTCCGAAGTAATTGGCAACACGGTAGCGGCAAGAAAACTTGCCACAAACAAACCCAAATAACCCCAGTGAATCCAGTCCATAAAAAAAGGCCGGTTGCCCGGCCTTAACAATTAAGAAGAATGATTACTTTTTAACAAATTTACGAGTTGAAATTCCTTCATTGGTTTGTATCCTTACGGTATACATTCCTGCACTTAAAGACGCGATGTCTAAAGTGAATTGTTGGATTCCATTTCCTGATTGGATGGCTGTAGTTTTAACCTCTTTCCCTTCCAAGTCTAACAAGCTAATGGTACCATTGGTAACCGTGTTTGTTTCCATTTTGATGTAAAGGACTTCGTTCGCTGGATTAGGATACACAAGGCTTTGAATTTCATTGCTGTTTTCATTAAGGCCAATGGTTGGGTCAAAATTAAGACGAACATAAGGTGTTGCTGTTTGGTAGTACCACGTGTTATCAAACATATCGAAGAAAAATGATGTTTGAACTTCAGATGAACCTGCGTTTACCACTTTTAACCCTTGCGAAAATGCTCCACAAACCGCTAAGTAAGTCGTATTTGGTACTAGGTTAACGGGTACGTTCAATTCAACGGTTCTGTTAACATTCAAATCTCCTGCCGCTACGATGATTGGGTCTGATTCAGATTCGAAAACAAAATCACCTGTTGTTGTATCGACAGAATACAATTTAACAAAAACTTCAGTTCCTACGGTTGTACCACTGGCACCCCCTAACAATCTTACGTCGATTGCTTTTAACGTTTGCGCATTCCAGATGTCGTACAAGTTTCCTGTTTCAAAACCATCTGTCCCGTTTGATGTTGATCCGGCTGGGGTTGTATTGTCTCTTGCGTACACATAATTGGTTACATTAAAGACGGTATTGGTAAAGGCGTTGTTCGAAGGGACGTCATCCGTTGAATCGGCTGTTAAAGTATGAACAACCGTATACGCTCCCAATGCAGCTGGGGTAAATGAATTAACGGTAGTCAAAGTCATTGTGTCCAATGAAGGAATGCTTGTGCTTGCACTTGAACTCGTAAAGGCGCCAGCATTTACATTGACGTTGTACTGAACATCGGTTTGTGCATTGATTCCACCATTAAACGCCTTGATTTCAAAATCAATGGGCGCCGTTTGGGTAATTGGAATTTGGTAGTAAGGAAGACCTGCTGTTCCCCAATATTTTGATGTAACACTTAAGTCGTTTGTTGGATTTGTCATGATTTTAACATTGTCAATATACCAACCATAGGTAATCCAAACATTTGCATTGGCTGCTTGGGCAGGATAGTTTGTCGTCCAACTGAAACGAATCCAAACGTTTCCTGGATTTGCGGCTAAAATGGTTGCAAGGTTTATGTTTTTTAATTCTGGATTGTTGTATGCTGAACCTCCTGATTGGGACAAAACGGTTTTGTCAAGGTTGTTTCCTACGGTTTGAAAAGTTACCCCGTCTGTACTGATTTGGATTTCTTGAAGGTCGTTGAATCTTGCTCCGTACTGCTCAAATTGAAGGGTAACTTGGTTAGTTCCTCCCAGCGCAGTGATGTTTATCGGGCTTGCGGTGGTCATGGTATACGTTACACCTAATGCTTGTGTTCCTGGTGTAACCGTTGGGTCTCCGTTCACAACTTCCGCATAATTTCCGCCGCCTGTTGAAAGAATGCCATTTGCAGCCCACCATCCGTCAGAAACATTGTTAATGTTCCAACCAAAATCGATTCCTGCTTGTCCATCGTTGTCAATGGTCCAGTTCGCTGCATTTGTAAAATTATCCGACCAAAGGGTAACACCTAATGTTTTGGTTTGCTCCATTGGATTTTGATGTGCCTCTTGAATAGCCGGCATTAACATGTTACTGTTTTGAATCACAGGGTTTCTTTGGCCAAAAACCATCAGGTTTGCCAACATAAAAAGACTGAATAAAATTTTTTTCATGAAATATTTTTTTTGTGGGTGGTAAATATACTTAAAATGGAACAATACACAAACTTTAGCTTTTCAAAAAAGGAAACTTTAATCGATATGCATAAAGGTCTTTGTAGTCAAGCGCTAAAACACACAACTCCATTTGATGGTCATTGGCTTTCATTAACACTTCTCCTCCCGGATGAATCGCCTGAGTCGACCCTAAATAACCGTAGCCTTTCCCGTCCGTTCCAATGCGATTGACCCCAATTACAAACTCTTGGTTTTCTATTGCCCTTCCTTTCAATAAAGCATTCCAGTGTGGGATGCGTGAGGATGGCCAATTGGCAACATAAACGGTAAGATCCTGTTCGTATCCATTTTCGAAGTCAAAAGTATTTCTGGAAATTTCTGGAAACCTTAAATCAAAACAAATTTGCAGGTTTATCTTCCATCCTTTACAATTGACGATGCACTTTTTACTGCCTGCGCTATAAGCCAACTCTTCCCCTGCGAAAGCAAATAATTTTCGTTTGTCATAATACGCTTTTACCTTTCCATTTTCAACAAAAACCCCTCGATTATAGTACTTTCCCTCTTCAGAGATTGGAACCGATGCATAAATCGCAAAGTTGTATTTCAAGGATAGTGATTGCAAAAAAGCAACGGATTTTGATTGATTCCATGGTTCGGCAAAATCCTCTGAATTCATGGTAAAACCTGTGCTGAACATTTCGGGCAATACCAATAGGTCAAACGAAGCTGTGTTGGATGCTAAACATTCGGTTATCGCTGTGAAATTCTTCGTTGGGTTTTCCCAATGCAAATCACATTGTAAAAGGGCAACGGTTAAATTTTGCATAATTTTTCTAACGCATTTACAAGGGTGTGGTCGTCTTTTGCGAAGCAAAGCCGTATGTGGTTTCGGTCTGTCTTGTTTTGATAAAACACTGAAAGGGGAATTGCAGCTATTCCATGTTCCTTAACCATCCAATCACAAAAATCCACATCGGAACTTGAACTAATTCCAGCATAGCTTACGGTCTGAAAGTACGTTCCTTCACAAGGCAACAGCGAAAACCTTGAGTTTGCAAGCTCCTTAGCAAAAAAATCTCTTTTTGTTTGGTAAAGCCTTTGGGTTTCTGTTGGATTGTATTGTGGAAGATGGTTTGCGATGGCATCTTGAAGAAAAGAGTTTACAGAAAAAACCAGGTATTGGTGAATGTTCAACACCGCTTTCAATAGATCCGTTGAAGCGGTGATGTATCCGATTTTCCATCCCGTGGCCTGAAGGGATTTTCCGAAGGAGGAAACCACAAAGGCTCGGTCTTGGAGGGCGGGAAAACAACGCACGCTCAAATGGGGTTTTTCGTAGGATAAGTATTCATAGACCTCATCCGAAAGCACCAATAATTCTGGGTGTTTTTGGGTCAATTCGATGAGTCTTTCAAAGGAATCTACATCCCAAACTTTTCCGCTGGGGTTGTGTGGGCTGTTGATAACGATCATTTTTGTTTTGGAGGTCGTCTTTTCAAAAATCAAGTCCCAATTGGGTGTAAAATCTTCTTGTAAGGGCACATGAACAGGTAGCGCTCCGGCCAATAAAATCGGGGTTTCATAACAATCATAGCACGGGTCTAGCAAAATGACCTCGTCGTTTCTTTTAACGTGCGCTTGAATGATGGTAAAAATAGCTTGGGTGGCTCCCGCTGTAACCAAAACATTCTCAGGCGAAACATCAACCTTCGAATGCCTAAGCAGCAATGAAGAAATGGATTCACGTAAAGAAAGTAATCCTTGATAAGGGGCATATTGATGGGTGTTTTTTTCCACCGAGGCCCTTATGTTTTCAATTAACTTAGGATCTATGGGGAAATTTGGGAATCCTTGGGCAAGGTTGATGGCCTTGTATTCATTTGCCAACATCGACATTTTGGTAAAGATGCTTGTTTCTTGCTTTTTCGGGGATGCTTTCATGGTTAGTGGGCTAATAATTGATCCAACAATGCGTCTTTAGATGCTTTAATGTCTTTTAATAACATGACGTGGTTTGCCTTTGGCTTAACGGCTTTTTCTGGTTCTGTTTCGTTCCAAACGGGATTGATTTTCATGGTAGAAATCATCACCGGGAGTGAGGTGTTTTTTAAGAATACCGTGATGGGATTTGCAAAAGTCCCTGCATTTGTTCCCATGGCCGTGGTGCCTAATACCGTGCCTCGACTCAACTGTTGAAACCAGGCCGTAAAATTAACCGCAGCAGACATTGACATACCGTTAATTAAAACCGTACAAGGCCCCTTGTACAAAACACCTTTGCGGTTGTGCAATTTGACCTCATTTAAGACGGTGTCTACCGTTCCTTCAGGGCTTCTATAAAAATCGTATTCTTGCGCGATTGCGCCGTTTGGATAGAATTTTTCGGCCGTTTTTTTAAACCGCCACAACTGCCATTTCCCGAGTTGTTCAAAACGGTCGTTTTTACTTCTTTTATACACATAGTTAGCCGCGTAACGCTCGTTTGAAACATTCAAAAAACTCATTAGGTATTCTTGCAAAAGAATGTAACCTCCTGTGTTGTTACGTAAATCAATGATTAGGTTTTGGGCTGGGTTTGATTTTAAAGCTTCAAAGACATCGTCCAATTTATGTTTAAATTGGTTTACAGAGCGTGCGGAAAAGGTCGAAATGGTTAACAATGCTTGCAGGCCTATGCGCTCAAAGTTAATTTCAGGGCTATGGTGTCCGGTTCCTGTATCATCTGTGAAACGTGAAAACTTTTCGCCTTCTATTGTTTTTTGCATCGTATCAGAATCCATCGTCCAACAATATACATTTCGTTTTGCGGGATGGTATAAATTGACAAGGTTTGCCAACATTAAATCAGCCATTTCCTTCCTCGCCTCTGCCACAAATGATTCTTGTGGGGTCAATCTGTAAACCAACGAATCATAAAAAAGCAGAGATTTACCGTTGACGCTAAGTAATTCTGCCCCTATCGGCAGTTTATTTAACCCGCTTTTGGTAATTGTCTTTTTTCCGTCAACGGTATATAAATCAAATGGCAGATAATGTCTTTTAGATCTTTGAAAGTAAAACAGTTCTTTAAAATTTAAAAAGGTGTGAGAGTCCTTGATTTCGGATAGAAAATCATTAATAATCAAGGTAAATTCTATTAAACACCTGGGCTGGGTTGCTTTTGAAATGGCCACATAATAGGCAGAATCGAGCTGTTTTACATCCACGTTTCTGTACAGGTCTGGATGGGTTGATTTGAGTTCTGCATATAATTCTTTTAGGTCTTCTACCATTAATTCCGGACAAATCATATCCTGGGTTACATCTGTTTTTGTTCGCAATACGAAAGAACTGCAGTTTTGTGAAAAGCAATGGCTACAGACAAACAGGAGAAGAAGCGATGTTAATCTACACATGGTAAGGTACAAAAATAGAAATCCCCACAAATCAAGTGGTTTTTAAACAAGATATTAATTTTTTACATGAGTGAATTATGATTGCATAATTTACCTAATTTCATCGCGATAACGGAAAAGAGCAATGGTGGTTTTAATCGCAGGGGGTACTGGTTTTATAGGAAAAGCAACAGAACAAGTGTTCTTGGCTCATGGATTTAAATCCTTGGTATTGACCCGATTCCCCACAAAACCCAACCAGCTTTTATGGAGTCCCTCCGCTCCGTTTAAAGGTGATGACAGGCTTTCAGAGGTAACCCACGTAGTAAATTTGATGGGAGAGAGCATTGCAACCAAACCGTGGACCGAATCACGGAAAATAGCGCTAACCCAATCGCGGGTGGAAACCACACATTACCTCTTTGATTTGTGCAAGGAACATTGTCCAAAACTCACTTCTTACGTTGGGATTTCAGGTGTGAATGCCTATGGATATTCTAACGCCATCACACGAGACGAATCAGATGCCTTCGGCACCGATTTTCTTTCCCAACTTATCCAAAAATGGGAAACGGCGCACCGCGACTTTGAATTTCTTCCAAGTTTTCACATGATCCGCTTAGGTATGGTCTTATCAAACAAAGGGGGCGCATATGAATCATTGTCACCCCTCCTTAAAAAAGGCCTAGGCGCAGTGCCTGGAAGCGGAGAACAATACGTCCCTTGGATTCACTTAGACGATGTGTCAAATATCATACGTTTTCTCGGCCAACAACCTGAAAAAAGTATTGTACATGGTGTGGCGGGTTGTTGCACGCAAAGGGAACTAATGGTCGCAATGGCCACCTCCTTACAAAGAAAAATTAGGTTGCCCAATTTGCCGGCATTTGCTTTACAACTTATTTTGGGTGATCGCAGCCAATTATTAACCAAATCCTTAATGGTTTCAACCAAAAAAATATATGCCCTGCCTTTTGAATTAGAATTTAAAGAAATGACCGACACCCTTTTCAAACAATAACCATGAAGAAAAAAACAAAAATCTTTGTTCTCGATACATCTGTACTTCTGCATGACCATCAAGCGATCATAAACTTTAAAATTCATGATGTTGCCATTCCCATCACTGTGTTAGAGGAACTTGACAAGTTTAAGATTGGAAACGATACGAAAAACTTTTCTGCAAGGGAGGTTATCCGATTCATCGACAGAATGGCGGGCGGCGGAAGCTTACAGGAATGGGTGAACATCGAAAAGGGATTGGGTAATTTTAAGGTGGTAATGGACCATGACCTCAAAGGGATTAATGCCGAAACAGTCTACGCTTCCTCTAAAAACGACCATAAAATCATTAATTCGGCACTTGTTTTAAAAGAACAAAACCCAAGTCGAAATGTGATTTTAGTTACCAAAGACATCAACTTAAGAATCAAAGCAAAAGCGCTTGGTGTACCTGCTGAAGATTACGAAACGGGTAAGGTGTATGAAATTAACGACAAACCTAAATCTACAATCGTCATTGACGGGGTGGAAAGCGATGTCATTCGTGAAGTTTTTACCCGTGGTTCTTGTGAAGAAAACGGAATATTAGGGGATTTAAAAACCATTAACGGTCATTATATCCTTAAAAACGGGAAGAGCTCTTCGTTGGTTTTTTACAATCACCTTGAAAATACCTTGGAACGTATTGAGAAAGAATTTGTGTACGGAATTAAACCTAAAAATGCTGAACAAGCCTTTGCTTTTCATGCCTTGCTAAACCCAAACATCAAATTGGTTGCCCTCCAAGGTGTGGCTGGGACTGGAAAAACCCTTTTGGCTTTGGCGGCCGCATTGGAGCAAGAGAAAAAATTCAATCAAATCATTTTAGCCAGACCCATTGTTCCATTGTCCAATAAAGAAATTGGCTATCTTCCAGGAGATGCAAACGACAAAATCGGTCCGTATATGGAGCCTTTATGGGACAATTTGAAATTTATTAAATCCCAATACGGGGAAAATGAGAAAAAGCACAAGGCCATTTTAGAAATGGAACAGAACAAAAAAATCATCATCACTCCTTTGGCTTTCATTCGAGGAAGAAGCCTTTCAAACATCATGTTTATCATTGATGAGGCTCAAAACCTTACCCCTCATGAAGTAAAAACCATCATTACGCGAGCAGGAGAAAATACTAAAATCGTGTTTACGGGCGACGTTAGACAAATAGACACGCCTTATTTGGATGAATTTAGTAATGGCCTGGCTTATTTAATTCAAAAAGTTAGCAATCAACCATTGTTTGCGAATGTTCGGTTAGAAAAAGGTGAGCGGTCTGAATTGGCGAACTTAGCCAACGACTTATTATAGTTGTGGCTTTAAACTGCCATCAATGACCCGTATGGTTCTGGATGGAAATTTCTGTACCATTTGATTGTCATGGGTTGCCATCAATACTGCCGTTTTCTCTTCCTTTGACAAAGCCATCAATAGCTCCATGATTTCCTCCGATGTTTCAACGTCTAGGTTTCCTGTGGGTTCATCCGCGAGAATGATCTTAGGTTCATTTAACAAGGCCCTCGCAATGGAGACCCTTTGCTGTTCTCCTCCAGATAAGGTGTGAGGCATTTTGTCCGCCTTCTGTTCTATTCCCACCAATTGTAAAACACTCATTGCCCTTTTGTGAATCTCCGCCTTGTCTCTCCATCCCGTTGCGCTTAGCACGAAGTACAAGTTTTGAATTACTGTGCGGTCCATCAACAATTGAAAATCCTGAAAAACAACCCCTAACTTTCTACGCAAATAAGGAATTTCTTTGTTTTTTATGCTGCGTAAATTGTACCCTGCGATTTCGCCAGTACCTTCTGATAAAGGAATTTCGCCATAGAGGGATTTTAATAACGTGCTTTTACCACTTCCTGTTTTGCCTATTAAATAAACAAATTCGGCTTCTTCCATTTCAAAGTTGACGTCGCCGAGAATAAGCTTGCCACTCTGATAGAGGTTTACGCCACTAAGGTTAATTATTTTATCCACCCGTTTCTTTTTTACAAAGATGACAAAGGCATTCTTTACATGGATGGAAATCGAAACTTTTACTTAACAAATTTTCGTTAAAAACTTTTGTTACCAATGCCATTCGTGCGCATTTAACCACAATACCTTTACCGCGGTATGTATACTCGATTGCTCCTTTTTATCCTCTCTTTTGTTGCTTTTACAAGCGCATGGTCACAAAACACCCAAAAGTTTGAAGGTGTTTATGCCGATTATCACCGTGCGGAGGACCTCTACGAGAAGACGCAGTTTGCTGCCTCGAGGATTGAGTATGAACGCTTTTTGGCTCAACAACTCGATAAAAATGACCCCATTGTCTTAATGGCAACCTACCACCGAGGAATGGCTGCGCTGCATTTATACCATTCCGATGCGATTGCTTTGTTGGATGATTTCAATCGCACCTACCCTGAAAACACTTACAAAAACACCATTTATTTTGAAATTGGCAACAGCTATTTTGAAAATGAAGACTATGAAAACGCCAACCTGTCGTTTGATAAGGTGGATGTATATGCTTTGGACAGTATTGAAAAAGAAAGCGTAAACTTCAAAATGGGGTACGGATATTACCAAGAGGGTTCCAATGAAAAGGCGTTGCAACACTTTCAAAATGTTACTTATTCAATAAACCCTTATGGCCCCATTGCCCTTTATTATGCTTCCCATTTATGGTATTTAAAAGGTGCTTTACAAACGGCAAAAGAAGGTTTTCATTTACTTAAATCACAGGCCGAATATGCTGAAATTGCCCCCTATTACATTGTTCAAATCAATCACAAACAGGGGCTTTACGACAGTGTAATTGTGTACGCCAATGCCCTCCTTCAAGTGGATACGCTTGAATACAGTAATTACCAAGACATTGTTCATTTGTTAGGCGATTCCTATTACCAGAGTGGGGATTTTGAAAACGCAGCAAAGTATCTTTCACAATATGACGAGAAATCCAACACCACACGGATGGATGATTATCAATTGGGGTTTTCCTTCATGATGTCTAAGAAAAATGAAGCTGCCATTGCCTATTTGGACAAAGTGGCAAGGATAGATGACAGCCTTGGACAAACCGCCATGTATCAAATTGGGGCTTGTTATTCAAGTCTTGGAAAGCCCGTTCCGGCGCGCAATGCATTTGAAAAAGCTTCTCGGATGAAGTCCCTTCCCAACGTATCCGAAGATGCGCTCTATCAGTTTGCTGTAATTTCATTTGACATTGACATCAATCCGTATGATGAATCGGTACGCGCTTTTGAACATTACCTTTCGATGTACCCAAATTCCAAAAGAAAACAAGATATTTTTCAATACTTAGTGAATGTTTACGCCTCCACAAGCAACTATGCAAAAGCCATAGAATCGTTAAACAAGCTTGCCAATAAGGATGCCCAATTAAAGCGTGTTTACCAAACAGTAGCCTATAATTTTGGCGTAGAATTGTTTCAAAAATCGGAATTAGACTCCGCTTTATACGCTTTTGGATTGGTAGATAAATATGACCTTGAACCTGAACTCATGGCAAAAGCCAAGTTTTGGAAAGCGGAATTGTATTATCGAAAAGGCCTTTACAAGAATGCGATTACTGCGTATAAAACCTTTTTAAGCTCACCTTCAGCCAACCTATTGGAAGAAAAATCAGAAGCCTATTATAACATCGGTTATGCTTATTTACAATTGGATCAAGCAACCGATGCCTTAGCGTATTTTGGTATTTACCTTCAATCCAATCCTTTGAATAAAGAGAAATCATTGGATGCAATGTTTCAGCTTGCGGATGGAAATTATGCCCAAGGGAAGGATGAGCTAGCCATACAATACTACAAGCAAATCATTCAATTAAATTCTGCTTTGTCAGACCGCGCAACGTATTACTTAGCCAAGTCTTATGGTTATAACAAACAACCTTTACTAAAAATAAATACGCTGGAAGGCTTGCTAAAAAAATATACGCGATCTAAATACCTGCAAAATGCGAGTTTTGAGCTTGCCATGAGCTACAAGTCTCAATCAGAATTTGAGAAAGCGTTTCAAGTTTTTGAAAACTTTGTTTCTACCTATCCTAAATCTCCTAAAATTTTAAATTGTAGAATCGAAATTGCGGATTTGTATTATAAACAATGGAACTATGTTAAAGCCGAATCCGCATATAGAGGTATCTTGTTAGAATTCAGCAATAAAAATGACATTTGTGCCTTGGCCGCAAAGGGACTTATGGATGTCTATGTTGCCATGAAAAGCCCAGAGAAAGCAGAGGCAGTTGCAAACGAATATGCTTGTGCGGATCTCTCCTCTGACGAGAAGGAAAATTTGTATTACAACCCTGCCCTACAAAGTTATGTAGATAGCAATTACCAGGATGCAATTCCTAAATTTAAACAGTACATTAATAAATTTCCTGAAGGCCGGTTCTTTCAAGATGCAAACTTTTACTTAGGAAACAGTTTCTTAAGAACCAAGGATACCGTTCAAGCCATCCAATATTATGAAGCCTATGTAAGTGGTCCTGTATCGCTATATTTTGAAGGGGTGTACTACCGTATTTCAACTTATTACTATGATCATAAACAATTTGAAAAAGCCTTGGAGTACTACCAAAAATTAGATCAAATTGCCGAGAAGCCCACGAATCAATTTGCGGCTAAGTTAGGTTTGATGCGTTGCTCTTTTCTGCTTAAAAACCATGTCAACGCAAAAACACATGCTTTGCAGGTTAAAAACAATCCCGCATTGACACAGCCCTTGCGCATTGAGGCTGAATATGTGTTGGGTATGAGTTCTTATTATGTAAAAAGTTATGACGATGCGGGGCCTTCGCTCCGTTGGTTGGTAAAAAACACCACCACGGTGAGGGCTTCAGAGGCAAAATATGCGCTTGCTGATATTAAATATGCCCAGATGGAAATGGACTCTGCATTAACACACATCAAGCAGCTGTTAAAAATGAAACCGAGTTACAATTATTGGGTTGCAAAAAGCCTTATTCTTCAAACCAAAATCCAAATAGACCAACAGAATTATGTTGAGGCGGAACAAACCATCTCCTCGGTAATTGATTTTTATCCAACAAAAGAAACAGACGGCATTCTGGTCGAAGCAAAAGCCTTGGCAGAAGAAATTAAAGTACTTCAAAACCCAACGAAAAAAGTAGTTGACGAACCCCAGAAAACCATTGAAATCAAGCCAGAATAATATGAAATTCCTTTTTTCCCTTTTCTGCTTTTTTCTTTTGCAAATGCATTTTGCACAATCTGATGTTTTTGAAACCGATGGAAAGGGCAATCGGGAGATAGAGCGTGCTGCCCGCATCGTTTCTTTCCCAAAAATATACGATTCTATACAAACCTCACCCGTGACCCATCGGCCACTCTTAAGTTTGAAAACCGAAACCCATGTCACCAGCGACACCATAGAAGCTGCGGTTATAGAAACAGAAACCTTGCTGGAAAAATACTATCCGTTCTACTTAAAAGCCGCAATGGGCTCTTCTTTAATGCCTTTAGGAGAGTTTTACATGAATTCTACACGTTCACGCAACAATTGCTTCGGTTTTCATGTAAAACATGTCAGTTTTTTTGGTACTTTAAAAAATCGAGAAAAACTAAAAATGGCTCCCGCTACCTTCGATAAAACAAATGTATTTGGATACTTTTCCACCTTTCAAAAAACCTATGATTTCGGTGCTAACGCAAGCTACCTGAATCATGGATTCCATTATTATGGATTAACCAACCCAGATGCAAATGCCGATTCTTTAAAACAACGTTTCCAAGTGCTTAATACGAACCTTCAATTTGATTATCATCGCGCAGATACCAACGTATTTAACCTCAAAACTACGCTGGATTTTCGTTTTCTCAACCATGCAAAACCCTTCTATGACAGCTTGGTCGATTGGCGCGCTAAAGAAAGTGCTTTTTCGCTTCGTACAATGGGTTACTATCGTAAAAACCACGAGTTGTATTATGCATCCATTGGGGTAAGGCACAACAACTATGCCTATGGAATAAAGGATTCTATGATTCAGGTGGGTGACAGTGGTTTGTTGGTTAAGAACACCATTGTGGATTTTGTTCCCGGTATCAAATCCCAATTGTTAGCAAATAAATTATTGATAGATGTTGGTTTTGGACTGAGCGTCGATGTTGGGAGTACCACAAAAGCGTACTTTTTTCCGAATATTTACATGCAATTTTCAGCCTTTAACGATGCTTTTATCCCTTACGCAAAAATCAGTGGCGGGGTAAAACAAAATTCATTGTATGCCTTATACAATGTAAACCCCTACATCCTTACCAATGTTTCAGTAAAAAACGAAGTCGCACCCTATGACATTACCTTAGGTTTTAAGGGTGTGGGAGGCAAACGCATTTCTTATGGTGTCATGGCCAACTTCAGTAAAATCAATCAAAAAGCATTTTTTGTTACCGACACTTTATTGTCGTCGGGAAATCGTTTCTCGGTGATATACGACTCTTTGAGTTACGCCAAAATTGAAGGGAACTTTGCTTATCAACAATCCGACAAACTGAACATTGTCACCACGCTTCGATACCATTCCTATACGCTCCTAAATGAAGCAAGAGCATGGAACCTCCCCCAATTTGAGTTTTTACTTAATGGATCTTATAATCTTTATCACAAGTTTATTGTTAATGTGGAGTTAGAAATGTCCTTTAACCGCTTCGCAAAAATGTATGCACCCGGTCAAGGTGTGGTCGCCGAAAACGGTCAATATTACACCTCAATAGGATCCATTGTGGATGGAAACATTGGTTTAGAATACCGTTACAATCCTCGTTTGTCAGCTTTTATAAACGTGAACAACGTTGCCTCTCAAAGGTATCTGCGGTTTTATAATTATCCCGTGCTTCCCATTCAATTTCTTGCAGGAATTACAGCACGCTTCTAAACCAGAACTTAACAATCATTTATTATCGAAATAAAATTTTTCTTTTGAACTTTGCGTTTGATAACAAAATTTTAATTATGCGATTATTCTTGTTTATTCTGTTCTCTACTTTTGCCGTTGGCTTCACTACGGCACAGTCGGTATATTTCAACCATGCATATCAACAATTTCCTTCTGTGCCTAAGGGGTTCTTGGAGGCCTACGCCTATACACATACACGTATGGTGCCCATCGATGCGCAAGAAACAACTCCTTGTTCTGGTATGCCTTTGCCTTATGGCATCATGGGGGTGTTCGCGGATGGAAAAGGATATTTCAATGAGAATGGAAAACTCATTGGAAAACTCAGTCGAATTGGAATAAATGAACAAAAAGATCAGGTTTCTGTGCAAATATTTGCCTTTGCAAAGGCCTGCGATTCGCTTTTACGCTTCTGGGAAACAAGCCAAAATACCCGTAAAACAGAGGCGGAAAAAATATATGGTCTCATGGCTGTTTTGACTGAATTTCCCCAAAACAATGAAGGCAATTTATATGCCTTTCAAAGCAGCGTTTACGAGGTCTATTCCTTTTTAAACGATGAGTATTATGCCGCTACGTATAAATTCCCACAATATGCTTTAGATATGAAGTCCCAATTTGGTGAAAAGAATTATGCAGTGCTTTCATCCCAAAAACTAACCTTATCAGACGATGGCATAACCAATGTGGATGGTGTTAAATACGATGCTCAAATCGCTCAACTCAAGTCGGCTGACTACGGCCCTGCCTTGTGGACAGCAGCACCAACCTGCAATTACAGTTCGCGAAATGGAACAGCAATCTCTGCTGTCACCATTCACACCGTACAAGGAACCTATTCCGGAGCTATTTCTTGGGGCTTAAATTGTAATTCACAGGTTTCTTATCATTACGTGGTAAGAAGTTCTGATGGACAAACCACACAAATGGTATTAGAAACAAATAAGGCTTGGCATGTAGGTACGGCTAATCCTTACACCATTGGAATAGAACACGAAGGGTATGTTTCAAATGCAACATGGTATACCAACGCAATGTACCAAGCATCCGCCAACTTAGTGAAAGACATTACACAGAGTGGCTATGGCATTAACCCCCTTCGGACCTATCATGGGGCATCCTCAACAACCACCCAAACTCTTGGGAATTGCTTAAAAATAAAAGGCCACCAGCATTACCCAAGTCAATTACATACCGACCCAGGAATTAATTGGAATTGGGAAAAATACTACCGTCTTATAAACAACACCTACACACCAACCCTCATCACAAACGCCAGCGGAAGCTTTTTCGACACCGGAGGAGCAGGTGCAAATTATCCAAACGACGAAAGAAAAGTGTGGGTTATTCAACCCGTTGGCGCAAGCAACATTACCCTCACTTTTACGCAATTCAATGTGGAACCGGTGTTTGATAAAATGATTATCTATGACGGAGCTAACATTAATGCCCCGATTATTGGGTCCTATTCAGGAAGTACCTTGCCCGCAACAGCAACCTCCACAACAGGTGCCTTAACCATTGAGTTTCGTTCGGATTGTGCTACCAACCAAACCGGTTGGAGCGCTACGTATGTGTCCTCTCAAAACAACATCGACAATACGCCTCCTTCTTGTGTGGCAACGGTGCCTCAAGTTTGGAACACACAGGATTTCACTGCCACATTACAATCGACAGATGCACAGTCGGGTGTTTTAAAATCTTACTACAATGTCTCAGATCGTTCTTCGATGAATGCAAAATTCTACAGCAATCCCAGTTATGGCTTTTTACGAGATGAATTTACCTTAAACAACCTTCAATGGACAAATCAAACAGGGGCGTTTCAAGTAAACGCGGGGGTGTTCTCCTTGAACGATGCAAGCCAAAACAACTCCAATGCATATGCCCAGTTAGCCCAAAACAGTGGATCCATTTATTTATATACATGGAGACAACGCATGACCTCTAGCAACGCAAACCAGCGAGCAGGAATGCACTTTTTTTGCAGCGATCCCATCTTACCTAACAGAGGAAATTCCTATTTCGTGTTTTTCAGAGAAGAGACGAATAAGGTACAAATTTATAAGGTTATCAATGATGCGTTTACAATTGTATTTGAAGACACGGCTATCATGGCGCCTAACGTATGGTATAAAGTTTACACGCATTACAATCCCTCTAATGGATGGATTAAGGTGTATTTAAATGGTGTTTCCATTGCACAGTGGCAAGATGCGAGCCCTCTGCTTACTGGGAACTCTGTTTCTTTGCGATCTGGAGGCTGTACAATAGATTTTGATGACATCTTTGTATACAAGGCAAATTCGCCTTCAGAAATTGTTTCTGTCGGGGCAAATAAAGAAATCAGGTACCAAAGTGATCAACAAATTCAGTCGGGTGACATTCGTATGATTGCCATTGATTCAGCTGGAAACTGGTCTGCTCCCTCATCCCAATTGGTACAGGTAGATTGGACCGCTCCACAGTTAAATGCCATCAACGATGGAGCAGGCAACGACATTGATACTGTATACACTTCTACCCTTAATTCCAATTGGAACATCGTTGATCCTCATTCTGGAATCTCCTATTTTGATGTATCCGTTGGAACAAGTGCGGGAAGTACAAACATCAGCAATTGGGTGGGTGTAAACAATGGCAACTCACATAGCCATACGCTAGCCTCACCGGTTTATAATACCACATATTACATAAATAATCGCGCTTTTAACAATGCAACGCTTACTGCCACTTACTCCACGGATGGGCAAAAATTGATCCTAAACGCAGGTTTACAAGAAGACCATTTATTAAACAATATAGAGATTTATCCGAATCCGAATGACGGTTCTGTGTTGTACTTTAACAATGTAACGGAACCCATTCAAATTGAGGTATACGATGCCAACGGAAAATGCGTAATGTCATCAAAACTGCAACAAAACGGTGGGATTCCAATCTCTTTGGCCAATGGGTTTTATCAAGTGTGGGTTAAAAAATCGAATGACTGCGTGGTTAAAAAGCTCATAATTCATTGATTATCAGACCACTCTAAAATTTTATCTGCCAAAACATTGCTGAGTTTGAAATAACTCTCTTTGGTCCAACCCCCTACATGAGGAGACAGTATGACCTGTTTCATTTGGGTTAATTTAATAAAATCGGCAGGGAGCGTTTGTGAAAATAAGTTTTCGAAATCTTTAGATTCATAAGCCAGTACATCAAACCCTGCTGATTTTATTTTCCCCGATTCCAATGCTTCGATTACATTAGTTGTATCGACGATTTTTCCCCTAGACAAATTCAAAAGAATGATGGGTTTGTTAAAATTTCTGATGAATTCCTTATTGACCAATCCTTTTGTTTCTTTGTTTTGAGGGATGTGAAATGAAATTACATCTGCTTCTTTCCAAATGGCTTCCATGGTGGCTTCTTGAACATAGGAATCCCCGAAGCCTGTTTTGTACTTATCGTAGACCAGTATTTTTACGTCGAAACCTCGCAGTTTTTTTGCAAAGGCACTTCCTGTATTTCCAAATCCAACAATCCCGATGGTTTTGCCATCCAATTCTTCCCCTCTATTTTCTTCTCTTCGCCAGAGACCTTCCCGGACTTGTTGGTCGGCAAAGTTTAAATGATTCAACAGAGACAACAACATGCCAAGCGCATGCTCAGCGACAGCGTTCCTATTTCCTTCAGGTGAATTAAAAACCATGATGTTTTTTTGCTTGCAATAATTAACATCAATGTTTTCGAGTCCAGATCCCGAACGGGCAATAAATTTCAAATTTGACAACGGCAAAAGCCTCCCTTCATCCAAAACAAACCTTGACCTTAGCACGATGCCAAAAACATCTTGTTTATGTTCGAGCAAATCCTCAAAATTAAAATGGGTTGCATCAACACATTCAAACCCAGATTTCACCAAACGGCTTTCGAGAACGGAATGCACTTTGTCTAAAAAAAATATTTTCTGCTTTTTCATGCTTTACGAAAATAGCCATAAAATACGCTTAAATGTAATTTTGTGAAAAAAACGGCTTTTATAGTTTTGTTTTCTCGGCGTTTCTTGATCGCGGCTTAGTGTTTCCACCTTTAAACAATCGAACCGCTCCGAAAAGGGCTAAAAACGCATTTTACCTCCCAAGGTAGATTAACAATACCGCGATGTCGCTTGGAGAGACCCCAGAAATTCTTGCGGCCTGTCCAATGGACTTCGGTGCGATGGCTGTTAGTTTTTCAACGGCCTCTGTGCTTAAACTTTTCAACTGGGAATAAACAACATCCTCTGGAATGGCTAAATTTTCCAATCTACTCATCTTCATCGCGATTTCCTCTTCCCGTTCAATGTAACCTTCGTATTTTAACTGTATCTCCGTTTGGGTACAAATTTCCTCATTGATGTCGTTTTGGGATATATATGCTTCGAGTGTGGGTGAAAGCGCAACAAGGTTCTCTAGCTTGACAAAGGGTCGCACCAAGATGCTGGTTAGTTTTACTTGCTGTGAAATGGGGGCTGAATCTATGCCTTCTAGCAAGGGATTTACTGATTGAGGTGTGATTCCTGTTTTACGCAATAAGTCCTTTAACCCGGCCGTAGCTGTGCGTTTGTTCATCACTTGATTCATTTGATTTTCAGCTACCATCCCTAACTCAAATGCCTTTGGGGTAAGTCTTAGATCCGCGTTGTCTTGTCGAAGGAGAATTCTAAATTCAGCCCTGCTTGTAAACATTCTGTAAGGTTCTTTGGTTCCCTTGGTGATGAGGTCGTCAATGAGTACTCCAATATACGCTTCGCTTCTTTGAAGTATAAACGGTTCTTTTTCAACAACTTTCAGGTGCGCATTGATTCCAGCCATTAGTCCTTGACAAGCTGCTTCTTCGTAACCGGTTGTGCCATTAATTTGACCTGCAAAATAGAGGTGTTCAATGTTTTTCGTTTCGAGGGTATGTTTGAGCTGGGTAGGTGGGAAATAATCGTATTCAATGGCATAACCAGGACGAAACATTTTTGCGTTTTCAAAACCTTGGATCGTTTGAAGACCTTTCAGTTGAACATCTTCAGGTAGCGAGGTACTGAAACCATTCACGTAAATCTCTATGGTGCTCCATCCTTCTGGCTCTACAAAAACCTGGTGTCGATCCCGATCTGCAAAACGATTTATTTTGTCTTCAATGCTTGGACAATAGCGAGGCCCCACGCTTTTAATCGCACCGTTAAACATGGGTGATCGATCAAATCCAGTTCGGAGTACGTCGTGTGTTTTCTGATTGGTATAGGTTATGTGACAAGGGCGCTGTTTAACGAGCGGATTTGTGTCCCAATAACTAAATTTTGTGGGGTTTTCATCTCCCCATTGCACCTCCATTTTACCATAATCCAAAGACCTTCCATCCACACGGGGAGGTGTCCCTGTTTTCATTCTTCCTGCCTCGAAACCTAAAGAGACCAGCGCTTCTGTTATACCGGTTGATGCTTTTTCTGCGGCCCGTCCCCCTCCAAATTGCTTGTCTCCCAAGTGTATAATTCCATTTAAAAAGGTTCCATTGGTTAATACAATGGATTTCCCTAAAATGGTAATGCCTAAACTTGTTTTTATGCCAATAGCTCTGTTGTCTTCAATTAAAAGATCTGTTGCCATGTCTTGCCAAAAATCAACGTTTTGGTTTTGCTCTAATAACAGGCGCCATTCCGACGCGAACATCATCCTGTCATTTTGGGTTCTGGGTGACCACATGGCAGGGCCCTTAGACATGTTGAGCATCCTAAATTGAATTGCACTTTTGTCACTCACTATACCAGATCCACCACCCAAAGCATCTATCTCCCTAACAATTTGTCCTTTTGCCACTCCGCCCATTGCTGGATTACAACTCATTTGTGCAATGGTATTCATATTCATTGTCACCAACAACACCTTGCTTCCAAGCTTGCCTGCAGCTAAAGCAGCCTCACAGCCAGCGTGACCAGCACCCACTACGATAATGTCATATTTTTGTAACATAGGAAGTTTTTGTGGGGTGTTTTTAGGCTTGTTTCACGTGAAACAATTTGTTTAGGTAGTGGTTTTCTTTTGAACGCATGGTTGCTTTGTCCTCTTCTGATTTATCGTTATAACCCGATAAGTGGAGCAAACCATGAAATACAACACGTGACAATTCTTCTTCAAAGTCAACCCCAAACTCAGTTGCGTTTGCAGCTACACGTTCTGTTGAAATGAACAAGTCGCCACTGATTGTATTCCCTTCACAATAATCAAACGTTATGATGT
Source organism: Chryseobacterium gleum (assembly GCA_945882095.1). Classification (GTDB taxonomy): domain Bacteria; phylum Bacteroidota; class Bacteroidia; order Flavobacteriales_D; family Crocinitomicaceae; genus UBA952. The sequence continues at coordinate 116,829 of CAMCWF010000003.1, forward strand.
CCGTATAGAAGTCGTGATTCAAATGGTCTTTGTTCACTTGTAACAACTCTTCATCCGTACAAAAAACCAATGAAATATCGCCCACTTCTTTGCTTTCTTCCGCTAGTAATAATGGAATTGTTTTGACCAAAATAGGGTTTGCAACTGCGTCCATTTCAGGATTGAAGTAAGTAAAGTCTATCATTTTTTAAAATAAATATTTACCCGAGTGCCGTTCTCTTCAAAGTCCATTTCATCTGCTAAATTTTGCATAAGAAACACTCCCCTCCCGTTTTCTTTCATAAGGTTTTCTGGGGCCGTAGGATCTGGGATTTGGAGCGGATCGAAACCCTGGCCTTGGTCTTTCACGGAGAAGCATACCCACTCAGTGTTGTCAAACACACCTACATGAATCATAAGACTAGCTTCCATTTTATTGCCATGAATGAGTGCGTTGTTTACAGCCTCAGTAACTGCTATAAGGATGTTGCCATAAAGATCCTCATGAAGGTTTAACTCTGCACAAGCTTTGTCAATTAACGTTTCAACCTCCGTAATTGATGTGGTGGTTGAGGGTAGGTTTACTTCGTGTACAAGTTGTAAGCTTTGCTTCATGTGTTAAAGTTAATCAACTAAATTAAAATATGCTTCGGCCCTGGTTTTATAATAGTTACTGTAAGCAGGGTCCACAGTACGTAGCAATTCAATTTGTTGCAATTTGGTTTTATGGTACGGGGGTAATTCTATAAGGTTACTCTTAATCGGGTCTGTTCCCGATTTTGATTCTCGCTTCTCTTCAAAACCTCTTTCCATTAGGGCTTTTTCACTTTCTAAAAGCCTTGTCATGATGTCTTTTTGACGATTGATCATCTCTTGATTGAAATTTTTATTAATGAGGTCTTTTTCTTGTTTTTCGAGCTCCTTCAATAAGGGGTTTAATTGGTTTCCTTTGCCATTACCATCCTTGTTCAATTCATTTTTCAGTTGTTCCAATCGTTGCCTGATTGCCGTTTGTTCCGCAGCCATTTTGGCTATCTCTTTGCTTCCTAAACCAAGCATTCCCATGCCTTGCTGTCCGCCAGGTTTTTGCCCCGGACTTTCCCCAGGCTTATCTCCTGGTTTCTTTCCCCCTTCCTTCATTCCTTTTTGCATTTTTTCAAGTTGCTTTTTCAACATTTCTTTCATGTCACCATTGTTCATACTGTTACCTGGTTTAGGTTTTCCACTACCTGGTTTACTGCAACTTCCAGAGCTTTTCATTTGTGACTGGCTTTGAGCCTGCATCTGTTGTAGGGATTCATTGAGTAAAAGAGCAAGATTGTTATAACCCGTCATCGTTTGCTGTTCGTTCTGGAAGATGTTGTTTTTATTGTGATCGTCGATTGCTTCAATGGCCGCTGCTTGCGCAAACTCAATGTTGTTAAGTTCTTTATCTATGAATGTAGCGACCTTTGGTTGTCTTTTAGCTAGGGCCAATAAGCTGTCTTTTACAATTTTGGTTTCATTGTTAATTCGGATTTGCTCCCTTCCTAACTTTTTATATTTAGGATCCGTAGTCGTTACTTTATAGAACCTGTTCATGAGGCTTTCTTGGTCAAAGCTTAGTATCATTAAACTTTCCAAGATTTGCCTTAGCATTTCCATGTCTTCTTCATTTTGTTCCTGGTTGGCTTCCTGTTGTTGACTGTCTAGCATTTCTGCCAATTCTTCCATTTCGCTCGCAGCTTCCTTTTGTGATTCTTTTGCTTTGCTCTTCTTGCCTTCTTTCATATTTTCCTTTGCCTCTGTCAATTGCTCCTTAATTGACTCTTCCAGGGCATCGGTGCTTTCAAGATTTAGCGGAGATTCCAAAGCTTTGTTTAACTCTTTTGTTTCGGCTAGCTTTTTCTGTATTTCTTCAAAACGCTTGTTGATTTCTTCTTGTTTCTTAGTGGCTTCCTCTTTGCTGATGTTGTCCTCCTCTAACATTTTCTCTAAATCCTTTTGTTCCTCAGCATTTTCTTTTAGCTCTTTCTCGATGTCATCAATCTTTTCATTTACCTGAAGTTTCTTAAGCATTTCCAAGGTTCTGTCCAATTGCTTACTCATGTTTTCTGCTGACTTATCTAATTTATCCATGTCTTTCAATAAGTCATTTTTTTGTTGCTTATCGAACAGCTTTTCAATTTCATCCAACAGTTTCTTTAGCTCCTCATCCATGACCTTTTCTAGCATTTTCTCAATCATTTCTTGTTTTTCTAAAATTTCTTTATCGATTTTCGATAGTTCATTTTTTTCTTTAGTTGATTGGTCCATTTGTTCTTTGATGTCAGACAGCTCTTTTTCCAAGCTTTTTTGATCTTCTTTGAGTTGTTGTATTTGTTGTTTTTTATTCCAATCACTTGATTTTGAATCATTTATATTCTTCTTTAGCTTTTCAATGTCCTTTTCAAACTGTTTGGTCTTTTGAATGATTTTCTCGATATCCGTTTTGGTTTGGGTCTGTTGTTCCTCACGAACTTCGTTTAATTCATTAAGGGTGGGAAGTTCATATTGTCCGATGTAGCTTTTTGTTGCCTTGCTTCCATTTACACCATCGTTATCTGTAATTGTGAAATGATAAGAAACTTTATCTTCCAATTGTACTTTTTCCCTTCTGAAATCTACGGCCAATGTAAAAGTACTTTTGGAACCTTTTTGGAGCGTTACAGGAATACGCTCTGTTTTTATTGTTTTGCCGTTGCGTTGAATCTGATAATGAAAGAACAGGGTGTTTAAACCGTAATCATCGCTTACGCTTCCGTTAAAGTACCTTACGCCTTCTTGTATACTGTCGCTTTCTTCCTCTACTTGTATCAATGGATAAGCATCTTTTAGCACTGATATGTTATGAAAACTTGAATCGTGTTTACCTGAAAATGCATTGACAAGTTCAAATTTTAGTTTTTCATTGCTTCTGGGTACCATTGTAAAGAGAAGACCATTGGTGAAAAAAGATTTAACTAGGCCTCGGCTGCTTACCTCTACGCGAGCAGTATTCTTAGCGACTGCCGTCCAAGTAAGTTTAGAACCTTCAGGTACCGTAACGTCGCCAATGTTATTTATGACTTCGTCTTTCTTATTGAGGTAAGCTGGATAGTGAACTGCGAGTTTCATATTACCCAGAACACTTTTACCGGTTACGCTGTATGTGTATGAATTGCTTTTGTACCCATTAGCTTCATAATAATAACTTCCATTGTTTTTTACTTTTTTGATGATCCCTTCAAATTCATTGCGACGTACTTTTGTCATCAGAAATTTGCCTTGGTCTGAAATCAAGTAAACTTTATCAGGCAGCTTATCTCCTTTCAGCTTTACCGAAACAGGGAGGTTTTTACCTTCCTCTATGCTTTTGTTGGTTACTTGGTTAATGAATGTAAAGGGTAAAAAAGTTTCGCTAAAATTCAAGATACGTATGGTTCCTTGTGTGAGCATTCCAGGAATGAATACGCCTAAAAGAACGAGTGTAAGTGCAAAAGGAAGGAAATACTTTGCATATTTCCGATTCAATTTTAAATCAATTCCTTTGCTAAAAGTAAACACTTTGAGCTCTTTCGTTTTTTGCGCGATGGATGCTTTTAAAAGAGAAACGCTTACATTGTTATGTTCCGATGCATCACACAGTTGCAATGTATTCAATAATCGGTCTGCAATCTCCGGAAAATGGTTCCCTATCAACGAACTTGCTTCATACCTACTCATTCTTTTCATAAGTTTACTTCGGCGAAGAAGGGGAAGGGCAATGAGGTAGGAGAAAGACAATGCATTGAAACCAATAAAAAGCAGCAGAAATATAAGCCTAATCCCCGTTCCTAATTCAAATAGATAAGCCAATGGTACGAAAAACAGATAAGATGCTAATAGAAAGGAAAGAAATAAGAAAAGACCTTTGAGACTTAAGTTTAAATAATACTTTTTAATGTATTGGTCTATTTCTCTATGTAATTCCAACAAGTTGTCTTTTTCAAACATGAAGCGCTTTATTAGGCATTAAAGGTAATTAATCAAAAACAATCTCCCTAGTCAAGTTATACGCAAACATGTTAATTAAAATAAATAATCTTTTTTTAAAATAAATCTTTATTATAACTACTAAGGGTGTTGATAAGTTGATAAATAGTACGTGAAAATAAAAACCAATACTTATGAACGACTTATGAAAAGAAAGTTAACAATTGTAACGCGCTCAAACCTATAAAAATATAGGTAAATAACCGATTGCAATTTTTTAGTTCATAACCCAAAACGCACTTGTAAAACCCTAAAATGTTAATTAAATTTTGTTCATAAGCGGTTCATATCAACCCGAGAAATAACCGTTAAAAAATTAGGTCTTAATCATTCTAAATGTGGTTGCAAAAAAAATCTGATTTTACCACGCCCTTTTTATAAAAAGTTTTAACCATGTTTTAACCAAGTTGTAAACAGATGTTTTGGCAATAAAAACCGCTTACAAAGTCTATTGATTTATTATTTTTACCATAAAAACAATGGAAATAGCAATAGGGTCTGATCATGCAGGTTTTGCATTGAAAACAAAAATAATCACATTTTTAGAATCCAACGGACATCAGGTAAAAGACTTTGGTTGTAACAGCGAGGCCAGCATTGACTATCCGGACTACGCCCATCCTGTAGCCAGCGCAGTTGAATTAAAAAATGTGGATTATGGCATACTCATTTGTGGTTCAGGAAATGGCATTAGCATGACGGCGAACAAGCACCAAGGCATTCGATGTGCCCTGTGTTGGACCCAAGAAATCGCCAGTTTAGCCCGTCAGCACAACGACGCGAACATTTTGTCTTTACCGGCGCGTTTCATCAGTGAATCTGAAGCATTTGCAATGGTGGAAGTGTTTATAAACACAGCATTTGAAGGAGGAAGACATGCGCTACGCGTTGCGAAGATAGCTACTTGCTAAGCGACCCGAAACAGCAAAGCACAAATCCCGTCTGCACTTAATTTACCCTGTTCGGTTAGGGTTATACACGTTTCATCTACTGACATTTTTCCTTCCAATACAAGAGATTGAACCAAACTTTCCTCCTCTTGAACAAACCCCCCTAACGCAAGAATGGCAGCGTGAGAGACCCCCCATTTCGTGCGCAAGCCTGTTAGCCAAACCTCGTTCCATTGGTTATTGGTATCCAATACTTCTGCTTCAAACCACGCCTCCTGTTTTAGGTATTGGGCATTGTTTGAGACATTCCAGCGTCTTTGTTTAATACCATCAAACGAATGGGCACCTGGACCAATGCCAACATAAGGTTTGTTTTTCCAATAATTTGTATTGTGTATTGCTTGAGCACCAGGTTGAGCATAGTTTGATATTTCATACTGTTCGTAACCCAAATCTTCTAGGGTTTCTTTGACAATTTGGTATTGTTCGATTTGGTGATCTTCATTTATGGGGGCCAATTGAAACGTTTTTACCATGTGATTGAGTAGGGTTTTGTTTTCCATGGTCAAAGAATAAGCGGAGACGTGGGGTACTTTAAAACGTTTGATAAAAATCAAAGTATCCCTAAGGGCATCATTATCTTGACCAGGAACCCCGTAAATAACGTCCACAGAATGATTTTTAAAAGGCGATTGCAAAAGTAATTCAAGACCCTTTGTAACTTGTTCAGCGTTGTGGTTTCTGTTCATCCATGTCAAAAGCTTGCCATCTAAACTTTGTACACCAATGCTTAATCGATTGAACCCTAAACGCCACCAAGCGTCTAGGTTTTTCATTGTCAAGTCTTCTGGATTAACTTCCAAGGTTATTTCAGCATCAGTCGACAAAGAAAATTGGGAACGAATGACAAGCAGAAAATTTCCAATTTCGTCAGGGGTTAAAAGACTCGGTGTACCGCCACCGAAATAGACACTTTCGATTGGGTCTTGGATTTCTTGCGCTCGGTTTTCAAGTTCCTCGATCATTTTTAACAACATTTCCCCTCTGTATCCTTGAAAGGTAGTGGAGAAATGAAAATCGCAATACGTACATTTTTTTCTACAAAACGGAATATGTATGTATATACCAGCCAAGGCTACTCCTTAATAAACTTACGAACCAATGTTAATTCATTGTTGACAGTCACCAAAACGGTATACATCCCCTTGGAAAGAAAGGCTATATTAACAGGTGTTTGAAGGGTGTTTTCCAGCGCTTGGGTCAAAACCGTTTTGCCCGACAAATCTAGGATGGAATAACTGGTGAGGTGAGCTTGCGCACTGAGAAATAAAATGTTTTGTGCAGGATTCGGAAATACATTTAAGGCAACCATATTTAATTCATCCAATGATATTTGATCTACGCAAAAAGGCAAGACCGCTTGGTCTCCAAAATCTGAACTGTCCGTGGAGATGCCTGTGAGGGAGTCTCCCAAATAAGTAATTTCTACACTTCCACTGTTCTGACAGAAAGGAAGTCCATAAAGACCGTCCCCATAAGAATCGTTAATGATGTAGGAATAACAACCATAATCCAAACACCAGTTTACGCTGTTCAACCCAGAGGTATTGTCTTGGTAACCGTTTCCGGTATATAGCACGGTCCCTGAGGCATTTTGCAATTCCCAAGAAGTTTCCGAGCCGTAGCAATCAAGCGTAAGGTCCATTACAACGGTTTGGCCATTTATAACGACTACAAAATTACTGCTTTGGGTATTGTTTAAATTATTTTCATCTACACCTGTATTTGGATTGGAAACAGAGGCGCTAAAGCTATGGTTTCCTCCTCCTAAAGAAGCGGGAGGAAGCGTTATGGTTGCGGATTGCCATTGTGCCAAAGAACCTGACCAGTTGTAAGTTAGGTTGTTGGCCCCATCGTAACCATAGTTAATGGTAAGTGAAGTCAAGGTTACCGCCCCGCCGTTTGAAATGGAGACGGTTGGCGAAACGATCGCACCGCAAAAGGTACCACTTACACCTCCGACGGCCCCTACAAATGGATCTACTTGCACGGGAACGCCTCCCGAAGGGTCATAGCCATTCACGAAGGTCGCATTGGATTGGTTTGGATCCAACCAGTATTTCAATTGGTTGGTGCTGTCGCTGTTCGCTGGGGTCCACGAATAGCTTATTTTACCGTATTCATCAGACAGTACTGGGGCACCACAAGCGGAGGCCCCTCCATGTAATTGACCGATGATGCGGTGATTTTGATCAAATAGGGGAGACCCAGATGAACCACCTTCGGTAACTCCTTCATCCCAACCGGTAACCCCCCAATGTGAATTGGCGGGGCTTCCGCCAAAGCTGGTGGAAACCAAGGGGTTGTTTTCGAAAGATATTTTTTTAATGTCTCCCGCAGGGTGATGAATTCCTACGGCTGAGGTTGGAATGTTTCCAGAATTATCCCAACCGTTGAAATAGGGGGTAAAGGCTGTGGGAACGGTTCCGCCCTGCAGGCCTCCTGTAATTTCTACCAAACAGAAATCAGATGGAGCGTTTCTCGAACGAAGTACTGCCCCACTTAGCGATTGAAAACTGGGCGAAGAAGCGGGGTTATTACATCCAGCGCCTTGCCATTGAAAACGGAAAATCCATGAAGCAGGATTGCTATAACAATGGTTTGCGGTAAGAACATAGGGTTTTCCATTGTTTAAGGTGTTGTTTACCAAGGAACCAGAGCAAAACCCATTGCTGCCAGAAACAAGCATAACGACGCCATTTCTTTCTTGAGCCCAAGGAGCGCCTTGCGGGCAGTTTACGTTAACATTGCAAGCGCCGGAGCTTCCAAAAGCTTTTTCTTGAAATTCTCGTGCGGTTCGGTATCCGTGGGTCACTTTGTTAATTTGAACATTACCTTTTTGATGGTTTGCAGGCACATAATATTCTACGATGACTTCTTCTCCAGGAACTAATTCCGTTCCTAGTTGTCCTTCATAGAGGTGATTTTGGGTAAATTTTCCAAGGATGAATGTTTTATCTGGGTTGTATACGTACAATTCATTTCCATCCGGAATTTCTGTTTGATTAAAGGCAAGGTTGATGGTTAACGCTTCAGGGCACTTAATTCGAACCAACCAAATTAGATCTCCATTTTTTGCTTGTATCCATGTACCATTAGAAGTACTATTAATTAGTGTGGGGTGATTAAACCCAAAACGCCAAGGCTGTTCGCCTTGTTCGTCTAAGATTAAATCTTCTTGTCTTAATGCGTCAACATCGGGTGTAGGGTAGCTAATCTGAGGGATTGTTTTCCAACCTTCCTTCGGAAAGTAATGACTGTTTCCACCATTTCCTTGTTGCGCATGTATTAATTGCACGGAAAGTAGGATGCTAAGGAATAAGAAGCGTCTTTTCATAATCACTTAATTTTTAGGCGTTGAGGTTACACGTTTAATTCCGCAGCCTTTAGGTTCTGTGGTGTTGGGTTTGATTTTTTTACCTTTTCCTTGGGCTTGAATGGCATTAAACAAATACGGCTCATTGCTTTTTCTTCCTTTATCCCAGGAATTATCAATGGATCCAGAATAAATTAGTTTGAAGGTTTGGTCAAAAAAGTACACGTGCGGAGTGGTTCTTGCGCCAAAGGCATCCGCCAAGGCGGCTTTTTCATCCACTACATAAGGCATGGTATAGTTTTGTTCTTTTGCGTGTTTAATCATTTCTTCATAGGAATCCGCTTGTGCGCGTTTTCCTTCGTTGGAATTCACTAAAACGAACCCGATGTTATTGGCTAAGGCTTCATTGTAGAGCGAGTCGTATTGTTTTTCCCACCCCGGAAAATCATCTGATCCTACAACAAATGGACAAGAATTGCAGGAAAAAACAACAATAAGGCCTTTATCTGTTTTGAGGCTACTTAAAGTGCTTAGGGTTCCGGCTACTGATTTCATTTCAACGTCTTGCAAGGGTGCAATTTCGTTTGTTTTTAGTTGACCCAAGGAAAAATGGTAAATCCCTAAGAAAAGAACAAGGCACAATGATTTCATACGATTAAAACTAAGAATGTAATGCAAGAATATAAAAAAAATAAACCCTTTGCAATAAAACCATCAATGAACGGCAATGTTTATCTTTGTTTGATGAAACCATTGGACAAGCCATTTGTCATCGGCATTTGTGGTGGCAGCGGCTCGGGTAAAACCACATTGTTGAGAAGAATAGCGGAGGATATCAATCATTTGAACCCCTCTATTTTCACCATGGATAACTATTACCATCCGATTGAAAAACAATCAAAAGATGCGATGGACATTGTTAATTTTGATTTGCCCACGGCATTAAATGAAGAAAAACTAACCACTGACCTCGCTGCATTAATTCAAGGACGTCCCATCGAGGTTAAAGAGTATTTTTTTAATTCCCCACCTGATAAAAACGTATTGTTAACGATTCAGCCCAGCCGGGTAATCTTGGTGGAGGGATTGTTTTTGTTTCATTATGAGGAAGTTAGGAACCAGATTGATTTTTCCATTTTTGTTGACGTTGACCATCAGGTGCAATTGGACAGACGGATTTACCGTGACCAAGAGACGAGGGGGTATAAACGCAGCGACATCATATACCAATGGGAAAACCATGTCTTGCCATGCTATGAAAAATTCATTTCTCCCTACCAAGATTTGGCAACGTATACTTTTAAAAACGACCATCGTTCAGAGGATGACTTTCAAATTGTAAAGAACCTTATTCGTCAAAAAATCCCGTTTGTTTAATTCGAATCATCCGTAAAACATGTTAAGAATACATTTGTTATAAAATTTAATCATGGATTATTGCAATCAATTATTTGTTAAATCGCGTCTAAAAACCGAAAACGTACACATTGGCAACACCAACATTGGTGGCGACCACCCCATTCTTGTTCAATCCATGACAACGGCAGACACCATGAATACGGAAGCGTCTGTTGCCGAGGCAATTCGCATGATTGACGCGGGTTGTGAATTGGTGCGCCTAACGGCCCCAAGTAAAAACGAGGCCGAGAACCTTTTTAACATAAAACAAGCTTTGGAAAAAGAAGGGTATTCTCAACCCCTGGTGGCGGACATACATTTTACACCCAATGCCGCCGAAATTGCCGCTAAATATGTTGAGAAAATCAGGGTCAACCCAGGTAATTATGCGGATAAAAAAAAGTTTGACACCATTCATTATACGGATGAAACGTATTTAAGTGAATTAAAGCGAATTGAAGAAAAGTTCACGCCTTTGGTATTGATATGCAAAGAACACAACAGGGCCATGAGAATTGGCACCAATCACGGGTCTTTGTCTGACAGAATTTTAAGTAGGTATGGAGACACCGCGGAGGGAATGGTGGCTTCGGCAATGGAGTTTATTCAAATATGTGAAAAAAACCATTTTTTCAACTTGGTGATTTCAATGAAAGCCAGCAACACGTTAATCATGGTCTATGCATACAGATTGTTGGTTTCGGAATTGAAAAAAACAGGAAAGGTATATCCTTTACATTTAGGGGTAACAGAAGCCGGGGACGGTGAAGACGGAAGGATTAAATCCGCTGTTGGAATTGGTGCCTTGCTGACAGATGGAATTGGTGATACCATACGGGTTTCTTTAACAGAAGCGCCTGAAATGGAAATTCCTGTTGCCCAAAAACTGATTGCCATTGCCAATCAAACCAATGTGTATGCCTTTGACGCAACGAAACTTGAACTTAACCACAATCCCGTAGCCTATACCCGAAGGGAAACCCATGCAATTCAAAGAATAGGAGGAGGGCAAGTCCCCGTTGTGATAGCAGATTTATCAAATAAAAAGGACATTATACCTGCCAATTTATTCGCTTTTGGTTATGTATATTCTGCCAGTTTAGACAAGTGGAACATATTGGAAACGGCTGCTGATTTTTTATACGTCGGAAGCCAGACGCTTTCTTTTGCCTTACCAGGAACCTTACAAGTATTGGTGGATGGAAGTATTTGGTTGGAACAGCATCAAAATGACCAGGGATTTTATCCCATCGTCCCGATAAATGAACGCGCATCTTATCCTTTAGAACAAGTGGTTTTTTGCTTGGTAAAGGCAGAGGAATTCACAGAAGAAATGCAACTGGGTAAAACGGATGTACTCGTAATTCAAACTGATTTTGACAATAAGGCTCAGCTTTTTAGGTCGGTATTCGCAAAATTAGGACGTACAGCTCAGAATACACCGGTGGTTTTTCTTTTTGACAGTGAGGCAGAAGACAGCGAAGCGTTTCAATTGCAAATTTCAATGGATGCAGGAGCGATGTTTGTGGATGGCTATGGGGACGGGATTTGGGTAACAGCCAAACACCAGCCGAACACCCTTGTTAACAGCACCATGTTTGGGGTTTTACAAGCAACCCGGCAACGCATTTCAAAAACAGAATACATTTCATGTCCCTCTTGCGGAAGAACCTTGTTTGATTTGCAAGAAACCACCGCAAAAATCCGGAATAAAACCAGCCACCTGAAAGGCCTAAAAATAGGCATTATGGGTTGTATCGTAAACGGTCCAGGAGAAATGGCAGATGCTGATTATGGCTATGTAGGAACGGGACCCGGTAAGATTAATTTATACAAGGAGAAAACCGTGGTCCGTAAAAACGTGAACGCCGAGGACGCCGTTGCCGCTTTAATCGATGTGATTAAAGAAAATGGAGATTGGATAGAACCAAAAGAGGATTAGGCTTTTAACATTCTTTCGTTGATTAATCCTCATGCGCGATGAAACCTAAGCCAAAGCGAATCATTACCTTCGTAACATGTCTGATTCAATAGAAAAATATACAAAAAGGGGGATTAGAAACAGTTATGTGTCAACAATCGTTGGCATTTCATTGGTATTGTTCCTTATTGGATTGGTGTTAAGCGGATCCATTGCGTTAAATGCCATTCAGAAACAAGCAAAGGAAAACATTCAGGGAGACGTGTTTTTTAAGCCAGACATGAAAGACACAGACATAAAGCAAATTGAGAAAAAAATCTCCCAATGGCCAATGTTTAATAAAGTGTGGTTTGTGTCAGCAGAAAGGGCAGTAGAAACGTTTACAGGGGATGGTTCTCAAGACATTCAGTCTTTGTTTGAAGAAGAAAACCCCCTGCCGCCTTCGTTGTGTTTTTCTCCCAAAGCTGCTTTTGCCACCAAGAATGGGATGAATAAAATCAAATTAAAATTATTAGCAACGTTCAAAGATGAAATAGATGAAGTTAGTTATGACCCAGCGTCGGTTGAAAACGTGAATTTAGGTTTCAGACAATTTGCTTTTGTGTTCCTTTCAATTGCCTTATTACTCATTATCATCGCGGTTGCTATGATAAACAATACGATACGAATGTCTCTGTATGCACGTCGTTTTACCATTAAAACCATGCATTTGGTTGGCGCAACCACGCGTTTTGTGCGCAAACCTTTTTTGCGTCAAGCCATTGTAAACGGCATCGTGTCCGCTTGCATTGCCATGATTTTATTAATCACGGTGTTTTATGCCCTTAACAATACCCTCGAAACCATTGAACTGACTTTTACCCTTACAAATTTGTTGATCCTCGTTTCTTCGTTGGTTGTAATGGGTGTTTTTATTACCTTCGTCTCCACTTGGATCGCTTTGAACAAGTATTTGAGAATGAAACTGGACAAATTATATTAAGCTATGAAACCCATTAATCACTTCGGATTTAACCCAAAAAATTATAGAATTCTTTTTATTGGAATCGGATTAAATGTCTTAGGATTCGCTTTAATGATTGGAGGGGGTTCTGATGACCCTAACGTGTTTAACGGAAACGAACTCTTTAGCCCAATACGAATTACCCTAGCGCCCCTATTTATCGTCGCGGGATATGTTTTCACCCTTGTCGCTGTTATGAAAAAAGACAAAACATCCGTGACGCAGATTGAAAAAATCGTTGAGGAAGAAGCGCCCGTAAAAGAAGCGAAGAAAAAAAATCAAAAATAAGGAATGTCCAGTGTTGAAGCCTTCATCCTTGCCCTTGTTGAAGGATTAACCGAATTTTTACCGATTTCCAGTACCGCTCACATGATTTTTACCAGTGAGATACTGGGCATAAAACAAGATGATTTCTTTAAGATGTTTACGGTTTCAATTCAATTTGGAGCCATTCTAGCTGTCGTGGTTACCTACTGGAAGCGATTTTTCGATTTTAAAAACATCCGCTTTTATGCCGTCCTTTTTGTGGCCGTAATCCCTGCTTTGGTATTAGGAAAACTCTTCGACGATACGATCGAAGCCATCTTGGAAAAACCCATTCCCATTGCGATGGTATTAATCCTTGGAGGTGTTTTTCTGTTGTTTATCGACAAGATTTTTAAAAACAACACATCCGATCAAATAAACAATATTTCTTACAAGAAGGCTTTGGCAATTGGGCTTTGGCAATGTCTTGCCATGATGCCAGGAACCAGTCGCGCGGCCGCCTCAATCATTGGAGGGATGCAACAAGGGCTGAACCGTAAAACAGCCGCAGAATTTAGCTTTTTTCTTGCCGTTCCCACCATGCTGGCGGTAACTGCCTATTCTGTTTTTATTAAAACCTGGCATTTTCACGGAAATGAAATCAAAGGCTTCCAATTGATCATGGAAAACCAACAAAACCTAATGGCGTTTGTGATAGGCAACGTGGTATCATTTCTTGTAGCCTTTTTCGCAATTAAATATTTTATTTCCTTGCTTCAGAAGTTCGGCTTTCGAATGTGGGGTTGGTATAGAATCATTGCAGGGACCGTCTTAATGATCTATTTTTTCTTGTTATGAATTTTCTTGAAGGCGAAGTCCTGTTGATTGACAAAGCATATGGTTGGACCTCCTTCGATGTTGTAAATAAGATACGTTGGAACCTCAAAAAGAAATTGGATGTTAAAAACATCAAAGTGGGTCATGCGGGCACGCTTGATCCATTAGCGACCGGATTGTTGATCATCTGCACAGGAAAAAAAACCAAAACCATTGAGTCCTTGATGGTAGGAAAAAAAACCTACACAGGGACCTTCTTAGTGGGCAAAACCACACCTTCCTATGATTTAGAGACAGAGTTTAACCACGAATTCCCCACAGCGCACATTACCCAAGAAGCCCTCCTGGAAGTAGCCAATTCCATTGTCGGTGTTCAAATGCAGGTGCCCCCACTTTTTTCTGCAAAACAAATCGATGGTAAGAGGGCTTATGAATTTGCACGGGAAGGAAAGACAATGGAACTTAAGGCCAATGAAATCGAAATTGAATCCTTTCAGGTTACGGCCAATCGTTTTCCCGAAATTGATTTTGAAATCACCTGTTCCAAAGGCACCTACATACGTTCCATCGCACGAGATTTTGGCGAAAAATTGGGGTCTGGGGCAACTTTGATAGAATTGAGAAGAACAAAATCAGGGACCTTCGATTTGGCTAACGCCTTAACCATTGATGCGTTTCTTGCTGAAATTTTTTAATTTTTTGTTAACACGGAAACTTGTAAATTCGTTTTCAAATAACCACCATGAAAAATAATTTACTACTTCTGTTTTTTGGACTGGCGTTTTCCGCTAATTTTTTATCACAATGTCAAATTTTGTATGTCACCCCTACAGGTTCACCTGCGGGAGTTGGAACCATGAATGACCCCCTTGACATTGCAACCGCCTTCTTAACTGCCCCCAACAATGGGATTGTAAGATTGTCAACCGGTACCTATACCATAAGCGCTCCTTTAACACTGAATGGCCAAAACGTGATGATTGAAGGAGGATTTATTGACACCCTTAATTGGACAAAAACCAGTTTAGCAGGGGCTACAACGATTTATAGAAACAATAGCAACGTAGCGGGACCAAATGCAGCGCCAAGAATCACAGCCATTGAATTGGTAAACAAAACGGGATTTAGGTTTCAAGACTTCACCATTCAAACGCAAAACGCACCGGCCTCATCAGCCGCGATGCCTTACGGCGTTTCTGTATATGGGATTTACATGGACAGTTGTTCAGCGTATGACATGGTAAGATGCCAGTTTATTTCTGGGAATGCAGGTGCAGGATTTAATGGAATTGTGGGTGCCAATGGTGCCAATGGCGCCAATGGACAACAGGGATCTACAGGTAGTTGTGATGGAAATTACACCTGTTGTTTTGGTTCTGAATCTGCCCCTGGTGGTAACGGCGGACAAGGCGGACAAGGTGGCGCTGGTGTCGCGGGAGGCGCATCTAACAACAGCACATCCAACAACAATCCAGGCACAACAGGCACAGGAAGAAATGGCGGCGGTGGCGGCGCAGGCGGAAAGGGTGGAGGTTTTAATTGTGGCGCATGTGCTTCAGCGGTTGCGGGTTCTGCAGGGGGTGGTAGCGCTTCCGCAGGATTGAACAGCTTAGTGGGCGCTTTAGGTTCACAAGGAGACCCTGGAAACGATGGAACAGCCGGAACAGCCGGAACGGCAGGAGTGGCAGGCGCAATGGGCGTGCAAGGAGCTGCAGGCACTTTTGTTTCTGGATTTTTTAATCCGGGATCACAAGGACAAAACGGAACCGATGGAACGGGCGGTCAAGGAGGATCTGGCGGCGGCGGCGGCGGCAGACAAGTCTGTGCGGTATGCAACGACGGACCTGGAAATGGTGGTTCTGGCGGCGGCGGCGGCGGTCAAGGCGGTCAAGGTGGAACAGGAGGTTACGGCGGCGGTGGAAGCTTTGGCGTGTATATTCGTTTCAATGGCCCTGCAGGAAAACTTATTGATTGTTTTAGCCAAGCAGGTACTGGTGGACAAGGTGGAGTCGGAGGCAACGGAGGCACAGGAGGTGCTGGGGGCGTAGGAGGGAACGTATTAAGCAATTGCGCTTCTGAAATTGGAGATGGAGGCGCAGGAGGTGCGGGAGGCGCAGGAGGCGTTGGGGGCAAAGGCGGAAACGGTGCGACGGGTGTTAGTATGTCTTTGTATTTAGGCGGCGGTGACACTTTGTTGGCACAAAACATAAACTTCAACCTACAGATGCAACCCGAAATTCATGTTTCTTATGCGTATTGTTCAAATGCATCCATTCAAGCGGAAGCAATCGGCGCAAATGCGGCAAGTTGGAACATTTCTACACCAGTGAATGTATCGGTTAGCAACACCAATCCAACCAATTTTGTAAGTGGGTCAACAGGACACACAACCATTGACGCTACCATTGATAGTATGGCAATGGCTACGTATACTGATTTTGTTTACATTTCTTGTGAAAGCCAAACTTCTGAATTTACCCAAACCATTTGTCAAGGGGAGACCGTTGTATTAAATGGACAAACCTATTCACAAACTGGAGATTATGTAACTACCTACAACAGTGTTCAAGGGTGTGACAGCGTTGTAACTTTGCACCTTGTGGTTGAGCAAATCACCAATGTAGTTTCGTTGAACCCTGCCAATGGTCAGCAACTGGTTTCGTCAAACACCAGCGGGCTTACTTATCAGTGGATCAATTGTGTAACAGGAAGCCCCATACAAGGCGCAACTGCCTCAACTTATATCTTAACGCAAAACGGAACCTTTGGGGTGATTTCAACCAATGCCAATGGTTGTTCAGACTCCTCAAATTGCATTACCATCAACAACATTGGCATCTCGGAATTCGCCTTAACAGGATTTGCTGTAACACCAAACCCGGTAATAAACGAAATGAAGTTAACTTTTGAGGAGGCTTTTTCAGGAAACCTTAGCATTGTAGATTTGGCAGGAAAAATTGTATTTGAAACAGTGGTTCTTGGACAAAAAGAGATTCAGGTTCCCTTCACGGCGCCAAAAGGAATTTACTTTGTAAACGCTAAGGGAGAAAACGGACAAAAAAGTGTACGCATCGTAAAAATTTAAGCCAACTGCGAGGAGTTGTTATTGACCAAATTCCGCAGAAAGGCAATTTCGCCTTCCAGGTGTTGAACGCGTTCTTCGTATTGTTCAATCAGTTTTTTGGTGAGAAACGGATATTTTGAGGCGGCCGTTGTTAGGTCTCCGCCCGTTGGGCCATTGTTAAAGGCGTTGGTAGGATCAAACCCCAACATTTCGTGCGTGGTTACATTCAAAACGACGGATATATCATTCAACCGGCTGATGGTGATTTGTGTTTCCCCGGATTCAATTTTTGAATAGGCACGGCCAGAAATCCCTAATTCGCTTGCAACGTATGCCTGTGTGTAATTCTTAAATTCTCGTAAACGCTTAACCGTGAGGTGAATGTTGTTAATCATACCCTAAAGAGACAAAATTTCAACGGAATGCGTGATAAAATTTAGGGAAATTGGGGTTTGGAAAGGGTTTCCCCTATTGAAAAGGGATTAAATGCTGTTGAATCGCTATGTTCTGCCGCTAAGCATTCATCAACGCCTCAATTTCTTCGGCTTCTATCGGAATGTTGCGCATCAAATTGTGTGGCGCACCGTTTGCCTGAACCACCACATCATCTTCTAAGCGAATCCCTAAGCCTTCCGCAGGAATATAAATTCCCGGTTCTACGGTAAACACCATGTTTGCTTGAATTGGTTCGTGCCAAAGGCCCACATCATGGGTGTCTAAGCCAAGGAAATGAGACGTTCCGTGCATGAAATATTTCTTGTACGCCGGCCATGCGGCATCTTGATTTTTTATATCCTCCAGGCTTATTAAGCCAAGTATCACCAATTGCTCCTCCATTAAGGTCCCCACCTGCTTGTGGTATTCCGCCATGATGGTGCCCGGAACTAATAATTTAGTGGCTTCGTTCTTCACGTGAAGTACGGCGTTATACACCGCTTTTTGACGGGGGGTAAACCTTCCATTCACGGGAATACAGCGGGTTAAATCCGATGAATAATTTGCATATTCCGCACCTACATCTAAAAGGATGATGTCCCCATCCAAGCATTGCTGGTTGTTTTCAATGTAATGCAAAACACAGGCATTTTTACCCGAAGCAATGATCGGGGTGTAGGCAAAACCTTTTGATTGGTTGCGTAAAAATTCATGGGCCAACTCCGCTTCAATTTCGTATTCCCAAACACCAGGCTTTATGAAGCCCAATAACCGGCGCACGCCAGCTTCTGTAATTTTACAAGCGCGTTGTATCAAATCCAATTCAACAGCTTCTTTAACTGAGCGAATTTTATGAAGGATGGGAGCCGACTTGTGCACTTGATGTGCTGGGTAATCTATTTTAACCTGTTTGATAAATCGATCCTCACGGGTTTCTACTTCTGTGTTGGCACGCAAATGTTCGTTGGTATTTAAATAGATTCCCTTTGCCTCTGCCATCATTTGTTTGAAGAGGGTAGGGAATTGCTGCAACCAATACACCGTTTTGATTCCCGATGTCAAAAAGGCGGTTTCTTTGGTTAATTTCTCGCCTTCCCAAACAGCGATTAAATCACTGGTTTCTTTTAAAAACAGAACCGCTCTGTGGGCTGGATTGCTTGCCGTTGGAAACAACACCAAGATAGATTCTTCTTGATCCACCCCGGAGAGATAAAAAATATCGCGGTGCTGCTGAAAAGGCATTGTACTGTCCGCACTGATGGGGCAAATGTCATTTGAATTGAACACGGCCAAGCAGTTGGGTTCCATCTGTTGAATAAACTTTTCTCTGTTGGTTGTAAAGAGGGATGCCGAAACAGGGGTGTACTTCATGGTTTGGGATTATTTGCTAAAATGAAGTTCATGGGTGCCATTCGCCGCGCTAAATGAATACCATAATTCATCTTTGGTCAAACGTTGAATGGTAAAGTTGGTCGCCAATACGGTCGCTGTTGGCGTAATTTTGTAGGTGCTGTCCGTAAAGATTTTTAACACTTCTTTATCCCCAGCAATGTCCCACCCGCCATCATGTGAATGGTAAATCCCGGCAGTGTCTACATAATTCCGGTTAAAACCGCCACCTTCGTTAAAGGTTTCTTTCAAATTAACAACCCAAATTTCATTGGAGTAATCAAAATTATTGAGGTAATATTCCTTCAGTTTCCACGTGCCATAAATGTGTTGTTTGGATAGCTTATGAAATCCACCCTCTGGATATTTTTTACATCCAAAAAGCGCAAGTATACATAGGCAAAGGACAAAAAATGATTTTTTCATAAGCGTTTTTTACAAATTAAATAAAAATAAAATTAGGGAAGGTCATTTTGAAACCAACTCGCATAAAGCATATAGTTTTTTGAAATTCTTTCCACTTCTCCTTCGAACAAAGCGGGTGAAAGTGTCTTAACTTTTTTAGCGGGAACGCCGGCATAGATGCTCCAGCTTTCAATGTGTGTGTTTTCTAACACTACTGCGCCTGCAGCAATGATGCAATTGGCTTCAATATAACAATGGTCCATTACAATGGCACCCATGCCAATAAGCACGTTGTCTTCAATGGTACACCCATGAACCAAAGCATTGTGTCCGATGGAAACGGAATTACCGATGTTTACCTTTGTTTTTTCATAGGTACAATGCAAAACGGCACCATCTTGAATGTTCACTTTGTTCCCAATGCGAATTTCGTTCACATCACCGCGCACTACGGCATTAAACCAAACAGAACAGTTATCGCCCATGACGACGTCGCCTATTACAGTGGCGTTTTCAGCCAAGTAGCAGTTGTTGCCGAATGCGGGGTCTTTTCCACGACAGGATTTGATCAGTGCCATATTACGTCCAGGTTGTTCCTTCTTTACTGTCTTTTACTTCTATTCCTGCTTTTGCAAGGCCATCTCGAATCATGTCTGACATGTTCCAGTTTTTTTGTTCGCGTGCTTGCTGACGCAAGGCAACGATTACTTCCATGACTCCTTCAAGCCGCTTGTTTTCTTCCTTTTTAACAGGCTCGATTCCCAAGACCCCATGTACCATGTTTGTAAAGATGGACTTCAACAAGGCCAGGTCTTCTATCGTTAACTGCTCTTTTCCATCACAAAGTAAATGAATGTGCTTTACAACATCAAAGAGCGCTGCAATTAAAATCGGGGCATTGAAATCATCACAAATCGCATCAATCGTTGCTTTAATGATATCGGAAACAGGAAAAGAAGAATTTTGGCTTGGTTCAATTTTTTCCATCAATGACATTCCTTCCATTAATCTTTCAAACCCTTTTTCAGAAGCATTGATACCTTCTTTTGTGAAATCCAGGGTGCTTCTATAATGGGATTGAAGCATGAAAAAACGAACCACGGAAGGGGAGTATGGTTTGTCAAAAAGGGGGGAGGTCCCATCAATTATTTCTTTGGGAAGGAAAAAATTACCCAAGGATTTACTCATTTTTTGACCGTTAACATTGAGCATGTTGGCATGAAGCCAGAAACGGGCAGGGTTGCAACCAAAAGCACTACAATTTTGCGCGATTTCATCCTCGTGGTGCGGAAACTTTAAGTCCATTCCCCCTCCGTGAATATCAAACTGTTTTCCTAGGTATTTGGTTGACATGGCGGTACATTCAATGTGCCAACCAGGATTTCCATCTCCCCAAGGCGAACGCCAAATTTGCATGTCTTCGGTATGGGCTTTTTTCCACAATGCGAAATCCGCAAAAAATCTTTTTTCTCCTTGCGATTGGAGGGTTCGGGTTTCTGCTTCGAGTTCATCTACTTTTCGACCACTTAAGGTACCGTAGGGGTAATCGTTCATGTAGGCCCGAACATCAAAATAGACAGAACCATTTGTGACATACGCATAGCCGTTGGACAAAATCTTTTCTATGGCCTCAATTTGTTCTTGTATGTGGCTTGTAGCCGTTGGTTCAATGCTTGGAGGAAGCAAGTTGTATAACTGTTGAAGCGTCTGAAATTTAACATTGTACTTATATACAATTTCCAACGATTGCAATTGTTCTGCCTTTGCAACCTTCCCGATGCTGTCTACTTCCTGACCCGCACTGTTGGTGATATGACCTGCGTCGGTAATGTTCCGAACGTATTTAACATCATAACCAAGATGGAGAAGACATCGATAAATAAAGTCAAAATTGATAAAGGTGCGCATGTTGCCCATGTGTGGCTCGCTGTAGAGGGTAGGACCACAAACATACATTCCGATTTTTCCGGGTACAAGGGGAATAAATTCCTCCTTTTTTCCTGAGAGGCTGTTGTAAATGTGAAGCTTCTGCACAATTTTGTTTTTGTAAAGGTAAATAAACGCTGTTAAAAGTAATTTGAAGCGGGGAGAAATCCCCACATTTCTAGAATTCCTTATTTTTGAGCATGTTGAAATGGAGTGTTATAATCCCTGCCGGAGGAATGGGAAGAAGAATGGGAAGCGCGGTGCCGAAACAATTTTTGGAATTGGACGGACGCCCCTTGATTTTTCACACCATAGGGGTGATGTTGAAACACTTCGATCAACCACAGGTTTTGATTCCCGTACCAAAAGAATGGATTGAACAAGCTAGGACACTATGGCTAAAAGAGGCGATAGATGGAGAGGTGCTGTTTATTGAAGGCGGAGAAGAAAGATATGATTCCATAAACAACGCTTTACCGATGGTTCGTGGAAAATACGTTGCCATTCATGACGCGGTGCGACCCTTTGTTTCGGAAGAAACCATCGAAAGGCTCAAGAAAGGCATGGAAAAAAACGATGCGGTGGTTCCGGTTCTGAACATGAAAGAATCCCTCAGGATCCGTCAAAAAGAAGGCTCCATGGCTTTAGACCGCTCTCTTTATGTTTCCGTTCACACGCCCCAATGTTTTGCCTACGAACTCCTTTGCAAAGCATATGACCAAGAATTTGACGAGCGGGTAACCGACGACGCCTGTTTGGTGGAACGGATGGGTGAAAAAGTCACCTTAGTTGAGAGCAACGAAGAAAACATCAAAATAACCACGCCAATGGATTGGCTTTTGGCGCAACAATTAATAGCGAGAAGATGATTGCACCCGAAAGGTTGAAAAAAGGGGATTGGGTTTACCTCACCTCACCTGCCAAAGCCATCGCGGAAAAAGATGTTTTAGCGGCGAAAGAATGGTTAATGACCCAAGGATTTCAGGTGGAGGTGGCCAAGAATTGTTTGGGACAAAACCACTATTTTTCGGGAACAGACCAAGAGAGAACAACCGATTTTCAAGAGGGATTGGACAACCCTAAATACAAAGCCATTCTTTGCGCTCGTGGAGGTTACGGATGTGCACGCATTGTGGAACAATTGGATTGGACCCGGTTTTCCCAACACCCTAAATGGGTCATAGGATTCAGTGACGTGACTGTATTTCATCACAAAACCCTGTCATTGGGAATTCGAAGCATTCATGCAACCATGGCTTTTGGGATTCAAAAAAACACCCCTTTTTCGTTGACTTCCTTGAGCTCTCTGCTGTTTAAGGGTGAGTTAACGCTGGTTTCGACACCCCATCCTTTAAACCGCTTGGGCAGCGCCAGAGGCAGGTTGATTGGCGGGAACCTTACCATTGTCTATAGCCTTCTTGCAACGCCGTTGACACTGGATTTCCGCGACAATATTTTATTCATTGAAGAGGTAGGAGAACATGTGTATAAAATTGACAGGATGTTACAAACCTTGGAAATGCATGGCGTTTTCGATCAAATTTCAGGGCTGGTTGTGGGCGGAATCACCGAACTAGAGGAGACCACCCCTCCGTTTGGCAAAGACATTCAAACATTGATTTGTGAGCGTGTAAAACATAGGGACATTCCCGTTTGTTTTGGTTTTCCTGCAGGACATGGAGAGGAAAACCACGCAATGTGCCTCGGAAGCAATGTTGTTTTTGAGACCCATTCCACAGGGGCATCGCTTCTAATGTAAAATCATTCTAAATAAAAACCTTTGTGTTTATTAATTGTTGAATAGCTTAAATTTGCAAGCGTAATTTAATTCTACCACATGTCTGTTAAAACTGTACTTTCCTCGTCCATTATGAAAAAAGTGTGGATGGCCCTAACGGGGCTGTTTTTATGCACCTTTTTAATTGGTCATTTGGCCGGAAACCTTCAATTGATTATGAAAACGGGCGAAGAAGGCAGAAGGGCCTTTAATGAATATGCCTATTTCATGGGTCATAATCCTTTTATTAAGGTTCTATCCTATGTTACTTACTTTTCTATTTTGTTTCATGCTTTTCAAGGCTTGTATTTGGCTTACCAAAATAAGAAAGCAAGACCACAGGGTTATGCATACAACAGTCCATCTGCCAATTCTTCTTTACCTTCAAGGTATATGGCGACACTGGGGACCATAATTTTGGTGTTTATTGTTACCCACATGGCAAATTTTTGGTGGAGAGCGAAAATCGCCGAAGACATTCCGCTACATTACAAAGTTATCGAGCAGGAACAAGGCTTACAAAAACTTAGAATCAGTTATGCGCTCACCACCCAAGGGGATTACCTCCCGTTCAGTGTACGCGAAGTAAACTCCGGAACATATCTTGACATGAGAACAGGGCAGCCAGCTACGGGCAATGAGGATACTTGCTCGTTTCAAATCAAGGACAAACATTCGTTTTACGACAAGAACAGCAACCTAAAGTTAGGAGAAGGCTACAAGGATTTATACACGGTGGTAATGGATTTCTTCAACCCCGCTAAAAACAGCATGGCTCTCTTTTATATGCTTCTATATGTCATTTCAATGGCCGTATTGTCATTTCACTTATGGCATGGGTTCTCTTCAGGGTTTCAATCCTTGGGGCTCAATCATAAAAAATACACCCCATTGTTACATTGGGTAGGAAGAGCCTTTGCTTTGGTTGTTCCGGCTTTATTTGCCTTGATCACGGTTTTAATTTATATGAAATAATTTGTTATTCTTACTACAATGTCAAAACTAGACGCGAAGATTCCAGAAGGCCCGATTACAGAAAAATGGGTAAATCATAAGAACCACATGAAGTTGGTTGCGCCAAACAATCGTCCCAAATTAGACGTAATTGTGGTCGGAACAGGTTTGGCAGGCGCTTCAGCTGCGGCTTCCCTTGCGGAAATGGGTTACAACGTAAAGGCCTTTTGCTTTCAAGATTCACCCAGAAGGGCACACTCGATTGCAGCACAAGGAGGTATCAATGCGGCAAAGAATTACCAAAACGATGGGGATTCAGTTTACAGGTTGTTCTACGAAACCATTAAAGGTGGAGACTACCGAGCAAGAGAAGCAAATGTATACCGTTTGGCAGAGGTCTCAGGAAACATCATTGACCAATGTGTTGCCCAAGGCGTACCCTTTGCACGTGAATACGGAGGGTTGTTAGACAATCGTTCTTTTGGAGGTACGCAGGTACAACGTACATTTTATGCCGCTGGGCAAACAGGGCAACAATTGTTGTTGGGTGCTTATTCTGCGCTTTCTCGTCAAATTGGATTGGGAAGGGTAAAAATGTACCACCGACATGAAATGTTGGACTTGGTGAAAGTAGATGGAAAAGCAAGGGGGATCATTGCAAGAAATTTGGTAACCGGGGAAATAGAACGTCACGCTGCGCACGCCGTTGTAATTGCTTCGGGTGGGTATGGAAACGTATATTTCTTGTCTACCAATGCCATGGGAAGCAATGTTTCTGCTGCTTGGAAAGTACACAAAAGAGGAGCTTATTTTGCAAATCCTTGTTTTGTTCAAATCCATCCCACTTGTATTCCTGTGCACGGTGCAAACCAGTCTAAGCTTACCCTTATGTCCGAATCCTTAAGAAATTCAGGAAGAATTTGGGTGCCGAAAAATGCTGAAGACGCTTTAGCCATTCGTGAAGGGCGCTTGAAACCTACACAGATTACCGAAGAAAACCGTGATTATTTCCTAGAGCGGCGTTACCCAGCATTTGGAAACTTAGTGCCTAGAGACGTTGCTTCACGTGCAGCAAAAGAAAGATGCGACGCAGGTTTTGGAATCGAAGCAAACGACACCAATGAAGGGGTTTATTTGGATTTTTCTACCGAGATTTTAACCAAAGGAAAACAAGCAGCCTATGCACAAGGAGACCATAATCCAAGTGATGAAAAAGCGATAGCCTTGGGAAAAAAATGGATCGAAGGGAAATATGGCAACTTATTCCAGATGTATGAAAAAATCACAGACGAGAATCCCTATGAAATGCCAATGAAAATTTATCCTGCCGTGCATTACACCATGGGAGGGGTTTGGGTTGATTACAATTTACAAAGCACCATTCCAGGTTGTTTTGTGGCTGGTGAAGCAAATTTCTCCGACCATGGCGCCAATCGATTGGGTGCCTCAGCATTGATGCAAGGTTTAGCAGATGGATATTTTGTACTTCCTTACACTTTGTCCAATTACTTGGCAGATGAGATTCGCACAGGAAAAATTTCAACGGATACGCCGGAGTTTGAACAAGCAGAAGCTGAAACAAAAGAAAAAATAAACTATTTCGTGAATAACAAAGGGTCAAAATCTGTTGATCATTTTCACAAGCGATTGGGTCTCATCATGTGGAATAAAGTGGGAATGGGAAGAAACAAGGCTGGTCTTGAGGAAGCTGTGGCAGATATTGAGGCTTTAAGGAAAGAGTTTTACGAGGATGTGTTTGTTCCTGGCGAAGCAGAAGAACTGAACCAAGAATTAGACAAAGCTTTGAGGGTGGCAGATTTTCTTGAGCTAGGGCAATTGATGGCAAAAGATGCCTTGTTGCGTGAAGAGTCTTGTGGCGGACATTTCCGTGAGGAATACCAAGATGCAGAAGGGGAAACATTGAGAGACGATGACAACTTTAAAGTAGTTTCTACTTGGGAATACAAAGGTGCAAATGCAACAGAATCTGTGCTTCACAAAGAAGAATTGAAATACGAGTATATCAAAATTGCAGCAAGAAATTATAAATAAAAAAGAGCAAGCATGGCTACGAAATACATCAACATTACCTTAAAAATCTGGAGACAGAAAAACGGATTGTCTAAAGGGGCACTTGTGACCTATAAACTCGATAAGGTATCTACAGACAGCTCCTTTTTGGAAATGTTAGACCAGCTAAATGAACAATTGGTCAATGAAAACGACGCTCCAATTGCATTCGACCATGATTGTCGAGAAGGAATTTGTGGGATGTGTTCGTTATACATCAATGGGCGTGCACACGGTCCTGATACAGGAACAACGACCTGCCAATTGCATATGCGCAAATTTAATGACGGTGACACAATTTACGTTGAGCCATGGAGATCGAAAGCGTTTCCAATCCTAAAAGACTTGGTTGTAGACCGATCTGCTTTTGATAGAATCCAACAGGCGGGAGGATTTGTTTCTGTAAACACCTCTGGAAAAACAATGGATGCCAATGGACTTCCAGTGCCTAAAGCGGATGCTGACAAAGCGTTTGAAGCGGCAGCTTGTATCGGTTGTGGTGCATGTGTAGCGGCTTGTAAGAACAGCTCTGCCATGCTCTTTGTGGGCGCAAAAGTATCTCAATATGCACTTTTACCCCAAGGGAAGGTAGAAAGACGCGACAGGGTGTTAAACATGGTTCGTCAAATGGATGAAGAAGGTTTCGGAAATTGTACAAATACGGGCGCATGTGAGGTTGAGTGTCCTAAAGGAATCTCCATAGAAAACATAGCTAGAATGAACAGAGAATTTGTTTTTGCAGCAGCTTCATCTGAGAAATAAGGAAACCAGAGGTCAAAAAAAAGGCGAAGTAAACACTTCGCCTTTTTTTATGTCTAAAAATATTATTTTAGCTTTTTGTTTTCTTCTTTATACCAGCCAACATTTTCTTCGGCCTTAAAAGAAACATTAGCTTTCTTGTTTAATTTGTGTTGTGTGTTCATCCAATAACCGAATCCAAAAAACCCTAACAGGATCAAGAAATTATTAAAAAGATTTTGTACTTGGTCATAGAACTGAAAAGACCATTGAAACATGTCTCCTACACTATAAATAAAATCATTCCACATATGCATTGAATTTGATTGCAAAGTAATAAAAAAAATCAATAGGAATTAAATTTCTCCGATTAATTCCAGGGTTTGTTTAGACGCCAACTGTTCTGCTTGTTTCTTTGCTCCGGCTTTTCCTATGCCAAATTCTCGGTTGTTGATATGTACTGCGATGGTATATTCCCATGCCCCATGGATGTGTGATTCATTCTCAACAAGGAAATCTATTTTCAAACGTTTTTTCTGGCACCATATGATTAATTTGGATTTAAAATCCATTTCCTCTTCCAGGAGTTTGTTTAGGTCAACAAACTTTCTAAACACATGGTTTTGGAGTGATTTTTTTGCTTTGTCAAATCCCCCATCTAAAAAAATGGCCCCAATGATGGCTTCAAATGCATTCCCTTCAATGGATGATAAATTTAAATTTCTGGATGTGTTGTAATGCAAATGGGTTCGAATCTGCATTCTTTCGCCTATTTCCGATAGGGACTTTCTATTGACAACTTTAGACTTTAACTTGGTCAAGTAGCCTTCGTCATTCCCTGGATATTTTTGGTATAACAATTCAGCAACCACCGCATCAAGGATGGCATCCCCTAAAAACTCTAAGCGCTCATTTGAGTTTGGGTCGTCATTCGAAACAATCGAACGGTGTGACAATGCTTTGCGAAAAAGGGACAAGTCGTTTGGCCTGTAACCAAAACGATGTATCATAAATTTGATAAGGGTGAGTTCCTCGGCGGATTTTTTCGATGGAAAAAGTCGAAAGTCGATGGCCAATTAAGAAATGAATTTTTTTACAATTACACTTGTGTTATGACCTCCAAAGCCAAAGGTGTTTGACAGGGCAACCTTAACCACTTTTTTCTGTGCCTTGTTAAAGGTAAAGTTTAGTTTTGGGTCGATTTCTGGGTCGGCTGTCGTATGGTTAATGGTTGGCGGAATCAAGTCGTGTTTTACGGACAACACGCAAGCAATGGCCTCAATGGCTCCAGCAGCGCCAAGTAAATGGCCCGTCATTGACTTTGTTGAGCTAATGTTTAAGTTGTAGGCGTGTTCCCCAAATACAGCCTGAATTGCTTTTACTTCAGCGATGTCTCCAAGTGGAGTCGAGGTACCATGAACATTTATGTAGTCTACGTCTTCTGGTTTTAAGTATGCGTCTTCCAGTGCAGCCAGCATGGTGTTTCGAGCGCCAATGCCTTCTGGGTGTGGGGCGGTCATGTGATAAGCATCTCCTGACATTCCTCCGCCAACCACTTCGGCATAAATCTTCGCGCCTCTTCGCATTGCGTGTTCATATTCTTCAAGAATCAATGCGCCAGCACCTTCTCCCAAAACAAACCCATCGCGTTCAGCGTCAAAAGGACGTGAAGCTGTTTCTGGACTGTCATTTCGGGTTGAGAGTGCTTTTAATGCGTTGAACCCGCCCATCCCCATTTCGTTTACGGCAGCCTCAGACCCACCGGTTACAATGGCATCAGCTTTTCCTAAGCGAATAAGGTTAAAGGCGTCAATAATGGCGTTGTTTGCCGAGGCACATGCAGATACGGTAACGTAATTAGGGCCGCGCAAACCGTATTTGATAGAGATTTGACCAGCAGCCATGTCGGCAATCATTTTTGGAATGAAGAACGGATTAAAACGAGGAACACCATCGCCTAAGAAATAGGCTTTGGACTCTTCTTGAAAAGTTTTTAGCCCACCAACACCTGACCCCCAAATCACGCCAATGCGGTCAACGTTTGGGTTTGAATCAAGGATTTTACAATCATCCATCGCTTCCTTAACAGAAACCAAAGCATATTGCGTGAATTGATCTAACTTTCTGGCTTCTTTTTTATCCATGAATTGCTCAACGTCAAATCCTTTGATTTCACAAGCGAATTTGGTTTTGAAGAGCGAAGCGTCAAACTGTTGAATGGGAGCGGCACCGCTTTTTCCTTCCAATAGGCTGTTCCAATATTCAGAAACAGTATTCCCAATCGGAGTGAGCGCACCTAAGCCAGTAACAACTACTCGTTTTAATTGCATGGGAAGATTACTTGGTAAATAAGTTACAAATTAGACTACTTCGGGTTGCTTTCAATGTAAGAAACAGCGTCTCCTACCGTTTGAATGCCTTCCGCTTGATCGTCTGGAATGGAAATTCCAAATTGTTTTTCAAATTCCATAATCAACTCTACAGTATCCAATGAATCAGCACCTAAATCATTGGTAAAACTCGCTTCGTTGGTTACTTCTGATTCTTCAACATTTAATTTATCTACAATAATTGCGATAACCTTACTTCTGATATCAGACATCTTTCTAAATTTTAATGGTTTTAAGCTTGCAAAGAAAGAAACAAACATTCAAAAATCAAAATAAATCGAAATTATTTATCAACGATGGATGAACAATCACCACAATTAAAACCTGAATGGTACTTTTGCGTCGTGAACAAAGCAATTAAAATAGCCATTTTGATTTCCGGGCAGGGTTCAAATGCGCGTAACATCATCGAAAGGTTTGAAAATCAATCGGATAACGAAATTGTAAGGGTGTTGAGTACCCGTGAAAATCCCGATATGGCATTGTTTTGTGCAAAAAGGAACATTGCTTTTGAATCCTTTGATTCTTATGATGAAACAAAGTGTTTAAAGGTTTTACAACAAGACCAAGTTGATATGGTGGTACTTGCTGGGTTTTTAAAGAAAATCGGCCCTGCGATGTTACAAGCGTTCCCCCATAAAATCATCAATGTCCACCCTTCTTTGTTGCCAAAATTTGGGGGCAAAGGAATGTATGGAGCACGTGTTCACAAAGCGGTTTTTGATCACAAAGAAAGCAAGTCGGGGATAACCATTCATTTGGTGAATGAGAACTATGACGAAGGGGAGCAGATCGCTCAGTTTGAATGTTATATTGATCCTTCGGATACCGCAAAAGAAATAGAATCGAAAGTCAGAAAATTAGAGGCAGAACATTTTCCAGAGACGGTTTTCCAATTTGCACTCCAACTAAGTCAATGCGTTTTGTAAATGTTGTCCAAACCAATAACAGTCCTCAAAGCTATTATACAATGGAGCGGGTGCCACTCGAATAACGTTTGGTGCGCGCCAGTCAGCAGTCACCCCGAATGCCGTTAATTTATCAAACAACGCTCGTCCTTGTCCTTGTGTTTTGATTGAAAGCTGTGACCCTCTTTTCTCGGATAACTTAGGCGTAATCAAGTCCATTTTAACCTGCGCAGCATTGTGATTCGAAATGGATTCAATCACAAATTCTAAGTAAGCGGTCAGCAGGTCGCGTTTTTTCCCAATTTTCTCCATCCCGGCCGCTTCAAATATTTCCAGTGATGCCAAATGTGCGGCCATGCCAAGAATGGGCGCGTTGCTTAGTTGCCAACCTTCTGCGCCTTCAATGGGTTCAAAGCCCGGCTCCATCTCAAACCTTTTGGATTTATCATGTCCCCACCAACCAGCAAGACGTGGCAAGTTTTTGTTGTGGGCATGTCTTTCGTGTACGAAAAAACCAGAAACCCCTCCAGGAGAAGAGTTTAGGTATTTGTAGCCACACCAGGCGGCAAAATCCGGACCCCATTCGTGTAAGGAAAGGTTGACGTTTCCAGCGGCATGTGCCAAATCAAAACCTACGAAAGCACCGGCTGCGTGCCCTCTTTTGGTGATTTCCTCCAAATCAAAATATTGTCCGGTAAAGTAATTTACCCCGCCCCAAAGGATTAAAGACAAGGTGTCCCCTAGGTCTTCAATGGTATTATAAATGTCCTCTTCACGGATTAAGTCCTCTCCTTCGCGGGGTGTCACCCAAACCAAATGATCAGCCGGTAAGCCGTGGAATCGCACTTGAGATTCTAAGGCGTATTGATCACTTGGAAAAGCTTTGGCTTCACATAAAATCTTTGTTCGAGTCCCCTTGGGTTGATAGAACGAGGCCATCAACAAATGAAGGTTGGTGGTTAAACTATGGGTTGTGCAAACTTCGATTGGCAAGGCACCAACAACGGATGCGACTTTCTGGGTTAACAATTCATGGTACCCAAACCAAGGGCGTTTTCCATGAAAATGACCCTCTACGCCAAAATCTTTCCAAGCGGACAGTTCTTCTAGAATATAATCTTGTGCCTTTTTAGGTTGAAGCCCCAATGAGTTTCCACAAAAATACACAGGGTTTTCCTTACCAAATGTGGGATAAAAAAAGGAGTCCCTTAGCGGGGACAATTCATCTTGTTTGTCTAGCGATTGTGCAAATTCAAGGCTGTTTTCAAAGTTCATCCAATTCGATTTACGTATTTTTGCAAACAAATATAACCAACAATGGCGCAACTGAACAGAACCGAGTCAAAACGATTGTTTGAATCAGCAAACACTTTGTTTCCCGGGGGAGTCAATTCACCCGTACGGGCTTTTAAAAGTGTAGGAGGAACGCCTCTTTTTATTGACAAAGGCAAAGGGTCCCACATATGGGATGTAGATGGGAATAAATTCCTAGATTTTTGCAACAGTTGGGGGCCTTTGATTCATGGCCATGCGAATGAATATGTTGAAAGTAAGGTAATAGAATCCTTGAAAAAGGGGGCGAGTTTTGGTGCGCCAACGGAGAAGGAAAATCGCTTGGCCACCCTCATTAAAACACACATTCCATTTATTGAAAAAATGCGGTTTGTAAGTTCCGGAACCGAGGCGGTAATGTCTGCGCTTCGTTTGGCAAGGGGGTATACGAACAAATCAAAAATATTGAAATTTGAGGGCTGTTACCATGGGCACGTGGATGCTTTGTTGGTAAAAGCGGGAAGTGGAATGGCCACACTTGGGACCTCCTCCAGTGCAGGTGTTCCAGATGCTTTCGCCAATGAAACGTTGGTCCTCCCCCTAAATGATGCAGAAAAATTGCACCGTACTTTTGAAAACCATGCCCATGAAATGGCAGCCGTGATTATTGAGCCTGTTCCGGCTAATAACGGTTTGCTTTTACAAGATTTAAGCTTTTTGATGCAACTTCGGGCACTTTGTACAGAACACAAGGTACTGCTTATCTTTGATGAGGTTATCTCAGGTTTTCGTGTTGCTTTTGGAGGCGCGAGTGAGGTTTACAAAATAACACCAGACATTGTCACCTACGGGAAAATAATCGGCGGAGGATTGCCCGTTGGAGCCTATGCTTCTTCGAATGAAATCATGTCTATGGTCGCCCCTGAAGGCCCGGTTTATCAAGCAGGCACCTTATCAGGTAACCCCGTGGCCATGGCAGCTGGCATTGCCCAGTTGGAGTTGTGTTTGACTGAAGGGTTTTATCCAAGGATGGAAGTGAAAACAAGTCAATTTGTACAACGAATCAACGCTTTTGCCAAAATAAAGAACTATCCTTTTGAACTTGCATTCATAGGGTCTATTTTTTGGTTGTCTTTTAATGGGCGTAAATCGGTTCATCGGTCGGATGAGATCAATTCCGACATGACAAAGTTCAATGAAATGCATGCGTTTTTGTTGGAAAACGGCGTTTACATTGGCCCAAGCGGATATGAGGTGGGTTTTGTTTCTTCTGCCCACACGGTGGAAGAGTTGGCTTATGCAGCCGATTGTTTTTGCCGGGGATTAGACGTGTTGTATGGCGAATGAAATGAAAACAGTGGTATTGGGAGGGACAGGGCTTTTGGGGAGCCACCTATTGTTTGATTTAACAAAAACACAAAAGGTTGTTGCCACTTTTCGGAATGAAAAAAAGACCCAGCTGGTTTTGGCGGTTTTTAAACACTATGACTTCGAAAATGCGGAAACCCAATTTCGAAAAATTGAATGGGTGCAAGCCGACGTGCTTGACATTGAATCGCTTAGAGAGGTTCTCCATAATGCCACCCAAGTTTACCACTGCTCTGCTTTGGTTTCCTTTCATAGAATTGACTTTTATAAGTGCATAGCCATAAACCGAGGGGGCACTGAAAACGTCGTAAACGTTTGCCTTGAAATCCCATCCGTTAAGTTGTGTTATGTAAGTTCTACTGCGGCGATTGGACAGAATAAATCTGGAAAAACAACGGAAAAAGATGTTTGGAAAGCCGGAAACCTAAACAGTGGGTATTCTGTATCAAAATTCGGTGCTGAAAAAGAAGTTTGGAGAGGCATCGAAGAAGGGTTGAATGCGGTAATCATCAATCCCTGTGTGATCTTGGGCGCGGGAGATTGGGACCAAGGGTCTTTAAGTATTTTTAAGACGGCGCAAAAGGGCCTTCGGTTTTACCCCAGCGGATCCAATGCCACGGTGGACGCCAGAGATGTATCTAAATCCATGGTGTTTTTGATGAATTCAAACCTAAGGTCAAAACGATTTTTGTGCACAGGGGAGAACGCTTCTTTTAAGGTGCTTTTTTCAAAACTTAGCCTTGCCATGGGGAAAACCCCACCGAAGCTTAAATCTCCGAGGCAATTGGCGCTATGGGTTGGTTATTTATTGGAAACATTCAATTTAATGCGCGGAAACAGGGAAGGACTCACCATTGAAACAGCCCAAAGCGCATATAAAAACATTTCTTATGACTCGAGTGTTTTAAAGGCATTGTTGAATTTTGAATTTTATTCCCTTGATGAAACGATTCGAAATGGTTTGTCAGGAAGACTAAAGGAATGGTAAATCAAATGAAAAAACAT
Organism: Chryseobacterium gleum; assembly: GCA_945882095.1. Classification (GTDB taxonomy): domain Bacteria; phylum Bacteroidota; class Bacteroidia; order Flavobacteriales_D; family Crocinitomicaceae; genus UBA952. The sequence continues at coordinate 150,212 of CAMCWF010000003.1, forward strand.
TGGGAAATTTGGGTGTTGGGACTGCTTTACTTCGTAGGCACCGCGTCCATGTTATTTCCTGAACTCAAAACCCTAATCCTACCTTTCGCTGCATTGAACCTTGCGCTTTCGTTCGGATTGTTACTGCATACATACCGATGGGATGGAAAGATTCTGATTCTTTCATTTATGCTTTTTGCCGTGGGGATGACCGCTGAATGGATTGGCGTTCATACAGGTTATTTGTTTGGGGATTATGTCTATGGGGCTAATTTAGGTCCCAAGCTGTTTGAGGTCCCTCTTATCATCGGGGTCAATTGGGCAATGCTTGCATGGCTTGCGTTTGATTTGGCAAAAAGACTTGCGAAGAACAAAGCCGCTCAAGTTTTTATTGGGGCAGCAACCATGACCTTGATAGACGTTTTAATGGAGCCCGTTGCAGCAGCAAATGATTTTTGGGCTTTCAAAAACCTAGAGGTGCCATTATTTAATTATTTGTGTTGGTTTTTACTTTCGATTTTTATACAATTGTACTTGGTTTGGCAAGTTAAACTTGAAAAGAACAAAACAGCTTTGTGGCTGTTAAGATTTATTTGTTTTTATTTTTTAATTCAAATCTTGTAGATATGTTTTGGTGGGGTCCCCTTGTTTTATTTGCAACTTTTTTAGGAATGGAATTTATGGCGTGGTTTACACATAAATTTATTATGCACGGCATGATGTGGTATTTTCATAAAGACCACCATCAAGTTGAGGAGGGAGTGTTTGAAAAAAATGATGTTTTCTTTCTGATTTATGCCATTCCTTCTTGGTTGGGTATCATGCTGGGTTTTATGTATCAGTTTTATTTTTCCATTTGGGTCGGTTTTGGGATTGCACTCTATGGACTTGCCTATTTTTTAATCCATGATGTCTACATTCACCGAAGGTTTAAATTTTTCCGCGACATCAATCACCCGTATTTTTATGCCATTCGAAAAGCACACAAAGTGCACCATAAGAACCTGTATAAAGCGCAAGGAAGTAGTTTTGGAATGTTGATGGTTTCCCCAAAATTTTATGCCGAAGCGAAAAAAGCCTATAGGTCACAAAGCCCTGTGAAATGAGTTTGTACGCGTGGGTGTTATTGCTTTCCTTCCTTGGCCCCTTTTTCTTAAGTTTTGATAAGAAAGTAGCGTTCTATCACAAATGGAAACACTTGCTACTGCCTCTTTTCTTTGTCTCCGTTCCGTTTATTTTTTGGGATCATTTTTTTACAGAATTGGGACTGTGGGGATTTACTCAACGGTATATTGGCGGGTGGTTTTTAGGAAGCCTGCCCATTGAGGAATGTTTATTTTTCGTGGTTGTTCCTTACAACTGCGTGTTCATTTACGAGGTTTTGGGAAAATATTTTACAATCGAAATGAAAACAAGATTCAACGCTTGTTTTTTTGTGGTTTTTATCCTCGCGGGACTTGCTTTAGTTTTAGGGAATTTGGGCGCATGGTATACCATGACAGCTGTTCCTTTCGCCCTGTCAATAGCTTTGGTGTTGTGGTTATTGAACCCAAAATGGTTGACACATTTTATCTTTACGTATCTTGTTTGTTTAATACCCTTTCTTATTGTAAACGGCGTTTTAACGGGTGCGGTCACTCAAGGGCCTATTGTTTGGTATCATCCAACAGGTTTTTCGGGCATACGCATGGTTACCATACCTGTAGAAGATCTGTTCTATAATTTCGACTTGTTATTGGGAACTGTTGTTTTTTATAACCTTTCTAAAAACCTATTTCTTAGCCAAAAGTAAAGTTGTAGAGTACCCGTCAACCAAAGGAAGGGTAGCCGTTTCTCCACCCCAAGATTTTGCTTCCGACGAACCAACGATGTAGGTTTTGGACGTTGCATCCGTATCAAGCGCGTTGTAGTCGCCACCTTTAACAATGACGTCTGGTTGAAGCGCTAAGATTACGTCTAAAGGCGTTGAGGAGGAAAAAACCACCACTAAGTCAACGAAGCCAAGTGAAGCCAAGACCAAGGCCCGTGCAGACGTGGGATTGATTGGACGGTTTTCGCCTTTATTCAAGCTTCGCACAGATGCGTCGTCGTTAACGGCCACAATTAATTTGCTCCCCAAGTCTGCTGCCTGTGCAAGGTATTGAACATGACCTAAATGTAGAAGATCAAAACAGCCATTGGTAAAGACGGTTTTCTGGTTTTTTAATCTGTACAATTCACGTAATTGCGATGCGGTTTCAATGGTAACCACTTTGTTTTGGACGTATTCCCACCTTTTCATAAGCTTAGTAAATTGGTTTTTTCGTTTGGAAAGACGAGTTGGGGCTGAAAGGTTTTGGCTTCCTCAAAATCCATGGTCGCATAACTGATAACGATGATGACATCGCCAACGGCTACTTTTCGAGCGGCAGGACCGTTGAGACAAATGGTTCCAGAGTCCTTTTTTCCTTTTATAACATAGGTTTCTAAGCGTTCTCCATTGTTAATGTTAACCACTTGAACCCTTTCGCCTTCAAGAATGTTGCCTGCCTCCATTAACCGTTCATCAATTGTGATGCTTCCGATATAATTTAATTCTGCTTGGGTTACCGTAACCCGATGAATTTTAGATTTTAAAACTTGAATTTGCATGGTTTTTACGTAAAAATGCTGTTCAAAATTAATGCAATTCAGCGTCTCTACAAGGCCATGTTGTCAATTAAACGAACTTTACCAAGATATGCAGCGATGCAACAATGCGCATTTTCTTGATATTCCGTCAAGGGTATAAGGGTGGTTGGGTCCACCACCACTAAATAATCTAATTGTAAAAGCGAGTCGGAAAAAAGTTCTTTAGCCGATGCAAGTATGTGAGAAAGGGGAATGCTTTTAATGTTGTGTCGCACAAAACAAAGGGTTTTGTACAAAAGAGTTGCTTCTTCTTGCTGCGATAGAGATAAGAGCTGGTTCCTGCTGCTCATTGCCAATCCAGAGGCATCCCTGAGGGTTGGGACAGGCACAATTTCCACGGGTAAATTCAATTTACGCACCATGTTTTGCACCACTGCTACCTGTTGAAAATCCTTTAACCCAAAATAGGCTTTGGTTGGATGAACAAGGTTGAAAAGTGCGTAAACCACATCCATCACTCCCTGAAAATGCCCCGGACGCGACGCGCCCTCCAATCGCTGGTCAAGCCCCATAAGGTCAACCTTTGGAGAGGCAAAATTGACGTTAAATAAATCTTCGGAAGTGGGAAGAAAAAGCACAAGTCCACCGAGGGTTTCAAGTTTTTCTCGGTCAACCTCAATCTGTCGCGGGTAGTTTGCGAAATCGTCGCTTTCGTTGAATTGGCGTGGGTTTACATAAATACTCACCACACAGAGCGAATTCTCATCCTTGCAACGCTTCACCAAGGACAAATGCCCGTCGTGTAAGGCACCCATGGTTGGGACAAAACCGATCGTTCCGCCTTTTGCTTTTTCAAGTTCCAGTAGGGATTTAAGGTCTTCTGCGACTGAGTATATTTGTACGTTAGACATCGAACGAAAAATAGTAAGGTCACAAAGCTATGCCTTTTTAGGAAAGTTCACTTGTTTTTTTTAACTTTGCTCCCCCTCAAAAAGCGCGCAAGCTAAATGGAAAAGAAACGAGTTTTATTTATCTCTCAGGAGATTTCCCCTTTTTTACCGAAAACAGAAATTTCTTCCTTTACCAGAAGGATTGCTCAAGCCACTCAAGAAGAGGGCAAGGAAATCAGGGTTTTTATGCCAAGATATGGTGTAATCAACGAAAGAAGACACCAGTTGCATGAAGTCATTCGATTGTCTGGTCTAAACCTTTCCATAGATGACCAAGACCACCCATTGATCATTAAAGTCGCGTCGGTTTCCGCCGCAAAAATGCAGGTTTATTTTATTGACAACGACGATTTTTACAAGCGAAAAAACCTATTGACCGATGAGGAAGACAAGGAATTTGTTGACAACGATGAGCGTTCAATTTTCTTTGCTAGAGGGATTTTAGAAACGGTTAAAAAGCTCGGTTGGCAACCAGATGTCATTCATTGCAACGGATGGTTTACGGGGTTGATGGCTTTGTATATCAAACACATTTACAAGAAAGACCCACATTTTAAAGAAACCAAAGTCGTGTATAATCTATACAACGAAAGGTTTAACGATAATTGGGACCCACGTTTTTTTGAAAAGCTTAAATTTGATGGTTTTCCAAAAGCTATGGTCGAAAAAGCAAAAGACACAGATTTTCTTTCGATTACTAAGCTAATCGTTGAGCATTGTGATGGACTAACCATCGCAGAGCCTAACCTAAGCAAAGATTTGATGGGGATTTTTGACGAAGCCACCTGTCATAAAATGGATTATGTGGATGAAGAGAATCAACCTAAATCTTTTTCTGCCTTTTTTGACAAGGTCATAGACGAGCCAGTGTTAGCCTAATAAAAACCGAAAGAATGCGTAAAGGCTTTTTTATTTTAATTGCTGTATTAAGCTTTCTTAGTTGTAAAAAAAAGGACCAATCACTGGGCAAAGACATCCTAGATCCCAATGCCTATCTTAATGGAATAACAACGGACACATTTTTGCTTTCAACGACCATAATTCTTGAAGACTCCACCGAAACCGACAATGCAGCCAATGTGGTGCTAGGAAGTTACAACGACCCAAAATTTGGATTGTTTAATGCTTCGTTTTATTCTCAACTGCGATTGGCAGGCATTAACCCGAATTTTGGAACTGTTTCAAACATCGTGGTGGATTCTTTCGTATTGGCTTTGGAATACACAGGATATTACGGTGACCTCAGCGCACAAACTTTTGAGGTATATGAAATGACAGAATCCATTCATCCAGATTCAACCTACTATAATTTTACGGTGAAAAATCACAGTTCAACCAACTTGGTACCTGCAGGGAAAGGAACGCTGGTCCCAGACCCTCTGAACAAAACCATTGTTGGGGGAGACAGCCTTCAGGCGCAATTGAGAATTCATTTGGATACCCTTTTGGCCAAACAGTTCATAGCCGAGGCGACCAGTGGAAGCACAACCTTTTCAAGCGATGACAATTTTAAATCGTATTTCAAAGGATTGCTCGTCAAAACCAACAACATTAGCCAGGCGGCCGGACAAGGCGGCGTTTTTTATTTTAACCTAAATGACCCGAGCTCCAAGTTAACCATTTATTATTCCCAAGCAGGAAGTCAAAAAACCTATGACTTGCTCTTAAATTCAACCTGTGCAGATTTTTCGCATGTGGATATAAATCACAGCGGAACGGCAGTTGACCAGGTCATCAACAACCCTTCTCAAGGTTTACAATCGTTTTACGCACAGGCATTTGGACTCCGAGCTAAAATCGTAATCCCCGGCTTGTCCAATTTAACCAAAAACCAGTTGATTCATCGGGCCGAGATTCATTTGCCGATTCAATATAACGTTGGTTACAAGTACAAACCCGGCGCTAACGTTACCTTTGCAACCAAAAAAACAGCCTTCGCAAACAATTACATCAACACAGGTGTATTTGGCACTTACAGTGAATATACAAAAGAATTTTCCGCAGACCTAAAGCAGTACGTGCAGGCCGTGATTAACAAAGACATCGAAAACACAGGGCTTATCGTTTCTCCAAGATTTTTTATCAATTCAGCAGAAAGAATTATCTTCAATGGTCCAAACACCATTAACAAAGCAAAACCAAGAATTGTAATTACCTATACAACCTTCTAAAAATGTGTGGAATTGTCGCCTATATTGGACATCAAGATGCGTATCCGATTATTATCAAAGGATTAAAGCGATTAGAGTACAGGGGATACGACAGTGCAGGCATTGCATTGTTGCATAACGACACACTAAACATCTACAAACGCCAAGGGAAAGTTTCCAATCTTGAAGAATTTGTTATCGAAAAAGATGTTCTAGGTTCCATTGGAATGGGTCATACCCGCTGGGCCACGCATGGCGCTCCTAATGACATCAATGCGCATCCACATTACTCTGCCGATGGAAAAATTGCAATCATTCACAATGGAATCATTGAAAATTACGACGCCATTAAAAAAGAACTCATAAAGAAAGGCTATCAATTTAGGAGCGAAACAGATACAGAAGTGTTGGTTCACTTGGTGGATGATATTTGCAAAAAGGAAAAAGTTTGGTTTGGTGAAGCATTGCGTATTGCCTTGAACCATGTCGTAGGAGCCTATGCCATTGTGGCCATCTCCAGTGACTTTCCAAATCGTTTGGTTGCAGCCAGAAAAAGCAGCCCGTTGGTCGTAGGAATTGGCGCAGAAGGAGAATTCTTTTTGGCATCTGACGCAACCCCAATTGTGGAATACACTAAAAATGTAGTATACCTCGAAGATGAAGAAATTGCCATCATGGACAGGGTAGATGGGCTTAAGCTTTTTAACATTGGAGACCAACCCAAAACACCCTACATTCAGAAGTTAGAAATGGAATTAGAAGCCCTGGAAAAAGGCGGATATGAACATTTTATGTTGAAAGAGATACATGAGCAACCTCGATCTATTCATGATTGTTTTAGAGGCAGACTGAATGCGCAAAAAGGATGGGTTGCATTGGGAGGAATTCGTGAATATGAGCAAAAAATGATCCAGGCAAACCGTTTGGTGATGGTAGCTTGTGGAACTTCTTGGCATGCAGCATTGGTTGGTGAATACCTTATCGAAGACTTGGCAAGGATAAATGTAGAAGTTGAATACGCAAGTGAATTTAGGTACCGAAACCCCATTATTCATGAAAACGATGTGGTAATTGCCATTTCACAATCAGGTGAAACAGCCGATACTTTAGCTGCCCTGGAATTGGCGAAATCCAAAGGGGCTACCATTCTTGGTATTTGCAATGTGGTAGGCTCATCCATCTCTAGAATTACCGATGCAGGATCTTATACCCATGCAGGCCCAGAGATTGGCGTGGCTTCTACAAAGGCTTTTACGGCACAAGTTACCATTTTAACCATGATTGCGCTCTCCCTGGCAAACAAAAAAGGAACCATAAGCAAATCTAGGTTTCATGAACTTCTCGTGGAGTTAGAGGCGATACCTGAGAAGGTAAAAACGCTTCTTTCAAAAAACAAAGACATCGAGCGAATTGCTGAAAAATATAAAAACGCCACGAATGCACTCTATTTAGGTCGAGGATCCTCTTTCCCGGTTGCGCTTGAAGGGGCACTTAAACTAAAGGAAATTTCTTACATCCATGCCGAAGGGTATCCGGCTGCAGAAATGAAACATGGTCCCATCGCATTGATTGATGAAAACATGCCCGTCTTTGTGATTGCCACGAAAGGAAATTCATATGAAAAAGTGGTTTCAAACATTCAAGAAGTAAAAGCCAGAAAGGGACAAATCATTGCCATTGTAACCGAAGGAGACGAAACGGTAAAAGACATTGCAGACCACATCATTGAAATCCCTGAGTCAGATGAAATATTGGTTCCTTTGTTGGCTACGATTCCGTTCCAATTGTTATCCTATTACATCGCAGTAATGAGGGGATGTAATGTAGACCAGCCGAGAAATTTGGCAAAATCGGTTACGGTGGAGTAAGCCCAGTCAATACAGCTTTTCCGGCGTTTCCCCCAAATTCAAAGACCAAGTAAACACATGTAAAGGAAATTCATGCAAAGGATGGCACTTTGATTCAAACCCGGCCAAGGACAAAGATCAAATCGAATAAACGACCACTCCTGTCAATAAGGCCGCAACCGAAAAGCCCAACACCAATTCCCGTAAAGTGTGCTTCTGTAAATACCACCTAGAGCCGATGACGGTTCCTGCAATCACGATTCCGATGCAAAGCCAAAACAAGGATGGGTTGGGTTGTTGAATGAAAAAGGAAAAGAGATAACCACAAAGAATTCCAGCACCCCCCGCGTGCATTGAGATTTTTAAATACCTTGTTAAAATGGTAAAAACCGTTGTGACCAAGACACCTGAAAGGGCTAGGGTTGAATAAAAAATAGGTAAAATCTGCATCGTGTCGATTTGCTGAACAAGGTAAAACAACAAGAGGCCATAAATTAACATAATGATGAGTGGTAAATTCCGCTCTTCTCGTTTTTCCATGTCAAGGGTTGTGATGATTTTGAATTTATACAAACCCAAATAGGATAGACTTGGCGCGATGAAGCTAAATACCGCAAAAATTGCAAACAACAACCACTTTTGTCGGGGTGGAATGTCGTACATGCTGATTCGACTCGAGTGGTAGGTATGTATTGGATAATACATTGTAATCAGCAAACCATACAAAGGCATAAGCAGGGGAAGAAAAACCCAGGAAAACAGGTGGGACAAATAGCGTATCATAGTTCTTTTCGAAGCCTTGCAACGGGCAAGTTTAATTGTTCTCGGTATTTAGCAACCGTTCGGCGGGCAATGTTGTAGCCTTTTTCGTTCAACAAGGCCATTAATTTTTCGTCAGGCAAAGGATTTGATTTGTCCTCAGCAGAAATTGCGTCCAATAATATCTTTTTTACTTCACGGGTAGACACCTCTTCGCCGCTATCAGTGGAAAGGGATTCTGAAAAAAAGAATTTTAAGGGATATACGCCGTGGTTGGTTTGGACAAACTTACTGTTCGCAACCCGTGAGATCGTGGAAATGTCCATGTTAACCCTTTCCGCAATGTCTTTCAATATCATGGGTTTCATTTTGGTTTCATCCCCTGTTAAGAAAAAGGCGTGTTGGTAATTCAAAATCGCATTCATGGTGAGTAAAAGCGTTTGTTGCCGCTGCGCTATGGCATCGATAAACCATTTTGCACTTTCCAGTTTGTGTTTGACAAAAACCAACGCTTGTTTGTCAGACTTGGATGTTTTTGCTCCTTCGGCATAGGACCTCAATAAGGTTTCATATTCCTTACTAATTTTGAGTTCTGGTGCATTCCTTGCATTTAGGCTTAACTCAATCAACCCATCTGTTTCTGTTAAAATGAAATCAGGTACAATTTGCTGTAGGTTTTTTCCAGTGCTTTTGGAGGCTCCACCCGGTTTCGGATTGAGTTTTAAAATCTCGTCAATGGCAGCCTTTAATTGGGATGCATCAATGTCCAATTTGCGAGAAATTTTATCGTAATGTTTTCGCGTAAAGGCATCAAAATGATTTCTCAGAATTTCTAAAGCGATGCGTTTATTGACACTCCCATCCTGTCTTCGCGTACTTTGCAAGACCAAACATTCTTGAAGGTTTCTTGCCCCAATACCTGCGGGGTCTAGTTCTTGGATGTTAAACAGAACCGCTTCAATGTCCTGCTCCGTTACATTTAAATTAAAGTGAAATGCGAGGTCGTCTACCACCGCCTCTAAGGGGCGACTTAAATACCCAGACTCGTCAAGGTTTCCAACCAAAACCTCGGCGATGATGATTTGAGAGGGAGTCAAGTTATTTAAAGACAACTGTTCCATAAGTTTGTCTTGAAAACTCTCTTCACCCGCTATTGGAATTACCCTTTCCTCGTCGTCCTTTGATTGATTGTTTGCATAGGTTTTATAATCTGCAATGTCGTCGTCAAAATAATCTGACAGGTCAAATTCGTCATCAGAATCCTCGTTTTCTTGAGCTTCTGCAGGATCTACTTCATCCGCCGGATCTTCCATTTCTGCCAGGGCAGGATTTTCCTCAATTTCTTGTTGAATTCTTTGCTCCAGCTCAGAAGTTGGAACTTGCAGCAGTTTCATTAATTGTATCTGTTGCGGAGAAAGCCGCTGGTCAAGTTTTTGCGAAAGATTTTGCTTGAGTGCCATGGAATTAAAACGAAGCGTTCAAAGGAGTTCTCGGAAAAGGGATTACATCTCGAATGTTTGTCATTCCCGTCACAAACATAATCATTCTTTCCAAGCCCAATCCAAATCCTGCATGAGGCACGGTGCCAATTTTTCGGGTTTGTAAATACCACCACAATTCTGATTCATGAATGCCAAATTCCTTCACTTTCTCAAGTAATTTTTCATAGCGCTCTTCACGTTGAGACCCTCCAACAATCTCTCCAATGCCAGGAAACAAAACATCCATGGCAGCAACGGTTTTACCATCTTCATTGGCGCGCATATAAAACGCCTTAATTTCCGAAGGATAGTCTGTTAAAATGACGGGACATTTGAATTCTTTTTCAACCAAATACCTTTCATGTTCACTCTGCAAATCGATGCCCCACTCAACTGGATATTGAAATTTCTTCTTCTTGTAATGATTGGATTGCAATAAAACCTCAATCGCTTCAGTATAACTCAATCGCTTAAAAGGATTGTCGACCACAAATTGAATTCGCTCCATTAAGCCCAACTCTGTTCTTTCCTGCTGGGGTTTTTGGGATTGCTCTTGCATGTCTCTTTCATGCAGGAATGTAAGGTCTTCTTTGCAGTTTTCAAGAACGTAACGACAAATGTGCTTAAGAAAATCTTCGGTTAAATCCATATTGTCTTTTAAGTCGTTAAACGCGACTTCGGGCTCAATCATCCAAAATTCAGCAAGGTGACGAGAGGTGTTTGAGTTTTCCGCCCGAAACGTGGGACCAAAAGTATAGACCTTTCCAAGCGCCAAAGCCGCAAGTTCAGCTTCAAGTTGACCGGATACCGTCAAGTTAACGCCTTTACCAAAAAAATCTTTTTGAAAGTCAATTTCCCCACTTTCGTCCAGCGGAGGATTCTTCATGTCTAAGGTGGTTACGCGGAACATTTCTCCGGCCCCTTCTGCGTCAGACCCCGTAATAATGGGCGTGTTTAGGTAGTAAAAACCATTCGCATTGAAATAATTGTGGATGGCGTAGGATACCGCATGACGGATTCGAAAGACCGCCCCAAAGGTATTCGTACGAAACCTTAAATGAGCTTGCTCTCTCAAAAAATCAAGGCTATGTCGTTTCGGTTGCATGACGGTTTTTTGCACATCATCCGCAGGGCCATCGCCTAAAATTTCAAACGATTGGACGTTTAACTCAATCTGTTGGCCGGAACCAATGGAAGCAACCAATTCTCCGACGATGCTCAAGGAAGCTGCGGTGGTAATTCTTTTTATTTGAACCTCCTCAAACTGAGAAAAATCCAATACGGCCTGAAGGTTGCCCAAACAAGAGCCGTCATTGAGTTGGATAAAACGGTTGCTACGAAACGCGCGCACCCAACCCTGAACCTTAACGGTGTCCCCAATTTTAAAGGTTGATCCGCCTTCTAAAATTTCTTTTATTCTCAAATTTAACATACCTGCAAAAGTAGGCTTTTAGCGCGAAAATCAAAACGCCTTTATTTTTTCAATGTTAAAGATAAATGCCTATATTGTGTCCTAAAAATTATATATGTGTTTCCGAAACGTGCCATTATTCGCTTTTGGTTTGAATAAGCCAACACATGGGAGTGTCGAAAACAACGAGGCAACCTCTTTTTTGCTTAATAAAGTGTTTGCATCCATCCTTGTTATGTTCATTGCATTGGGCACGACCGCACAAGTCGCTCCTTTTACAGCCCCTTTAAACCCCGAGGGTGAAGGCGGAAACATACCGGAAGAAAAAAATGCGGTTTGGACAGAGCGGACAAACGAACGAACCTTGTTTTCTTCACAATTTGTCGACCAAAAGGGGAATACCAAATCCGTTTACAGTAAAAAGCCCATTCATTACCGTTCGCTCGATGGCGATTTACGCCCCATCTCTCCACGTTTGAAACCCGCAGGAAATGGTGTCATGGCAGCACCTGACCAGGCCTATCCAACGTATTTGTATGCAGATCATTCCTATGGCCTCAACTTAGGGAACAACAACCTCCTTTTGGCTGGAAAAAACGTACATGTCAACGGAGTAAAGTACACCGCTGTCAAAACCAGCGTGAGTGAACGCGGAGTAGAAAGCCAGCAAGGTTCGGTACGAAGAGAGATTCAATTTTTGGAAGGGCGTATTAAAAGCAACATAGTATTAACTCAGCCGCTCACAATCGCCAATGATTACCTTTTGATTCAAGAAACAGTAACATTACCGACCGGTTTTTCATTGGCATATTCATCCATTGAAAACGAAGAGCTGCAGACAGACAGGAGAAAAGGAATCTTATTCATTGATGGGTTTGCCAGTCATTCTGAAATTCTGGTGATGGAGGACAAATCAAACCTTGCCATGGGTAAAATTTTTACCCCCCTTGCCTACGACGCTTCGAACCATGTTTTGCCTTTAACGATGTCTTTTACACCCATAGGGAATAATCAATATGTTCTCACGGTGGCAACGCCAAAAGCATGGATCGAGGACAATGGAAGACAATATCCAATTACCATTGACCCCTTGGTTGGCGGCCCGACAGCCACATGGGCAGGCGGCTATATGCCCTCTTGTTTAACGCCACAAGCCAACATTGACAGTCTGTTAGCAACGGTTCCCGCCGGGGTAACCGTCTCCGGGTTGTATGTCACAGCAAGTTTTTATGCAGATCCCTTTGCCCCTGCAACCATGAGCCAAGGCGTAATGTCCTTCAGTACGAAGTGCGGAATTTCTCAAACGTTTACCGTTACAGGCCCAACCGCTCAAACAGCGGGAACCGCATACCTCGACAGCTTTAATGTGATGTCTCCATTGATTTGCTGTATTCCCGAATCGTGCGACACAACTCAACTCTATGTTCGTTACCACCTTAGCCGGTATTCCTATGGTCCAGGCTGTAACATCAACTACATTCGCTACGACCCTTTTACTACTTTATGGCCTTTTCAAGTGGTGATTTACGGAAAAACGGCCGAATCCTATGGCTCACAATGGTATGCTTCACAGGCCCCTCTGTGTTCAAATGAATGTGAAATCGAAGTAACAGCCTATGCGCGTTATGGTGTGGCTCCTTACACCTTTACACATCCTTGGTCAACGGACACCATTGTCACAGGAACCAACACAGGATGTGGAGCGGGCGCAACCAACCATCACTTCTTTTTAACCATTCCTAATTGTCCAACCTATTGTGATTCTACGGAAACCCTTCTAAATATTCCTCCACCGGTTGTAACCGATGCTTGTGGAACGCTGATCGCGGGGATTCCAATAGAGACGGTCCCCATAAAACCCGCAACAAACATTGTCTTGCAATACGACTCCATTTTGTGTTCAGGGGAGAACATCAACGTGTCACTTGCCTCCTGTTTTAGCAATGGAACCGCCTATTATTGGGGAGAAGGGTTGTCCGGTCAAGGAAGTTTTAGCGCCAATGCATCTACGAATGGCCTACCGGTTGTGCTTCTTTTCAATGCATATGCGGCAGGTGATGGATGCGTTTCAGACACCACCCAATTTAGCTTGTCCATCTACAGCAATCCCATTGCGAATTATACCATCAACCCGTCCCCCATCATTGTGGGTATGCAGGGAGATTTCAGTGATGCAAGCGTCTCTCCAGCGGCAAGTATAAGTCAGTGGACATGGACCGTAGACGACACCCTGACCAGCCTAAGTACGCAATGGAGCAATGTTTACCAAACGCCAGGAAACCATACGCTATGTCTGTTTATTCAAGACACCATGGGTTGTGTAGACACCCTTTGTGGACCGTTTTCCGTAGTGCCAGCAACCGTAAATGCGCCCAATGTCGTCACGCCCAATGGAGATGCAAAGAATGATTTATTGGCATTCCAGTACCTTGAATTTTACGAAAAAAATAAACTGCAGATCTTTAATCGTTGGGGAAATCTTATTTATGAAAAAGAAAATTACTTGAATGATTGGGATGGAAGCGAGGTTAAAGACGGCACGTATTTTTATAAGCTGGATATTACAGATAAGAAAGAAACCCTATCTGGATTTTTCTACCTCATTAAATGATCATTTTCCATTCCATTGGGTCATCGCTAATTGGAGTCCAATGGTGCAAAACGATTCTATAAATTGCGTTGCCGTATCAATCCTTTCAGGCAAGTGCTCCTGCTCTAATTCTTCCCATGTACCAAGGACATAATCCACCTGTCTTCCTGCCTTAAATTCATTGCCAATACCGAAGCGTAAGCGCGTATATGCTGTGGTAGCCAATGTGCTTTGAATGTCTTTTAGGCCATTGTGCCCCCCATCAGAACCAGACGCCTTCATGCGCAGTTTGCCGAATGGAAGCGATAAATCATCGGTAACTACCAAAACGTGGTCTAACGAGACCCCCTCTTTCTGCATCCAATAATGAACCGCTTTCCCTGACAGATTCATAAAGGTTGTGGGCTTAACCAATATTAGGCTTTTGCCTTTAAATTTAACGGTACTGGTATGCGCTGCGCGGTTTAAAGAGAAGGACCCACCGTGTTTTTCATTGAGAAAATCCAACACCTTAAATCCGATGTTATGCCTTGTGTTTTCATATTCAGCACCAGGATTACCGAGCCCAACGATTAGAAACTTCATGTTGTAAAGTTAAAATTTATACCAGGACATGGGACTAAAACAGTTGGATTTGTACACGCAGAAAAAATGGAATAACTTTGCGCCTTCATGGAGAGGTGTCCGAGTGGTTGAAGGAGCACGCCTGGAAAGTGTGTATAGGTCTAAAGCTTATCGAGGGTTCGAATCCCTCTCTCTCCGCCAAAGCAATCAAAAGCTAGCCGAAAGGCTGGCTTTTTTTATTAGACCCACGTCAAAAGTTAGATTTTTTAAGTGCCGGCAAATAAAAAAGACAACAAGGTGAAGCAGCGAAGCTTTTGAAAATAATTGCATTGGTTTAGCACCAAACAAAAATTGTCGCGATTTTTCAATTCATTCATTGAATTCATCTACATTTAGCAAAATTTTTTTCATGTCTGGATCATATCATAAAATGTCTTTTGCCGGTGTACTCATTACCATGGGAATTGTCTTTGGGGACATCGGAACCTCTCCTTTGTATGTTTTTCAAGCCATAACCGGTGGAGGCGCGCACATTAGCAAAGACTTTATTTATGGTGGTTTGTCTTGTGTTATCTGGACTTTGATATTATTGGCAGGTGTGAAGTATATTTATTTTGCATTAAACGCAGACAACAAAGGGGAAGGAGGGATTTTTTCCTTGTTTGCCTTGTTGAAAAAACGCAACATTAGGTGGGTCGTCATCCCAGCATTGATTGGTTGTGCAACCTTGTTGGCAGATGGGTTTATTACGCCTGCTATTTCCATTTCGTCCGCTGTAGAAGGAATCAACAACATCAATCCCGACGTTCCTGTTATTCCCATCGTTGTGGCCATCATTATTGTTTTATTTATGGTTCAACAATTTGGTACAGCAACCATCGGTAAAATGTTTGGACCGATAATGTTTGTTTGGTTTGGGTATTTACTGTACTTGGGCTTGATCAACATCACGAAAAACCCGGCTGTTCTGGCGGCGATTAATCCGATGGAAGCGATACATTTTGTACTTCATGTCAAAGGGGGCTTTGCTGCTTTGGGAGCTGTTTTTTTATGTACCACGGGTGCAGAAGCTTTGTATTCAGACTTAGGCCACTGTGGAAAAGGAAACATCCGCATCAGCTGGAGTGCCGTCTCAGGGATTTTAGTAATCAACTATCTTGGGCAAGCCGCGCTTTGTACAAGTTCAGGTTTCACCTTGGAAAAGGGAGAAACCATTTTTTATTCCATGGTTCCTGACAATCAAATGTTATTTGCCGTAATAACAGCCACCGCCGCCACAATCATTGCCTCTCAAGCTTTGATTACCGGAGTGTTTACTCTCATGAATGAGGCAATAAAATTGAAGTTATGGACCAACTTAAAGGTAAAATTTCCTTCCGACCACCAAGGACAAATTTACATTCCCTTTATCAATTGGGTGCTTATGGTGGGTTGTTTGGTTGTGATTGCGATCTTTAAGAAATCAGGGGCAATGGAAAATTCTTATGGGCTTGCCATTACCATAAACATGGTCATGACCTCTATCTTATTGCTTTTGTTGCTCTACCTTAAATATCCTAAGGCAAGGGCTTTTTACATTATTATTTTTCTCGGGTTTCTATTCATTGAAAGCATTTTCTTAATGTCAAACCTTGGTAAAGTAGTCCATGGAGGATGGTTTACCTTGGTGCTCTCTATCTCCTTCTTTGTGTTGTTGTTCCTATACTTTAAAGCAAGACAACTTAGGAAAAACATTACTGAATACCTTCCAATGCGCGCCGTCATCCCGATGTTAAAAGCAGTCCGTAAAGACACCGGAATCCCTTTTGAAGCAACCAACTTGGTCTTTCCAACGCGCAGCAATACGCACGACAAACTAGACCTTACCGTATTCCATTCCTTGTTTATGAAACGCCCTCGCAAAGCGGGAGTGATTTGGTTTTTACACCTCGACATCCTTAACGAACCTAAGGGAGTACATTATTCTGTGCATGAAATCATCGACAAAGAGTGCTATTATGTTTCCTTAGAACTAGGATTTAAAGAAGAGCACAGAATTGAATACATGATGCGTAAAATACACCGTCACATGGTGGAAAAAGGCGAGTTGGAAAACGAAAGTATTTTTGAATCCATAAAAAACAAAATGGATAAATTAGACTTTAAGTTCATCGTTTTGAACTCAAGGGTGTCCACCGACAATGCGCTTAATGCCTTTCAAGTGTTATGTGTAAAAGCGTATCGTTTTGTGAAGTCTACAGGTCTTAAACCAGCGGAAGATTTTGGATTGGATAAAACAAATGTAGAAGTGGATTACATTCCGATTTCTGTTACAGCCCAAGTAAATCAAGAAATGATAGAAGAGTTTGAGGATTACTCACATCCCAAGGACTAATTCATTTCACCAACAACGGATTCCTTTAGTAGCTTTTTAATTTCGTCGATGTCGCTGAAATTACCATAAAGCCACATTAGTTTTGTCAATGCTGACTCTACATTCATGTCTCCTCCGCTGATCACACCTGCTTTCTCAAAGAACCGGCTAGAAGCGTATTTTCCTTGTTGTACACTCCCGGAAACACATTGAGTGATGTTAAGTACAACGCCGCCGCTTCCAATGTAAGCGAGGATCATGGATTGAAAACGCAGATCACTAAAAGCGTTTCCTGCACCGAACGTTTCAATTACAATCGCAACATGATGGTCTCTGTTAAATAAACATTCATAGGCTTTTGGATTCATCCCAGGAAACAGTTTCATCAAACCAATCTTGTCGTTTAGTTTGGGATAGAAGCGCAATGAAGGTTCATCTTTAGGGTTGTCTTTTGGTAAAGGGGAAATGTTGATTTCAACGCCGACCGCTCCCAATAGAGCGTGGTTTGGAGAGTCAAAAGCATCAAACTGGTTTGCCGACACTTTCGAACAACGGTTTCCTTTAAAGAGTTTAGATTGAAAAAACACAGCGACGTCTTTCAATACGGGGGCTCCAGATGCGGTTTTCTTACCCGCAATTTCAATGGAAGTAAGTAGGTTTTCTTTGCCATCGGTGCGTAAAATCCCAATGGGCAATTGCGATCCGGTCAAAATGATGGGTTTTTGAATTCCCTGAATTAAAAAACTGAGCGCCGCGGCTGTATACGCCATGGTGTCTGTTCCATGCAATACCACAAAACCGTCAAATTTCTCATAGTTTTCCGCGATGATTTGTGACAATTCTAGCCAAACAGCTGGTGACATATCGGAAGAATCAATGGGGGAAGAAATGCTAAGGGAAGAAACCGACACACCAAGTTGTGCAATTTCAGGGATTTGGTTGTGTATGTAGGCAAGGTCCAAGCCTTTTAACTCCCCGGTTTCATGATCTTTGACCATTCCAATGGTCCCTCCAGTATAGATTAAAAGGACTTTTGAGCTCATCATAGGCCGTGGTTTTTAAGTTGGAAAAGCTTGTGTGCGTTGTGGGTTGTCTGCAAAGCGATTTCATTTGGCCCCACATGGTAACAGTCTACCAAGTGATCCACAACATAAGAGAGAAAAGAAGGCTCGTTTCGCTTGCCGCGATGAGGAACCGGGGGCAAATAGGGCGCATCTGTTTCCAAAAGAATTTTTTCGAGGGGCAGGGTTTTTATGACGGATTTTAAGTCGCTGTTTTTATAACTGATGACCCCTCCAATGCCGAATAAAAACCCAGGTAAATTCTCTAGGATGTGTTTTGCCTGCGCGACCGTACCTGTAAAACAGTGAAATGCGCCACGCAAAGCGGTTTTTTCGTATCGCGCCAGTTCTACAAAAACTTCGTCAAAGGCATTTCTAATGTGAAAAACGATAGGAAGGTCAAACGCCAACGCCCAAGAGATTTGCTTGTGTAAGGCATCTACTTGTTGTGTCTGAAAAGTTGTGTCCCAGTATAAATCCAATCCAATTTCTCCAATGGCACAAAAAGCAGAGGGTTTTGATTTTAACAACGAATATAAAGCATCCAATTCTTCCAAATAGTTAATTTTTACGCTACAAGGGTGAAGGCCTATCATGGGAACCATCGGAAGGCTTGACGTTGGCATTTGGAACAGAAGCTCGGATGAGGCAAGGTCAATGTTTGGCAACAGCAAAGCCCCTACGCCTGCATCTTGCGCCCTTTGTATCACGTCGGGAAAGTCTTCGCTAAATACCGTGTCGTAAATATGGCAGTGTGTGTCAATGATCATTTATTCGTTTTTCTGGATTTTTCCCAACGCCAAGCATCTTCAATGGCACTTTCTACACTTCGTTTAGCCGCCCATTGCAATTCGGATTTAGCTAAGTCAACATTGGCGTAAATCTCAACAACATCGCCCATCCTTCTGTTGCCAATTTCAAAAGGCAATGGAGCAAGCGTGATTTTTTGGAAAAAATCTACGACTTCTAATACAGAGGTACCGGTACCGGTACCAATGTTGAAATGGGACAGCGAAGGATTGTTTTTCCCCACATAATTTAAAGCAACCACGTGGGCATCTGCAACATCACACACATGAATGTAATCGCGCACACAGGTTCCATCTGAAGTGGGATAATCATTTCCAAAAACCGTGAGTTTTTCCTGCAGCCCCATAGCCGTTTGGGTAATGTAGGGCAATAAATTGTTCGGCGTCCCATTAGGGAGCTCTCCAATTTGTGCAGAGGGATGCGCTCCGATTGGGTTGAAGTACCTTAAGCAAATGATTTGAAGGTCTGGCTTGGTTTTGCTGTAGTCTTCTAATATCTGTTCCCCCATCCATTTTGTAAAACCATAGGGCGATACAGGGAGTTTTTTTGCAGTCGTTTCACGCACCTCTTTTACATCGGGCTCTCCATAAACGGTACACGAGGAAGAAAAGACCAGTTTCTCAATGCCAAAGAACGCGCAAGCCTCCATTACATTCATAAGACCGATCAGGTTGTTTTGATAGTATTCCAAAGGATGTGTACAGGAGTCACCCACAGATTTGTAGGCTGCGAAATGAATAATTGCGTAAATGTGGTGTTTTTCAATTGTTTCGAAAAGCAAATTTTTATCGCAAATATCAATTGGATAAAACGTAAAACCGTCTTTTATAAGTTGGTTTATACCGGTCAAAATCTCTTGAGAACTGTTCCTTAAGTCATCCACAATAATCGGATGAAATCCTTGATTGGACAATTCAACCACGGTGTGTGAGCCGATGTAACCAGCGCCTCCCGTAACGAGCACATTTTTCATAGGTCAAATTTAGGAAAATTAATTTTGGTGTTTTGGAATGTATAAAAGCGCCTTTGTTTTATCTTTACCTATGCAATTGTTTATTTTTCTCTTTTGTTTTCTTGGTTATGGAGCCGATGATTCTCATGATCTCGATGTCAGTGTGAGCGGTTTTCCCTCGGACAAAGGCCAGGTTTATGTTGGATTGTTTAACAAGTCAGAAGATTTTGCCGTAAGAGGAAAACAATTTAAAGGAAAAGTAGCCGCCATTGAGGGCAAAAAAGCGATTGTTCATTTCGAAAACCTACCTACAGGAAATTATGCGGTGGCAAGTTTTCACGACAAGAACAAAAATGGGTATATGGATAAAAACGCCTTTGGGCTGCCCTTGGAATCCTATGGTTTTTCAAACCAGGCAAGAGGAACACTCGGTCCTCCTTCTTTTTCAGATGCAAAATTTCGCATGGAAGATGACCGGAAAATTGAAATCCGCCTGAAATAAGCCGTCAAGTTATCAACACAAAACCGCGCTTTAACATAGACTTAACATCATACTTAAAATGTCTCGCCATCTTTATCCAATGGAATTTAGGCAAGAAGTTGTTGTTATCTCGGATGTGCACCTAGGAACGTATGGTTCCGCCGCTGCGCAGTTGGTTTCTTATCTTAAAAGTATTAAACCCAAAGTATTAATATTAAATGGAGACATCATAGACATTTGGCAATTTAACAAAAGGTATTTTCCAGATGACCACATGAAGGTAATTCGTGAAATCATACGAATGTTATCCAAGGGAACAGAAGTACATTACATCACAGGAAACCACGACGAGTCCCTAAGAAGGTTCAGTGGATTTACCTTGGCAAATTTTCACCTCGACAACAAGGTAATTTTAGATTTACCCACAGGAAAAGCATGGGTGTTTCATGGTGACGTCTTCGATTTCTCTATAAAACACTCAAAATGGATTGCCAAGTTAGGGGGTAAGGGATACGACTTGTTGATATTGCTAAATACATTTATCAATTGGAGCTTGGTTAAAATGGGGAAAGAACGAATCTCCATTTCGAAAAAGGTGAAGGACAAGGTTAAAGGGGTAATCAGCTATATTAACAATTTCGAAGAAAATGTAGCCCAAATCGCCATGGAGAATAACTATCGCTACGTAATTTGTGGACACATTCACCAGCCATGTATTAAAGATTTTACGGATGAGAACGGCAAAGTAACAACGTACCTAAATTCGGGAGATTGGGTGGAAAACAACACGGCCCTGGAATATAACAATGGCGAATGGAAGTTGATTGAATTTAAGGAGGCTTTCGTTGCGAAAAAAGAGCCAAAAATGGACAAAGTATCCATAGAATTGGACATGCTTTTAGGATCGAAAGACAAGCAATGAAAATCCTATATGCCATACAAGGCACGGGAAACGGTCACATGAGCCGAGCCCAAGAACTGCTTCCTTATTTTAAACAATATGGTACAGTCGATGTCTTGGTCAGTGGTACACAATCTCAACTTGACGTTGTTTTCGACATTACCTACCGAACAAAAGGAATGAGTTTTATTGCTTCGAAATCAGGAGGGGTTCATTTTTTAAAAACCTTGTTACACCTTCGACCCATTCGGTTTTTTAAAGAAGTTTTTTCACTGCCCGTTAAAAAGTATGACCTCATAATTAGTGATTTTGAACCTGTGAGCGCCTGGGCCTGTAAATTCCGAAATCTTCCGTGTATAGAACTCAGTCACCAATGCGCGGTAAAAATGGCCGAGTCTCCCCAACCAAAAGAATCTTTTCCCATAGGGCAATGGGTGGTAGAGAACTACTGTCCCAGCACAAAACAATATGGGGTACATTTTCAATGTTACAATGAGCGGGTTTTCTTTCCCATTATTCGAAATGAAGTCAAACGGTTAAACCCTGTTGATGATGGCTATTATTTAGTATACCTAACTGGATATTCTGACGAAGCCATCGCAGAAGTATTAACCAAAACCAATCAATCTTGGAGGGTGTATTCAAAAGAATCGAAGGAAACCACGAAACAGGAAAACATTACCTTTTGTCCCATCGACAATAAAAAATTCATTTCAGACTTAGAAAAATGTAAGGGTATTCTTTGCGGTGCCGGTTTCGAATTGCCTGCAGAAGCATTGTTTTTAGGAAAGAAACTGATGGTAATCCCTTACAACAATCATTATGAACAGCAATGCAATGCGGAAGCCTTAAAGCGATTGGGTATTCCGGTGTTAAATCACTTATCATTGGCTGAATTGGAACCGCTTAGGCACTGGACAGAGCGAATCAATGCTGTTAAAATTCACATGCCTGATCAGACAGCGCTATTGGTTGAAAAAATCGTTACCGAGAACGTCGACGTTAAATTCTAAATAGAATACTAATCTTTGACTTCGTTTTTATAACGCAGGTAAAGATTCAATTGGGCATGAAAAGGAGCGCCTTCTGTTTTTCTGTATTCATTGCGCATGTCTGAAGTAATCAACCTCGATTTCACGCTTCCCATCCATTGGTAATTAAAGATCAGGTCCAATTCCTTTTGAATTTCAACGTCATAGATTGGGGTACCCACTTCTATCCTTTGGTCGATGTTTCGCTCCATTAAATCAGCGCTGGCAATGTAATATAGCGGATCATTAAGATTACAAAACACCATCATTCTCGCGTGCTCTAAATAGCGGTCAACGATGCTTATAACCGTTAAATTTGGGTTGCGCTTGTGGTCTGTTTTCAAACAACAGATGCCCCTCACGATCATATCAACCTGAACCCCTGATAAACTGGCGTCAATTAATTTTTCAATCAGCAATTGGTCCGTTAAATTGTTCACCTTGATTTTAATGTAAGCAGGAGCGCCTCGTTTCACGGCGGCAATTTCTTTATCAATGAGTTGGGTTAGCTTCCTTCGGAAATTAAATGGAGAAACCATCAAGGTTCTGAAACTCACCCTTTCCATATTGTTTTCTAAAATCCTAAAGACTTTGTTTACTTCGGTTACCAATTTAGGATTTGAGGTTAGCAATGCAAAATCTGTATATATTTTCGAAGATTTCTCATTAAAATTTCCGGTTCCTACATAAGCAATCGATTTCTCTACTTTTTTGTCCACCCGATTGATATACAACAATTTAGAATGCACTTTTAAATTAGGTACCCCAAAAATAACTTTTGCGCCCTGTTCTTTGAGGACATTGGACCAATGTAAATTGTTTTTTTCATCAAAACGAGCCTGCAATTCCATAACAACCACAACGGTTTTGCGATTGTATAGCGCAGCAATCAATGCTTGCATAATTTGAGAGTTTGAAGCCACTCGGTAAACATTTATTTTGATTTCCGTGACCAAAGGGTCAATGGCCGCTTCGCGCAAAATGTCAATGATATAATCAAACTTTTGATAAGGGAAATGCAAGAAAACATCCTTTTCATAGATTGCTTCCAACAATTGTTTAGCTGATTCCAAATAGGGATGGACACATGGTGGCTGAGGTTTGTAAAGCAACTCTGGGTGATGAAAGTCTGGAAACTGAAGAAAGTCTTTGAAGTTATGATAACGCCCACCAGGGATTGTGTTTACGCCCATTTTTAGCCCCAAACACTTTAACAAATAGGCCAAAAGGTCGTCCGGCATCTGTTCATCAAAAACGAAACGCACAGGAACGCCCTTCTTGCGAAGTTTTAAACTTCTTTCAATTTTTTCTGAGTAAGTTTCTGAAATATCGTCGTCCAATTCAAGTTCGGCGTCTCGGGTAAATTTAAAGGTAAAGGCTTGTATTTTGTCGTAGGAAAGAATTGAAAAAATGTCTTCTAAATGGAGACGAATGATGTCGTCTGCCAATATAAAAAAAGAGCTTCCATTTTCATTAAACATGAAAAAACGGCTCGGTTTTGATGGGATTTGCAGCAGGGCATATTGATTGGCAAGACCCTTCTTAGCAATTTTAATGGCTAAATAAATAGCGTCATCCCTCAATTCTGGAAACCCGGATTTACGGTCCAAAATAATAGGAAACAAGGTGTGTTTGAAGGTAGAATGAAAATAACCAGAAATGATTTTTTTTTGAGATTCGGTCGAATTTTCTTCGTTCAATTGATAAACATTGTATTGTTTTAATGAAGTTAGGAGCGATTCATAGGTGAGTTCAAATTTTTGTTGTTGTTTCAAAACAACTTTACGAATGTCTTTGTAAAGGTCCTCGGGGGTGCCTTCATAACCAAAAATTCTTTTTTGTTTCAAGCTGATCATGCGCTTCACATTGGCAACGCGTACACGGAAAAACTCATCTAGGTTATTTGAATAAATCCCTAAAAACCGAATGCGTTCCACCAAGGGAACATTTTCATCCATTGCTTCCTGCAGAACACGTTCATTGAAGCTTAACCAGCTTAATTCTCTATTAATCGTTTTCAAATGCGTTAGAATTTTTTTGTTTTCGAATGTAATGTCTTTATGTTAATCGAATATAAAATTCAATTATTCAAATTCAATTAATTTGGCCCCCTTGTCTACTATGGCATCCACCGAAACAAAAATATGTTTAACCTTCCCGATTCCATTTGCTTTTAAGGTGTTTTCCATTTTCATGGCCTCTAAGGAGAGTAAAGGCGATCCGATGGAAACTTCATCCCCCACTTTTACAGCTAAACTCAATACACGACCCGGCATTGGCGAATTAAACGCCTTGATTTTCCGTTGCTGCGGTTTGTCCAATCCCAACGTGTGGATTAACTCGTCAAGTGCATGCTTCTTTTGAACATGAAAAATGCGGTGGTTGATTTTCAGCACCAACTTATGGTCTTCGCTTTGGTCTGAAATCACTTCTCCATGGTAACAAATACCCTCAAATTCTAGGGTAAAGAAGTGAGCGTCTATCCAGGTAATATTCGCGCCTTCTGCGGTCTGCGTTTCAATGTTATCAAACAACCAATCCATATTTATTTTATTAAGTCAAAAACAAAATCTTTCTCAATCAAAATCTCGTCTGCTTTACCGTTTTGCGGAGCAATGTCAAGAAATTGAATGTCATGTGCCAAAACTTCATCACAAATATACTTCGAATGGATTTCAATGGCTTCTCGAATTTCAGGTTGGGTATAAACTTGAAGGACGATTTTATCTGTCACGTCAAAATTCAACTCCTTTCTTTGATTTTGAATGCGGTTCACCACTTCTCTGGCGATTCCTTCCTGCTTCAGGGATTCACTGATAGCGATGTCTAATGCAACGGTCAGGGCCCCGTCCGTTGCCACCGTCCAACCCGGGATGTCTTTGGCTGAAATTTCAAAATCTTCTATTTCTAAACATAGGTTTTCCCCTGCGATTTCACAGTGGTATTGCTTTGTGTTTTCTATCGACTGAATGGCTTCCTGGCCTAAGGTTGAAACCAAGACGGCAATTGCCTTCATGTGTTTTCCATACTTTGGACCGATGGTTTTGAAATTGGGTTTGATTTGCTTGGTTAAAATTTGTCCATCATCCTCAATCATTTCGATGTGTTTAACATTCACTTCGGATTGAATAAGTGAAGCCATTTTTTGAACCATGTCCACAAACGAAGGGTTAAGGGCAGGAATGATGATTCGGTGCAAAGGTTGTCGAACGCGAATTTTTTCTTTTTTACGTAAACTGAGAACCATAGAGGTTATCCGTTGGGCCAAATCCATCTGTTCTTCCAACGCCAAATCCATTTGGATTGCATCTGCAATTGGAAACATACAAAGGTGAACAGATTCCAACCCTTTCTTTTTTGTCAAATCTAGGTAAAGGCGTTCCATAAAAAAGGGCGCAATGGGAGCCGCAAGGATGGAAATGTTTTCTAAGGCCGTAAATAAGGTTTGGTAGGCAGAAAGTTTGTCTATTGAGTCCTCGCTTTTCCAAAATCGACGTCGACATAAACGGACATACCAATTGGACAATTGATCACAAACAAACTCCTGGATCAGCCGACCTGCGCGCGTGCACTCATATGCGTCGTAACTTAAGCCAACTTGTTCAATTAACGTATTGAGACGCGAAAGAATCCAACGGTCCATTTCTGGGCGATTTCCCAAGGGAATAGAATCTTCCTCCCCTGTAAAACCATCTACGTTGGCATACAGCGCAAAGAATGCATAGGTGTTGTAAAGCGTACCTAAAAATTTACGCTGAACCTCCTTAATGCCTTCCAAATCGAATTTCAAATTGTCCCAAGGTTGTGCATTGGTTACCATATACCAACGAGTGGCATCCGGCCCATAAACATCCAAAGTGCTGAAAGGGTCAATGATGTTGCCCAAGCGCTTAGACATCTTAATGCCATTTTTGTCTTGCACCAGGCCATTTGACAACACGGTTTTGTAGGCGGCCTTTCCAAAAACCAAACAAGAAATGGTATGTAGGGTATAGAACCACCCTCGGGTTTGGTCAACACCTTCTGCAATAAAGTCTGCAGGATATGCCAATTCTTCGTCAATTTTCGCTTTGTTTTCGAAGGGATAATGCCATTGAGCATAAGGCATTGAACCTGAATCAAACCAAACATCGATTAAATCGGCTTCGCGTTTCATGGGTTTTCCAGTCGGTGAAACCAAAACAATGTCATCAACGATGTTCTTATGCAGGTCTATTTTATCATAATTTTCATCAGACATATTTCCCGGTTCAAAATTTTGAAACGGATTTTTTTCCATAAACCCTTGCTGAACGGATGCTTCACATGCTTTGAAAAGCGCCTCCATCGATTCCACGCAAAGCTGTTCCGAACCATCTGCACTGGTCCAAATAGGAATGGGAATTCCCCAAAAACGAGACCTTGACAAATTCCAATCATTTGCGTTCTCGAGCCATTTCCCAAACCTTCCCGTACCGGTAGATTCTGGTTTCCATTGAATGGGCTTGTTGAGATCGGCCAAAAGGGAACGGTTGGAAGAAACTTTGATAAACCAAGAATCCAATGGATAATAAAGAATAGGCTTGTCGGTTCGCCAACAGTGTGGATAACTGTGATCGTATTTTTCAACCTTAAACGCCAATCCTTTTTCTTTCAAGTCAATGGCGATTTCTACGTCTACGGACTTTTCCGGCTCCTGTCCATCCTCATAATAGGCGTTTTTCACATATTTCCCTGCCAAATAACCAACTTCTGGCCTAAAACGACCTTGCAAATCGACCAACGGAACCAATTGACCTTGGTTGTTTTTAACCAAAAGGGACGGTACACCATTCTCCTGGGCAACAAAGGCGTCGTCTGCACCAAAGGTGGGCGCTGTATGCACAATTCCTGTTCCGTCTTCGGTTGTTACAAAAGCGCCACCGATGACGCGGAATGCTTGTTCAGGGTGTTCTGCGGGCCGACAGAAGGGCATGAGCTGATGGTATTTTAAACCGATTAAATCTTTGCCCTCACAAGATGCAAGCACACAAAACGGAAGGGTTTTTTGATTTTTTTCGCATACCAAATCAGCTGAATCATGAACCTCTACGAAACCTTTCGAAAAATTTTTCGAGACCAAATTACTAGCCAAAACCACTTCAATGGGATCGAAGGTGTATGGATTAAAGGTTTGAACCAAAGAATAGTCAATGGCACCGCCTACGGTAAGCGCAGTGTTAGACGGCAATGTCCACGGCGTCGTGGTCCAAGCAAGAAAATAGCGCGGATGTTTCGCCTCCCCAAAAATGGAGGGTTGGTTTTCTAGCCATTTAAATTGGGCAACAATAGAGGTGTCTTTGACATCTTTGTAGCATCCGGGTTGGTTCAATTCATGTGTTGACAGTCCCGTTCCTGCTTTTGGTGAATAAGGTTGAATGCTGTACCCTTTGTAAAGCAAACCTTTATTGTACAATTGCGCCAAAAGCCACCAAACCGACTCCATATATTTGGAATGGTACGTAACATAAGGATTTTCCATGTCAACCCAGTAACCCATTTTTTGGGTTAGGTCATTCCAAACATCGGTGTATTGCATGACCGCTTCTTTACACGCTTGGTTGTAAGCTTCTACGGTTATTTTTGTGCCAATGTCTTCTTTGGTAATTCCTAAAGCTTTTTCTACCCCAAGTTCGACAGGTAATCCATGGGTGTCCCAACCCGCTTTTCGTTCCACTTGAAATCCTTTTAGGGTCTTGTACCTACAAAAAACATCCTTTATCGTTCTTCCCATCACGTGGTGAATCCCAGGCATGCCATTGGCAGATGGAGGGCCTTCAAAAAATACAAATTTTGGATTTCCTTCCCTAGTGGCAATGGTTTTTTTAAAAATTTCATTCGTGTTCCAATAAGCAAGCACGTCGCTTGACAAATTTGGCAAATGTAAACCTGTGTATTCTGGGAACGTTTCGGCCATGCTGTTGTTTGAAAGGTCAAAAATACGAAGATTTATAAAATGAAAGGGCATCTAATCCCTCTGCGTTACTGCGTTAAGTTTTGTAATTTTGAAATAAAAAAATGAAATCATTTATAGCCGCTTTCTTTTTCTTATTTGCCGCATTTTCTATTGCCGCTCAGCCTTTTATATTGCCTATATTGCCTTTTAAATATGACCAATATGCGCCACAAATTGATACAAAAACCATGGAGATTCACCTCACCAAACACCATCAAGCATATGTAAACAATTTGAACAAAGCGATTGTGGGGACATCGTTCGAGAAATTGTCATTAGAAGACCTCATGTTTGAGGCCAGTGAAACCAATACAGTGATTAGAAACAACGCTGGGGGACATTACAACCACAGCTTGTTTTGGGAAATTTTAGCACCAACAGCCAACCAAGGGACACCTTCTCCATTAATGCAAGAGGCAATTGTTTCAAGTTTTGGGACCATGGATTCCTTGAAAAAGCTTGTGTTTCAAGCTGCGTCTTCTCGGTTTGGATCGGGTTGGGCTTGGATATTGGTAAACGGAAATGGTAAACTTGAAGTTTGTTCAACCCCTAACCAGGACAACCCCTTGATGTCATTTTGTGAAAAAAGAGGAGTGCCCATCGTTGGCATTGACGTCTGGGAACATGCCTATTACTTGAATTATCAAAACAAACGACAAGATTACCTGAATGCTGTTTGGACTCTGTTGGACTGGAAAGTCATTTCTGAAAAGTTTGGAAATCTGAAAAACAGTGATTTAAACCTTAAAATTGCGAAAGATTGGGTTGAATTAAGGAAAGTAAGACAACAGGTACTTCAAATGAATATGGAGGATGTAGAACGCCTTAAATCTGATGCACTTCAGCTCTCCGTGTTGGTGGATAAACTTCAAAAGACTCCATTGCTACTAACACAACCAGAAATAGCGGAAAAAAGAAGTGCGTTGATTGCCCATTGTTTGGCCTTTCAAAAATTTTCAGTTGAAAACAAAAAGCCCAAAATTCTGGCCACCCATTTAGAAACAATTAAAAAGGAAGTCGAAGATTTGTGGTTACTTTGTCAAAAAAGGTAGCATAAAATTTATTTTTTGGGAGACATAACAGTAGCACCCTTTAATTTCACTGCGCATGCGTTTTAAACTGACCAAAAATTTACTAAAAGAGATTCGAGAAAGAATCATTCAAGAAGACACCCTTTGGTTAGAAGAAAAAGTGCTTCACTTGCACTACGCAGACATTGCTGAAATTCTTGACAAGTTAACCAATGAAGAAGCCAAATTCATCTACTACCTCGTAGATGAAGATTTGCAAGCAGACATCCTAATGGAGCTCGACGAAGAGGTTAGAGACCGTTTCATCGCATCCTTGTCAACCAAAGAAATCGCAGACCAGTTAGAAAACTTAGATTCTGATGATGCGGCAGATATCCTCGGGGAGCTTCCAACCGCCCAAATTCAAGCTGTTATCTCGCAAATGGAGGACGACGAAGCGGCGGAGGACATTGTCGACCTATTAAATTATGATGAGGATACGGCTGGGGGATTAATGCAAAAAGAGTTTTTTCAAGCCCACGTCGATTGGTCAGTCAAACGCGCCCTCATCGAATTACGCAAACAGGCGGAAGACGTTGAAAAGGTCTACAATATTTTTGTCGTTAATGAAAACGACCAATTGCTCGGAGTACTTTCACTAAAACGTTTGCTTTTTGCCGATGTAAAAACCACGATTGCCGAACTTTATCAATCCAAAAACATCATCGCCCTAAAAACCAGCGACTCCGCTGAAGAGGTGGCGAACATCATGGAAAAATATGATTTGGTCTCCATACCGGTTGTGGATTACCAAAACAAATTGGTTGGAAGAATTACCATAGATGACGTCGTTGATTTCATTAAGGAAGAAGCCGATAAAGATTTTCAAATGGCAACGGGTATTAGCGACAATGTGGATTCAAGCGCTAAGTTTTGGAAAATCAGCTTGTCTCGTTTACCTTGGTTGGTGATTGCAATGGTAGGAGGAACCATCGGTGCAAAAGTCATCGCTAGTTTTGAAGGAGGCATTACAAAAGTACCTGCCTTGGCTTTTTTTATACCATTGATTACCGCAATGGGAGGGAATGTGGGTGTGCAGTCCTCTGCCATCGTAGTTCAATCACTCGCCAAAGGAGAGGAGCATCTGGGCAGAATCATCCCAAAATTAGCAAAGGAAGCCAGTGTAGGATTGATGAACGGGATCATATTGGCCTGTCTCATTTTTGGTGTCGCAACTTTGTTTGCTAACATTCAACTCGGAATGGTTGTAAGCCTATCCTTGTTTACCGTAATCCTCTTTGCTGCTATTTTCGGAACCTTGTTTCCTTTGTTACTGCACAAATATAAAATTGACCCCGCGTTGGCCATCGGTCCTTTTGTCACCACCTTGAATGACATCATTGGGTTGTTTATATATTTTACAATTGGAACCTTACTCTTCCATTTGTAAGGGTTAAGAAAAAACAAAACAAGCCTTATCTTTGTCCACAAAATTGAATAATGAGTCAAGAATTATCTGAGCAAGAATTACTTCGTCGTCAATCACTCCAAAAACTTAGAGAATTAGGCGTCGACCCATACCCCGCTGAAGCCTTTAATGTCACACACCTGGCGGTAGACTTAAAGGATAATTTTGAAGAGGGTTGCGCCGTGAAAATGGCAGGAAGAATGATGAGTCAGCGCATTATGGGAAAAGCCTCCTTTGCTGAAATTCAAGATTCTAGCGGTAGAATTCAAGTATATTTTAACCGTGACGAAATTTGTCCCAATGAAGACAAGACCCTATATAATGAGGTGTTCAAAAAACTATTGGATTTAGGGGATTTTATCGGAATAGAAGGCGTAGTTTTCAAAACCCAAGTGGGAGAAATCTCTGTGAATGTTAAAAATTTCCACCTGCTAAGCAAAGCCCTTAGGCCTCTTCCCCTTCCGAAAACGGATGCCAATGGTGTGGTCCATGATGCTTTTACAGACCCAGAATTGCGCTACAGACAAAGGTATGTAGACCTTGTCGTTAACCCGACGGTAAAAAACACCTTCATTAAAAGATCCAAAACGTTCTCTGCGATGCGCCGATTTTTTGAAACGCAAGGGTTTTTGGAAGTAGAAACGCCAATATTACAGGCCATTCCTGGAGGTGCTGCAGCAAAACCTTTTGTTACACATCACAATGCACTTGACATACCTCTTTACCTTAGAATTGCAAATGAACTTTACCTGAAAAGATTGATCGTCGGTGGTTTTGATGGTGTTTTTGAATTTGCCAAGGATTTTAGAAATGAAGGCATGGACCGAACCCATAATCCCGAATTTACGGTAATGGAATTGTATGTGGCATACAAGGATTACCATTGGATGATGGATTTTACCGAAAAACTTATGGAAAACATCGCGGTCGCAGTGAATGGATCCGCAGAATGCTTGGTGGGGGAACATAAAATATCTTTCAAAGCGCCCTTTCGTCGCATTAGCATGAGAGATGCGATTTTGCATTATACTGGAATTGACATCCAAGGGAAAGATGAGGTTTCGCTGAGGGAAGAATGCGCGAAAATTGGCATTGAAACCAATCCGACCATGGGAGTTGGTAAACTTATCGATGAAATCTTTGGTGAAAAATGTGAAGGCCATTTTATCCAACCGACCTTCATCACTGATTATCCCATCGAAATGTCACCCTTGTGCAAACAACACCGCGACAACCCCAACCTTACCGAACGATTCGAACTCATGATCAACGGAAAGGAAATCGCGAACGCCTATTCAGAATTGAACGACCCCATTGACCAAAAAGAACGCTTTGAAGCCCAATTGAAACTTTCCGAGCGAGGTGACGATGAGGCAATGTTTATCGATCTTGATTTCTTGCGAGCACTTGAATACGGAATGCCACCAACCTCCGGAATTGGGATAGGGATGGATCGATTGGCTATGCTTTTAACCAACAACGCATCCATTCAAGAAGTTTTGTTTTTCCCGCAAATGAGACCAGAGGCGAAATCTACATTGGTCTTAACAGATTTGGAAAACCAAATACTAAGCTTCTGTAGCATGGAACCTACATTGTTGTCTGAGTTGAGACTGAAGCTGGATTGCAGTAACAAACAGTGGGATGTGAGCGTGAAAAACCTTACAAAACACCAAGTGTTGTCCATCCAAAAACTAAATGATTCTGTTTTTGTCACCAAAAACAACTAACCGTAAACTTTTAATATAGCTTCCAAGGCATACCCTTTTGACAGGGCGTATCGAACCACTTTTGCTTTTTTTTGGTAAGAACCCTCTTCATTTACCAACTGTTGTAATTTTTTCTGAACCAACTTTTCCAAAGATGCGAGGTTTTGGTCAGGAAGATACAAGGTAAGTGCTTTGGAGATTTCTTCTTCCGAAACGTCGTGCCCACGAAGTCCTTGCTTTATTTTGGCTGGCCCCCATCCTTTAAGGGTTGATTTGCCATGAATATAAGACTCGACAAATCGGGACTCATCCAAAAATCTGTTTTGTTGTAAATGGGCAATGATTTTGTCTTGCTGGGACGTGATTAAGCCAAATGTCGTTAACTTGGAAATGACCTGCTTTTTACTACGCTCTTGATACGCACAAAATCGTTCCGCCTTGGCAATGATTTTAATCAAATCAGTGTTTTCAGCCATTAATGTGCAATCTCATCATGATTTTTATCCACAAATTTATACTCCAATAAGTGGAAAGAAGTGTTGGGAGAAATGGAAATCCATTTTTTAAATTTAAAATACCATTGCCATTGCTTTGAACGAAACAGTCCGCCGTTCTTAAAATAACCCTCCAAATAAGGATGTACCTGAAGTGAAATCCCTTTAAGGTGTTGGTCACCAATGAGGAAGCCCAAATTGTTTTCAATTTCTTCGGCGTATAAAATACTGGCTTGAATTTCTCCGGACCCATTGCACGTAGGGCAAGATTCTGCCGTTTCAATTTCCGTTTCGGGACGCACACGCTGTCTGGTGATTTCAATAACGCCAAATTTCGATGGGGGAATGATATTGTGTTTTGCGCGGTCATTTCGCATGAATTCCTTCATCTTCTCAAACAACACACGGTTGTTTTCGCGCTCATGCATGTCAATAAAATCGACGCATATGATGCCTCCCATGTCTCGTAATTGAAGGACCCTAGCAATTTCTTCTGCAGCCTCAAGGTTTGTTGCCAACGCATTGGATTCCTGACCATCTGATCCTTTACGGTTTCCACTGTTTACATCGATAACATGCATGGCTTCAGTGTGCTCAATGATTAGGTATCCACCACTTGCCATTGGAACTTTTTTGCCAAACAGCACTTTTATTTGTTTGTGAATCCCAAACCGCTCAAAAATTGGAATCTTTGCGTCGTAGTACTTTACAATTCCGTCCTTTCCTGGTGCTATTTTTCCGATGTATTCCTTCATCTCTTCCTGCAATTCAGGCGAGTTTACATGAATATTTGTGAAATCTGCATTTAATAAATCTCGAAGAATGGAGGTGGTTGTATTGATTTCCCCTAAAATGCGCTTGGGTTGGGTGGTGCCTTTTATGTTGGCGTGTATTTGACCCCATTTTTCAATGAGTTGATTTAAATCCTGTTCTAAATCTGCCGTAGCTTTATTTTCTGCAACCGTTCGAATGATAACCCCAAAGTTTTTAGGAAGAATTCTTTCCATTAACTCTTTGAGTCTTTTTTTCTCATCAGAATCTTTAATTTTTTGAGAGACCGAAATTTTATTGGAAAAAGGCGCCAACACCAAATATCGACCTGCCAAAGTGACTTCTGAACTCAAGCGTGGGCCCTTGGAGGAAATAGGCTCTTTTGAAACCTGAACCATTACCATTTGACTCGATGAAATTACAGTCGAAATTTTACCCGCTTTTTCAAGATCAGGTTCAAATTTAAAATATTGCAGTGAAGGAACACTTTGTTTACCCCGTAATACGTCTTTGGTAAATTTATTAAGGGAATTAAACTGTTGACCGAGATCTAAATAATGTAAAAAAGCATCCTTTTCATAGCCAACATCGACAAATGCCGCGTTCAAACTTGGAGATACGCGTCGTACTTTGCCTAAATAGATGTCTCCTACTGCAAAGTCTGTATTCCCGCGTTCTTCATGAAGCTCAATAAGCTTCCCATTACGTAACAATGCAAGCCAAATACCATTCGACCGTGCATCTACAACAAGTTCTAAACTCAAAAAAATGGATTTAAAAGAATTTAAAGGGCTCGTTAAGAACCCTTAAAACCCATAGATGAGTAAATTATTTTTTCTTTTTATGGCGATTCTTTCTTAATCGTTTTTTACGCTTGTGCGTAGCCATTTTATGTCTTTTTCTCTTTTTACCGCTTGGCATGATTCAAAAATTTATATATCGGGTTTGTAATATCAAAAAAAAACTCCCTGAATTTAGGGAGTGCAAAGGTAAAAGAAATAAAATTATTTTACAATAGCCTTTATTTCAGGCTTACTTTGTTTTTAACTTGGTCAACAAAAACCTTAGCCGGTTTAAAGGAAGGGATGTTGTGAGCAGGAATGATAATGGTCGTGTTTTTGGAGATGTTTCTTCCTGTTTTTTGCTTTCTTTCACGAACGATGAAACTGCCAAATCCTCGTAAATAAACGTTTTGTCCATTTGTTAAAGAAGTCTTAATCCAATTCATCATTGATTCAACAGCACGTGAGGCTTCGTTTTTTTCTAGTCCAGTCTCTTCCGAAATTTGAGCAACTAAATCTGCTTTGGTCATTTTTGTTAAAAGTTTAAAGGGTTTACTATTCGTATTTTCGCGGTACAAAAATAGTGTAGAAAACGCAGTGGCAATTTTTTTTATTTCAAAAGATATCAAAAGGTAAATGGTGAATACAAATAAAGCACTTCTCAATTGGTACCAAAGTAACAAACGTGACCTGCCATGGCGCAGCAATAGAAACCCATATCACATATGGATAAGTGAGGTTATTTTGCAACAAACCCGTGTCGTACAAGGAACACCGTATTTTCACAGCTTTCTTAAAAACTTCCCAACCATACAAGCGCTTGCCGAAGCGGAGGAAAACGAGGTGCTGAATGTGTGGAAAGGGCTGGGCTATTATTCCCGTGCAAGAAACCTACAGTTTGCCGCCCAACAAATCATGAAGGAGTTCAACGGGGAATTCCCAACGACACACAAGGAGCTCTTAAAACTAAAAGGCGTAGGTCCTTATACCGCAGCAGCCATTGGCTCCATTGCTTTTGACCTCCCTGTTGCAGCCGTTGACGGGAATGTCATTCGGGTGCTCAGTCGACTGTTTAACTACACCTCCATTGTGAATTCGACAATTGGAATGAAGGATATTTCAGTCTTGGCAAATGAATTTTTAAATGAACAGTCCCCAGGAGACCATAACCAAGCAATCATGGAGCTCGGGGCACTTGTTTGTTTGCCAACCCCAAAATGCGACCGATGTCCCTTGCAGCACACTTGCGCCGCCTTCGTTGCAAAAACTCAAACCAAGCTCCCCAAAAAATCGCCCAAAAAAAGCATCAAAATCAGGTATTTTATTTTCAAGATAAACGTGAATAACGACCGCATTCTCCTTGAAAAAAGAACCAACAAAGACATTTGGAAACATTTATATCATCTCCCAGAGATTGAACTTTTTACCCGTGAGGACTTTCAAATAGAACGGCAAAATTGGATGAAAAAAGCCAAATGGAATTCAGGAGAACTCAAACATGTACTAACCCACCAACACATTGTCAGTGAAACATTCTTTATTGAAGAGATGAACGCGTCAGACAAAGGAGAATGGATTCCTTTGCAATCCTTGGACGATGTTCCAACGCCAAAATTATTTCAAACCATAATGGATTTGTACCGGAGGGCGTAATCTATTATTTCTAACTAAATTTGTACAAAAAAAAGTGAAAATACTACATTCAAGCCCAAACCAAGAGGGAATTAAAATAAAAGTTGTTTCGAAAGCGGATACTCAATACGTAAGAGAAGGAAAAAATTGGGATTATTGGAAAGGAGACCAATGGCAGGTATTTATTTCTGATGAAGCATTTACGCTTTCAACCGAAAAACAACGCGTCATAGGCAGCGAAATATTTAACCTTCTCAAAGAAGATGCAGACTCCGTTGTTTTTGTCGAACACACCTCTGACCTGCAGTCAATCTTGGAAGGGTTCTTATTGTCTTCGTATTCCTTCAGCCAGTTTATGACTAAAGACAAAAAGCCGTCAAAACTTGACAGCATTTTTGTTCCCAAAAACGTTTCAAAAGAAGTACTTACGTACCTAGAAAACATGGTAGAATCTGTTTTCTGGGCAAGAGACATGGTTAATTTACCCGTATCCCACCTGAATGCAGAACAATTTGCTTCCAACATCGAGGCTTTTTGTAAACTCGACCATTGTAAAACCGAAGTGCTTAATCAAGCGAAAATTCAAGCACTCAAAATGGGAGGGCTTTTGGCTGTAAACCAAGGCTCTTTAGATCCAGCAACGTTTACAATTATCGAATACGCACACCCGAACGCCTTAAATGAAAACCCAATCGTATTGGTTGGAAAAGGAGTTGTTTATGATACAGGGGGGCTTAGCCTTAAACCCACTCCGGGCTCTATGGATTCCATGAAGTGCGATATGGCCGGCGCAGCAATGATGGTCGGGGCATTGCACCTTGTGGCTAAAATGGAACTCCCTCTTAAAATAATTTGTCTTGTGCCTGCAACTGACAATCGTCCGGGTGGAAACGCATACACCCCAGGGGATGTCGTTACCATGTTTAATTCGTCAACCGTAGAGGTCTTAAATACCGACGCAGAAGGCAGAATGATTTTGGCGGATGCGCTTTCTTATTCTGATAAATTTAATCCAGAATTGGTTATCTCCTCAGCAACATTAACAGGCGCGGCGCTCCGCGCAATTGGAACAAATGCCGCCATCGTAATGGGAAATGCAGCAGAGGTTAAACTAGACCAATTGGTATTGGCAGGAGAAGATTCCCATGAAAGATTGGTAAAATTCCCTTTTTGGGACGAATACCTTGAACCAATGAAATCATCGATTGCTGACCTAAAAAACATTGGGGGTGCCGATGCTGGAATGGTAACCGCAGGAAAGTTTTTAGAAACCTTTGTAAAAGCCCCTTACATTCACATTGATTGTGCTGGACCTACATTTCTTGATAAACCACAGGATTACAAAGGCAAAGGAGGCACCGGTTTTGGCATTCGGTTAATGTACAACTTCTTAAAAAATTACCCGAAATGGAAAGCGACAAAAAACTAAATATTAAAATAGGAATTTGCGTCGGAGACCCTAACGGAATTGGACCTGAAGTGATTTTAAAAGCCCTTGAAGACGCAAGGATTTTTACGGATTTCACCCCAATCATATACGGACCAACAAAGGTTTTCAACCACCTTAAAACAACCCTAAAGTCAGAAGGCTTTTCATATGTTTCAATCAAGAAAGCAGAAGAGTGCCAAGGAAATAAAATTAACATCATCAATTATCCAAAAGACGACTATAGCCTTCAAGAAGGAATGGCGACAACGGGCGGAGCGAATGTCGCGTTTTGGGCTTTGGAATCTGCAGTGACGGACTTGGAAAAGGGAACCATCGATGCAATTGTTACAGGACCCTTTTCAAAACATGGACAACAAACCAATGGATTTAATTTTCCTGGACACACAGAGTATTTGGACTCCAAATTTTCAAAGGACGGCGCGCTGATGATTTTATGCGCTGATAAATTGAAAGTCGCCTTGGTAACAAATCATGTTCCCATCAAAGATGTTGCCTCAAACATTTCAAAAGATTTAGTGTTGTCTAAAATTAAAACATTGAATCATAGTCTCATGGAAGACTTTAACGTCCAACGCCCAAAAATTGCCGTCTTAGGCTTAAATCCCCATGCAGGAGAAAACGGAATCATTGGCCAAGAAGAAATGGAATCCATCGCGCCAGCAATTAGCGCTGCAAAAAGCAACCAAATCTTAGCATTTGGACCGTATTCAGCGGACGCCTTCTTTGGCACAGGTGCTTGTTTTTCTTTTGATGCGGTTTTAGCCATGTATCACGACCAAGGTTTAACAGGTTTTAAGGCAATTTCCTTTGACCAAGGAGTTAATTTTACGGCAGGGCTTACGAAAATAAGAACATCCCCAGGTCATGGAACTGCATTTGACATTGCAGGTAAAGGAATTGCCGATGAAGGTGGCATGAGAAACGCCATCTACCAGGCCATAGACATCGTAAAAAACAGATCGTTTTACACAGAAATCTCTAAAAATCCACTGCCCATTTCAAAAGGCACCAAGGAAATGGATGTCAGCAGCTCTTAGTAAAATTTGTCGTTTGGAAAAATAAGCATAACTTTGACCTTCTAATTTTAGCCATGTTGAAGCATAATTCGTTTATTATTCCTTTTTCAGGTCTTAAATTAGGACAGCATACTTTTGAAGTAAAGTTGACTAAAGCGTTCTTTGATAACCTAGATTTTTTTGGAATTTCCGAAGGAATGGGACAGGTTGAAATCGTGTTGGAAAAGAAGGAAACCATGCTCCTCGTTGATTTTGATTTGCAAGCAAAATCAACCGCTCCCTGCGATCGATGCAACGAGCCCTTTACGTTTCTTGTGGAAGCGGAGCTCTCCATCGTTTATAAATTCGGTGAAGAAGCATCCGATGATGAAAACCTTATCGTACTCTCGCCAGATAGCTATGAGCTCGATGTATACCAACCCATTTATGAACTAATGGTCACCTCTTTGCCATCGAGAATACTTCATGAGAAAGAAAATTGCGACCCCGAAATAATAAAATGGCTGGATGCTAAAACAGATCCAACCGCAAATCTAGATAACAAAGACATAATTGACCCAAGATGGTCAGGTTTGAAGAATTTAAAATAAAGATAAAATGGCACATCCTAAACGTCGTATATCCACGACCAGAAGAGATAAACGTAGAACCCACAAAAAAGCAGTTGCTGCCAATGTAGCGATTTGCCCAACAACTGGTCAGCCCCACCTATTTCATCACGCCCATTGGCATGAAGGAAAACTTTATTACAAAGGAAGAGTGGTAGCAGAGAAAGAAGATTCAGCGGCCTAATCCCCCCTATTAATGAAAATCGGGTTAGATGTTTCTGGTGGAGACTTTGCCCCTACGGCAAATGTTCTAGGAGCAATTCATGCCCAAAAAGTTTTGTTAGGAAAGGCTCGTTTTTACCTTTTTGGTGATAAAACAGCCATTGAAAATGAATTCGCTCGCATCGGTGAAGATTCAACAGACTTCATTATCGTTCATGCGCCAGAAGTCATCGACATGCACGACCACCCGACACGTGCACTCTCCAATAAACCCCACTCTTCGATTTCAGTAGGGTTCAGCTATTTAGAAAAAACCGAAATTGATGTTTTTGCCAGTACGGGTAACACCGGAGCTATGCTTGTTGGGGCCATCTATAAAATAAACACGATTCCAGGGGTTATTCGACCATGCATTGCCGCAACAATTCCATGTTTAAACGGCAACAAATCCGTCTTGTTAGATGTAGGTTCAAATGCAGATTGCAAAGCGGATGTGCTTTATCAATTTGCAGAACTCGGAGTGATTTATGCCAAAAATGTGTTGGGAATAGACAACCCTAAGGTAGCCTTATTAAACATAGGGGAGGAAGAAACCAAAGGCAACCTCTTAACGCAGGCAGCTTATAAATTGCTTGCCGATTCCGATTTTGTTAATTTTGTAGGCAATATTGAAGGAAGGGACCTCTATATGAATGTTGCCGATGTTATTGTTTGTGACGGTTTTACAGGGAATATAGTGCTTAAGCAAGCCGAAGGGTTTTTTAATATTTTTAAAAACAGAGGGCTTACCGATACTTATTTGGATAAATTTAATTACGAAAATTACGGTGGAACACCCATCTTGGGGGTCCAAGGAAATGTCGTAATTGGCCATGGGATTTCTAATGAAAATGCAGTGAAAAATATGTTGATGTTAGCTTACGATGTCTCTAAAAACAAACTTTCCGAAAGGATTATAAATGCATTTAAATAAAATGGAGAAAATTCATGCAGCAATAACAGGCGTCCAAGGTTATGTACCCGATTTTATATTAACCAATGATGAACTCGCTAAAATAGTAGACACTTCCGACGAATGGATAACTTCAAGAACGGGAATCAAGGAACGCCGCATAATGAAAGAAGGGGCCTCTTCGGATATGGCTGCCTTTGCGGTTAAAAGATTACTTGAAAAAAGAAACCTAGACCCACTTGAGATCGACCTCGTTATCGTTGCAACCGTAACACCCGATTATCCCTTTCCAAGTACGGCCAACGTGCTTTGTGATAAAATAGGAATGAAAAAAGCTTGGGGATTTGATCTCATCGCAGCGTGTTCAGGATTTATTTATGGAATTTCAACTGCCGCTCAATTCATCGAAACAGGAAGATACAAAAAAGTAATTGTTGTTGGGGTTGATAAAATGACCTCAATATTGGATTATGAAGACAGAACGACCTGTGTGATTTTTGGAGATGGTGCTGGGGCTGTATTGTTAGAACCAAACCTCGAAGGGCTCGGCGTAATGGACTTCATACTTAGAAGTGACGGGGCAGGTAGAGAATACCTACTTCAACCTGGGGGAGGATCACTTCACCCAGCGTCCCACCAAACGGTTGAAAACAAAATGCACTTTGTTAAACAAGAAGGGAAAGCCGTTTTTAAATTTGCAGTAACCAATATGGCTGAAGTTTCTGCAGAAATTATGGAAAAAAACAATTTGACCAGCGAGGACGTGGATTGGTTAGTTCCACACCAAGCGAACCTACGAATCATTGACGCTACAGCCCAAAGAATGGGGCTGGCAAAAGAAAAAGTAATGGTCAATATTCAACGTTATGGCAATACAACCGCAGGGACATTACCGCTTTGTCTTTGGGATTATGAAAGCCAATTGAAAAAAGGAGATAAATTAATTCTTAGCGCTTTCGGTGGCGGATTTACTTGGGGAGCAGTATATTTGAAATGGGCATATAACTCTTAAAATTTGTAATATGAATAATGAAGAAATTAAAGATTTAATCAAATTAGTATCAAAACTTGGCCTGAGTAAAGTTGAAGTAGAACGAGAAGGCTTTAAAATAAACATCGAAGGATTGGGCATGAACCAAACCTCCTACGTGCAAGCCCCGCCGATGGCAGTCTTTCCAACGCAATCGTATGAAGCACCTGTCGCTCCAGCGCCTCAAGCACCTGCAGCACTTCCAGCAGAAGTTGACAATACCATTATCATTAAGTCTTCTATGATTGGTACCTTTTATCGCTCAGCGGGTCCTGACAAAGACGCTTTTGTGCAGGTCGGCTCTGAAATTCAAAAAGGAGATAAAATTTGCATCATCGAAGCAATGAAATTGTTTAATGAAATTGAATCAGAAGTGTCTGGAAAAATTGTAAAAGTATTGGTAAACGATGCTTCTCCAGTTGAGTTTGACCAACCTTTGTTTGTGGTAGAACCCGCTTAATATTATCATTATGTTTAAAAAAATCCTCATCGCAAACAGAGGAGAAATTGCCATGCGTGTAATTCGAACCTGTAAGGAAATGGGAATAAAAACCGTTGCGGTTTATTCTACAGCAGACAAAGAATCCCTTCCCGTTCGTTTTGCAGACGAAGCAGTGTGCATAGGTCCTGCAATAAGCGCGAAATCTTACTTATCAATTCCAAACATCATTGCCGCTGCGGAAATCACCAATGCTGATGCCATCCATCCGGGGTATGGTTTCCTTTCTGAAAACGAGAAGTTTTCCCGCGTTTGTCAAGAACATGGAATTAAGTTTATTGGTGCCCTTCCAGAGCAAATAGCCTCAATGGGCGACAAGGCTTCCGCAAAAGCGACCATGATTGCTGCTGGCGTACCTTGTATACCTGGGTCTGAAGGATTGCTAAAAGACCTTGACGACGCACTCAAAAATGCTGTGATCATCAAATATCCTGTTATCATCAAAGCAACTGCAGGTGGAGGAGGAAAGGGCATGAGAATAGTTTGGAAGGAGGAAGACATGGAGGCTGCATGGGATTCAGCACGACAAGAATCAGGAGCGGCCTTTGGCAATGATGGATTGTATATGGAAAAATACATCGTGGAACCAAGACACATCGAAATTCAAATTGCTGGAGATCAATTCGGAAATGTGTGTCACCTATCGGAAAGAGATTGCTCCATTCAAAGACGTCACCAAAAGCTAGTAGAAGAAACCCCTTCACCCTTTATGACACCGGAATTACGTGAAAAAATGGGAGAAGCAGCCATAAAAGCAGCTAAAGCAGTTAAGTATGAAGGCGTTGGAACTGTAGAATTCTTAGTCGATAGCAACAGAGACTTCTATTTCATGGAAATGAATACACGGATTCAAGTAGAACATACCATAACCGAAGAAGTCATCAATTTTGACTTGGTGAAAGAGCAAATAAAACTTGCAGCCGGGGAAAAAATATCCGGAAAAAATTATTATCCTTTACTTCACGCAATCCAATGTAGAATCAATGCGGAAGACCCATTCAATGACTTCAGACCTTGCCCAGGAAAGATTACCGAATACCATTGTCCAGGAGGCCATGGGGTTCGTGTAGACGCTCACGTTTATTCTGGCTATACAATACCCCCAAATTATGATTCTATGATTTCTAAGTTAATCGTAGTGGCTCAAACGCGCGAAGAAGCAATCCTAAAAATGAGAAGAGCACTCGATGAATACATCATTGAAGGTGTTAAAACTACCATTCCATTTCACCAAAAATTAATGCAAGACCCTAAATTCATTAAAGGGGATTTCACCACCAAATTTATGGAGACATTTTCTTTGTAAAAAAGTAGGCAACCTTAGGTTTTTCATTTCGTAATTTAACCGCAAAATGTTAAATTTACGCTTCAAAATTCTAAGTTATGCCAAAATACTACTTTCAACCAAAAAACATTTTTTCTAAACTATCCAATTTTAAATGGATTGTTCTGTTGTCTTTTTCGCTATTCGGATTTAAAAATGTTTCCCAAGCACAGGTTGTTTGTAACAATCCTCTAGGCACGATTTCCCCTAGCCTCGGATGGCAGTATTTTTATCATACATGTAGAGGGTATGTGTCCTTTCAAGCGCAAGCTGGATGTACATATCAATTTACCTATTGTTCCTCTATTGCTCCTTCAGCATATTACAATGGAGATCCTTATTTGTGTATCACCAACCAACCAACTTCTGGACAACAAGCAGCGAATGATGACTGGTGTGGTCTTGGCTCTTACGTCTCTTGGACAGCCCCTGCAACAGGCACCTATTATATGAACGTTGGAAATTGTTGTTCATCAGGTTGTGGTTGTGGTTTTTCCAGAAACATGGGCTATAGATCTACAAATTGTGCGGGAGGTGT